>NZ_NAAI01000004.1 GCF_018155095.1 Bartonella queenslandensis | reverse complement strand
AGGATACGGAAAAACTATTAGTCAATTTATGCTCAAAGAGGTGAACACATCTTATATACGCTGCTTCTCAAATAATATGATTCCAGCTCAAGAACTCATCATCAAAAATTGCGACCTTATAAGAGAGAAAAATAAAGACTCATTAAAGAGGCTTTAAACAACCTTTGAAGACCCTTTGAGAACCCCTTAAAAACCCTTCGAAAAAAAATAAATTGATGCAAAACCTGCTGTCAAATTATGCAAAACCTGGTGGCAAGCTACAGCAAGCTACACACACGATTCTGAAAGAAATGGTAGCGGAGGAGGGATTTGAACCCCCGACACAAGGATTATGATTCCTCTGCTCTAACCTACTGAGCTACTCCGCCAAAACAAAATTATAATTGCAAATAATTACATCTTTTGCGGATATAAGGGGTAGAATAGTGAGATGTCAAGCATCGTTTTTAAGCTTTTCTCTTGTCATTCTATTTTATCCTCGATATGTAAAAGTGTAATTTTATAGATCAAGTAAGGTAAGGCATGAAAATGGTGCCACGTGTAGCGGTTTTAGGATGCGGTCATTGGGGTGGAAATCATATAAAGACACTCCATTCTCTTGGGGCTTTAGCAGCAGTTTCTGATATTGATAGCGATCGTGCTGTTCGTTTTGCAACGATGTATGGTGTAGAGGTTGTTGCACCAGATGATCTTTTTGCTCAGAAAGATATTGATGCGCTGGTATTAGCGCTGCCTCCACAGTTTCATACACAAAATGTGCTTCGTGCTGTTAAAAATGGTAAAGATGTTTTGGTGGAAAAGCCAATAGCTCTAAATATCGATGATGCTAAACGCCAAGTTCAGGAGGCAGATGCTTATGGGCGGATTTTTATGGTGGGCCATATTTTACGGTTTCATCCAGCTTTTGAAAAAATGTATGAATTAGTGAAAAAGCGGGAATTGGGGGAGGTGCGATATATTTATTCTCACAGATTAGGCTTTGGAAAATTTCACACACAAAGTGATGCTTTATGGGATCTTGCCCCTCATGATCTCTCAATGATTTTGGCATTGACAGGATGTGAACCCTCCGAAATCCGTGGTGAGGGGACTGCTGTCGTTGATCAGATTTCTGATTTTTCTCATGTTCATATGAATTTTCCAAATGGTGTGCGTGGTCATCTTTTTACTTCACGCTTGAGTCCTTATCGTGAACGGCGTTTAACCGTTGTTGGGACAAAGGCTATGCTTGTTTTTGATGATATGGAACCGTGGAACCGTAAATTGGCAATGCACCATTTTGCCATTTGGAAAGAAAATCAAAAGTGGGCTTTTAGAAGGGAGGAGCTGAATTACATTGATGTTTGTGAAGATTTGCCGCTTACTCGCGAATTACGGCACTTTCTTCATTGTATTGAAACGCGTCAATCACCTCGTACAAATGGTGATGATGCTATTGCGATTTTACGGATTTTAACAGCTGCTGGTGTCAATTATGATAGATAAAAGAGATAGGTAGCGTTTTTGCACTCTTGTGATGATCAATGGAGTTAATATGCAATTCATCGACCTTGGGGCGCAGCGTGCGCGTATTGAAGATAAAATTAATTCTGCAATTGCACATGTGGTTGCTAGTGGGAAGTATATTTTGGGGCCGGAAGTAACAGAATTTGAAGAAAAATTGGCAGACTATCTTGGTGTAAAACATGTGATTGCATGTGCTAATGGAACTGATGCTTTGAAGATGCCTCTCATGGCTAAAAATATTGGTCCAGGTGATGCGGTGTTTTGTCCTAGCTTTACGTTTTCTGCAACGGCCGAAGTGGTTGCTTTGGTGGGCGCTGAACCTGTTTTTGTTGATGTTTTACCCGATACATTCAATATTGATGTTGAAAAACTTTCTCACGCTATCGAAATGGTTAAAAAAGAAGGGCGTCTAAAGCCAAAGGCTATTATTGCTGTTGATTTATTTGGGCTTGCTGCTGACTATGTGAAAATTACTCAAATGGCTGCAAAGGAAAATCTTTTTGTAATTGAAGATGCTGCTCAATCTATGGGGGGAAGAAGCGGGAATACTATGTGTGGTGCTTTTGGTGACGTGGCTGCAACAAGTTTTTATCCTGCAAAACCATTAGGGTGTTATGGCGATGGAGGCGCTATGATGACAAATGATGATGATTTGGCAGAACTTTTACGCTCCATTTTGTTTCATGGTAAAGGTGAAACACAATATGATAATGTACGGATTGGTATGAATTCGCGTCTTGATAGTATTCAGGCGGCAATTTTACTAGAAAAGTTTGTGATTTTTGAAGATGAAATGGAAAAGCGTGTAGAAATTGCTCAACGCTATTGCGATGGTTTAAGAGATATTGTTACAGTTCCAGAAATAGAAGAAAATATTCGTTCCGCTTATGCTCAATATACGATTAAGGTAAAAGAGCGTGATAAATTAAAGGATTTTTTACAAAAAAATTCCGTTCCTACAATGATTTATTATAAAACTCCTTTACATAAACAGCTAGCTTATAAACACTTTTCTTATGTAAAAGATTCCCTTACTGTTTCAGAGTCTTTAGGAGAGTGTGTTTTAAGTTTGCCAATGCATCCTTACTTGACGCAAACGGATCAGGATACGATCATCCAAAAAATAAGAGATTTTTATCACTTTTGAGTGTGTGTTTTTATCTTTAAAACGTATGGTAAAAGCTGGATGGGTTGGTCTATTTCAGAAGGTATTTTTCGTTAAAATGTGTGACGGATATATTTGCTTCTAGGATTCAGCGAATGCTGTACTTTAGGGCGCTGATATGGCAAGCGAATGGAATCACTAGACAAGACGATGGATTTTTTCAAATCGGTTTGGGATAAGAAATTTTTTCTTTAACTGAACAAGAAAGTCGCATTTAATAAAAATTATTTGGGTTATAAAAGTTACAACAAAGCTTTTTTGAAATACAACTTATTTAAGGGGGAGGGTGGAGAGATAAGTTATTTTTTGGCGAATACACGATGCTAGGTCATTTTTATTTTTTGAGTTTTGAATGAGTGTGTTGATGGGGGATGTATTTCCCTCTTCTAGCGCTATTTGAGCGGCTAATGTTGCGGCAAGTTCTTTTGTTTCTTCACGCAGTTCTTCCAGTAGTTGCTGGGTAGCATTTGTATCAAGCCCATGCGTTTGGATTTTTTGTAAACGTTGCTGATAGTGTGTGATTTGTTCACGTATCATTGTGCTTTTCCTTGAAGGTGTTTGTTGCGATGATATTTTGTTTGATTGCAATCGTTTCTTTGGGAAAAGTATTTTGTGCTGAGAGATATAGCTGATAAAGCTGTTCTTTTACTTGGCTTAGCTGTATTTTCTGTTGGATGTATTTTTTTTGCAAAGATTCGTATTTTTGTTGGTTTTTTGCTAATTCTACAGCATGTTTTGCACGGACAAAGTCATGGTTAGCTTGTATTTCTGTGAGTGATAATGGAATTTGCGCACAAATATCTTTATACGCAAAATGAACGGCTTTACGCCAAATAAGAGGAGACAAAAGCACCAGTATCCAAGAAATCGATGCAATGCCAAGAATAAAAAAAAGAAACGATTGAATAAACATAATACCCCTTTTCAAATAAGGAATCGTTTAAAACGGATTCCATGTTGGTCTAGGTGTTAATTTTAAATATCCTATATTAATACCAAGACGTGCACCGATCCCTGTCCGTATTGGAATTAACAAAGTATCATGGTATTTGAGAACATGAAAACCAACACCTGCAATTAAATAGGCTGAACCTGAAATACCACCATAGCGTTTCCATAAATTATTTATGCTCTTAAGATTGTAAACCAAGATCATTAAACGAGAGCCTTGGCCGCCAAAATCCCACCCTACTGAGGGACCTTGCCAAAAAACTTTATGCTGACCATAGCTTTTGCTAAAAACTTTTCCTTCGCCATAGGTTAAGCCAGCAAAAAAGGCACCAGAGGCTTCTTCTCCTAAAATATAGGCATTAGGATAACCGTATTTTGAAAAAATATTTTGAATGGCAACAGCCAAACCACTGGTCGTTTTTCCAAAAAAAATATGACCAGAATCAATAATTTCTTGGAGTGAATAATGGAGGTCGTTTTTTTCTATTGGTTTTAGTTGAGCATGTGTGGTGTTTAAGGTGATGAATAAAAAGAAGATTAAAGATATAATATTTTTGTACCAGTATTTTAGAAGAGAGAGAGCCATAGAGTTTTCTCCTTTTATTATTGACAGAAAAAGATAATATTAGGATTTTTATTCTATTCAAATAAAAATAAAATGTAAGATTATTTAAATTATTGAATTTATTGCTTAATTTTTTTTAGCATGATTGTTGATATTTCCTGTTATGCATCAGATGTTAAGAGTTTTTCTTTAAAATAAAGTTTGTTTTTTTTAAATCTGGGAGTTTTCAATCATTATGACGTTAGATATTTCTTTGAAGCCTATGGATCTTGCTGCTTTGCTTTGTAGTCGTATTTGCCATGATTTGATTTCTCCTGTGGGGGCTATTCAAAATGCAATGGAGCTTTATGATGATGGAGGAGCTGAAGAAGACGCTTTACAATTGGTGCGTTTATCCGTTGCAAGTGCTTCTGCGCGTCTGCAATTTGCGCGATTGGCTTTTGGTTTTTCTGGTGCAAGTGGAGGACAAATAGATACACGTGCAGCAGAGCAGGTTGCTCAACAATATATGCAGCAAGAAAAAGCAACTTTAAAATGGCAAGCCTCCTCTTTTTTGTTACAGAAAGATGAAGTTAAACTTTTGCTTAATTTGTTATTGATTGCAAATGCAACCGTTTCTCGTGGCGGTGAGATTGTTGTTATGATTGAGCAAGAGGAAGATAAACGTTCTTTTCGATTTGAGATTTTCGGTAAAAATCTTCGTATTCCTCCTCATTTTTTTGCGTTATATCATGGAGAAGTTAAAGAAGAGCTTATTGATGCCCATGTCATCCAATTTTATTACACAATGTTACTTTCTCAGATGACAGAGATGAAAATAAATATTGATGAAAAGGATTGTTGTATTGTTTTAGAAAGTGTAAAAAAGCTTTGAATAAGAAAGAAGCGCTTAAGCCGTGTTGGGGAAAAAACTTCGATCAAATTTACGAGCGATAAGATGATGTTTGTGAATAGGGTGTGGTTACTTCTTAAGATTTAAGCGCTTTCTATATAAGATTTTTTTATGTGCGTTTTTTTATTTGTAACAGAAAAAATCTGGGGAAAATCTCGGCCCGCTACATCCCGAGATTTTACAATGTGTATTTTCACTGCTTAAGCGGTTTTTCTTACGTTTTCTTCAATTGGATCACGCAAAACATAACCACGTCCCCAAACGGTATCAATGTAATTGACATTTGAAGAAACGGCTTCCAATTTTTTCCGTAATTTACAGATAAAAACATCGATAATTTTTAGTTCTGGCTCATCCATTCCACCATAGAGATGATTGAGAAACATTTCTTTGGTCAGTGTTGTGCCTTTGCGCAAAGAGAGAAGCTCTAGCATTTGATACTCTTTACCCGTTAAGTGAACAGGGCGTCCTGCAACTTCGACGGTTTTTGCGTCAAGATTAACGGTGAGATCACCGGTAACAATAACTGATTGTGCATGCCCTTTAGAACGACGAACAACCGCATGAATACGCGCAATAAGCTCATCCTTATGGAAAGGCTTTGTCATATAGTCATCTGCTCCAGAGCCAAAACCACGAACTTTATCCTCAATGGCATTCATACCGGAAAGGATAAGGACAGGCGTTTTTATTTTTGCCAATCTCAGAGTTCGTAAGACATCGTATCCTGACATATCGGGCAAATTCAGATCAAGCAAAATGATATCATAATCATAGAGTTTTCCTAAATCGATACCTTCTTCACCCAGATCAGTGATATAAACATTAAAATTAGCTGACTTTAGCATCAACTCAATGCTTTGAGTAACCGCTCTATCATCTTCAATTAATAATACGCGCATTTTAGATCCCTCACTTCGCTCCTCTCCGAATCACAAGGAGCATTTCTATTTTATAAACAGTTGGTAAAACCACTGTTTATAAAAACAATTCATGAAATCAAACACTTAGCAATAAAGCATTTATGAATATTTCAGTAGTACGCGCAACAATCACTACCAAATTCCCCACTATCCATGGTAGTGGTTAACAAAATATTATTATTTTTGAAAGAGGCTATAAAATTATTAAAAAAAAAACGGTATTTGTTCACATAATAAGAAATGAAGGGCTTTTTCTATAGGCTTTAAGCTAAGAAAATTTTGTAAAAAAGCCTTATAAATTACTTTTTTACAATTTTAGTGTTTATTTACCGAGCTTTAAACCTCCTCGTTTTATAGTGGGAGGGAAAAATAAAGAAATAGTTATGGCTCTTTAAAGAAGGTTGTGTTTGCAAATGCTTTAAGGAAGGGTGAAGTTATGGTCTTAATTAAGGACTGTTTTTTTCGGCTAGATATATAACTAAAACGATATGAATTGAGTATGAATGCGCGTTTTGAGTTGGCACAATCAAGGAGTAGTGAGTATGAAGCCACGGGAAAATATGGTGCGATTGAGGATGTTTCAAGTGCGCGGAAAGCGCCGCGAAATTGCACAGCTTGAGATGATGATTGCAGAATTTGAACGAATGGTGTTAGAGCTGGAAACACAAATTTCTCATGAAGAACGTAAATCTGGAAACAACGATGTTCACCATTTTGCTTATTCTGCTTTTGCACGTGCAGCTCGGCAAAGACGCGATAATCTCCTCGATTCCATTCGTGATTTACAGCTTCAAAAAACAAATGCTGAAATTGCTCTTCATGAAGCTAATACAGAACTGCAACATGCACAGCTTTTGGAAGCACGAGACAAAAGGACTACCGCAGATGATGAAGATATCTTGATTCAATCTAATTCAATGACTGGGTGATCAAAAAAATTATTGAAAATTCAAATCAATTCTTTCAGATTTATCTTTTGAAAATAATATAAAAACAGCTAAACTTTTATCAAGTTTAGCTGTTTTTATAAAGTGTTTTATGTTACCAAATCATGATCACTGGCAACTTAATGCCTGTAGTGTTGAATCTTGGTCGTTCGTAAGCCCGCTAAGCCGTGTTCATCGATCAAACTCTGCCATGAAAGAAATTCCTCCACAGTTAAAGTATAACGTTGACATGCCTCGTCAAGACTTAACAATCCACCTCTGACAGCCGCAACAACTTCAGCTTTGCGACGTATCACCCAGCGCCGTGTTGTTTTTGGCGGTAGGTCAGCAATTGTAAGTGGACTTCCATCTGGCCCAATAACATATTTCATTTGTGTTTTTATCCAATTGGTCATTCGTATCCTCTACCTTTAGTCAAGGATTTGATTCGTTTATAGAGCATGAAATTTAAAAAAGAGCTAAACGTGCTGAAAGGAAAAATTAATAAAGTTATTGAGCATGTAAAAGAGGCCCGAGCAAACTGTTTAGAAGCACCTCTTGCAATATTTTACCAGATTTTATTTTGCTAGATTTGAAAAAAGAGAAAAAAGTTTTCTTAAACGATTACCATTGTGCCTTATTTCTATCACTCTTTTTTATTTACAGCTGCTTTTAAGAAAGTGATGCTCTAGTTGTGGAAAGGATAAAAAAACAATATAAGGACAATCAATAGTATAAAAGTGGTGAAGAAACGCGCATTAGAATGTTAACATATGGGTATCCATTAAGAGAGCACTAAATAGAGAATGAGTACATGTTTTTGAATAGTCTTGATTTACCAGGACAACCTGAGGATTCTCGCATTGTTGTTGCAATGTCGGGGGGAGTTGATTCATCGGTTGTTGCAGGCCTTTTGAAAAGGGAAGGGTATAATGTCATTGGCATTACATTGCAGCTTTATGATCATGGGGCTGCAACGCATCGGGTGGGGGCGTGTTGTGCAGGACAAGATATTGAAGATGCGCGCCGTGTTGCAGAAACGTTGGGAATACCGCATTATGTTCTTGATTATGAAAAACGCTTTCGCGAGGCTGTTATTGATCCTTTTGCAGAAAGCTATGCTCATGGAGAAACTCCAGTGCCGTGTATTGCGTGCAATCAGACGGTTAAGTTTGCTGATTTATTAGCAACAGCACGCGAATTGGGGGCAGATGCTTTGGCAACGGGACATTATATTCGTTCGCGTTCTCATGGGGCACATCGAGCACTCTTTCGTCCTCTCGATAACGATCGTGATCAGAGTTATTTTCTCTTTGCAACAACACAAGAACAGATTGATTATTTGCGTTTTCCACTTGGCGACCTTCCGAAAGCGCGCGTTCGTGAAATAGCTGCAGAAATGGGTTTTGTGGTTGCCAATAAGCATGATAGTCAGGATATTTGTTTTGTTCCACAAGGAAAATATTCAGATGTTATCGCAAAACTGCGTCCAGAAGCTGCTAATCCTGGCTTTATTGTCCATATCGATGGAAAGATTTTAGGTAAACATTCGGGAATTGTTAATTATACCGTTGGTCAACGTCGTGGTATTGGGGTGTCAACGGGTGAAGCGCTTTATGTGGTTTATCTCGATGTGGAGAATGCGCGTGTTATTGTTGGACCGCGTGAAATGTTAGAAACGCATAAGCTTTTTTTACGTGATGTGAATTGGCTTGGTGATGAGGCGTTGGATAATTTTCCTTCTCAAGGTATTGAAGTGGCTGTGAAGGTGCGTTCAACGCGTCCTCCCCATCTTGCACGCTTGCATTATAAAGAAGGTGTTTTTTCCGTTGATCTATTGGAACGAGAAAATGGCGTGGCACCAGGGCAAGCTTGTGTTCTTTATGATGGAAATGGACATGAAGCGCGTATTCTGGGGGGCGGATTTGTAACGCATTCAGAACGAGCAGCTGACATTGAAATGATGTTGAAGCGTGTTTTATGCAATCTTGAAACAAAAGATTCTGTTTCCTCTCAATTTAAAACAACGGCTTCATAAAAAGAAAGTGAATCAATTTATAATGATAATTTTTTATCATTCAACTTGAATGAGAGATTTCCGTAAGATTTTCTCATTGCAGATTTATTTTATGATAAATCCATTAAAACTATGTTTTTGCACACTACCAGGAGATGGTGGTGGGGAAAAAATGTCTTTTACGAATGCTCTAAAATGCTAGGGTATAGCAGCCTTTGGGGTTGGTAAAAAACAAACATCATCGGAAGTTTGTGACAATTTAAAGTATTATTACCTTGAATGGTCAAAGTCGGTAAAATGGGCGAGAGCGATCCCTGAAGCTGTGGCAACATTGAGGCTGTCAAAGCCGTCAGTCATGGGAATTCGTAAGGCTTTTGATTGTTGTAGTATATGGAGTGGTAAGCCATCACCTTCTGTTCCAAGAATAAGTGCCATTCTTTTGGTTTTGTTCGCTTGCTTGAGCGTAGATGAGGCAGAAGGCGAGAGTGCATAAAGATGAAAATTTTCATCGTGTAGAGCAGCTATAATGTCATTTATATCAGCGTGTTGCGTGTAGGGTACTTTTAGAGCTGCGCCGGCAGAAACTCTAATTGATTTGCGATAAAGTGGATCGCATGAGGTTTTGTCAACAATAATGCCGTGACTGGCAAAGGCTGCTGCATTACGAAAAATTGATCCCATATTATCGTGATTCGAAATACCACATAAAACCAGAATCAAAGCTTTTTCCGGAAGATTTTGTAAAAAACTTTCTAATGATGGGAGCGTATTGCGTTTACCGATCCCCAGAACACCACGATGAACATGGAAACCGGTGATATCATCCATGACTTCTTGTGGAACACAATAAATGGGACATTGAGGCTGTGTTTTTTCTAAAAGCGGTAGAAGTCCAGGGAGGCGTTTTGCTACGATAAGCAGCGAGAGAGTAGAAAATTCTTTCGAATGCAATAATGCGGTCAAGGTTATTTTACCTTCAGCAATAAATTGCTGTTGTCGTCCAACGAAATCTTTTTCACGGATATTATGATAGTCTCTCAGACGTGGGTCATTTATTTCGTTGATTGTTGTGATATTCAAATGCATGCGAGGTTTTTAATGCTTTTTGCTTTCAATTTCCAGATGTTAGAAGTTGCTTTATTTTTAAAAAAGAGAAATAAAAAAACATTATTTTAAACTTATAGTAGAATTTGTGTTGACAACATATACTGATGGGTGTATTGTGAAAATACTGATGCGGGATAATTAGGTGTTGTTTTCGTATCGGGTGCAGTGTCTTGGGTCCCCGCTATTTCCCAAGTTCTGTATACCCTTAATTTATAAGGGAAAAGAATCTGGGTCCCCAATGCCCAGATTCTTTTTTTGGGAGTCATTTTTTTCTCAGTTTTTTAGCAATTATATTTTGAAATTTCCTTAAGCTGTGAGGATACAGGAAAGTGCTCAGTCATTTTTTCTAAAGCGCAAAGATGTTTATAGATGGGTAATAATGCACGTCATAAGATGTAAAAATAACGCATGATTATAATACATTTGAGCAAAGGCAAGCTTTTCGTTCATGAGACGTGAGATGGTTTTATGTTATTCAGAAAATGTTTAATGCAGGGGATGTGTTTGACTACTCTTGGGAAAGCTGTTTGTTGATGGTTTGTTTTCTTCATCCTTTATTATTGATGTCCGTGTAACTGAGCAGTTTTTGCGATAACAATGGTGAATTGAGACGTTTAGTGTGTGATGAAGCTTCTGTAATATTGAGAAAATATTGCTGATATGCCAAAAATGTCATTATAGGATTGAATAGATTATTCCTTGTTTTGTGAAGAAAAGGATAGGATTCATGAATGTGAATATACAAAGCTTAACTTTATACTCTATTTTTATTGCGTGTATTGTTTTTGCTTTGAAATATTGGGCATATCACATTACAGGGTCGGTTGCTCTTTATTCTGATGCGTTGGAATCAATTGTCAATATTCTTGCATCTTTGGCAGCATGGTGGGCTGTTAAAGTGAGTATGAAGCCAGCCGATCATGATCATCCTTTTGGACATCATAAAGCGGAATATTTTTCTGCGATTCTTGAAGGAATTCTCATTATTATTGCAGCAATCGTTATTTTAAGAGAAGCATGGATAGCGCTTTCTACTGTTAAATTATTGCAGAAACCTGGAATATGGCTTGTTATTCATCTTGTTGCAACTGTTATAAATTGCATGTGGGGAATGGTTCTTATTGGGCAGGGAAAACGTCATCGCTCACCGGCTCTTAAAGCTGATGGCGTGCATTTCATAACAGATGTTTTCACGTCGCTTGCAATTTTAATTGGTTTGATTGCTGGTTTTATAGGGGGATGGGGCGTTTTAGATCCTATTTTAGCGATAATTGTTGCTGTTAATATTCTCTTACAGGGCTGGAAGGTGATTAGGAATGCTGTTCAAGGATTAATGGATGTTGGCGTTGAATTGAATGAAACCATGCGGATTCGGGAGTTGATTTCTGCGAATGCAGATGGTGCACTTGAGATTCATGATTTACGGACGCGTGTTGCTGGTAGGGTTACTTTTATAGAGTTTCATTTGGTTGTTCCAGCTATTATGCAGGTTGGAGAAGCCCATAAAATTTGTGATAGAATTGAAGCTGTTCTTCAAAAAGAATTTGATAATGTGCGTATTTCTATTCATGTCGAACCTGAAGATGAGGCTAAATTGCCTCCCGGTACAACGATGATACCTTTTATATAAAAAGTTATATAAAAAATTTTTTTCAAATTGACTGTCATTTTACGAACATTCATTTTTTACGGTGTGGCAGCTCATATCTCTTGGAAATACAATGATGCTCTTTCGTTGATTTTATTTTTGCATCAGTAGAGGAGAAGGTTAAACTGAGTACTCTAAGGCAAAATTTATTCTGTTGTCATACACTGTTATTTAAGGTGTGGTGAGATAAGACCTATAAAATTTGATCTCTTAAGTGTTTTTAGAGGGTGCGGTCAATATTGAGCAGTGAGGTTTGCTGGTGGCGTTTAATTGAATCATATGAAATGGTTAGTTGCTGAAATTGGCTTAAGAGGATGGACTGTTTATGGGGCTGTTGAGAATAGATCTCTTGTTTTTGAGAGCAAGGGAGAATGAAGCTTAACTATAATTTTATATAAAATACTTTGTGAAACAATAATTATAACATATCTGGTTTCACTTATTTCTTACAAAAAAAATATATGTTTTTTATATTCATAAATTTAGAGTGGTAGTCGTCTATAGATAACTCTTGGGTCGAGAATATGAAAAAAAAAGCGTAATACGACAACCGAGTTTGGCTTATCTTCAGCTTTCAGTTGGTAAAGGTCATTATAACTGTCATTTCTCCAAAGATGATTTTATCCGTGTAGCTTATAGGAAGTTGATGTTTATCTGAGTAACTTCAGTCTATCTATTAAGAATAAAAAAGTTATCTCATCTCATATTGCTATGATGTTCTTCAATGTTATTCAAGGGCTCTTAAAACAATAATTCCTGGTGTTTTGGCAACATAATCCATAAAAGGGGAATCGACGACTTTTTCATTTTCTTTTCGTGAAGAAGCATTGCGTAACATTGGTCCTTTATCTGTCATGATAAAGAAGCCCACATGCGTTACATCCAATCCAGCAAGTTTTGTATAAATGCCAATGAAATCTCCTGATTTTAAATGGCTTAGAACCTCTTCATTAATAAAGTTGCTTGGAATATACGTTATTGTGCGTTTCACAACTGGAAGTCCAGGAAGATAGTTTCCATTATCAGCTTTTTTATTGAGATATTTTTCTATGCTGACTGCATGAGGACTTATTTCAGCAGTAATATCAGCGGCGAGTTTATATTCTCTATAAGCCCAGTCGGTAAAAAAATGTTTTCGATTTAAAAAATGAATATTACCCTTAATGTAACGCGTTTTTATGACGTTATTTATGAATTCTTTTGGGGATGTTGATTTGCGCAATGCTTCAACGTAATCCAGATAAGTGAAGCAATCTAAGCCCCTAAAATCAATGATGAGTTTTTCTGGTGTCTTTTCTGAGCCCTGTAACATATTTGCTTGGTAAGGTGTCCCTAAAAAAGCTTCAGAAAGAAAGTCAATCAGAGGTCCTTTTTCGTGATCATGTGTTTCTGAACGTTTTTTAAGAAGAACATTTAATTTATTTAAAGTATAGGGATCTAGCTCTACGTTGGTTGTTTGTTGTGTTTCTATTTTATTTTTTAAAACATCCTCTTGTGAATCAGAATTTTGAACATCACATCCTGTCACTAACATTAAAGTGAGAATGAATAGGGGTATTTTTCGCATTTTATACATCGTTTTTGCATTTAACAGCTTATGGACAACTCTCACTAAAAGTAGTGTTTTCTCATGCTTATTAGATTAGATCATTAGCGAATTCAATGATAACATATAATCATTGATTGCCTCAATAAATATGATCAGTTTTTTACAGTGTTAAGCTATTTTGATAATGCTTTTTTAACCTCATCGTATATCCTGAAGATAAATTTTTTTAAGAGTTTATCCTTTTAAAGATTTCAATTACTATAGGGAATCTTATGTATCTAATAGATTTGATATTTTTAAAAGTAGAGGTATGAGAAGGGGAAATAATGTCTGATAAAATTAATCATAATGTTTCTAAAATTATTGGAATATTCTATATTCCTTGAGACTTTATTCATTGATTTAGTTTCATGAATATTTAGTCATTTAATATAAAAAATATTTTTTATACTTTTATAACGATATAAAAAGTAAAAAATAATTTTATATTTTTATCTTGACTCTTTTTGTAATTTTTACTTTGTTATTATTCTATATTATAAAAATTATACGGTATAGAATACTTTGAAAAAGGGGAGGAAAAGAGAGCGGGGGCGTAACTGTGTATGTAAAATAGTGTGTATGTCATGCAAGATGAGATGCTCAATCCGGAGTTTGTTCAGCGTGGGCTCATTTTAGTGTTCATCACTTTATTGTTAGATATTCTTGGCATTGCAATTATTTGTCCTGTTTTGCCTGAATATTTTTCTCAGTTAACTGGAAAAGATGTCAGTACATCTTTTGTAGAAAGAGGGAAATTACTTGCTGCTTATTCAGTGATGCAGTTTTTATTTGCTCCTGTTATTGGCAATCTTTCTGATCGTTATGGTCGCCGTCCTATTTTGCTTGTTTCTATTATCTGCTTTGCTCTTGATAATCTGATATGTGCTATAGCATGGAGCTATTCTATGTTATTTATCGGGCGTCTTTTGTCTGGGATAAGTGGTGCTAGCTTTGCAACTTGTACAGCTTATCTTGCAGATATATCGGATGACAAAAACCGTACACGCAATTTTAGTCTATTAGGGGTTGCATCCGCATTAGGGTTTATTTTAGGGTCGTTTATTGGTGGTTTTTTAGGGCAGTTTGGTCCGCGTATTCCATTTTATTTTGCTGCTGGTTTTTCGCTCATTAATTTTATTTTTTCTTGGGTTATGCTTCCAGAAACTCTTTCTCTATGGAATAGGCGCCTTTTTGATATTAAGCGGGCAAATCCCTTAGGTGCTTTTTGGCAACTGAAGCAATATCCGATGGTTCTTTGGGTGTTATTGGTTTTTTTTCTTTATTGGTTTGCAGAATCTGTATGGTTAAGCATTTGGGCATTCATTGCAAAAGAACGCTATGATTGGAGTTCGTTTTCCATTGGGTTATCCTATAGTGTTTTTGGGATAGGACAATTTGTTGTCGTCACTCTTATTCTGCCTTATTTTTCTAAGCGATGGAGTGATTGGCATATCGTTATCGTGGGGCTTTTGTTTGCATCCGTTGCTATGCTGGGCTATACATTCGCAACAAAGGGGTGGATGGTTTATATGGTTTTTGTGTGTACAATGCTTGAATATCTTGTTCATGCACCTATCCGTTCTATTGCTTCAGCGAAGGTGCCGATAAATGTACAAGGAGAACTACAAGGAGCGATGACATCTGTTATTTCATTGAGTTTAATATTTGGTTCTGTTTTTTATGTGTTTCTCTTTGAATGTTTTACAGATAAAAATGCATTGTTTTATTTTTCTGGTGCTCCTTTTATCGGAGGATTTTTGCTTCTTGTCGTTGCAACGGCTATTTTTTCCTTGCGGGTACGTTAATTTGTTGAAGAGAGTTTGTAAGGATGTTTTGCATAGAGAATGCACAAAAAATGCTGTGTGATAAGCAGAAAGTTTTTTTGTGATTTATTTTATAAAATATCATATAAAATACCGATAATTATTTTCATTTATTGCGAATATTTTTTTGTTTTGTGATATTCTTATGCAGCATAAAGCTCGTGTTTTTTGCTTATCAACATCTCGTGCTCATGGAACAGTATGTTGAAAAAATGCTTCAGTGTCAGATGTATCAGTATTGTACGAACGATTTAAGATTTTTGATACCAAAATTGGAAGTCAAATATTGTGTCTATTTATTTGCATCCTTTCTGAAATTGAAAGAAAACCCCACTTGGAAAGAATATAAAGGCGTAAAGTTGGAAAGCCGTTTCCAGCTATTGTTTTTTCATTCGGCTATACCGTTTTCAAAACGATTATTGACACTAATATTTTTTAAAGAGTACAGATTTGTTGCTTTGTTTCACACTTTTGTTTGTTTTTTGTTTGTTTCGTCTTTTAATAGGAATAGTGCTTCTGATGCATAGTAGAATGCTCAGAACGATCTCGTGAATCAAGCACTTGTTTTGAGGGAATAGTTTTCAATGGGGAGATACCAATTTCGTGATCGTTTCGATGAAGAATAGAAGGGAACAGTTTCTAGAAATGGTATAAGATTCACAGTCCACACTTCTCTTTATTTATAAAAAGATGCAGTACCATCATTCACTTTGCTAGTTTCCAACGTTTCTTACGATAGCTCTGTTAGGTACTCAAAATATTAACTCACTCATCTTTCTTGGGGGGGGGCAGTTGGTGGTTTTGATTGATATTATATAATCAAAAGGAGGGGCATAAGAGAACGAACAAGGAGGAAAGTGAGAAAACTTTACGGTATTTTGTACTCTCATTTAAGTTGCGAAATGACGAATAATAGTACTTATTCCATAAGTTGTCAGGAATACTATTATTATGGGGAGGAAAATGATATAATTCAGAGAAGAGAAGCCAAAAGGTACGGCATTTTGTCTTAAGATATTTTTTTATAATTCATAATGAGATCACAAAAATGCTGAAAGAGGTAGTGACTATCTTGTGGTCCAGGAGAAGCTTCGGGGTGATATTGAACAGAAAAAACTGGTTTTCCAATGACTCGAATCCCACAGTTAGAACCATCAAAGAGAGAGATATGTGTTTCTTGAACATGTTTTGGTAAAGTGGTTGCATCTACAGCAAAACCGTGATTCATCGATACAATCTCAACTTTTCCACTGTTAAGGTCTTTAACGGGGTGGTTTGCACCATGATGTCCTTGGTGCATTTTTACGGTTTTTGCGCCAAGTGTCAGAGCAAGAAGTTGATGACCAAGACATATTCCAAAAATTGGTAAATTATGATCAATTAATGTGCTGATTGTTGGAATGGCATATTGAGCGGTAGCCGCAGGATCTCCTGGTCCATTAGAAAGAAAAACACCATCAGGGTTCATTGCCAAGATTTCTTTTGCTGTTGTGTGGGCAGGCACAACAGTAATGCGTGCTTTTTGTGTTGCCATAAGGCGAAGAATATTGCGTTTAATCCCATAGTCAATGGCGACGATATGAAGATTGTGCACATTGTTTGTGGCATATCCTTTATTCCAACACCATAGTTCTTCATCCCATTGTATTGATGATTGAGACGTCACTTCTTTCGTAAGGTCAAGATTGATGAGACCGTGCCATTTTTGCGCACGTTTTTTTAAAGAGGGAATATCAAAATTTCCCTCAGAATTATGCGCAATGACAGCATTTTGTGCACCTTTTTCACGAATAAGAATTGTAAGTGCGCGTGTATCAATACCACAAAGTGCAATAATTTTACGCGCTTTAAGCCATTGATGAAGGTTTTCATTGGCACGATAATTGGAAGGATGTGTAATATCTGCTTTAAAAATAGCGCCAACAGCACCGTGACAGTTGAGAGGCGTGAGAGATTCAATATCTTCACTATTTGCTCCTACATTTCCGATATGAGGAAAAGTAAAATTAACGATTTGTTGTGTGTATGATGGGTCTGTGAGGATTTCTTCATAGCCTGTGATGGCGGTATTAAAACACACTTCAGCTTCAGCAATCCCTGTCGCACCGGCTCCTTTGCCTTCAATAACAGTTCCATCAGCTAAAACTAAGAGGGCTGTAGGTTTGTTGACACTCCAAGGTCTGCTCGATGAAATTGTTTGTATCATAGTGTGTATCCACAATTTATTTTCTGAAAGGTATAATGATTAACTTTACACAAAAATCATACCTCTAACAGATGCTGTATCTATTATTCTGGTGATGTTTTTCCTAAAGTGGAAAGTATAAGGACATTCCATGAAGAGGTAAAGTCTTGTTTTTATCTTTTCTAAGATTGAGACTTTAATTATTTTTTTATCTTCCATTGCAAGATGGAGAAAGATTGGTTAAAAGCATTTCCCGCTTGAACAAAATTGGATGAATTTATGTTGCGTGACCAGATTGATGGAGCTCTTAAGGCTGCTTTGAAAGCGCAAGACAGTATACGTCTTGCTACACTTCGTTTAATGAATGCTGCGGTTAGGGATCGTGATATTCTTTATTGTGATGAAGGGAAGCGAGAAGTAGATGATCAGCAGATTCAGTCTGTTTTCACTAAAATGCTTCAACAGCGTGAAGCGTTAATGCATGTCTATAAAGAGTCTGGTTGCTTGGAATTAGCGGAGAAAGAACAAGCAGAAATAGAAGTTATTCGTGAATTTCTTCCCTATCAGCTTAAGGAGATGGAAGTCGAACAGGTTATTTGTGAAGCTTTGGCACAAACGAAAGCTGAAAAATTACGTGATATCGGTAAGGTGATAGCGTGGCTTAAGGAACGGTATGCGGGGCAAATGAATTTTTCTAAAGTGTGCAATAGTCTTCGTAAGAAATTGCAATAGATTTTATCAATTCAAAGGGGTTGGGAAATATTTTTTATTGTACGAGGCTTCTGTCCGTCGATAGGATATTGGTCAATGTATATGTCTTATACATAAAGCTCTTATTAAAAAAATAATTCTTTGAAATGAACAAACCTGTTTTTTTTTGAGATTCATAGAGCAATAAATATTTTTCTGTCTTGTATTTTGTTGTTCTTCAAGGCTGTTATATCATTAAAAAAGATTATAGTTTTTTTACTTTTAAAAAGATTGATTGTTTTCACTGTTAAAGATAAAAAAGAGGATGATGAAAAGAAGCTAGATGATACAAAATTCAAACTTTTTGTAAGCATGTCTTGTTGTCTCTCTTGATAAAGAGTTGCCATTTTTCTCTAAGAGTGGTGATTATTCGACAAAAAGTTTAAATGCAGATGATCTTATCAATGTGAAGCGTATCTGCTTAATTCAAGTACTGGTTTTCATGATTATGATAAGGAAAGCAGAATTTGAAAATGCTTTTTAAATGAGGAATATTTTAAAGCTGAGATAAAGAGATATTTTGAACAGAAGCCTTTGTTTGTAATTTGTTTTGAAATGATTTTGAAATTTT
Source organism: Bartonella queenslandensis (assembly GCF_018155095.1). GTDB lineage: Bacteria > Pseudomonadota > Alphaproteobacteria > Rhizobiales > Rhizobiaceae > Bartonella > Bartonella queenslandensis_B. The sequence continues at coordinate 166,799 of NZ_NAAI01000004.1, read as the reverse complement.
TTTGATCTGATTAATTTTTTTAAAGCTATGCAAAATAAATATTCTCTATTTATGGTGAAAGTACAGTGGTGAATCTCTTAAAAACAGCTCGGTTAGCAACAATGGCTTACCCGTTAGCCGAAAACGGGAACGGCGTGCCCATAGCATGCCTTGTTGGCCGATATGAATGTAATCGCGGGTTAGTTTATCACTATTAAATAAATACTGTCCTAAGGGGGTTGTCCCTAGATGCATCAAGGCTTGATTGTGCAGAAGGGTTTCTTGTGGAATGACTGTGCGTCCGAGGAGCCAAGGTTTATTATCTCCCATCAATATAACTTCGCGTAGCCAATAACGTGCACTTTGGGGGAGATGTTCTGCTTCTTCTTTTAATTTGTCTTGCGTAATAAAACATTCGCGTTGTCGTTGAACTCTAAAGCAGGTGCAATATTTTTTTAATCGAAGCGTCATCGAGCCCGACTCCATGAGCCAATCGCGAACGTTTTCTGGTATGGGAGGGTTTTGATTAAAGAGCCACTTCAGAGGTGGTAAGATGGAGCCTTCAAGATCAGACATCGTTTTACTCCACATCTAAAATTCTATTCCATATGTTATACTGAGTAAGGTATAAGAGATGGTTCTATTGTAGTACAGGCATATAAAAGCAGCAAGATTTTAACAGGAAAATATCAAAGGAAAAATCGAAAGCAAAGATCTTTAAAAGAAGATAGCTGGAGATAGACTATAGGATTATTTTCATTAAATGAGCAAAATAATCTATTATGCTTTATCTAAAGAGCTTTCCCATAATGCGTTATAAAATTTTCTTGATAGTAAGAGGAGAATGGATAGGGTATTTCCAGCTTTAAACTTGGTTTGTAACGCATACGAAAAAGGAATCAAGAATTCATCTATGTCAGATGATATAAAGGGGAAATTTTGAGAGGAGTAAAAACCTTCTATTATCGTTGAGATAAGCGAGATATTCAAAATTTTTGAATTGAGATGAAAAAGTAATCGTATTTTTTATAAGATAGAATTTTATAGGAGTACATTTTGAAAAAAATATCTTATAGTATTTCATTTATAGAATACTTAACTTATTATAATAAAACTATCTTATATTAACAGTATTTATATGTGATTTAAAATATAATAATAGTTATTAATATATTTTTTGTTAAAAATAAATGATAAAGTAATGTATCCTAATTTAATACTTTTATAATTTTTTTATATAAATTTAATTTATAAATAATAAAAAATAAAAATTTAATCTATCAACTTTATATTATTTATTTTTTATACTAGAAAAATATTTTTATCATTTTGCACTTACTTCCTATCTTTATCTTTTAAGAATGCAAAAGAATTCGTCAGTTTTTTTCAGTAAAAATGGTCTTGTTGATGAAGTGTATTACGTTAAGTATTACGCGGTGGGATCTTTAATCATCATGATTGATTTTGTAACCTTGTATATTGCTATGATAGTGCGATGAGTTGAATTTGTGCGTTTGCTCTAAAATACGGTACAAAAATTCGTATTCCATTTAAATAGCACATACACCCCTCTTGATATATGTAGGCCTAGATCCGGAAGGGTGCATTATAAGAAGTCTTTACTCTTTTTCGTTAATATGCCTGATGGGGTATGCTGTATATGCCAGAAATCGTCACTTAAGTATCTCATCATCATACCCCAAATGGTATCAACGCGTTATGGGGAAATATTTTAAAATATTCTAGCTGTTTTATTGAACAGCAAAAGGTGATTGAATAAATAAATGCCCTATGGTCGAATTTTTCGTCCTATCCATATAAGAATACAGGCTCCTATAAAACCTGAAATAAGATAACCAAGCCAACCAGCAAAACTTACGCCTAAAAGACTAAAAAGGAAGCTCGCTAACGCAGCGCCAATAATCCCTAAGATAATATTTAACAATATTCCTGTTTGGCTTTTCATAATATACTGTGCAGCCCAACCTGCAATTCCGCCGATAATAATAGCTGCAATCCAACCGATGTTTGCATTTTCCATGATACTCTCCTTTGCCTGAATTTAGATTGTAACTAGAGTAAACTTTGCAAATATCAAGATTTATTCCTTTTTTATCTAGTGGAAAGGATATTTTCGTTAGAGATTTTACTTATTACCTTCCTGTATATTAAATTAATATTCATATTTTTATATGTATAAAATATAATAAACTTGAATATATATAAAAATTTTTAATTTATAAAGAAATTATTTAATTTAAAAATATGAATTAAAAAAGAAAATACTTATAAAAATATTTTAAGAGTGTATAAAATATATTTATCAGTTTTTTTTAAATGAATATTCTCTCTCAAGCTTTGAAAAAAATAATTGTGCCTCAAACAATCAGTCAAATGGATATTTAGAGATTAGAAGTTCGCCAATTGATATCAATATTATTTGAAATGAGATTAAAGCTATTTTGTTAATGTGTTATAAAATGCTGTATAAGTTCAATTTCTACCAATATTGATATAAATGTTGCAATTGGGTAGAGTTTTGCATTTCTTGTCGGATATTTTTTTATTTCTCTGCACTGTGAAGTGGTAGCCTTCTTAAAAAATAAATTTAGGCTGGTGTTATCATACTTTTAGGTGTTTCCTTCTTATAGATCTCTTTTTCAACGTTTGTGAGCCCCATTTTATGACAGAGTCCGTGAAGGGTCGTCAATTCATTGAGCATCTCAGTCTTTAGGCTTCATAAAAAAGTAAACTGGCAGCATTACACACTTGCCCCGAATGTAGCGACAAGTTCTTGGTTTTTAAGACGGTTCATAAGAGGTGTTTTGAAATCCTCATATATTTAATTGTATGGTTGCACTTCACGCAAGATTCTCCGTTCTTATCGTCTAAGCAGATGGTTTTGATTGATTTAATATGGAACAGGTTTGGAATGAGAGAATCTTACGATATGTGGGAATCTTATTTAAGGTAAGAAATAAATTAACTCTATAAATCAATATGTTATTTTGTATGGCTCACAGTTTTTCTTTGAGATGGGGAAACCATTTTTTCTTCAAGAGCTTTATTCTTTATGGCTAAACCGCTTGTAGAAGTGCAAGCGGTTGGTGTTGAGAAATTCATTATGAATAAATTAAAAATGAAAGAAATTTATGCTATTGAAGAGAGTTCATTTAAATCATCAAATAATAAAGTATTTTATTCAATCAATATGTTACGCAAGGTATTTAAATGTTCAAAATTAAATAATTGATGTGATGTGTTTTTTGTTTGATTTATTTTAAAAGTTTAAGATTTTTCTGTTTATTCTTCAGCAGGATTGCGTAGGCGCGAACTTTGAAGAAGTCCCTGTTGTTCTAAAATAGGGTAGATCATTGAGGTCAACAAAGAGTTAATTTGTTTGAGGTCTCGGACAGTATCAAGATGAAGACTCGATGATTCTACATTTTTGAGATCTCCCTCACGTAAGCGTTTAAAATGTTTTAAACTCATCTCTTTTTCTAAGTTTCGTAGTTGATCCTTTTTTTGGACCAATAGATGTGCAGTGTGTGTGTCACGGGAGACGAGAACATTAAATGCGATATGCGCGTTGGCTAGTACAATGGCATGGAAATGAAGGAGATCATTCCAGCCCTCGCTGCTGAATTTTAGACCTTTTTGTTGTTTCTTTTTAACTAGCATCAGCATATTGTGAATAATGATATCGCCTGCTTGGTCTAATTTTATACAGGCATCTAGAAGTTCTTGCGTTTGAAAAGCCTCTTCATTCGATAATTTTTGTCCTGCTAATCGTGCAAGATAAAGTTTTATAGCGATGTGTTTTTTGTCTAATATGGTGTTTAGTTGATTGAGTTCAGAAATAATATTGGGATCAGGATTTTCATAAAGTCCCATGATTTTTTCTAGCATGATGTCGACAAGATCACAAATATGAATAACTTCACGCATGACATTCGAGAGCGCTAAAGCTGGGCGTTCAAGAACGCTATCATCAAGAGCTGTTTGATCAGATAAATTAAGCGTTTTATCGGTTTGCGTTTTTTTTGTACTCATATGAACGATGTGAGTGGTTAATTTTAAAACCCATTTTGAAAGTGGTATTCCAGCTAGGAGAATGAAAACATTAAAAATGATATGGGCATTAATCACTTGAGTAGAAGCGTTATTGCCAAGCCATGTGATAGGTGGTTGAAAAGACAGAAATAAGATCAGCACAAGGATTGAACCGGCTCCACGCATGAGTAGATTCCCCAAGGGAACAAGGCGGGTATTCGGCGAAGCGTTACGCGTTAAAAGGGGGGCTATCAGAGAAGAACCAAAGTTAACACCAAGAACCATGACAACACAAAGTTGTGTGTGGATAAGGTCGTAGTTGGCAAAATTAACCAGCAAAATGATTCCTGCAATGGATGAATGTAAGAAGTAGGTTAAAGCTGCAGCCAACAAAAAAGTTGAGACGGGATCGGTTGAAAGATAACGAATGATACTCGGCAAAATTTCACTATCCCGTAAAGGTTCTGTTGCGGTACTTATCATTTGTAAAGACAAAATCAAAAGACCAATGCCGATGACAATACGTCCTATTTGACGCCACTCACGTTTTTCTGTTGTCATAAAGATACAAGTGCCAATTAAAAGGCAAAGGGGTACAACAAGTGTAAGATCGTAGGTGAGAATTTTAACAACCAATGCTGATCCTAGTTCTCCTCCACGTACCGCCATAAGTCCTGCTATTCCAGAGACAAAACCAGATTCAACGAAAGAACCAACGAGGAGCGTTATGGCTGTAGAGCTCTGTAAAATCATTGCTGTAAAAAGCCCAAAACTTACAGCAAACAATGGTTTTGAAATGACGTGACGCATATTATATTTAAGCTTGTCACCATAGGCGCGTTCAATTCCTGTGCGTACCATGCGTGTAGCCCAGAGAAGTAAAGAAACAGCGCCAGCAAGATGGAGGAGTACCAATGAACCATTCATGATACTTTTTCTTTCTCTTTTGTTTATGAATATGCTTAACTCAAAATTGATAAATTGAAGTTTATTTTTTTACTTTTAATGCTTGATTAAAATCATAACCGCTTGGATTTTGAAAAACCTTTAGACCAAAAAAAGGAAGAATAGAATAAAGATGGTCAAAAATATCACCTTGAATTTGTTCATACTCTATCCAAACGGTGGTATTCGTAAAGCAATAGATTTCCAAGGGTAAACCATTTTCTGTAGGGGGTAATTGTCGGGCCATACAGGTCATATTGGGGTTGATGTTGAGATGCTGTTGTAGATAAGCAAAAACATAAGCACGAAAAGTACCAATGTTGGTTAAACGGCGCGTATTGGCTAAAACATCATGATTTTTATCTAATTGAGCGTTCCATTGAGCGATTTCTGCTATTTTTTGTGTGAAATAATTTTCTAATAAATTAAAGCGGGAAAGATACTTTTGTTCTTCTTCTGTGAGAAAATGGATACTTGATTGATCAATAAAAAGGGAGCGTTTAATGCGTCTGCCACCTGATTCTTGCATTCCACGCCAATTTTTAAAAGGGTCAGTTACAAGTTTACGGATAGGAACTGAGGTGATGGTGTTGTCAAAATTTTGAACTTTAACAGTATGAAGAGCAATTTCAATAACATCACCATCAGCACCGAGATTGGGAATTTCAATCCAATCACCAACTCGAACCATATCGGTGGATGAAATTTGAATACCGGCAACAAGAGAAAGAAGTGTATCTTGAAAAATTAACAGGAGAACAGCCGCCATTGCACCAAGACCGGACAAGAGAATAAGAGGGGAGCGGTCAATTAACGTGGCGACCATTAAAACTGCCGCAATAGCAAAAAGTGCAATTTTAGCAATTTGAATATAACCTTTTATTGGTTTTAGTCGTGCTGTTGGACGTTGTTCGTAAAGAATGTTAATGATATTGAGACAGGAAGAAATTGTCAGCACAACAAAAAAGATAATGAAAGCATTGGAAACATTATCGATGACAGTGCTGAATGCATCGGGCAATGTTGGTATAAAGTTAACACCGACTGAAAGAATAAAAGCTGAAATGATATTCGCTAGGTATTGAATAACATTTTGAATATCGGTCGTTGTATTCTTGGGGAGAAAAGAAGAGAGTTTTTTTGCTCCGTGAATGAGTAATTTTCGTCCTACAAAGTTGATTAAAAGGGCAAATATAGTGAGAATAATAAGCCAAGAAATAGCTTCTAACCACGGATATTGAACAATAAATTCGATCACTTTTCTACTCTCCATATCTAAAACTATAGGCAGTCGAGAGTTTAAAATTTTACAACTGCTTTAAGAGGAAGTATTGGAATTATGCTCTAAAGTCGTTAAATATGCAAAAAAGAATTTTCAAAATCTGTGAGAGATAATGCGTTTTCCGCCTGATTTCCTTAATGAATTGCGTAGCAGACTCCCAATTTCAACAGTGATTGGCCAACGGGTGAATTTTGATCCGCGAAAAAGTAAACCTTCACGGGGCGATTTTTGGTGTTGTTGTCCATTCCATGGTGAGAAAACGCCCAGTTTTCATTGTGATGATCATAAAGGGCGTTATTATTGTTTTGGTTGTGGGGTAAGCGGAGATATTTTTACCTTCCTTTGCGAGCTGGATGGATTGCACTTTTCAGAAAGTGTTGAGCGTTTGGCTGATTTTGCAGGAATGAAACTCCCTATTGAGGATCCTCAAAGTCATCAACGTCAAATAGAAAAAGCTGACCTTTATAATGTGATGAAAATTGCGACAGATTTTTTTCAATATCATTTACGCGATAAAGGAGGTGCACAGGCACGTCGTTATCTGGAGGAACGTGGTGTTACACAAAAACTTATAGAGCGTTTTCGAATTGGTTTTGCGCCGGTAAGGCGTACAGCTTTGAAAGAAGATTTGAGTTCCCGTGGTATTTCAATCAAGCAAATGGAAGAATGTGGACTTCTCACAGTACATGAGGAGCGTGCGGATTCTTATGACCGATTTAGAAATCGTATTATGTTTCCTATTGAAGATTTACGCGGACGTGTGGTGGCTTTCGGAGGGCGTGCATTAGAGAAAGAAACACGAGCAAAATATCTCAATAGCCCTGAAACAGTGCTGTTTCATAAAGGAAATATACTTTATAACGCGGCAGCAGCGCGCAAAAATAGTCGCTTTGTTGGCGATGAAAAAATTCATTCACTTCTTGTTGTTGAAGGGTATATGGATGTCATTGCATTGACTAAAGTTGGTTTTGAGGGAGTCGTAGCGCCCTTAGGAACAGCATTAACGGAAGCGCAAATTGAGCTTTTATGGCAGATGGGCAAGGAGCCTATTTTGTGTTTTGATGGTGATGAAGCTGGTTTAAAGGCGGCTTTTCGCGTTGCTGATCGGGTATTGCCTCTTTTAAAGGTTGGGGTTTGTGTCCGCTTTGTTTTGTTGCCACAAGGAAAAGATCCTGATGAAATTGTTTGTGATGGTGGTGCACACCTTTTTTCTTCTTTTTTGAAAAAAGCAATTCCATTGAGTGAGCTTTTATGGTGGCGTGCTACTTATGGAAAGCAGTTTGAAACTCCAGAGGAACGAGCAGCACTAGAAAAACAACTCAAACAACAAATTTTTACGATTAATGATGAGGATGTCCGTCGTTATTATTTGCAAGATGTAAAAAAACGCCTTTTTGATTTTTTTCGTCCCACTTTTTCAAAAAAGAAAAGGCGAGGGTGGCATGAACAGAGTTCACCAAATAGGATCTTTAAAGATCAGTCCTTTTCGCTGTTAGAAAATTCTGAAATCGTACGAAATTCTTCGCAAGCTATTCCGTTGCGTGAAGCTGTGATTTTACTCACTTTAGCTTACTATCCTGAGTTATGGCATGAAAATTTTGAGATTCTCTGTGCGTTAGAATTAAAAAATACACAATTGATCTGTTTTCACCAAACGATGCTGGAAATTCTTGGGGATCAGCCGCTTCATGACAAAGAGACAATGGTTGCATTCTTAGAAAAAAGAGGGCAAAAGGCTTTATTAGAACGTATGAAATATCTTGTGCAAAATATTGGTATGCGTATTATCTTTGGAGGGGCTTCCATAGAAGATGCGCGTGCTATATTAAAACAAGCTGTCTACTTGCATCTTCAGGAACACCACCTACATAAGAGGTTACAGGATATTGAAGAGCAACTTGTAGAAAATCCTAAGAGTGAGGTTTTTGATCTGCTTCGTGAGATAAAAAATGAGCTGGAGCAGATGCAAGCAACAGAGGCATTAATTGAAGGATTTGGAAGTTGGTTGGATGAAAAAATAGACGGGAATACACAAGATACGATAAAATGATTCGCTTTTTTAATGCGAATCAGTCACTTAAATTTTAGTTGAGGAAGTTTAGTGGTATGACATTTTCATAAAGATAATGGTTAATTCATAAAGATGACAATTAAATTTTAGGAAAAGCGGGTAAATTTTAGGAAAAGCGGGTAAATTTTAGGAAAAGCGGGAAATTGATTCTTACGATGGGCTGCAGAGATTATCTCAGAAGGGGTGAGAGGTGTCGGGGAAACTTCTGGAGTTTTCCCGCATTTTTGTCTGGATGACAGAGTGTATACAAAATGTATTCTTTCCAATAGTAATCTCTTAAAAGGAAGTATATATGAGAAGCTATTGGTCGATTTAAGTGAGAATAAAAAAGCTGGTCACATGGAAACTATGATTACATGGAACCTATGAGGTGATCGAGTGGAGTTTATGGTATGGCAACAAAGGTTAAACAGAAAGATAATGCGGAAGTAACGAACCAAGCGAGTTTGGATGGTCCTCTTCTTGATTTTTCTGATGATGCCATCAAGAAAATGATTAAACTTGCCAAAAAAAATGGTTATGTAACGATGGATGAACTCAATGCCGTTCTTCCTTCCGATGAGGTTACATCCGAACAAATTGAAGATATTTTGGCGATGTTTTCTGAGATGGGGGTTAATGTTGTCGATGATGAGAATGAAGTCGAGTCTGAAAATTATGAAGAAGAAATTACGGTAGAGGGGGGAGACTTAGTCGAGGCTTCTAGCCACGCAATTGCAACGACAACGAATAAGCGCGAAGTAACAGATCGTACAGATGATCCGGTGCGTATGTATTTACGTGAGATGGGAGCTGTTGAGCTTCTTTCACGGGAAGGTGAAATTGCTATTGCTAAGCGTATTGAAGCAGGGCGTGAGACAATGATTGCAGGACTTTGTGAGAGTCCTTTGACTTTTCAGGCCCTGATTATCTGGCGTGATGAGTTAAAAGAACAGCGTATTCTTCTTCGTGAAATTATTGATCTCGAAACCACTTATGCTGGCCCAGAAGCAAAGCAGGCCCCTGTTATTGAGCGAAGTGAAGTGGATAAGATAAAAGAAGAAAATATGTCTTCTGGTATACGAAATATGGGGGAAAATATAGCAGAAAGGGGCATTGAAGAAGATGATGAAGAAGACGAGGATGATGTTAATTTATCCCTTGCTGCAATGGAAAATGAGCTTTGTCCTCAAGTTATGGAAACATTGGATTTTATTGCTCAGACCTATGTAAAATTACGCAAATTACAAGATCAACATGTTGAAAGCAGTTTGGCAGAGCGTAAAGAGGGCGCTCTCACAGCTTCTCAAAAGAAAAAGTATATTCAATTAAAGGGTGAGTTGATTCAAGCCGTAAAATCTCTCTCTTTGAACCAAAATCGTATCGAAGCTTTGGTTGAACAGCTTTATGACATCAATAAGAGATTGATTCATAACGAAGGTAAGCTCAAACGAATCGCTAACAGTTATGGCATTGGTCATGACGATTTTTTAAGAGAGTATCAAGGACGTGAACTCGATGCTGATTGGATGAATTATATTGCTACTTTGCCTGCTCCGGGTTGGAAAGAATTTGCAATGCGTGAAGCAAAAGAAATTCAAAAATTGCGGAGTGAAATACAAAATCTTGCGCAAGAAACGGCTATTTCGATTGGTGAGTTTCGCCGGATTGTTATGCAGGTGCAGAAAGGTGAACGCGAATCAACAATTGCGAAAAAAGAGATGGTCGAATCTAATTTACGTCTTGTTATTTCAATTGCCAAAAAATACACTAATCGTGGCTTGCAGTTTCTTGACCTTATTCAAGAGGGCAATATCGGTTTGATGAAGGCGGTGGATAAGTTTGAATATCGGCGTGGCTACAAATTTTCAACTTATGCAACATGGTGGATTCGTCAAGCCATTACGCGTTCAATTGCAGATCAGGCACGCACTATTCGTATCCCTGTTCATATGATTGAAACAATTAATAAAATCGTTCGTACCTCCCGTCAGATTCTCCATGAAATTGGGCGAGAGCCAACACCAGAAGAATTGTCTAGTAAGCTTTCTATGCCGTTAGAAAAAGTGAGAAAGGTTCTTAAAATTGCAAAAGAACCGATTTCACTTGAAACGCCTGTTGGGGATGAAGATGATTCCCATTTGGGTGATTTTATTGAGGATAGAAATGCATTATTACCCATTGATGCGGCTATTCAGGCTAATTTACGTGATACGACAACACGTGTTCTTGCTTCATTAACACCACGAGAAGAACGTGTTCTGCGGATGCGTTTTGGGATAGGGATGAATACTGATCACACCTTGGAAGAAGTGGGACAACAGTTCTCAGTTACAAGAGAACGTATTCGTCAGATTGAGGCAAAGGCACTTCGTAAATTAAAGCATCCTAGCCGCTCACGAAAATTACGCAGTTTTCTCGATTCTTAAATAAAGGAATTGATGTATTTTAATCATTCCCTCTTTCTTCTTCATGGAGGAGGGGAGGGTTTGTTACCGTATCCTTGGATAATTTTTTGAGAAAAATATGGGGAAATTTTGAGTAATCTAGAAAGTTTACGGTATTTAACGTTTTCGTAGCTTTGGGGCTTTGTACTTCTGTATCTCAAAAGATAGATATAGGGCAAAGAGTGTTTATGGAGCAGAGGGGGGCAAGAAATGAACGATAAAATATTATCTTTGCTAGAGCGATGCGTTTTTAAGAGATGGGATATCTCTAGAATAAATTTAATAGTGCAGCGTACTGTCTTTTTGATGAAAAAGGTGTATTTTTTGCAGAATTATTCTATCATCTTTAGGTGATGGATTTCGTTCTTTGTCCGTTTACAAAGGAATTTTAAAATAGGTTCTGTTCATTGATATGTGCTATTTTTTGAATATTTCCTTTTTTTCAGATAAATTTTAAGAAAATTCTATGAAGTACGCGTTGAGTTGAATTTTTTAAGGGACAGAAATAGATGGAATTGTAAAAATTAGACTTTTAATTTTTTCTTTTTTTTATCGATTGTCTTAATTAAAGAAGGTGTGTCTGAGTTTATGAGTGGAGAACCTCCTTTTTGGAAAGTAAAAAAATTAGAAGAGCTTTCCTTCTCAGAGTGGGAGAGCCTTTGTGATGGTTGTGGTCGTTGTTGTCTCCATAAAGTTGAGGATGATGATACGGGTGATCTGTACGCAACCAGTATTGCTTGTCGTCTTTTAGATGGGGAAACTTGCCAATGTCGAGACTATGTTCATCGTAAATCAATTGTACCAGATTGTATATCTTTAGATATTACAACTGTTAAAACGGTGCGTTGGCTTCCAGAAAGTTGTGCTTATAAGTTAATTTATGAAGGAAAAGATCTCCCATGGTGGCATCCATTGGTATCAGGAGATTATCAGACGGTGCATAAAGCACACGTTTCTGCACGTGGATATATAGAAATCTACGAAGATGAATTATCATCTGAAGAAGATTATCTCACTCATATTACTGGTTTTCTCTGTGAAAGCCAGTGATATGAGTGTTTTATACAATGGTTGGTGATTTAATCGATCGCAAAGACGACAGTGACAGTCACATTATAATTTAATTCACCCCCTGCAAAATTTGTATCTGCGTAGCTTGCACTTGCTGCTCTACTCATGAGACGCGGTGTTGGGTGGTAGTAATCCTCTTTTTCATTAATTTCAATAATTCTCCCTAATTTTAAATCAGCCGCTTGTGCTATTGTTTGCGCTTTTTCAATGGCTTCAGTAATGGCTTTTTTACGTGCTTCTTGATAAAATGGCTTCGTATCTGCGTTGGTAAAAGTAATGCCATTCACCGAATTAACCCCCAGTGTCATCGCTTGGTCAAAGATTTTACCAGCGTTGCTAAGATCACGAATGCGTACGGTTAAAGAATTGGAAACATGATAGAGTTTTTCATCATTCTTTTTTTCGTGATGTTTATCGGGATGAGATTGGTAAATAGATAAGCCCGATGTTTGTAAATCATTGGCTTGGATGCCATTGCTTTTAAAGGCATTTACAATATCATTCATAGATTTATTATTCGCTGCTAATGCTTTTTGAGCCGTTTTATCATCAGTAACAACGGCGAGATTAATAATCGCCATATCCGGTGCAGCTTGACTTTCTCCGGTTGCCGTCACTGTAATCGTTGCATCTTTTTTATTGTCTTCAGCATAAGCACGCACACCCACCAATGAAGCGGCTAAGAGTGTGAATGCTAATATGGCTATTTTAACCGAAGAACTCTTCATCGGTTGAGTTTCCTTTTTTATCATATCTATTCCTTTACATTTATCCTCATTATTCTCTCATTTTTGAGAGTTCTTGTAAAGAAATTAGGGCATTAGAAAAAAAACCAATAGAAAAGAGAAAAAGATGGGTTATAATTTGGGTCAGCTCTTGTATCGTGGAGCATTTTAGTTTAGAGAAAGACCACCTATGTGGGGCCTGTAGCTCAATTGGTTAGAGCCAGCGGCTCATAACCGCTTGGTTGGGGGTTCGAGTCCCTCCGGGCCCACCAATAGGAAATTGTTTAATAGGAAATAAATAGCTTCGTAAAAGTTTAGAGATCTTTCATTCTTTTAATTTATTTCTCTATTTGTTTCGAATTCTTTTGTCATTTTTTTGTTGCAGTATTTTTCTATAAGTTACTTTAAATGTATAACGTGATGACATACTTTTTAGTTTCATCAAAGGAGCGCGTTCATTTACAACATTGAAGCATCTGGATTAAATTGATATGTGTTGCTGTTTACTTTCTTAATTTATATGCTATTTCTGCTTTTTCTGTGTGATGTTCTTCATAAAGCAAAAGGTTAACACCTTTGTAAAGTGAGCTGTGCTTGTTCTACAAATAGGACTGATCTCCAAAAAACAATGCTAAATATTGTGCTTGTTCATAACAAAATTCCCGAAAAACAGAGAGTTTAAATCCGCTTTCTTTCAATGATCTTTACGTCTTTGAGATATTTAAATGATATCATCATGATAAAAGACTGTATATGACAGGGCATGAGAGATGTTTATAGGAAGCATGGGAATAACGATGGTAATATTTGTTGATATTTTTTACCATTGTATGTTTTCTATCTAATGCTTAAACTATAGTTTTTATGTCATTCAAATTGTTATTGAAGTCACAAGATCTTTTTTGACCTTATTCTCATAAGGTATTAGCAATGTTTCGGTAAACTTTGCTCTTTTTTATGCTGCTTAAAATTTTCGCGTATCGATTGTGAAGAGAGCTTTCTCTTTTCTACAAAATGACTGGTAAGGGAAGTGATTTTTTGTTGGAAAAGTATCCTTCTTCTTCAAAGATCATAATGCTTCATTTACGTGAGAGAATTTCTTCTTTGTTGTAAACTTTACAATTTATGTACGGAGATCATGGGTGATGAGTCATTTTATCTTTTTAACATTGTCATGATAGAGAATCAGTATTTAAAGAGTGTTTGCAGAGAGGAGCTTGTCTTGTAAGGGCGTTACTCATTTTTTTAGGTAGCGGCGGGGGCTGTCTATAAGAACTTATTCCTATAACGTTGTTATATTCTTGCTTTGCAATATCGTTTAAAAAACATAGATGGTGCTATGTAGAATAAAATTGTGATTATATTTTTCTTTTGGAATAAGCTTTTTCATGTTCTCTTGTAAAGAGTTCAGGAGTATCTTCAGGAATATTTTCGCATTAATTTGTTATTGGTCCGAATCATAAGATTTGCGTAACATTATTCGCGTTGTTGATAGATCATATCCATTTTCATAAGAAGGTCTGGATAGAGCGATGCTTTCTGTTTCACCATGGTACATAACGCATAAAATTTTCTCTGATTTTATAAAATCAGTTTGTACACAACTGCTTCCATACTGCCTATTGCAAATATTTTTTTCTAAGGTATGAGATATGTTCAAACGCTTTAGCGTTATATAGTTTGACAATATGGAGTATGACTATGAAGAATGATGAAAAATTTGAGGCGGTTTTATCTGATATTATTGTGAAATGGGAGTCTTTATCGACGTCTCAAAAACAAGCGATATTGGATAGAGTAGAAAATTCTACAACTGCTCCTCATTCAACAGAACATTTAAAGCTTCAATCTTCTTTTTATCTCCAGACGAAATCAAAGCTATAAGTTTTAGGTCTTCATCGGAGATGTTGAAGCCCGTTATGACATATATGGCACTAGCATTTCCGAGTGTATTTAGAATAGCCATAAGTTTATCGACTGAAGGTCTTTTTCCTCCTTTTATCATTTGTTGGACATAGTTTTGTCCACAGCCTGCTGCCCTGCTTATTTCGATCATCGTTCGTCCGTCACTTTTTATCAATTCAATTAAGCGTTGGAACCAATCTTTTTCAGTCTTTGTCATTTTTAGACCTTTACACATTTACGCTATAGCGTTAATATTGCGTCGCGAATCCAGAATATATGATACAAGGAGCGTGAAAATATCCATGCGTAGCTCTTCGCTAATGAAGCATATAGAGTTGTTTTTAAATAATAACAAAATATCCCCATACACTTTTAGATTCGAATCAATAAAAATGGTTCCTTAGTTCCACGGTTGTAAAGAAACTAGCACGTATACCGAGAACGGTGATACGCACGCGTATGTTCATGAGATTTCACTGTGATAGTATACGTAGCAGCATTATAAATCAAGATATACCCCAACATCAGCATTTGTAAAAATTCTGCGTTAAAGTCGGTATGTGAGCATATAACGAAGCTTTACAGCCTTAAGAGACAAGATCGTGGTTGGAGAAAAAAACATAAATTTATAGGTTTAAAATGCCCATTTATTTTTTATTGTAATAAATTAGGTCACTATCATATGTGTACGTTCAAAAACTTTGGAAATATCAAAAAAAGTGATTTTTGTGTTTTTATAGAACACAAAAATAATTGGGGGCATGAAGGTGGTTGTTTGGCACAATGTGATACACGCGACCAATGCTCTTATGAGGTGGGAGGGTATTTTGACGATACGACGGTTTATAATAAAGTTTGTGTTTTTGAGGATATTTTTGTTTATGACAATGCGCTAATATACAGCTGTCTAGGGGGAGCCAAGAATTTGCATGTTTATGAAAGAGGGAAGTTTATTGTTCTTTAAATATGAGTAGAGAGGCATATGTTTACACGAATGTAGTCGTTTTGGGTAAATTTTGAACACTCAATATATTGAAGTTTGTAGTAATACTTGTGATTATAGAAAGTCTCGTGTTTTTAGGGATGCTTTGGTTTGTGGTGATTAAAGATTTGTGGGAAGGTAAAAATTTTATAGAAAAGCTCTGTTTTGTAACGCAGAAGATTTTTGTAATAATAAAAAAACTCCCACATACAGCCATATTCCACATGGCATAAAAGAAGATAGAAACGTTTCGAGGAAGGTGGGTATTGATTTTATCACGTTGTTCGTTTTGTTGGAAGTTTCTTATTTTTTATATTTTGGGTCAATAAATATGTCGCAAATAATTGGTGTGAGCATCTAGATTTAGCTGCTTTCAGAGTTGTTTTTTGCGTTATTTATCAATGTTTAATGGAGAAAATATGAATGCCGAGGGTGATTATTCGCACTTGGAATATGTGGTTTATTGTCTTCTTTTTTGATGGAGGATGAAACAAAAAAATTGCTTAAGTCACTTGAGCGGCAATGAGAGGAGATCAAAATGAATATAAACGAAATTTTATTGGGAGCAATGATGGTTGTTTTGTTGTTCAGCGGAGTTATATTTCGATTTTCTTTATATTATCGCGGTCAAATTAAAGCTCTAAAAGAGGAATCCAGAAGGATAAAGCATGAGTTTTTAAGGGATACTATGAAGATGACTGAAGAACGAGATAGAGTTCTTAGAGAGCAGAATATGGTGATTAAAAGACGCGAGCAAGCAATTGAAAAACTGAAAAAACAAATTAAGAAATATGAAGAAAATGAAAAAAATATCAAATAGTGCTTAAATGTGAAGATGATAGAGAGTGATATGTATTCATATTGTGCATCGAATTTATGTATTAAAGGATTTGGAGATGTGTTAGAAGGATTGAAAATAATGAGACAGAGACAGACCTTTATGAAGTCCATTATGATGTTTGTGGAGAGATTGTATTAGAAGAGAATATTCCAGTTGACTCTGATCTATAATTTATAAAATCGTTAAAGTTGATAGAAAAATAGCTGTTGGTAGCAAAATAAAAGTTTATGATGGTGCCCCAGTTTATCGCTATGCTAGGGAATACTAAAAAGGGTATCTATACGATCCAGAAATTTTTGTGGTGATTACTATTCTTGTAGAAAACAATTTGGCGCGTTTCTTTTATGTTTTAGGTATCATGTTGCGATAGTTTCAATTAAGAGGCATAAAAAATTGCATGATAATAAAAAGAAGAAGATATTTGTTTTTTATGAAGATGAAGGGAATAAGTCGGTTATGATTATCCGATACATAGAATAGGAAGATGAACGTAAAAGATATTGGTATCTAGGAAAGAAATCACATTTCTACTTTATGATTCACTTTCTCTTTGTAGGCATTTGTTCTATGAAAAGACACAAGACTTGAAGGGAAGGCCGCTTGATAGGTACTATAAAAACTCACTTATGTCTAAAAACAAACATATATCCCGCAAAAATTTAACTGTTATTTACACCTGTTTAAAATAACATAAAAACTTTTCTTTCATTGAGAAAAAAATATTCCCTTTTTATTCATTACAAAATGTAACTCATACTCCCATTTATACGATTTAAATTCTTATCTTAATGGGGAAGAATATTAAGATTGCAGTTCTCTGATAAGAGCTTTATGGGTGATTTCTTTGATTTGTTCAATATTCATTAAGATATCTTGTTTTGTTGGGTACCCTTTACTAGAAAAAGCAACTTTTTGTGCATCTCCCGAGATTAAACGCCAATACCATTGATTGTGAACTCCTTGAAACACCTCAAAATACATGTTTCCCACCTCATAAAATAGCTGATAATTTTCAGGATAAATACTCAACTAACCCATTTACGAATACTAATGTATGTCTCTATAGGAAGTCGTCAATATATTCCCCTTAAATTTTCTGACCTTAAAAAATATTTCTATGAGAGCTATTATTTTTTTAACAAGAAAAAAAAAATTGTCAATAAGATGTAAATAAGAATTTTATACTATAAAATTATTTCTTTCAATTTAATGATACTATACGTTCATTTACAATAAAAACATTTTTATTTTATAGAAATAAGTTTTATAGAGCAAACAAATTCCCACCAGCATGGATAAAGGAAAAATACTTCTCTCCATACTGGTTACATTTAATCATTTCTTGTTTTTTCTTCAAAATACACGTTTATTGATTCGCTATAACTTCTTTTTGGGATACGCTTCGAATGAGTAAATCAATAAATAAGCTAAGGGTATAAGAATTAGCCATTTTGGCTTTCATATCAATCAGAGAGGTTGCAGTTTTAGGGTTAAGACCGTTTGATAAACCCTGTCTTGACAAATATTGCTGCAATTTTTCATAAGAACTGTCGATTTTTTCTTGATTTAGTTTTTCATTACGATCACTATTGGCAAGTGTTTCTTCTAGTCCCTCAATTTTTTTAATAAAATAATTCCAGTCAAAATCACCCTTTGTATATTCGGCGTCAAACATTTTCCCTTGTCCGGTTAAAAGCCAATTAATGTTGACACCATATAATGTGCGGTATGTTTGTAAGACACTAAGATTGGGTTCTCTCTCTCCACGTTCATAAAAAGCAATAGAATTTTTTGTCATGCTAAAACTTTTAGCTAAGGTTTCACGCGATGGATCGCCTAAAGCAAGACGCACATAACGTAAACGTTTTCCAAATATGGTTTTTGATTCAGTTTCAGGACGTGCCACGAATTATCTCCCTCAGTAAATCATCATGGTATAAATTATTAAATAATAAAAGCACACTATGTATTAATATTCTATGACATAATGTCAATATTTATTGTTTTAATTTTTTTATTTTTATGGATAGAAAACAATCCCTCAACTCTATTGTATTAATGATTAATATTCATTTCAAAATAAAATTCTCTGTTTACAGCATTTATCTCTTGCTTTTTTTGAGAAAATTTTCATGTAACTTTACCATATATATTTTATACACCTCTGCATTAAGAGATGCAACTTTAAAGAGATGCAAGCTTTCAATTTGCACTATTCTATGTGTTTTAGATAGATGATAAAATAAACTTTGAGGAATAATCATGGCCCTATTACGCTATTTTGGGTTGGCTTTTTTTTTCACGATTATTGGTGTCTTTTTAGGAGGGGCTATTGGTTGGTTTGAAACGGGAAGCATTACTGGCTTTCTTAAATATTTTTTTATTTGCTGTGTTTTAGGGGTTTTAGAAATTTCTTTATCTTTTGATAATTCTATTATCAATGCCCGTGTTCTTGGTCGAATGGATCCGTTATGGCGGCGTCGTTTTCTTATATGGGGTATTTTGATCGCTGTATTTGGAATGCGGATTGTTTTTCCGTTGTTGGTGGTTGTCGTTGCTGTCGGGATTAATCCAATTGCGGCCGTTAAATTAGCGATAGGAGAACCACATCGATATGCCGAAGTTTTGACCGATGCACATATGGGAATTGCTGCTTTTGGAGGAACTTTCCTTATGATGGTTGGCTTAAAATATTTTTTTGATTCTGAAAAAGAAGTGCATTGGCTTAACGTTATAGAGAGATCTGCTCAAAAATTGGGGGCGCTTGCTGGGATTGATATTGCAATTGTTTTGATTTTGATTTTATTCGTGTCAGGGCAGATTGTTGCGGAAGATAAAGTCACTTTTTTATTATCAGCCCTTTATGGGCTTTTGACTTTTATAGGTGTTGAAGCTGTCGGTCATCTCTTGGACGCTCCTAAAAAGACTTTGACGACAGTGACTCAAGGGGGACTCGGGGCGTTCCTTTATTTAGAAGTTCTTGATGCGAGTTTTTCTTTTGATGGTGTGGTTGGTGCTTTTGCCTTTTCACATAACCTTTTTATTATCGCAATTGGTCTTGGTATTGGTGCATTTTACGTTCGTTCTATGACAATTATGTTGGTCGAATCAGGGACATTGTTGCATTATCGCTATTTGGAGCATGGTGCTTTTTATGCAATTTTAGTTCTTGCCGTAATTATGTATTTGCAAACAATTATACCGGTTCCTGAAGTCTTAACAGGACTTGTGGGAGTTTGTATTATTGGAATGGCATTGTATTCTTCGATTCGTTTTAAGCATCGTCAATTGGAGAAACATGTTGCATCTTAAGTAATGAAAATTTCATGCTTTTGTTTATCGCATATCCTTGAATAGAAGGGGATTTTCATGCAAAACAAAGTGTTATTGTTTTTCTTGATTGACGTCTTTATTTTAGAATTGAAGCCGTGGCATGATTCTTCTCATGAAGGGAATAATTTAAAATCTCTTGGATGACTTTGGCTTAAATACAAGGTGCGAAGGGACGCTATACTTTTTACCAGCTTTCAGTACGACGACAAGTTTTATATTTAATGATTCATCAGAAGCATTTTTTGCTTTCTTGAATGATTTTTACTTCCCACATTTATTCTATTTATGATAGGGAAAAGAATAATTTATTTCTTAAAAATCAGTTTTTTATAATATATAGTTAGAAAAATATTTAAGAGACCATTAACAGTTCGATACCAGCTTCGTTCATCGTTTTAAGCATCGTGTTTAGGGATTCGTTTACATCAATACCAGCGCAGGCATTTAATGAAACACTGACTTTAAAACCACATTGTATGGCGTGAAGAGCAGAAAATCCAACACAAAAGTCCGTTGCTAAGCCACACATAACAAGCTTGGTAAAACCGTGTGCGTTAAGATAAACTTGTAAACCTGTTGGTGTTTTTTGATCATTTTCAAGAAAAGCAGAATAGCTATCCATTTTTTGGTTATAGCCTTTTCTAAGGATAAGTTGTGCTTTTTCTACTCTAAGAGATGGATGAAATTCTGCTCCTTGTGTTCCTCGTATGCAATGATCAGGCCACAGTATTTGAGGACCATAGTCAAGATTGATGGTATCATAGGGCTTTTTTTCAGGATAGCAGGAAGCAAAGCTGCAGTGGTTTTTGGGGTGCCAGTCTTGGGTTAAGATAACGTGGTCAAAATGATCGATAAGATTATTGATGGCAGGTAAAATAGCATCACCTTGTGGTACTGCAAGTGTTCCACCAGGTAAGAAGTCATTTTGAACATCAATGACGAGTAAGGCTTCTTTTTCCATAAATATATTCCTATTAAGAGGTGCGCTTTTATCGTATTTTTAAAAAGCTATATTTCGTCTTGAAGTTTTGAAATGACTTGTTGAATATTGATCTTATTTTGACAATTATCAAGCCAAAAGAGGGGAATGGATAAGTTTTTGCAATTCATTTTATAGTTTTTTACAAACTGTAACCACATACCAATGGGAAGGGCACTGTAGTCATTTTTTATGACATGTTGGTGCAAAGCTTTCATGATCATTGGGCTTGGAACGTCAGATCCCATAAGGCGACGGTCATTTTGTAACCGTAATTTAAGCCACATCAAGGCAAGAGGTGAAGTCCATTGTTTTTCGTAACAAAAAATCGATGAAAAAAGGGAAGGTTTTTTTACTGCGTAAGATAAAGCCCATAAAGCAAAAAAAGAAGGTGCATAGAGAATTACTTTTCTTTTTGGTTCTATATTACATTGATAGGTTGGTTTAATACGGTAAAAATACAATGTTATATCTGGTATGGAAAAGAGAGGCAATGTTTGGTAACATGTTTCAGGGATAGCTAAAAAGATTTGCTTTTTGCGTCGTGAGGGGATTTTTTTTTGCATTTAGAACCATACTGGGGCTTGTGAGATTAGAAAAAATGTACCAATATTAAAGCGAAAAGCTTTTGAGACAATGTAAGCTTTATTTATTGTACAGTTTCAAAAAGCAAAAGCAATTTTTTCAAAATCCTAATCTTTAATATCGCATAATGTAAAGAGAAATTTATGGCACGTCAATTTATCTATCATATGGCTGGGCTTAACAAGTCTTACGGCAATAAAAAAATTTTAGAAAATATTCATTTGTCTTTTTATCCAGATGCGAAGATCGGTATTTTAGGACCAAATGGTGCAGGTAAATCAACTATTTTACGTATTATGGCTGGGCTAGATAAGGAATATACGGGAGAAGCATGGCTTTCTGAAGGAGCGCGTTGTGGCTATCTACCACAAGAACCTGTACTTGATGCGAGCAAAGATGTGCGTGGTAATGTGATGGAGGGGGTTGCAGATAAACAGGCCATTTTTGAGCGTTATAACGAATTGATGATGAATTATAGTGAGGAAACTGCTGATGAAAGTGCACAGCTTCAGGATATTATTGATAGTCAGAATCTTTGGGATTTAGAAAGTCAAGTAGAAATGGCGATGGCTGCTCTTGGTTGTCCGCCAGCTAAGGGGGATGTGACAAAACTTTCGGGTGGTGAAAAGCGGCGTGTAGCGCTTTGTAAATTGCTGTTGTCAAAACCTGATTTGTTGCTTTTGGACGAACCGACAAACCATTTAGATGCTGAAACGACGGCTTGGCTTGAAAGGCATCTGCGTGAATATCCTGGCGCTGTGCTTTTGATAACCCATGATCGTTATTTCCTCGACAATGTTACGGGGTGGATTTTGGAGTTAGATCGCGGTAGAGGTATCCCTTATGAGGGGAATTATTCTGCTTATTTGGGGGCTAAAGCAAAGCGTTTGGCTCAAGAAGGTCGTGAAGAGGCTGCGCGTCAGCGTGCTTTATCACGTGAGCAAGAATGGATTGCTTCTAGTCCAAAAGGGCGACAAGCAAAGTCAAAGGCGCGGATTAAAGCTTATGATGAGTTGGTTCAGGCGGCACGTGAGCGTCGTCCTGGAGAGGCGCAAATTATTATTCCTATTGGAGAAAGATTGGGACAAGTTGTCATTGAAGTTGATCATCTCTCTAAAGCTTATGGCGAACGTGTGTTGATTGATTCTCTTTCTTTTAAACTTCCTGCTGGAGGCATTGTCGGCGTTATTGGGGCCAATGGTATGGGAAAGTCGACCTTGTTTAAAATGTTGACAGGACAAGAACAGCCCGATTCAGGTCAAATACGTATTGGTGAAACGGTGCACATGAGTTATGTGGACCAGAGTCGCGATTCCTTGGCGGGCGATAAAACTGTTTGGGAGGAGATTTCTGGGGGAAATGATATTATTAAGTTAGGCAAATATGAGATGAATAGTCGCGCTTATTGTGGGGCTTTTAATTTCAAGGGGGCCGATCAACAGCAGAAAGTGGCAAATTTATCAGGAGGGCAGCGCAATCGCGTCCATTTGGCAAAGCTTTTAAAAGAGGGGGGAAATGTGCTTCTTCTGGATGAACCGACAAATGATCTTGATACTGAAACGTTAGGTGCATTGGAAGATGCATTAGAAAACTTCGCTGGTTGTGCTGTGATCATATCACACGATCGCATGTTTCTTGATCGATTAGCAACGCATATTTTAGCCTTTGAAGGTAATGGTCATGTGGAATGGTTTGAAGGTAATTTTGCTGAATATGAAGCTGATAAAGTTCGCCGTCTTGGGGCTGAATCTCTTAACCCTAAGCACGCAAATTATAAGCCTCTTACACGTTAGAATTCTTTAATTGAGAGATCGTGTATTTTATGTTTATGTTATTCATCAATAACGTCGTGTGTATTGTGTGGAAGTTTTTATTCATTGGAAAGAGGAGAGGCTCTTTATGAGCCTATGACGTCAATAAAGCTATTTTACTTATGATATAGAACTGTCCTTTCTTGTGAAATTGCTATGAAAGGGAGAAATCTTTTTATGGAAAGTGTATTGTGCTCTGGTCGTTGAGCATTAGCCTCTTTGTGTAAAAAGCTACAAGCTGAAACCATCTTATTATTTATTCTCTTCCAATGTTGGATAATTTTTATTTTGAGATAGCTATAAGAGGCATTTCACTCATTGTCTATGTTTTCTGTTCATAGGCAGCTACTTCTGGGATGCAAGAGAATAGTTTAATTGATTCACCATGAATGGATTTGAAATGAGAAAAGATTACGATACTTTAACCTTTTATTTAAGGTAAAAATGGTGAATCATTCTTATAAATCAATTTATTATAATTATTTGTGGGCAATGGGGTAAGATCTCTTCGTCTTTATACGGTAGCCTATTTTTTTTATCATAGTATGATAAAATGGTGGGAATGAAATAGATGAGAATATGCGCATTATGCTTGACTTTTTTTCCTATAAACAAATGTTTATAGGAGAGTTTAAGGGGGAATTATGAAAAAAAGTACAAGTTTAGATGCAATGATTGTGCTGCTGAAAGCGGTAACAGAAGTGAGCCATTTACGTGTTCTTAGGCTTTTGCATCATGAAGATTTAACAATCCCTGATTTTGTTTTTATCCTTGATCAGTCACAAGCGTGTATCTCACGATATTTATGTTTATTGTACGAAGCACGATTGATTGAGCGTTATCAGAAGGGAGGTTGTCTTTATTTTAAGCTTTGTCGTGAATTTTGGGGTAAAGACATTGTGAAAGGCATTCTTTCGGCTTTGCCGCAGCACGATGTGTTGTTAGCGCATGATTTAGAACGTTTGAAGGATGTCAAAAAGCAGCGTCAAAAAACAAAAAAGCAGCATTTTTTACAAAATACGTTGCAATGGGATGTTTTACGATCATTCTATATAGCAGATCATGGTGTGGAAAATGCTTTACTTAAAATCGTAGGTGATAAGCCATTTCAGACGATGCTGAATATTGGAATAGGTGGAGATTCTGTCTTAAAATTGTTTTCTGGCCTTTATACGCATGCGATTGAAATTGTGCTTGATCGTGATGTTTTGCATTTGCCGGTTGGAGATACAACTTTTGATTTAGTCATTCTTCATTGGGTTTTACATTTTTTTGAAAATCCTGAAATGGTTCTTCATAAGATATCAGGTATTTTACGTCCTCATGGGCGTTTATTGATCGTGGATTTTTGTTATCATAAAGCTGAATCCTTACATTCTGATCAAGTGCATACGCGTCTTGGATTTTCGGCTTTACAAATAGAACAATGGCTTAAAAATTCGCGACTTATTTTAGAACAAACGATTCATCTTACTCCTATACAAAATAAAAACAATGAGGAATGCATGGTTACACTTTGGCTTGCTCGTGATCCACGTTTATTGGTTGATGATATCAAAGATAAACAAGTAGATTTTGCATAAGTTGCATTCGTTAACGTGCTTTAGTCTCTGATGTTTCTAAATAACATAGAGGGATGTGTTGGCTATTGTGAGATAGTTTATCGTAAGAATGATCATAGGGTATGATTTGAAATAATAGCTTTAGAGTTCTCGTTTTTTCGTAAGCTTTTAAAATTCTTCATTGACGTTATTGTGATGTTATTGCGTAAGAGATTTGACAATACTTTTAAAGGGTTATTTTCAGAAATTTTCATGAAGATAGATAAGGATTTTTTTCTATTTAAGTTATTGTTTTTATTAAAATAATTCATCTATTCTTTTGAACAGATGTTTCTACTTTTGTCCTATAATATTTAAAAACTATTTTTTTGTAGCGATCGCTGTTGGCAAGTGATTCTGCTGATTCTATGTTTTATTTTTATAAGATAAATATATAGATTGCTTGTTTTTTAACTATGATCACCAGAGTTGTGAAAGAGGTTATAATAAAAAATTATAATGGTTGTCGATTCTGATTGATGTTTCTTGGAATAAAATTGCTTCAAATTGGGTCATTTTGAATTTTTTTTGCCTAAATTTTACCATTTTTAAACAATTTATAATCCTTTTGTGTTTTTTTACGTAGAAGATGATAAGAATTTCTTGTTGTTTAAAGCATTTTATTCCATAGCAAGGATATTGCATCGGCTATCTTAGTGGTTGATGCGAGAAGACGATCGGGGAACCTCCTCCCCCCCCCCCCGCGTGGATCCCCTAGATTGTCTGGCCTGACTGAGGATTTCCTCAGTCAGGTTTTTTTGTAAATTATTTTTAGGGTTTTGTAAGGTGTTCTCAAGAGCCTTAAAAGGCGTGGCATTTACTGTTGTGTAGTTTGTCGTACTAGGGGGATAAGAGTTTATTGAGTGGTTAGTGTTATCGAATTCATTTTCAATGATGAGAGTTTTTCTTTATTGAAAAATCGTTGAATGTTATAAAGGGAATCTGTGTTTGATTCTGTAATCTTTAGGTAAGAGATAATGGGATTTTTCTCCAGTCGTATTGCTTTAATTTTATTTATGTTTCTTATTTTGGGCATTAGCGTTTTTGCATCTCGCAGTGTTGTTGTTCAAAAGTTTTTTTCCAGTTACACCTCTTCTTCTCAACAGGTTGAGGTAACAGAGGAGTGGTTGCTAGAGAGATGGTCGATGGCTTTCCCAGATATTATTGTGCATCTTTCTAAGATGAGTCCTCAACAGCAAGAACAGTTTATTGAGCAAGTGCGTCGCGATGCGATTTCATTTGCTGCTGGAAATGGTCAGAGTCGTGAGAAGGCGCATAAGTTTGGTGAAACTGTTGCTATGGCTCTCTCAAAAGCAATGTCTCGTCCAGCCATTGCGAATGCTTATTTTTAAAGTCGCGCTTTTGGATTTTATTTTAAGGGGCAGAGCTTTTTGTAAAGTTTTGCAAGGCGCGAGAGAAATAATTAATTTGTAAAATAATTAGAAAAATTATCTTATTTGGAAGGTAATCAATCAAAATAAAAATAGGGTTGCGATCATTATAAGAGTGGTCGCAAGTTTGTCGGTGACGCTTCAGATGAATTCCCATTATCGATGGCTAAAATAACAAAAGGAATAAAAACAGCTCAAATCAAGGCAGTATTTTCATAAAGGGTGAGAATAATCTGAGAGCGTTCATTTGTAGAAAAGAAAAGGCATGAATTGCTGTAACAAAACACGTTAAGCACAATTTTATATGCCCGTTATTTCTTGTTTGATAGGAAGATCGAAAATTCTCAAAAGGCTTGAGTTACCTTTTTCTTGCAGATTTTAGGTGTTGATTTACTTGTATAGTTTCTGGAGATGAGGCGTAAGGCTGGTAAGATGTTAATCTAGGATCAGGCAAAAAATATTTGGATGAGGATGAGAGATCCATTTTCCTTCAAAAGGCTTTGAGGGGATTGCATTTTCGAGAATTAAAAAACAGACAAAAATAATCGTTAAGCTTTGTTGTAGGAATAAAAAAGATATTATTTTATAACGTTCATTTATCATTTTACATGTGAAGTAAGGATCTCGCATATTGCGAAATTCTCTTTTTTTCAATCTGTTAAAGCAATCAAAAGCAGTTTTTGCACAACACAAAGCGACGAGCTTTTGTGGATAAAAGCTCTTTTTAGAAAGGAGTAAAAAGCTTTTTTGAGTCATCTCAAATATCAAAGGCTATTGTAATATTTTGAATGCGTAAAGAGTGTGAATATTTTATATATCTATGAGCTTTTTATGCACAATGATAGGTTTTTTGATTGTCTTTGGTTGATGGTTTATAGGGTATAAAAAGTATTGTGGGCATTTATTGGCGAGTGGGAAGCATTAATAATGGTTTTTATTTTTTGTAAAATTTTTTTCAATATCGGGGATCTTTGGTAAAGATTGTCTTGTCTCTGCATTACTTTGTAGAATTGATCTTAATAAAGAATTTAATCATCATTTGTAAAAAATATTATGTATCTTTATTGCTATTTTGTACTATAGAAATTGAGTGATACAGCAGAAATAATAGAGATATATAGAGTATATCATTTTATTGAATATACTATAAGATCAAATATATTCTCTTTATTTTTTTTATTTTATGATATAGAGAGATTTATAATTTGTGCATAAAGAGATTTTCTTTTGCTACAGGATTTTATCTTGAAATTGTCTTAGTATTTCCTTTTTCAAGCCGTTCTTTTGCTTTCTTTTTTTGTACAATACGCTTGCAAATTATTTGCGGATAGAATTTGAGAATGTTGTAAAGAGAAAGAAAATGCAATTTTTGAAAATCTTGTTAAATACAGCGTGTGCTGTATTTTTTATATTTGATATAAGCTGGACTCATAGTGCCTTAAATGTTGCAGAATCAAAAGAAGGCTCAGAGATTGTTGCCTCTAAAACACCTGCTCGTCCTTATGAGTTCCTTATTCAGAAACTTGCAACTAAGCATAATGTTCCCGTTAATTTAGCACATGCTGTTGTAAAAGTTGAAAGTAATTATAAGGCGAGCATAAAAGGGGCTGCGGGCGAAATAGGTTTGATGCAAATAAAACCCTCTACGGCGCGTGGGTTGGGCTTTAGTGGTTCTGTAAAAGATTTGTACGATCCTGCGACCAATCTTGAATATGGTATGCGTTATTTGGCGCGGGCCTATAAACTCAGCGGTGGAAGTACGTGTGGTACAATCCTTAAGTATAACGCGGGTCATGGGGCAAAAAAAATGAATTCCATTTCAGCAAAATATTGCGAAAAAGTGAAAATATATTTGGCTTCATTAAAATAAGGACGTCTTAAATAAGGACGTCTTTATGAAAGAAGTTGACTATAAAATATTTTAAGATGCTATTTTCACGGAGCAGAAAATGTTTTATAAATTAATGCGTCAGTCGGCTGGGCAGCCGCGCTTGTCCAATGCTGAAAAGCGGCAGGTGAGGAAAGTCCGGGCTCCATGGAAAAACGGTGCCGGGTAACACCCGGCGGGGGTGACCCTAGGGAAAGTGCCACAGAAAGTAAACCGCCTATTTTTATAGGTAAGGGTGAAAGGGTGGAGTAAGAGCCCACCGCACATTCAGTAATGAATGTGGCAAGGTAAACCCCACCGGGAGCAAGACCAAATAGAAATGACGTGCAAGATTTAATTTGCAGCCGATTTCCGGGCGAGTCATTCGGGTAGGTTGCACGAGGCGGGTGGTAACATCCGTCCCAGATGAATGGTTGCCATGTAAAGCACAAGCTTTACTACAGAACCCGGCTTATAGGCCGACTGATATTTCATGGATGATACGCAATATTTTTTTATGATCAATGACATGTGGTCTTTATATGGAGTGGAGTCTGCGTTTTAAATGAACACTTGAATTAAAGAGTGTTTTGAAAAATTATAACATTTCTTTAAGTATAATACGTTAGGATGTGTCTTGGAATATCTTTAATTTTTTTCTTTCATGGTGATTAATATGAAAGTTGAGGGTTAGGTTATTCTGGTAGCGGTTGCCATGAGAGCGCTGTTGATTTGAAACAGCATAACTTCAAGACGGATTATTTTGACAAAACAGGATCAAAGAGCTGAACGCCATATTCCAGTGTTGTTGCAGCCAGTTTTGGCTGGGCTTATGCCATTGGTTGGAGCAAAAGTGATTGATGGCACCTTTGGTGCTGGTGGTTATACGCGCGCTTTGTTAAAGGCAGGGGCGGAAGTGATTGCTCTTGATCGTGATCCTCATGCCATTGATGCGGGACAATCTCTAGTTGATGAATTTTTTCCACGGCTTCGTTTGATCCATACGGAATTTTCAAAGCTCGATCGTGTCATTAAAGAGAAGGTGGATGCGGTTATTTTGGATATCGGTGTCTCTTCAATGCAGCTTGACGAAGCAGAAAGAGGATTTTCTTTTCAAAAAGATGGTCCCTTAGATATGCGAATGGCTCAGACGGGTTTTACAGCTAGCGATGTTGTTAATCATTTAAAAGCAAAGGAGTTAGCGCGTATTTTTAAGGTATTAGGAGAAGAGCGTTATGCAGGGCGAATTGCACGAATGATTGAAAAGCGTCGTGTTGTTCAGCCTTTTTTGCGTACAGGTGATTTGGCCTATGCTATTGAAGCGTTGGTAGGGCGTAAGCCAGGAGATCGCATTCATCCTGCAACACATGTATTTCAGGCTCTTCGTATCTATGTTAATGATGAAATGGGCGAATTAGCACGTGGTTTATTTGCTGCTGAACGCGTTTTAAAAGCTGGAGGCCGTTTGGGGGTTGTCAGTTTTCATTCTCTTGAAGATCGTATGGTCAAAAGATTTTTTTCGGCTCGTTCTGGAGCATGTATAAGATCACGTTATTTGCCTGAAATAAAGCATTCGCCAGCAACATTTTTCCCTTTGTTTAAAGGAGGAATAACGGCCAATAAAGAGGAGTTACAGAAAAATCCTCGTTCACGTTCTGCAAGATTACGTATGGGGGTGAGAACTGACGCAGAGGCTCTTGCAGAAGATATGAAATTATTTGGTTTAGCAGAAATTGCCAGTTTTGAAGGTGGCAAGAAATGACAGTTTTCCGTACATTTGATATGATTTTAGTGATGATTATGATTTGTATGGCAGGGCTTACTTATAAGGTAAAATATGATGTTCAAAAACGAATGAGTGAGGTTCGTCATCTTGAGCATGAAATTGCTGCAGCAAAAAATACGGTGAGTTTGCTTCATGCTGAGTGGGCTGTCATGATAAAGCCTTCACGTATGCAAAAACTTGCAAAACGTTATCAAAAAGAACTTGGGTTAGAGGTTATACAGCCACGTCAAATCGTGGAGTTTAAAGACATTCCGCTACGAAAACATGATCCAATTGAAGAAATAATTAAACAAAATATCTTGGAAGATAATCAAGATACTTGGGCAAATAATCAAGCTTCTCAAGTCAATGCTGTTGTTCAAAAAGGCGTACAGCGATGAAGTTGCCCTTTTTATTTTCACAGAAAAAAAAGCGCTTAAAGAATTCATTGAATGATCATAATGTTTCTGTTCATCGTTCCTATTCTAGTCGTCTACGTTTGCTTTTTTCGTTGTTTTGCTTTTTAATTTTATATGGCATTATAGGGGCTTGCCTTATTTCTTATGGGTTGGAAGGTGGACAAATTGAAGAAGCTAAGGGACCAGACGCTCTTCAATTGATGGCACGACCTGATATTGTTGATCGTAATGGTCGTTTATTAGCAACAGATATTAAAACCTATTCACTTTTTGCTGAACCACGACGTATTATTGATGTGGATGAAACAATTGAATTGCTCTCAACAGTTTTACCTGATCTGAATTGGCAGGAAACCTATAAACGTTTAAAAAGAAAAACTGGTTTTTCTTGGATACAGCGTGGGTTAACACCCATGCAGAAGACGCAAATTATGGCTCTTGGTATTCCTGGAATTGGTTTTCGGACTGAAATTCGTCGTTTTTACCCCAATGGGCCTATAACTTCCCATATTCTCGGCATGGTTAATGTAGATAATCAGGGCATTGCGGGTATGGAAAAATATATCGATGATACGGGGCTGAGTGCTCTGCGTGCTGCTGGTCTTGCTATAGAAGAATCATTAAAAAACGTTCAACTTTCGATTGATCTGCGTGTTCAGGCAATTGTTCATGATGAACTTATTCAGGCTATGAAGCGTTATAAAGCAATTGCAGCAGGCGCTGTTATTTTAAATATCCATACGGGGGAAGTTTTGGCTTTGGCATCACTACCAGATTTTGATCCTGGAAATCCTATTGAAGCTTTAAAAAGTGATCGTCTTAATCGGATGACGGCTGGAACTTTTGAAATGGGATCGATCATTAAAAGTTTTACGACTGCCATGGCCCTTGATTCCGATATTTTTCATTTAAACAGTATTATTGATGCTTCAAAGCCCATAAAAGCAAGTAGTGGCTATACGATTCATGATTTTCACGGAAAAAATCGTCCCTTAACGTTATGGGAGGTTTTTATTTATTCTTCCAATATTGGTTCTGCTAAAGAGGCGTTAGCGATAGGGATTGATAAACATCGTGATTTTTTGCAAAAATTAGGACTTTTGGATCGTCTCACAACAGAGTTGCCTGAAGTTGCGCATCCTATTGTGCCACATCATTGGAAGGATATCCATTCTATGACAATTTCTTTTGGGCATGGTATGGCAACAACACCCTTGCAAACAGCCGTTGGGGCTGCTGCTTTAATGAATGGCGGTTGGTTGATTGAGCCAACATTTTTAAAACGGACAAAAGAACAAACTTTGCGCCATGCAAAACAGGTTTTGCAGGCCAAAACAAGTCAAAATATGCGTTACCTTTATCAATTAAATAGTGATATTGGTTCTGGACGTAATGCAAGAGTACAAGGCTATCGGGTGGGTGGAAAGACAGGAACAGCTGAGAAAGTTGAAAATGGAAAATATTCTAAAACAAAAAATTTCAATAGTTTTCTAGCTGCTTTTCCGATTGATGAGCCTGCTTATGTTGTTTTAACAATTATTGATGAACCTAAGCCAGAAGAGGGAAAAAATTCCGCAACAGCGGGGATGAATGCTGGACCAATGCTTGCTAATATTGTTCGTCGCTCAGCGAGTTTTCTTGGTGTAAAGCCCGATTTAAAAAAAGAATATGAGTCTCTTTTAGGCAAAAAGAGCCATTCAAGTTTTGTTAAAAAACGGTAAAATGAATATAAAGGTGCGTCGTTATGTTGTTTGGAACAGTTTTTACAGAATGTTTTGAAGATCAGAAACTTTGTTCAATGGAAATAACAGGAATCAGTGCAGATTCTCGACAAGTCTTGCCGGGTTATGTTTTTGTTGCTGTTCAAGGAAAAACAGGAGATGGAAGACACTATATCAATGATGCGATAAAGCGTGGAGCGCGTGCAATTGTTACGGATTGTCAGGCTGTTGTTGAGGATGTATCTGTTCCAATTTTACGTGTTTCGAATGTTCGTCATAGTCTTGCGTTAGCAGCAGCACGTTTTTACGGTTCTCAGCCTGAAACGGTCGTTGCTGTGACGGGTACAAGTGGTAAAACATCTGTTGTTTCTTTTATTCGGCAAATTTGGACACATGTTGGATTATGTGCTGCGAGTATAGGAACGGTTGGTGTTGTTTCTCCTAAGCGGAATGATTATGGTTCTCTCACAACACCTGATCCAGTCGTCTTGCACCGTCTTCTTTGTGAAATTTCTCATGAAGGTGTGACCCATACAGCTCTTGAAGCTTCTTCACATGGGCTTGATCAAGGAAGACTTGATGGAGTCCGTTTAACGGCAGGGGCCTTTACCAATTTAGGGCGAGATCACATGGATTATCACAGGTGCGTAGAGGATTATTTGCGGACTAAAATGCGGTTGTTTGATACACTTTTGCCTGTATCTGCTCCTGCTCTGATTTTTGCTGATGATGTCTATTCAAAAAAGGTTATTGATGCTGTTACACAAGCACGCCGTCGCGTCTTGACAATTGGACGTAAAGGGCACTTTATCACAATTAATCGTGTTGAACACCAACGTTCAAAACAGTGTATTGAGTGTCGTGTGGAAAACAAGATTTATACATTTGATTTGCCTTTAGCTGGAGACTTTCAGGTGGCCAATGCGCTTGTGGCGGCAGGATTAGCCATTGCAACAGGTATTTCTCCTGATAAGGTTTTTCCCGCGCTTGAAATTTTGCAGGGAGCGCCTGGTCGTTTAGAGTTTGTTGGAAAGACAGAAAATAATGCGCCTGTTTATATTGATTATGCGCATAAACCAGAAGCTTTGGAGCAAGTTTTGATGTCGGTTCGTCCCTTTACGCAAGGGCGTTTGATTGTTGTTTTTGGTTGTGGAGGGGATCGAGATCAAGGAAAAAGAGCTTTGATGGGAAAAATTGCAGCGGATAAAGCGGATATTGTGATTGTAACGGATGATAATCCGCGCACAGAAAAGCCAGAAAAAATACGTAAGGATATTTTACAGGCGGTACCAACAGCAATAGAGATAGCAGATCGCGGTGAAGCTATTTCTTATTCAGTGGGGCTTTTGAAAACTGGTGATACACTCATCATTGCTGGAAAAGGTCATGAAGATGGCCAAATTATAGGACAAACAACCTATCCTTTTTCAGATCGTCTGAAAGTAACAGAAGCTCTAGAGGACCGAAAGAGATGACAGCTTTGTGGGAAAAACAAGAACTTATTGCTGCCATTGATGGTATTGTAATAGGAAGCTTGCCAGAAACTTTTCCTGGGGTTTCTATTGATAGCCGTACTCTTGCAAAAGGCGATATTTTTTTCTGTATTAAGGGGCATCATCTTGATGGTCATGATTTTGCTCTGCAAGCTTATGCACGAGGTGCAGGCGTTCTTATTGTGGCAGAACATCGTTTGAGAGATATGGAAAAGATATCGGCTCCACTCATTGTTGTTTCTGATGTTTTGCAAGCTTTAGAAAAACTTGGGAAAGCCGCACGTAAACGTTCAAAAGCTAAAATTATCGCGATAACAGGATCGGTGGGAAAAACAACGACAAAAGAAGCTTTGAAACAAGTCCTTGCAACGTCTGGGAACGTTCATGCAAATCTCGCTTCTTTAAATAATTGCTGGGGAGTGCCGCTTACTTTAGCACGGATGCCTGTAGAGAGTGATTATGGTGTCTTTGAAATTGGCATGAATCATAAAGATGAAATTCGCCCTCTTGTTAAACTCGTTTGTCCGCATGTTGCTCTCATTACGCGTATTTGTGCGGGACATATGGGGTTTTTCAAAGATCTTGAAGAAATTGCAGAGGCAAAAGCTGAAATTTTTGAAGGATTGGATGAGGAAGGCATTGCTATTTTAAATGCAGATAGTGCTTTTTTTTCTTATCTCGTTCAAAAAGCAAAGCGATGCGGTGTGAAAAAGATCTTAAGCTTTGGTGAGACCAAAAATGCTGATTATCAGGCGCGGGATATACGTCTTCTAACCGATAATTCTTCTATGATTGTGCGTATTAAGGGGCGGGATAGAAAGGTTGAAATTGGCGCTCCGGGGCGCCATATCGTGCAGAATAGTTTAGGGGTTATTGCTGCTTGTGATGCTATGGGTGTTGAGCTAGAGCCTGTTTTGCTTTCTTTTAACCATTTTTCTCCTCAAAAGGGGCGGGGTGTCCGTTATCGATTATCTTTATCAAATGGAGGTGAATTTTATCTCATTGATGAAAGTTATAATGCTAATCCTGCTTCTATGCGTGCTGCTCTTGAACTTCTTGCTACAGGACCAGTAGGAGAGGAGGGGCGGCGAATTGCTGTTTTAGGGGATATGTTAGAGTTAGGGGAGTATAGTGAAAAGCTTCATCGTGATTTAATAAAGCCAATCCATCTTTCTGGTGCTAATCCCGTTTTTTTATTTGGTGAGGCGATGAAGTCTTTAGTCGATGATTTGTCTGCTTATGCTAAGGTTTATTATGCTGAAAATATTGAGAAAATTTTACCGCTTCTTTTGACAGAAATTTCTTCTGGCGATCTGCTTATGATTAAATCATCCAATAGCCTTTGTTCATCAAATATTGTGAGTGCATTGCTGGATCGCTATAAGGCGGTTTCTTCATAGTTTTAAAAGGTTTTTTATCCCATGATGCTGTTTTTTACTTCGTTTAGTGATTGGCTTCCAGGTGTGAATGTTTTTCGTTATATTACTTTTCGCACGATAGCAGCGATGCTGACGTCAGGGCTCATTGTTTTTTTGTTTGGACCTAGCATCATTTCTTCTCTTAAATTGCGTCAGGGCAAAGGGCAACCGATTCGTGCCGATGGTCCTCAAACACATTTTAAAAAGGCTGGAACACCTACAATGGGTGGATTGATGATTTTAACCGGCATTGTCGTATCGGCATTTTTATGGTGTAATTTATCGAATATTTATTTTTGGGTTTCGCTCTTGGTTATGCTTTCTTTTGGGGCTATTGGATTTTATGATGATTATCTTAAGGTCACAAAACAAACAGACAAAGGATTTTCTGGGAAAGCACGGTTAAGCTTGGAGTTTTTTGTTGCAGCGATTGCTGCTTTTGTCATTCTGAAAATTGGCTCATCTGGATTCGCTTTGCCTTTTTTGAAAGATTACCTTATCAACTTGGGTTGGTTTTTCATTCCTTTTTCTGCTTTTGTTATTGTTGCGACGGGGAATGCGGTTAATTTGACGGATGGACTTGATGGGCTTGCTATTGTCCCTGTGATGGTTGCAGCCTTATCTTTTGCTCTGATTGCTTATCTTTGTGGTAATATGAATTTTGCTGATTATCTCCAAATACACTATGTATCGGGAACAGGTGAATTGGCTGTTTTATTGGGGGCTGTTGTAGGGGCAGGGCTTGGCTTTTTGTGGTTTAATGCACCACCGGCTGCTATTTTTATGGGGGATACTGGCTCGTTGGCTCTGGGAGGATTATTGGGGACTGTTGCGGTTGCTACGAAGCACGAAATCGTTTTGGTTCTTATTGGTGGGCTTTTTGTTGTGGAAGCTTTTTCAGTCGTTATTCAGGTTGGTTATTTCAAATTGACAAGAAAACGCGTGTTTCTTATGGCACCGATCCATCATCATTTTGAGAAAAAAGGCTGGACTGAAAGCCAAGTGGTGATACGTTTCTGGATTATTTCAATCGTTCTTGCTCTCATTGGTCTTTCAACACTTAAATTGCGGTGAAATTTTGATTTCTGTTGCGTGTTATAAAGGACAAAAAGTTGCTCTGTTTGGGTTAGGGGCGTCTGGATTAGCAACGGCACAAGCATTGATGAGTGGCGGTGCGCAAGTGGTGGCGTGGGATGATAATCCTGCGAGCGTGCAAGCAGCTTTTCGACAAAATATTCCGACAAAAAATCTTCACGATGAGGACTGGTCAAAATTCGTTGCATTGATTTTAGCTCCTGGTGTCCCTTTAATGTATCCAAAGCCCCATTGGGTTGTTGAAAAAGCACGAAAAGAAAATATAGAAATTATCGGTGATATTGAATTATTTGTTCGTGCGCGCCATCATTTTTTACAGCGTTATGGTTTTTGTGATCAAGATGTTCCTTTTATTGCGATTACGGGGACGAATGGAAAGTCAACAACGACAGCTTTGCTTGCCCATTTGTTGGAAAAAATGGGTTATGATGTGCAGATGGGGGGAAATATCGGAAAGGCAATATTGACGCTTAAGCCCTTTGTTAAAAAACGTATCTATGTGATTGAATGTTCATCGTTTCAAATTGATCTTACTCCCTCTCTTCAGCCAACCATTGGACTTTTATTGAATTTAACACCTGATCATATTGATCGTCATGGGAGTTTTGCTTGTTATGTGAAAACAAAAAGGCGTCTGATTGCTCAGGCTTCACAGGCTTTTATTTCAGTTGATGATGCTGCTTGTGAGATTTTGTATCAACAGTTGCTTCACGAGGGGCATCAAATCGAGGCAATTTCCAAGGATCATTTTGTTGAAAATGGTTTTTATGCAGAGGGAACCAAGCTCTTTTCTGTTCATCAAGGAGAGCAACATATGCTTGCAGACCTTGCTTCTATGGCTGCTTTGCGCGGAGGTCATAATGCGCAAAATGCTCTTATGGCATTGGCCGCTTTGCAGGCTTTAAAAATAACGGATTCCTCTATGAACAAGTATTTAGCAAGCTATAAAGGATTGCCCCACCGTATGCAGCAGGTCCGTAAAATGGGGACGGTTTTGTTTATCAATGATAGTAAGGCAACGAATGCCGATGCAGCAGCACCTGCACTTGGCGCCTTTAATGATATTTTTTGGATTGTTGGGGGACAGGCAAAAAAGGGAGGAATTGAGTCTCTTAGAGAATTTTTTCCTAAAATCCGTAAAGCCTATTTAATTGGAAGTGCGGCAGAAGAATTTGCTCGCATTATTGGTTCTGCTTTTCCTTTTTCTATGAGCTTAACTTTAGAAAATGCGGTGCGTGAAGCGACCATTGACGCAATGCATTGCAAGGCAAAGGAGGGGGTCGTTCTTTTGTCTCCTGCTTGTGCAAGTTATGACCAATTTAAAAATTATGAAGTGCGAGGCGAAGCATTTGTCTCTTTGGTGATGCAGTTACAATAAAAAAAGCATCAATGATAAAAAATATTTTTGCGTTAAGACTCCAGAATCTTTTTTTGTGTAATTTCGTTTTTAAAGTGTTTGTTAAACAGGTTGGGGAACCTTATCACTTTGAGAAAATTTATAAACAGATAAGGTGGATATAAATGATTACGCGTGCAGATAGAGACCCAATTGCCAATTGGTGGTGGACGATTGATCGCTCTATTTTTGCAGCTTGTTTAATTTTAATGGGGATTGGCATTATGCTGTCTTTTGCTGCTAGCCCCACTATTGCAAAAAAAATCGGAATTGCTGATAGTTTTTATTTTGTTCGGTGGCATATCATTTTTAGCATTGCAGCATTTTTTACGATGGTTACCATTTCTTTTTTTTCGCTTGCTAATATTCGTCGTTTATGTGCTCTTTTACTCATTGTAACGCTTGCTCTTATGGTTGCAACCTTATTTTGGGGTCCTGAATTAAAGGGAGCACGGCGGTGGATTTTGCTCTTTGGTTTTTCTGTACAAGCATCAGAGTTTATGAAACCAGCTTTTGTGGTGATGTCTGCTTGGCTTTTTTCAGAACAGATACGCAGAAAGGGATTTCTGGGTTACATATTAGCAACTCTCCTTTATGCTATTTGTTGTGTTCTTCTGGTTTTACAGCCTGATATTGGACAAACAATTTTAATAAGTGCAACATGGGGGGGGCTGTTTTTTATTGCTGGTGTGCCTCTTACGGTTATTTTTTTCTTTCTCATTTTAGGTGCTGTAGGAATTGTTTTCGCTTATCTTTTTCTGCCTCATGTGCGTGATCGTATCAATGGTTTTTTGACAGGGGAAGGAGATACCTTTCAAGTGGATGTAGGGCGTGAGGCTATTTTGAATGGTGGTTGGTTTGGGCAAGGCCCCGGAGAGGGAACAGTAAAACGTATCATTCCTGATAGCCATACAGACTTTGTATTTTCTGTGGCTGCTGAAGAATATGGTATTATTCTTTGTTTGTTCATTATGATGCTTTTTGCCTTTATCGTTATGCGTTCATTGTATATAGCCATGAATACACGTGATTCTTTTATACGTCTTGGTATCACAGGCATAGCCATGATGATAGGCTTTCAATCAGCGATTAATATGGCCGTTAATCTTCATTTAATCCCTCCTAAAGGCATGACATTACCGTTTATCTCTTATGGCGGCTCATCGATGGTGGCAATTGCAGTTTCAATGGGAATTTTACTCAGTTTAACACGTCGTTGGCCAGAAGCGCGTCTTTCAGCTTTTTCTTCCTCTGTCTTGGATACACCTTATGAATGATAAAAAAGTTATTGTTTTGGCGGCGGGTGGTACAGGTGGACATCTTTTTCCTGCTGAAGCACTTGCTGTTGAATTAAGGCAGCGTGGATATGATGTTCATTTGATAACCGATGAGAGAGCACGATCTTTTGTACGGAGCTTTGATGAAGAGCATACACATATCGTTTCATCGGCAACATTCACACGACGTCATCCTTTTGCTTTGATAAAAACAATTTGGTCTTTGCTCAGAGGTATGGGGCAATCGTTGAGGTTATTTTATAAATTACGTCCTGTTCTTGTTGGTGGTTTTGGGGGATATCCGAGTTTCCCTCCTCTTTTTATGGCGGCCTTAATGCGGCGTGTAACATTTATTCATGAGCAAAATGCTGTTATGGGGCGTGCCAATCGGGTATTGGCAATTTTTGTGCGTGCAATCGCTGGTGGTTTGTTGTCGCCCCATGGTGCTTATGCTCATAAAACACTTTTAACGGGAAATCCTGTACGTGAGGCTGTGTTGAAGGCGGCTAAAATTCCTTATCATTCTTCAGTGGGAGAAAAGCCATTTAATTTTTTGATTTTTGGGGGTAGTCAAGGGGCTTCCTTTTTTTCACATATTGTTCCAGAAGCGGTTGCTTTGCTCGATGATCAAAACCGTAAGCGCTTACGAATTGTACAGCAAGTTCGTGGTGATGCTGCAGAATTGATCAAAATCTATCGTGATAGGGGGGTACAAGCTGAAGTTGCTCCTTTCTTTGATGATATGGCTGAACGGATGGCACATGCTCATTTTATTTTGTCGCGTGCTGGGGCTTCATCGGTTTGTGAAATAGCGGTGATTGGTAGACCTGCTTTGCTTATTCCTTATCCGTATGCTTTGGATCATGATCAGGCAGCCAATGCTGCTCTTCTTGCGCGTGTGGGTGGTGCGCAGATTGTCTTAGAAAAAGATTTAAATGCACAAAGGCTTTCTTCTCTTCTAACGCGAGCTTGTTGTGCACCCCATTTATTGGAAAAACAAGCGCTTGCTGCAAAAAAAGTTGGGCAACCTCATGCAACCCGTTGCCTTGCTGATATGGCTGAAGCCTTGATTGCAGGACGATTGCTGTCAGATATAAAAGAGGAGCTTTTTGATGAAAATGCCACTTGATATAGGCGTTATCCATTTTATTGGCATTGGAGGGATTGGCATGAGTGGAATTGCGGAGGTTTTTTATAATCTCGGCTATAAAGTTCAAGGGTCCGATCAAGTTGAGAGTGCAAATGTTGAACGTTTGCGGAGAAAAGGAATTAATGTTCATATCGGTCATTGTGCTGAAAATTTAGGAAATGCAGAGGTTGTTGTTTTTTCTACTGCCGTTAAAAAAACAAATCCTGAGTATATTGCTGCAAAAGAAAGGCATTTGCCGCTTGTCAGACGTGCAGAAATGTTGGCAGAGCTAATGCGATTTCGGCGTGCAATTGCGGTGGGTGGTACACATGGTAAAACAACGACTACATCAATGGTTGCAGCGCTTCTTGATGCTGGTCGTTTTGATCCAGTGGTGATTAATGGTGGTATTATTAATGCTTATGGTACGAATTCTCGTACAGGAGAAGGCGATTGGATGATTGTTGAAGCTGATGAAAGTGATGGTACGTTTTTAAAGCTTCCTGCTGATATTGCTGTTGTTACCAATATTGATGCTGAGCATTTGGATCATTATGGGAGTTTTGATGCTGTCCGCGCGGCTTTTCGGCAATTCGTGGAAAATGTTCCTTTTTATGGTTTTGCTGTTTTGTGCGTTGATCATCCAGAGGTTCAGTCATTGGCGAGCCGTATTGATGATCGTTGGGTGATTACTTATGGTGCAAATCCACAAGCGGACGTTCGTTTTCTTAATCTTTCGAGGGATGGTCAAAAAACGTATTTTGATGTTCTTGTTCGTTCACGCAAGACAGGAAGAAAAATTGAGTTGAAAAATTTGCTTTTGCCCATGGCAGGACAGCATAATGTTGCCAATGCAACAGCAGCGATAGCTATTGCACATGAACTTGGCATTTCAAATGAATTGATAAAGAAGGGATTGGCGGAATTTGGTGGCGTAAAACGGCGTTTTACGCGAACAGGAAGTTGGCGTGGCGTTGAAATATTTGATGATTATGGACATCACCCTGTTGAAATAAAGGCTGTTTTGCGTGCGGCACGTGAGAGTGCAAAAGGGCGTGTTATTGCCATTGCACAACCTCATCGTTATTCGCGTTTGTATCATTTATTTGATGATTTTGCTGGTTGTTTTAATGATGCAGATACAGTGTTGATTACCCCCGTTTATGCTGCTGGTGAAGAGCCTATTGTAGGGTTTGGTTCGCAAGAATTGGTAGAGCATATTAAAATGGCTGGTCATCGTGATGTGCGCTTGATAGACGGTCTGGAAGATATTGTTTCTCTTGTCTCAAAATTTGCCCAGGCAGAGGATTATGTTGTTTTTCTTGGTGCTGGCAATATCACACAATGGGCTTGTGCGTTGCCTCATCAGTTATCGGAACTTGAAGGTCATGATAAATTTTCAGCACATTGATGGTGAGGCGCTATTGGCGCAATTGCAACCGCTGTTGGGGGGCGTAAGAGGAAAACTTACTCCTAATGTTGAGATGCGTAAGGTGACGTGGTTTCGCACTGGCGGATTGGCAGAGCTTTTTTATCAGCCTGTTGATGAAGAAGATTTGGCTCTTTTCCTTCAAAATTTGCCTGAATGTGTTCCTGTCACAATTGTAGGTATCGGTTCTAATCTTCTGGTGCGCGATGGGGGCGTTCCTGGAG
This sequence comes from Bartonella queenslandensis, assembly GCF_018155095.1. GTDB lineage: Bacteria > Pseudomonadota > Alphaproteobacteria > Rhizobiales > Rhizobiaceae > Bartonella > Bartonella queenslandensis_B. The sequence continues at coordinate 125,586 of NZ_NAAI01000004.1, read as the reverse complement.
TTGTGATTCGTCTTTCGCCCAAAAATTTTGGGCAAGTACAGCAAGTTTCTCCAAAAGGCTTTTTAGTTGGCGCTGGTACGGCGGATAAACATTTAGCTGCTGCTGCGTTAAAGGCAGAAATTGCAGGGTTTCATTTTTATCATGGTATTCCTGGTGGTCTTGGCGGCGCTCTCAAAATGAATGCGGGTGCCAATGGTGTTGAAACCGCAGCACGTGTTGTTGAGGTTTATGCGTTGGATCGTAAAGGACAACGTCATATCTTAAGTTTGAAAGATATGCATTATTCCTATCGCCATTGTGATATTCCTAAAGATTTTATTTTTACCGCTGCTTTATTGGAGGGAAAACCCGGTAATAAAGATGCTATTCGTGCGGCTATGGATGAAGTTGCCCTTCACAGAGAAACAGTGCAACCTATTCGCGAAAAAACAGGGGGATCAACTTTCAAAAATCCTGAGAATACATCCGCGTGGCGCGTGATTGATGAAGCAGGATGCCGTGGTTTACAGATTGGTGGCGCTCAAATGAGTGAAATGCACTGTAATTTTATGATTAATACAGGGCAAGCCACAGGATATGATCTTGAAGCATTGGGAGAAACAGTGCGTGCGCGTGTTTTTGCACATTCAGCTCACCTTTTACAATGGGAAATAGAGCGTATCGGTCAATTTGAGCAAGGTCGAAGTGTCGCTTTTTTTGACCCATTTCATTGATTTATTGTTCACTAAAAAAGTGTAAATAAAAAATTGAGTCATTTCAAAGAGATAATAAAAAAATTCTATTAAGAATCAATAAATTAACAAAGAATCTCTTGCATCAAGCTTTTGAGTCTGATTCATTATGCAAAATGCTAGATTATTGATTCGCAAGAATAAACTTTGCTTTTCTCGTGTATGTGGTGCTGATGTCTTCTATATAGACTAGATATAGTATGCAAAAGAGGGTGATTTATTATGAAAGATAAACATATAGCTGTGTTAATGGGAGGTTTTTCTTCTGAACGGTCTGTAAGTTTATCTTCAGGAGCAGCTTGTGCTGATGTTCTTGAGGCGCAGGGGTATCGTGTGAGTCGCGTGGACGTTGATGCTCATATTGCTTCTGTTCTCGAACGGTTGCAGCCCGATATTGCCTTTAATGCATTGCATGGTTCATTTGGTGAAGATGGTCGGATTCAGGGGATTCTTGAATATTTAAAAATTCCTTATACCCATTCTGGTGTGATGGCGTCTGCTTTGGCCATGGATAAGGGACGTGCGAAAATTATTGTTGCAAGTGTTGGGGTTTGCGTTGCTCCTTCTCGTATTATGAGCCGCTTTGCTGTTGGGAAAACGCATCCCATGGAACCTCCTTATGTCATTAAACCTGTGTGTGAAGGATCAAGTTTTGGTGTTGTTATTGTCCAGGAAAATGAAGCTGCACCACCGCGTAATATTGGGGGAGATGAGTGGGGATATGCAGATGAGGTGATGGTTGAAAAGTATATTCCTGGTCGTGAATTAACTTGTGCAGTTTTAGGGAATGAAGTGTTGGACGTGTGCGAAATTCTTCCCGATCAACACTTTCCATTTTACGATTATGACTCAAAATATAAAACAGGTGGCTCTCTTCACATTTGTCCTGCAAAACTTTCACTAAATATTTACCAAAGTGTGCAAAGAATGTCTTTAGCAGCCCATCAGGCGATAGGGTGTCGAGGTGTTAGTCGTTCTGATTTTCGTTTTGATGAGAAAACAGGAGAATTGGTTTGGCTTGAAATTAATACGCAACCCGGTATGACACCGACGTCTCTTCTTCCTGATATTGCAAAAGCGAGTGGCCGTGCTTACGGCGATATTGTTCAATGGATGGTGGAGGACGCATCATGTATGCGTTGAATGTTAATAAAACAAATGTTCCGATGGAGGTGCTTTCAGTGCCGGCTTTACCACGTCTTTATCGTCGTTTTCTTCGGTTTATGTTTGAATTTGTCTTTGTCAATATTCATATTCCACGCCATTTTGGCTCTTTTGCTGTTGTATGGTTTTTCTTTGTTACGGCTTTTTATGGACTTTTATCAAGCGGTCAGATGGCTGTGATCGTAAACACGATTATATCGGATAGTGGTTTTGTGGTCGTTGATGTCGATATAAGTGGTAATAAACGCTTGAGAAAACAAGATATTTTAAAAATTTTAGGACTTGATGTTGCCCCCTCTATATTCACTTTTGATGTTGAGAGAGCACGTTCTCTTTTAGAAGAACAGGCTTGGGTTCAATCGGCAAATGTTCAGAAGATTTATCCCAATAGAATGCGCATTTCCATCGTGGAACGTGAACCTTATGCTATTTGGCAACATGATAGCGTAATGGATATTGTTGATAATACGGGGCGTATCATTGTGCCCTTTAAAGGAAAAAATGTTTGGGATTTACCTCTTGTGGTTGGGCAGGGTGCGCAAAATACAGCTAAAGGATTTATTCAAGCGCTGTCAACCTATCGGCCAGTGTATGATCGTGTTCGTGCTTTTGTGCGGGTGGGTGATCGGCGTTGGGATCTGGTTTTGGAGAATGGAATGCGCATTATGTTGCCTGAAAATGGTGCCCTTGAAAGGCTTTCATCTCTTGTTTCGTCCGGTACAATGCAAGATCTTTTATCGCGCGATATCTTTAGTGTTGATTTACGTCTTGCTGATCGAATTACTGTTTCTTTATCCGATGAAACGTTAGAGCGTTATGATGCTGGTGTTGCAGAAGAAGAACGTATTTTAGAGGCGCGAAAGGCAGGAAACCTATAATGTTGCTCAGATCACATCATGGGGGGGGACGTAAGACACGTTTTTTAACGGTGCTTGATGTTGGCTCAAGTAAGATTGTTTGTCTTATTGCTTGTTTGCGTCCTTTAAAGCATGCGCACTATTTACATGGACGTACACATTCTATGGAAATTCTAGGCTTTGGAGTACAGCGTTCACGCGGTATTAAATCTGGGGTGGTTGTGGATATGTTTGCAGCAGAACAATCAATACGTTTGGCTGTTGATGCGGCAGAAAAAATGGCTGGTTTGGTGGTGGATTCAGTGATTGTCAACTTTTCTTCAAGCCGATTACAAAGTGCTCTTATTAATGGCATGGTACGTTTGGGCGGGCGTGAAGTGACTAAGCGTGATGTGCGTGTGGCATTTTCAGATATTTCGCGCAAAGCTTTTGATGCTGAACGTCATGTCATGCATTCAGTTCCAGTCTCTTATGTCTTGGATGGGGATAAAGGAATTTCTGATCCAATTGGAATGGCTGGAGAATTGTTTGGTGTGGATGTGCATGTGGTAACAGCAGAAACTGCGGCTTTACGTAATTTAGAAACTTGCATTAATCGTGCGCATTTGAGTGTCGAAGCGATGGTTGCAACTCCCTTTGCAAGTGGTCTTGCTGTTTTGATGAATGATGAGGCACATTTGGGAGCAGCATGTATTGATTTTGGTGGTGGAACAACAACATGTTCAGTGTTTTTTGAGGGAAAATTTGTCCATGCGGATGCCCTTGCTGTTGGTGGGCATCATGTGACGCTTGATGTCGCGCGTGGATTCTCTATGTCACTTACAGAGGCAGAACGTTTAAAAGTTTTATATGGTTCAGCGCTTCTGACGAGTTCTGATGAACGGCATATGATTAATGTGACGGAGATTGGGAGTGAACGTCGTGCAACGCAATATCCTCGCGCGGTTCTTGGGCGCATCATTCGTGCACGTATTGAAGAAATTTTAGAAATGGTCCGTGATTGTCTAAATCGGTCTGGTTTTGGTCACATCATTGGTAAGCGTGTTATTTTGACTGGGGGAGCAAGCCAGTTAACAGGATTGCCAGAAATGGCACGTACTATATTAGGAAGAAATGTTCGTATCGGGCGGCCTTTAGGTATTTCAAGGCTTCCTTCTCTTGCAAAAGGGGCGGCATTTACATCTGCTGTTGGATTGTTAATTTATCCGCAATTGGTGGGGTTTGGAGAAAAAACAATGCAGATGGCAGGAAATCATTTATCGATGGGCACGCGTGGGTATTTGCAGCGTGTTGGTCAGTGGTTGCGTGAGAGTTTTTAGTTAAGTCTAGTTGGATAAATTTCATCGCTTTGGCTTGCGGTGTCTTATGAGAAGGAAAAGAAAATGACGATTAATCTGCATCGGCCAGATATCGCGGAATTGAAGCCACGCATTACCGTTTTTGGTGTTGGAGGTGGTGGCGGGAATGCCGTGAATAACATGATTAATGCTGGTCTTCAGGGAGTTGACTTTGTTGTTGCTAATACGGATGCACAGGCTTTGGCGATGTCAAAGGCTGAACGTGTTATCCAGCTTGGTGCAGCTGTGACAGAAGGTTTGGGTGCTGGGGCTTTACCAGAAGTTGGACAAGCAGCGGCAGAGGAATGTATTGATGAAATTATCGATCATCTTGCAGACTCTCATATGGTTTTTATTACTGCTGGTATGGGGGGAGGAACTGGAACAGGTGCTGCTCCCGTTGTTGCTCGTGCAGCGCGTGAAAAAGGTATTTTGACCGTTGGTGTTGTGACAAAGCCATTTCAGTTTGAAGGGGCTCGTCGTATGAAAACGGCAGAGGCTGGTATTGAAGAATTACAAAAGTCTGTCGATACATTGATTGTTATTCCCAATCAAAATCTTTTCCGTATTGCAAATGATAAAACAACATTTGCTGATGCTTTTGCTATGGCTGATCAAGTGCTTTATTCTGGTGTTGCTTCCATTACAGACTTAATGATTAAAGAGGGCTTGATTAACCTTGATTTTGCTGATGTTCGTTCTGTTATGCACGAAATGGGTCGAGCCATGATGGGAACGGGTGAAGCATCTGGTGAGGGGCGTGCTTTGGCAGCGGCTGAAGCTGCTATTGCAAATCCATTGTTGGATGATACATCTATGCGTGGAGCACGTGGTTTATTGATTTCTATTACGGGGGGGCGTGATATGACTCTCTTTGAGGTGGATGAAGCTGCTAATCGTATTCGTGAAGAAGTGGATGCTGATGCGAATGTGATCTTTGGAGCCATTGATGATGAGTCATTGGAAGGTGTTATTCGTGTATCCGTGGTTGCTACCGGTATTGATCGTGAGGTTAGTGATGTGGTTCAGTCCTCTCAGCCTCAGTTTCAAAGGCCAACCTCTTCAATACGCAAGAACGATCCTGGAACGCCACACAGTTCTTTTCATGTTCAATCATCGCCCTTGCGTTCTGAATCAATGGTAGAAGTTATCGAATCTCTTGAAATAGAAAAGGAGAAGCCAACAGGAGAACAGTTTCGTCCCAAAAGTCAAATTTTTGCACAGCCTGCAGAAGCAATGATGACACGAAGTGCGACAAAAACTGTTGCTGCGACAAAAACTGTTGCTTATGCTTCAAATGCTGTGCAGGATCAGGTATCAAATGCACCGCGTATGCAAGTAAGCCGAGGCTCTCAACAAGCTATGACGGCTCCCGTGAGTATGGAGGCAACAGCGCATGTTCTTGATGACATGACAGGGGTTGTGAAGCAAAAAGAAAAGCCAATGCAACCAAAACAAATGCAACAGATGCAAGCGCGCGCTCCAATGCGTATGCCTGAGTTAAAGGATTTTCCTCCTGTTGCTCATAGACAAAGTCAAAGAACATCTGTGACTGATCAAAGTCCTCGTAATCTTTGGCAGCGTTTAAAACAGAGTTTGACACATCGTGAGGAAGTAGAGCCAGAAGCAAGGTTGGAACCTGCTGTGAGATCGTCACAGCAGCAAGAGTCTCACGTTTACAATAAAAATTCTCAGGCACTTTCTCAAGATGCTTCTGTTTATGTTCCACGCCGTTCTGGTGAGTTACATCCTCAGGTGCCACAAGATCAGCGTACTTTTATCAGTGAAGAAGATCAGTTAGAAATACCAGCATTTTTACGTCGTCAGGTAAATTAATTGATAAAAAATGAGGCACTAAGAAATATTATGATGATCTTTGATGATGAATTAGAAATTATACAGTAAAATATACTGTTTTTTTGGATAAAATACTTTACTTTTTTTAACCCGCTTAATTATAAGCGGGTTATTTATTATTTACTATGAATATTTTTTTAATAGTTTTATAAAATTTATCAAAAGAGCTAAAAGAAATGTAATAAAATAATATGATGAACTTGCTACCAAAATATCAGTCTACTCTTAAAAAAGCAGTAATATTTAAGGGGATTGGCGTTCACAGTGGTTGTTTGTCAGTGATAAAGGTTTATCCAGCTGATGTTGGGTGTGGTATTCTTTTTAAGCGTTGTGGATTAGATGGAACAGAAAAAATATTTCAAGCCCATGCATCGCAAACCGGAGAAACTGAATTATCAACGGTGCTTGGAGATGGAGAGCTAAGGGTTGAAACAATTGAACATTTGATGGCAGCTATTGCTGCTTATAATTTGGACAATCTTATTATTGAAGTATCGCATAATGAGATTCCTATTTTGGATGGTTCTTCATGGCAATATTGCCAAGCTTTTGAAGATGCTGGCATTGTCCAGCAGAGTGCATTGCGTTCCTATTTCATTATAAAAAAGCCGTTGCGGGTTGAAGGGGCTCATGGTTTTGCAGAACTTTTGCCATTTGATGGGCGTCGTTTTGATATAACGATCTCTTTTCCTTCTTCTGCTATTGGTAAGCAACATTTCAATTTTGATCTTACCACACGAGGATTTCGAGATGATTTGTCACGTGCGCGCACTTTTGGTTTTATAGCGGACGTGGAAAAATTACGACTTTCTGGAAAGGCGAGAGGTGCTTCTTTGGAAAATTCTCTTGTTATCGGTCTTAATGACAAAGTTTTAAATCCCGATGGTCCTTATTGGGAAAATGAGTGCGTTCGGCATAAAATGCTTGATGCGATTGGTGATACGGCTTTGCTCGGGGGTCCTTTTATTGGATTATTTCGTTCTTATTGTGGTGGACATAGAATTAATGCACAATTGGTGAGAGCTGTTTTGGCAAACGAATCATATTATGAAAAAAGCTTTTTAGAGAAGGAATAAAATAAAATTGACAAGGCTTTTTTATCGTTTATTTGATTTTTAAGGGGATGATTGACCTAAACTGCTAAATTGGTTATGTGGATTTTAAAGTGATATGATATAAAAACTTTGATGAATTGTTTTTTCTACAAGGTGATACTCTCTGGAGGCTGGGAAAACTATGAAAAAATCTTATGTGTGCATTGGAAATATAACATATAGAAAATCGAACATTGTACGCAAGATATTGGGGGTGGTACTTTTAGGAAGCACCTGTATGTTAGCGGGATGTCTCTTTAAAGAGAAAAATACCCTTGATCCATCTGCTTATGTTTTGAAAATAGATCCACCAGATGTTTTATATAACCAGGGGCTTGCTAGCCTTGAGAGTGGGCGGCTTGGGGATGCAGCGAAAAAGTTTTTGAAGATTGAGAAACAGTATCCTTATACAGACTGGGGTCGTAAATCTTTAGTCATGGGCGCTTTTACAAATTATCGGCTTGGAAAGTATGATGATTCAATTAGCATGGCTCAACGCTATATTACTCTTTATCCAGGGTCTACTGACTCGGCTTATGCGTACTATATTATCGGTCTTTCTTCTTTCCGTCGGATTCCTGATGTTACGCGTGATCAACGTGATACAAAACGGGCTATTGCTGCGATGCAGCTCCTTATAGAGCGTTATCCGAATTCTGAATATGTCAAGGATGCTAAGGATAAAATACGTTTCGGGCGCGAACAACTGGCTGGTAAAGAAATGCAGATTGGCCGTTATTATGAAGAGGGGCGGCGCTATCTTGCTGCAAGTAGACGGTTTCGTACCGTCGTTGAAGAGTATTCCGATACAAATCAAATTGAAGAAGCACTTTTCCGTTTAACAGAAGTTAATCTTGCTCTTGGTTTAACGGCGGAAGCACAGACGGCAGCAGCTATTTTAGGACGTAATTATCCCAAAAGTGAGTGGTATAAATTTTCTTATAATCTCTTGCAGAAGAATAAAATATCGCCACATGAGCATAAATCTTCTTGGATCTCAAATGCTTTAGGTGGTGATAAGAAGAGGGCACGTTGATTCTCTATGCTGATACAGCTTTCGATTCATAATATTGTTTTGATCGAAACGCTCGATATTCATTTTACGGCGGGATTGACGGTTTTAACTGGAGAAACAGGGGCAGGCAAATCTATTCTCCTGGATGCTTTGTCGCTTGCCCTTGGAGGACGAGGGGATGCTTCCCTTGTGCGTCATGGTGCTGACCGCGGGCAGGTGACGGCTGTTTTTGATGTTCCTATTTCACATCCTGCGCGTCAGCTTATTCGTGAGAATGGTCTTGATGAGGAAGGCGATATCATTTTACGGCGTGTGCAATCAAGTGATGGGCGCAGTCGTGTCTTTATCAATGATCAGGTGGCTAGTGTTTCCTTAATGCGGAGTGTTGGCCGTCTTCTGGTTGAAATTCATGGACAGCATGATGATCGTGCGCTTGTGGATGTTGCTGCACATCGCCAATTATTAGATGCTTTTGGCGGACTTGAAGATGAAGTCGAAAATTTGCGCCAGTGTTATCAGGTATGGCGTGAATGTGAAGAGCGTTTGCAACAACAGCGTCTTAAAGTGGAAAATGCAACGCGTGAGATGGATTATCTTCGGGCGTGTGTGCAAGAACTTGAAAAGCTTGATGTTCAAGTTGGTGAAGAGGATGCTCTTTCTCTGCGCCGAGCTGATATGCTTAAATTAGAAAAAATAGCGATGGATATTAAAGAAGCGGATGACCTTTTAAATGGTCAAAAATCGCCAATTCCGGTTCTTTCTAATTTGGTAAGGCGTTTGGAGCGGAAAATTCCTGAGGCGCAAGAGCTTATTGAACCAGTGGTGAAATCTATTGATGAGGCATTGTGTGCACTTGCAACAGCACAAGAAGGCATTGAGGCTGCAATGCGGGTATTGGATTTTGAACCTGATGAATTGGAACGGATAGAAGAACGTCTTTTTGCTCTTCGCGGTTTTGCTCGTAAATATCAGGTTTCTGCCGATGAATTGGTTCAGTTACGCGATAAAATGGATGCTGAACTTACTGATTTTGAAGAGGCGCAGAACACGTTAACGCGTTTTGAAGATGAGGCAGAGCAGGCAAAGAAAAATTATGATGCATTGGCACAAAACCTAACAATAAAGCGTCGTGAAACAGCAAAGCATTTGTCTGAAAATGTTATGGCTGAGTTGCCGGCATTGAAGTTAGAAAAAGCAGAATTTATTGTTGAAATGCAGACTGATGTTGAAAGGCGAAGTGCAGAGGGATGTGATCGTATTGAATATTGGGTTCGAACAAATCCTGGAACACGTGCTGGACCAATGTTAAGTGTGGCTTCTGGCGGTGAATTGTCTCGTTTTTTGTTGGCATTAAAAGTTGTGTTATCTGATCGTGGATCTGCTCCCACACTGATTTTTGATGAAATTGATACAGGAGCTGGAGGCGCTGTTGCCGCGGCTATTGGGCAACGATTGCAACGTTTGTCGGAAAAGATTCAGGTTTTTGCTATTACACATGCACCACAAGTTGCGTCAAAAGCGCATAGCCATTTTCTTATTTCAAAAATTGAGAGTCATGATAAAGGATGCTTTGTTACGGCTATCCATAAAATGGAAGAGCAGGAGCGTGCAGAAGAAATTGCCCGTATGTTGGCAGGAGAACAAATTACTGAAGAAGCGCGTGCAGCGGCTCAAAAGCTTTTGGCATGAAGATTAAGTCATTAAGCGATAAAAATACTGGAAAGCTTGTATTTATTGCAATTCACTTTATGAGAAAGCTTGGGGATTTTTATGGCAGTAACCCATCATTTGGAATAGATTTTATGAACAAGGACGGAATTAAAAACCTCACTGCTGTTGAAGCAGAGCGTGAATTAGAATGGTTGGCAAAAGAGATTGCACGTCATGATGTGCTTTATAATCGTGACGATCAGCCTGAAATTTCTGATGCAGAATATGATGCTTTGCGCCAACGTAATGCAGACATTGAAGCTCTTTTTCCAGAGCTTATTCGTGTCGATTCTCCTTCACATAAAATTGGGGCACCAATTTCCGAAAAATTTGAAAAATCTGTTCATGCACAACCAATGCTTTCTCTTGATAATGCGTTTAGTGCTGCAGATGTTAATGAATTTGTTGAGCGTATTCGTCGTTTTTTACGGCTTCCAGAAACACAAGTGTTGGAAATAACAGCGGAGCCCAAAATTGATGGTTTATCTTTGTCTTTACGCTACGAAAAGGGACTGCTTGTGCGTGCGGCAACGCGTGGGGATGGAACAGTTGGTGAAAATGTAACGGCAAATGCTCGAACAATTGCTGATATTCCACAAGTTTTGCAAGGTGATTTTCCTGAGATAATCGAGGTTCGCGGCGAAGTTTATATGGGGCGGGAAGATTTCCAAACTCTTAATATAAGTCAACAAGAGAAGGGAAAGTTAACCTTTGCCAATCCTCGAAATGCAGCGGCTGGTTCGCTCCGTCAGCTTGATTCACGGATAACCGCCAGCAGAAAACTTCAATTTTTTGCTTATGCTTGTGGTGAAGTGAGTGAAATATTTGCAGAAAGTCAAATAGAGATGATGACAAAGCTAAAAGAGTATGGCTTTGTTATCAATCCATTAATAAAAGTCTTTAAAACAGTAGAAGATATTATTTGCTATTATCGTGATATAGAAGAACGCCGTTATTCTTTAAGCTATGATATTGATGGTATTGTTTATAAAGTTAATGATTTGATGCTCCAAAAGCGTTTGGGGTTTGTTTCTCGTTCGCCGCGTTGGGCAATAGCGCATAAATTTCCAGCAGAAAAAGCGATGGCGCTTTTGGAAGATATTGACATTCAGGTCGGTCGTACGGGAGCTTTAACCCCTGTTGCACGCCTTACTCCTATTACTGTTGGTGGGGTGGTGGTGACTAATGCCAGTTTGCATAATGAGGATTATATTAAGGGAATTGGTCATAAGGGAGAGCCCATTCGTGAAGGGCGTGATATCCGTATAGGCGATACCGTGATTGTACAACGTGCGGGTGATGTGATTCCTCAAGTTGTTGATATTGTTGCTGAAAAGCGTCCTAAAGATGCTTCTGCTTTTGTTTTTCCTCATCTGTGTCCCGCGTGTGGGAGTCATGCTGTTCGTGAAGATGGAGAAGCAGTGCGACGCTGTACGGGGGGGCTTATTTGTCCAGCTCAGGCAATTGAACGGATTCGTCATTTTGTCGCACGCAATGCCTTTGATATTGAGGGCTTGGGTAAAAAACAGGTAGAGTTTTTTTTCCATGCTCAAGATAAAGCACTTTGTATTCATACACCAGCCGATATTTTTACTTTAGAACGGCGCCAAGAAAAGTCTTTGATACGTTTGGAAAATATGGAAGGTTTTGGTACTGTTTCAGTTCGAAAACTGTATGATGCCATTAATGCACGTCGTGAAATTCCTTTAAGCCGTTTTTTGTTTGCATTGGGGATTCGTCATGTTGGAGAGGTGAATGCACGACGCCTTGCACGTGCTTATCAAAATTATACAGATTTTGAAACGGCGGCTATGGAAGCACTTATGCCATGTGAGCAGGAAAATAAAGAAGGCAATGAAGCTTGGATGGAACTTACCAATATTGAAGGAATTGGACCACAGGTAGGAAGCGCAATTGTTGATTTTTATCAAGAAGCGCATAACCGTGAAGTTTTATCTGCTTTGCTTGAAGAAGTAACACCTCTTGATGAGGAAACTATCATGATGGCTTCTTCACCAATAGCGGAGAAGATTATTGTTTTTACAGGAACTTTAGCACATATGTCACGTGATGAAGCAAAAGCATTGGCAGAGCGATTAGGAGCCAAAACGTCGGGTTCACTTTCTAAAAAAACAGATATTCTTGTTGCAGGACCTGGAGCGGGATCAAAATTGTCTAAAGCAGAAGAATTAGGTGTTGAGGTTATCGATGAAGAGGCTTGGATGCAGTTGATTGAGGGGCATAATGTTTAATCAAGAACAATAATTTATGAGCATTTGTCGTGCTTTATCGTGTGTAATTTCCTGACATTAAAAGTTAATATATAGCTTTTAAGGGATCTTATCATTATTTTTAGTGTTGTAAAATGTTGTTCTTCATGATGGTGTATAACGAAAATTTTCCTATAAAGAAAATAAGAGATATGACCGTTGAGCCGTTCATTATTGGTGTGTTTAGCCCATAAAAGACGATTGATTATTATATATAACAAATAACGATCGTATTTCGGATATGTATCATGATTTTATCTATATTTATCGGGCATCATTATATGGTACACTTGCCCAATTTCATTACAAAATTTCGGGTATTCCCTAATGCGTCTAGCATCATAATTTTTTTCCTGACTTCCTTTATCTCTTTCAAATTTTTCAGTACGGGAAATCTCATTTATTAAAGCTAGTATTTGGTATGATAAAATTTCATAATCAAACAGCATTTGAGCGTACTTTAACATTGGATCTGTTGAGTTTATAACCAAATTTTTTGCCCAAACGAAATCGCTTTCTTTTGTTTTTTAGGAAATACACTCAGAAAATAACATTAGACTGTTTAATATTGCAAATAAAGTAAAGCCTTTTAACATGATGTAACTATCATCCTGCTTTCTTTAAATTTTGATAACTTAATGCTTCTTTCAAAGTTGATTCTATTTTAATTATATTAATACGTGTTATTAAGGGGGGACTGTTATTGGAAATGGTTCAAAAATTTAAAAAAGATATAGATTATTATTGCAAGGCAATATGCAGAAATTTTGAGCTTAAACTAAAAAGGTAAAAATTAAGAATAAAATACCATAATAAGCCAATTATAGTCGTCAAGATAAGTATGATCACGTGTAAGCATGTTCTGCCTCTATTTTATTTAGGTTCGCGTTTGCTATACCAGCAAAAATTTGAAGCATCTTGTAAAAATATTTTTTTTTATTTCTTGACGCAAATATATTTTTTTCTCTAAAAGGAGAAGGTACTGTCTTTTGTAAAAAGAGTAAAAGTTATACGTCGCTTTATTTAAAGGGGCATTGTTGCTTCTTGTGTCCACTTTTTTTCTTCTTCGTTCAAGTAAGGTGCATTAACTCGATAAACATGCGCATGGTAATCATTAAGCCATTGTCGTTCTTCTTGTGTCAAAAGTTCTGGAAGGATTAATCGTCGGTCAATGGGGCAATGTGTGAGTGTTTCAAACGAGAACATTTCGATATCGCCACCGTCAATTTTTTGTGCTGGCTTTACAATCATCAAATTTTCAAGACGGATACCAAAAGCGCCTTCACGATAATATCCTGGTTCATTTGAAAGAATCATACCGGGGATGAGTTCTTGGCATCCTTTGCGGGAAATATTTTGTGGTCCTTCATGAACAGAAAGATAAGATCCAACCCCATGCCCCGTGCCATGGGCATAATCAAAACCAGCTTTCCATAAGGCAATGCGTGCTAGAACATCAATATCTTGTCCGCGTGTTCCTTTTGGAAAACAAGCGGTTGAAAGGGCAATCATGCCTTTAAGAACCAAAGTAAAACAACGTTTTTCTTCTTCTCCAATATTCCCAATGGCTACCGTACGTGTGATATCTGTTGTGCCATCACGGTATTGTCCACCTGAATCAACAAGGTAAAGTTCACCAGCTTTGAGTTGTTTATTGGTTTCATTCGTTACACGGTAATGGACAATGGCACCATTTGCTCCTGTAGCTGAGATCGTATCAAAAGAGAGATCTTTAAGTTTTTTTCCCATTTCTTTTGCTGTATTTATGCGAAATTCTTCTAATTTCTGAGCAGCAGAAATTTCGCTTATTGTGCCTAGTGTTTGTTTATCTAACCAAGAAAAAAAACGGGTAAGAGCGATACCATCGCACAGATGTGCCTTGCGTGCGCCATTGAGTTCTGTCTCATTCTTAATAGCGCGTGGTAGAGTAGCAGGGTCGGTAAGTGTGATGAAAGATTGTCCATCCTCTTCAATTATAGTGCGTAACTTTTCACATGTTAACTGTGGATCTAAGGCAAAAATCATGCCTTTTTGAATATATTCTTTGATCTTTGCAATAAACTGCTCTGGTTCATGTAATTTTGCATAACGTTCCAGATATCGTTTTTGTTCTTCACCAAGCTTTTTACTATCAATGAACAAGGCTGGTGTTTCTTCTATGGGGATTAGGGCAAAACAAAGAGAAAAAGGTGTGTTGGAAACATCATTGCCACGTATATTAAATATCCATGCAATAGAAGAGGGATCTGTAAAAATAAAAGCATCTGCATGGGCGTGTTGTATGTCTTTGCGAATTAAAGATAGCTTTTTATTGCTATCCCATCCTGCATATTGAAGAGAATGAATCGATAAGGCAGATTGTGGTGATGGTGGTTGATCGTGCCAGATGAGATCAATGGGATTGTCTTGAACTGCAACAAGTTTTCCACCTGCTTTTATCTCTAAGGATTTTCTCAATGTATCTGTAGCGGCGATCGTGTGGAGCCATGGATCAAAGCCAATAGACAATTGTTTTCCATTTGTTTCAAGCCATTGTGAAGGAGGACAGGTTATTAGATCTTCATAATCGAAAATATGAGGATCAGTTTGTTGGCGAACTTGGAGTTTATAGCGTCCATCTGTAAAGATAATGGCTTTATTTTTTAAAATAAGAGCGATCCCTGCTGATCCAGTAAACCCCGTAAGCCAGCTAAGACGTTGAGCATGAGGGGGAACATATTCTCCTTGATGTTCATCGCACCGTGGAACAAGAAAACCATCGAGTCCAAGGCGATCAAGTTCTTTACGAAGAGAGGAAATACGCCCGAGGGCATAGGTAGGGTTTGTTATTGCTTCAAAAGATTGATACATAACAACGTCCTTTTCATTTATTTTAGATGTATTGTAACCCATCCTTGACGGTGGTATGTTTCAATGTGTCTCAACCCTTGTTTTACATAAGCCTTTAGAACATCAGCATGTTGTTCTTCAAGGATTCCGGAAAGTATGAGTGATCCACCTTTTTGAATTACTTGAACCATTTCTGGTGCAAGTTCAATGAGAGGATTGGCAAGAATATTGGCAACAATGAGATCAAAGGGGGCACGTGATGTAATTTCATTATGGGTAAAACCTGTTGCTGTAATTGCTGTAATATATTTCTCTACACCATTGAGTGCGATATTGTGTTGTGCAACTTTGATAGCGATTGGGTCGATATCCGATGCAAGTATAGCAATAGGTTTGAGTTTTGCCATGCCAATGGCTAAGACTCCACTGCCTGTTCCAAGATCAAGGGCATTTTGTGGATTTTCGTGTTTCAATACTTTGGCGATCATTTCCAAACAACCGGCTGTTGTTCCATGATGTCCTGTCCCAAAGGCTTGATTTGCTTCAATTTCAATAGGGAAAACATTTGCAGGAATGGTATCTCGGTTATGACTTCCATGAAGGAAAAAAGGACCAGCATGTACAGGTTTTAGTCCTTCTAGGCTTTTTTGTACCCAGTCAATATTGGGCAAAATTTCATGATTAATTTTATCAGAATCTACAGAAAGAACGCTAGCAAAATGCTTTAATGTCTTCTCTTGATTGTTTTGATCGACATACAAAGAAAGCTCATAGACAGCATTTTGTTCGTCTACCTCTACAAGAGCCAAAGGATATCCTTCTTCGTCAAAAGCTGTTTCTATAAGGGTATAGAGCCGTTCTGCTTCATTTTTAAAAGTCGTATAATAGAGGCGAATTTGTTGCGACATGCTGTTCTTTCTTTTGATCGGCTGTTTTAGTTTGAGATAAGCTTTTTTAGCCGTTCAATAGTGATTTCATCTTTTAATTCGCTATCACTTTCTTCTGTTTCATAACGGATAACACCTGCTAATTTTCCACCTTTTTTGAGTAAAAAAATTGCTGCCGTATGATCGTAAGTATAGTTTCCATCTTTTCCAGGAACTTTTTCAGCAACGATGTTGAAAGAATTGACCATTTTATGAACTTTTTCAGGATCTCCACTAATGCCAATAATTTCATTGGTAAAATTACTGAGATATTCATGAAGCACTTCAGGGGTGTCACGTTCAGGATCAACAGTTACAAACCATTTTCCTAGTTTATCAGCTTCAGGTCCAAGGGCTGTAAGCCATCGATCAAGATTCATCAATGTTGTAGGACAGATTTCAGGGCACATTGTAAAACCGAAGAAAATAATTGAAGGTTTACTACGGACATCAGCTTCGGTAATCGTTTTTCCATTTGAATCAGTGAGAGTAAAGTTATCACCTAACGGTTTATTTATAAATGCATCATAAATAAAAACCCCCGTAAGAAATATAACTGTTAGCCCTAAAATACGGATTACATTTTTCATAGCTTGTCTCTCTAAAACTTGTCAAAAAACTCTAGCATTGGCTGTTTTTTTTTGCAATGTTTGTTTCACGGTTGATTTTATTGGTTTGGTTGGTATGTCTTTCCATGTCTGTGAGTGAAATATTGGTAAAAGATGCATGAATATTGAGAACAATCTGCGATTTCATGAAAGTAATCCCCGTATTCATACGACAGCACGGCTGCATGGTTGTAAATTAGGGCGCTATGTGGAAATTAATGAGCGGGTGATTTTGCGGGATGTAACCGTTGGAGATTTTTCTTATTTAGAACGTAATAGTGAAGCTATTTATAGCGATATTGGGCGTTTTTGTTCTATTGCTTCTCATGTACGGATGAATGCGTTGGAGCATCCTATGGAGCGCGTTTCAACGCATAAAATAACCTATCGTCCAAACGAATATTTTCGTTATATGGCACTCGATCGTTCTCTTCGTGAAAGGCGTTGTGCAAAACGTGTTATTATTGGGCATGATGTATGGATTGGACATGGCGCGGTTATTATGCCTGGGGTGATCGTTGGACATGGGGCAATCATTGGCGCAAATGCTGTCATAACGAAAGATGTTATGCCTTATACGATTGTTGTTGGAGTTCCTGCTAAGCGATTGCGAATGCGTTTTCCCGATAATGTGATAGAAGATCTTTTAGATATGGCTTGGTGGGATTGGCCACTTGATAAAATTCACAACGCATTGCCTGATATGCAAAATTTATCCATTCAAGCTTTTGTTCGCAAATGGAAATAGGCATTCAAAATAAAATCAACACAGTCTCCTGAAAAAAGCGACCACGATTTTCTTTCGTTAAGCTTTGTCTACGAAATTATCCAGTACGCGCTTTTCTCCAGCTTTTTCAAACATGATTGTCAATTTATGATCATCTATCGCTGTAATATGGCCATAACCAAATTTTATGTGAAAAATTCGATCATTGATAGAAAAATCTGACGGTGCATGAGAGATTGATTGAGCGATAACTTTTCCTTCAATATTTTTGTTTTTTTGTGCAGGTTTTTGTCTTGGTGTTGCATCGTTATTATAAAAGGGATCATGATGTTGAAAATAGGATTTTCCATAACCGCCATAAGATGTTTCCATGGCGATGATTTCTATATGTTCTGCTGGTAATTCATCTAGAAAACGAGAGGGGAGAGCAGATTGCCAAAGGCCGTGAACTCTGCGGTTGGATACAAACCATATATGCAGATATTTTTTTGCTCTTGTAAGCCCCACATAAGCAAGACGTCGTTCTTCTTCTAGTCCTGAACGTCCACCTTCATCTAATGAGCGCTGATGGGGAAAGAGCCCTTCTTCCCAGCCTGGAAGAAAAACTGTTTCAAATTCAAGCCCTTTAGCGGAATGAAGTGTCATGATGTTAACTGCATCCATGTTTTCGTTATTTTCCGTTTCCATAACCAGTGCAACATGTTCTAAAAAGCTTTGAATATTTTCAAATTGTTCCATGGAACGGATCATTTCTTTAAGATTCTCTAGTCGCGTGGGCGCTTCTGGTGAGCGATCTTCTAACCACATGGTTGTATAACCAGAATCATCAAGGATAATCTCAGCAAGCTCTCTGTGGGGGGTGCATTGCAGCATATTTTGCCAGCGATGGAAGTTTTCAATAAGGCTTCGTAAAGCACTGCGTGCTTTAGGTTTGAGCTCATCTGTTTCAATAATATCAGCGGCCGCGGAAAAGAGAGGAACAGCACGTGCTCGCGCACTCTTATAAAGAATACGCAGGGTTGCGTCTCCTATGCCGCGTTTAGGTGTATTGATAATACGCTCAAAAGCTAAATCATCAGCGGGGTGGACAACAACGCGTAAATAAGCCATGGCATCACGTATTTCCATTCGCTCATAAAAACGCGGACCACCAATGACGCGATAGTTAAGGCCAAGTGTTACAAAGCGATCTTCAAATTCACGCATTTGAAATGAGGCGCGTACCAATATAGCCATATCATTTAATGCATGACCGGTTTGTTGGGCACGTTCGATTTCTTCTCCGATTGCTCGTGCTTCTTCTGCCGAATCCCATGCTGAATGAATTTTTACTTTTTCTTCTTCACTCTTTATTTGAGCAGAAAAAAGGATTTTCCCCAGCCTTTCTTCATTATGAGCAATGAGGTGGGAGGCGGCTTTAAGAATATGGGATGTTGAACGATAATTGCGTTCTAGACGAATAGTTTTGGCAGAAGGAAAATCTTTTTCAAATCGTAATATATTCTCAACTTTTGCACCACGCCATCCATAAATGGATTGATCATCATCGCCAACACAACAAAGATTAACATTTTGACCTTGAGGATGTTGTGCCAAAAGGCGAAGCCAAAGATATTGTGCTGTATTCGTATCTTGATATTCATCGACAAGAATATAGCGAAATTGAGAGTGGTATTCGCGAAGAATATCTGGATTGTGTTGGAAGATAGAGATAGAATGAAGCAGAAGATCGCCAAAATCACAAGCATTAAGATCTTTGAGGCGATTTTGATAGCTGCGATAAAGTTCGCGTCCCATGCCGTTGCCAAAGGAATGCGCATCACTTTTTGAGATATGGTCTGGCGAAAGTCCTTGATTTTTCCAAGAATCAATCATCATAGCAAGGTTTCGTGCGGGCCAACGCTTATCATCTAATCCTTCAGCTTGAATAAGCTGTTTTAAAAGTCGAAGAACATCATCGCTATCAAGAATTGTAAAATTTCTTTTTAAATCAACAAGCTCTGCGTGTCGGCGTAAAATTTTAGCACCAGTGGAATGAAAAGTTCCAAGCCAAGGCATTCCTTCAACAACTTCACCAATGAGTTCACCAATACGTGTTTTCATTTCACTGGCTGCTTTGTTGGTGAAAGTGACAGCAAGTATTTGTTGAGGTGAGGCAAGTCCAGAGCGCAGAATGTGAGAAATACGGGTTGTTAAAACGCGTGTTTTTCCAGTACCAGCACCTGCAAGAACTAAAAGGGGACCCTCAGTATTCATAACAGCTTGTTGCTGTTCTGGATTGAGCTGTTCTAAATAGTTTGTGTTATATGATTTTTTTCCTTTTAGAATAGGGGAAGAAACCCCAGAGTTTTTCTCATCATGGGCTGGGGGGGCATCTTCTTCAAAGAAAGGTATGTCATCAGAAAAATTATTCATTATACCTTTTTTGTAATCTTTTTTTTATGAAAGTTCTAGATTTAAAAAACTTTTCTTTTAAAAGCCACAACAGGTTTAACTGAACAAAAGATGTTAAAACAAAAGCAAGTATTAAAGACGTTGTGTCAGAATACTTTGAAGGGCGTAAACGCGTAACGACGCCGAAAGATTGACTTCTTGCGGTCTTTGGCTATCAATATCAGTGATAATAAAAGCTAAAGATTGTCCTTTTTTGCGGGCTATCTCTTTGAGAATATCTAAAAATGGTGGTTCTAAAGAGACACTTGTTGCGTGTCCATCAACGCGGACAGATATCTTTTGTGGCGTGACTCTTGACCAATCAATAGAATGATTTTCGTCCATTTTTTCCCTTTTATTCGTCGTTTCGTAAACGATTTTGATCAAGAAACTTTTGCGTTTTGAAAGATTTTTGTTGCTCGAAAAGTTTTTCAGTTTTTGTTCGCCCAAAACGATAGCGATTTTCTTCAGCATGAAGAGCTTTTTCTGTACGCTTTTTTTGTTTTCGAAATTGGCGAAGATTTATCGGTTCAGTCATGAGAAAAATTATTTTTTCCGAAAAGAATCTAAAGAGACAACATCAGCACTTTGTTTTGTATCGTTATTTAAAGGTTCTTTATTGGTACTGAGATTTTGTTCTTTTGTGGGTGTATTTTCTTTTTTTTGTTTGTCTGATAGAGCGATAGGCGTAGATAGGGTATTTTCTGAATCTTCACTTTCTACAGAGGGAAGTTTTGAAGGGAGATCAAATGCAGCTTCAAATGCTGCTACAGGATCGTAAAAGACTTGAATGGAAGTAAAAGGAATCACAAGTTTTTCGGTAACTTCTCTGAAAGAGAGGGTCACTTCAAAAGCCGTTTCTGAAACACTAAGATCTCTAAACTGATGTTGTAAAACAATCGTCATTTGTTCAGGATAGCGATTCTTTAGCCGTGGAGAGATTTTAACGCCTGGAGCATTTGTAAAAAAAGTTATAAAAAAATGATGGTTCCCCGGAAGTCCTGCTTTAGCAACTTCCGATAAAACTTTACGGATAACTCCACGAAGCGCATCCTGAACGAGAATATCGTAACGGATTTGATCTTTAATCATCGAAGTTTATTCCTTTTATTTCACGTAGCAGAATGGGTCGTATTGATATCCAGTTAAGAGAATGTATTAAAAAACGAGCAGTATTTTGTCTACGAGGTACCTCATTGAATCAAAAAAAGAAAACAAGAAAATAATGTCTGATAATATCTGAAAGATCAATCAATAACATTTTAAAAAGTGAAGGCTTCTGTTGCCAGGTGCCTTCCAACCCCGCTTAAACCTGCGACGGTTTAAGAGTCAGTTTGAAACATTCACACCACCTTAGGCGGCGAGACGTGCTTCCGCATAGTTGTCATTTGCAACTACTCATTTAGCCCGATAACGGTGGTACAATGCCGAGTAAAAGAGCGATCTTTACACCCTTGTCGATCCTATTTCGCCCCCACCAAAATATAATTTGGGTTGTTTATATTTTGGTGGAGGCGCCGGGTACCGCCCCCGGGTCCAATAGGTTTATTTCACCGTCCATTTATTACCATAGCTGGCAAACCAGCCCTTTAAATATAGATGAAGATCAGCCCTAGGAAAAGGGGGGGTTGTTAATATTTTTAATCCTCTAATTATTTATGGAGCTATATGAAGCGGCTGTAAAGTATAGCCGCTCATTTTTGGAGAGGAGATGATGCAAAATGACAAATAATCTAGCAGATATTAAAGTATATGATTCAAATCCCGATGCAGCAGCCGTTGAACGACTGAGCCATCGTTTAGCTTTGGTGATGAAAAAGCAGGATGCAGCGCTTGTTGCGACATCGGATCCAAAAGAGTTAGAACGTGTTGAAAAATGGGTTCAAGATGTTTTAGAAGCTGATGAGCAGAGTGCTAAAATGGCGGTTTCAAAAGTTGCTCAGATGATGGCTGGAGAGCGTCGAAAAAGTCGTATAACTTTTTATTATTTAGTCGCTAAGCAACTCAATGCACTTCATAAAATTTAAAACAATATTAAATTTACGATAATGATAAAAAAAGCCCAATTTCTCGGGCTTTTTTTATTTATGAGAGTGCGTTAATGTTTTTCATCGTCTTGGAGGTGTCCTCCTTTACGCATACTTGGGACAAAGAGAAGCGCAATGAAAGCCATGATCATCACGATGGTTATGTAAAAGTAAAAGAGTGATTCATAACCATACTTTTTTAGTCCAAGCGCAACGTATTCAGCAGAACCACCAAATAAGGCGTTCCCAATGGCATGAGAGATGCTAACGCCTAATGCTCGTATGGAAGAGGGAAACATGGCTGATTTTACCACACCAGAGATGGATGTATACATACTCATAATGAAGAGCAAGCCAATAATGACGCATACAGCAATCCATATACTATGGGTGTTACCAATTAACCAGAGTCCAGGAAAGGTAAAGATGGCAGAGAGTATACTCCAAATGATGAGTAAAGTTTTTGTTCCAATTTTATCGGCAATGATACCTGCTATAGGTTGGAATAGGATAAAGATAAAGAGCACAGCCGTCATAATCGTTGTTGCGGTATGTTTATCAAAGCCGGTCGTTGTGATCAGATATTTCTGCATATAAGTCGTAAAGGTGTAAAATGTGAGTGATCCTCCTGATGCAAAGCAGGCAATCACGACAACGGCTTTTGTATGTTTGGTGAGAAGTTCCTTAAGACTACCAGAGTGTTTTTGAGAACGGCTTTCTTTCGTGGTTGTTTCGTGGAGGGCACGACGTAGATAAATCGCAATGAGTGCTCCAAATCCACCAATCACAAAAGGAATACGCCATCCCCACGCTTTTAACTGATCTTCAGAAAGATAAGATGCTAGAATAAATATAATGAAACTGGCAAGAAGCTGACCTGTAATAAGCGTGGCAGATTGAAAAGAAGCAAAAAGCCCACGATGCTTTTTGAGAGCAACTTCACTCATATAAGTGGCTGCTGTACCGTATTCGCCCCCCGCTGAAAGTCCTTGCATCATTCGAGCTAAAAGGAGAAGGATTGCTGATGCTATTCCTAAGGTTTTATAGGTGGGAAGTATGGCAATGAAAAAAGAGCCCCCACACATCATAAAAATGGATACAAGCATTGAGCGTTTACGTCCATAACGATCAGCAATAAATCCTAAAAACCAAGCGCCAATAGGGCGCATAAGAAAGCCAATAAAAAATACACCTGCAGTTTGCAAAAGTGGCGTAATCGTATCACCATTTGAAGGAAAAAATTGTGATGCAAAATAAATTGATGCAAATGAGTAAATGTAAAAATCGTACCATTCTACGAGATTTCCTGATGCGCTTGCTATAATAGCAAAAACGCGTTTTCTTGCATCCTGTGATGCTGAAATTGTTCCATTTTCCATGAATTGTTCCCCTTTTGGATTTATATCCATATTTTCTAAACTTAATTCTTTACGATTTTCAGAAAAATTCAAGTGTATAATAGTTATTTTTTTATGAAAATATTTAGAATAATATTTTTAAGATTTTAGCTATTTATTATATAGTATAAATAGTTTTATTAATATTTTAAATAACATATTAATAATATATAAAATAAATATTAAAGTTATTTTAATAATAGTTAATAAATTTATTATATTAACAAGCCATATTTATTTTATTATAAATTATCTATTGCAAATTATTTATAAAAATTAATTTAATTTTTACTTTAAACAATTTACAATGCGCGATTTTATTAATTTATTAAATAATTTTTCCTCATAGACTAATTCTTCTTACGTGTTGCAAGAGGTGTCATTGTGAGGGGATGATATAAAAAAGGTAGAAATGAGAAAATCTTGCGGCATTGAGTTTTTTTTACTTGATCTATAAAACGATAAACGACAATGATCATTCGAGATGTTATGAAAATGATCTTTGAAGATCATAGAAAGTGTGCGATAACTTTTCATTATGGAGAGTAAGATAATAAAATGGGTTTTTGTAATATACAAAATTAAGTTTTGGGGTAAATAATTACAAAAAAGCCCAATTTTATGGGCTTTTTACATCCAGTAAATAAGTTTAATGAAGTTGGTCTTTATCAAGATATCCTCCTTTATCTATATCGGGCATAAGGAGAATAGAGATGAGGGCAATGATCATCATACCGACAATGTAAAAAAAGAAAACAGATTCATGTCCCATATTTTTTAATCCAAGCGCTACATATTCAGCAGAACCGCCAAAGAGTGCATTACCGATGGCAAAAGCAAGTCCAACGCCAATTGCACGGATTGAAGCAGGGAATAATTCTGCTTTTATGATACCAGCAATAGACGTATAAAAACTCATAACACAGAGTATTCCGATAATAATGAAGAGCGCTGTCCATGAATTATGGGCATTTCCAATCATTTTAAGGACAGGAATGGTGCAGATAATGGATAAGACACTCCAAGTAATGAGTGAAGCTCTTGCTCCAATTTTATCGGCGAGAGAACCTAAAAGCGGTTGGAGTAATACAAAAACAAAGAGAGCGGCAGTCATTATCGTTGTTGCGGTTTGTTTATCAAAGCCAGTGGTTGTAATCAGATATTTTTGCATATAAGTGGTGTATGTATAAAATGTGAGTGATCCACCAGCTGTAAAGCCAACAACCAAAAAGAACGCTTTTTTATGATTGCAAAAAAGTTCTTTAAGACTACCGGCGTGTTGTTCAGAACGGCTTTTGATGGTTGTTGTTTCATGAAGCAGGCTTCGCAGATAAATTGAAACGATTGCTCCAAAGCTACCAATGACAAAAGGAATACGCCATCCCCACGCTTTTAACTGATCCTCGTTAAGGTAAATGGCTAAAATAAATATTATAAAACTCGCAAGAAGTTGACCTGAGATCGTTGTTGCATATTGAAAAGAAGCAAAGAGTCCACGACGATTTTTGGGTGCAACTTCACTCATATAAGTGGCTGCTGTACCATACTCACCGCCAACGGAAAGTCCTTGAAACATACGGACTAAAAGGAGAAGAAATGCTGCTGTTATTCCCAAGGTTTTGTAAGTGGGAAGTATGGCAATGAGAAAGGAACCTCCACACATCATAAAAACGGAAATAAGCATCGAGCGTTTACGTCCATAGCGGTCAGCAATGAAGCCAAAGAGCCATGCCCCAATTGGACGCATAAGAAAGCCAATAAAAAAGATTCCGGCAGTTTTTAACAATTGTATAACAGTATCTTCATCTTTAGGAAAAAATTGTGATGCAAAATAAACCGACGCAAAGGAGTAAGCATAAAAGTCGTACCATTCTACGAGATTTCCTGATGCACTGGATATGATAGCAAAAATACGTTTCCTTGTATCATGTGGATCTAAAGTTGCTTGGTTATTCATGAAATGTTCCCCTTTTAGATTAATAACTTTTCTGTTTGTAAAAGCTATTGACAGTGTATATCATAAAAACGCAATTGTATCATGATAATTTCTTAGGAAAACACTTTAAGACCACCTGTTATACTTTAGATTTTTTAAGAGATTTTTTTATCATTTAAAAAGCATAAGTAATATTTATATTAATATATATTCTATTTATAGTATTAATAATTAAAGTAAATTTGAATTGAATTGTATTAAGGGTATGACTTAATTTCTAAGCTTAGTAATCACTAAATAGTTTTTTATTTTATAACTATATCCTTTTGTAGAGGAGAAAAATCTGAAATGGTAAAAGAATGGGCTTCCACACTTAAAGTTCAGAGATTTCACTGTAAGATTTTTTCTAGAGCGGTCAATGCTGCGTTGGGCTTATGGTATATTGCGTAAATTGTGCACTTTTGACGATCTTTTAAGGAAATATAGTTTTTTGTTTCATGGTAAATTATTTTTATACGAGAGTGTTTGTAAGGATGTGATATTCTTTGGTTTATCGACTTGATATTGTGTCGTAAAACAGTGCTATTGGCTATTACATATGCAAGACTGGTGTGTGTAAAATCTCCTTAATAAACCATCTTAAGTATCAAGAGAGCATGTAATAAGGGCTAGGGAAATAGTATAGCGCTAACAAAGAGTATAATGATAGCGGCTTGCATTTTTATTAAGCGTAAAGACGATGATACACAATTTTAAAGTGTTTGAAGGGATAAAAATAAAAAATTGTAAGCTTTAAACTTTTGTAAAACAGATATAAAAAAAGCCCAGTAATCTGGGCTTTTTTGTTAACATCAAAAGTTAATGGATATCGTTTCCTTGTAAATATCCTTTTTTACGAGCATCTGGCATTAAGAAAATTGCGATGAAGGCTATGATCATCATGCCGGCTATATAAAAATGGAAGTATGATTCATATCCATGCTTTTTAAACTCGAGTGCTACAGCTTCAGCGGAACCACCGAAGAGCGCATTGGCAATAGCATAAGAGAGTCCAACTCCCATAGCGCGTACTGAAGCAGGAAACATTTCTGCTTTTACGATACCAGAGACGGATGTATAAAAACTCAAAATACACAACATTCCAATAACGATTAAGAGCGCAATCCAAGAGTCATGGGTGCTTCCTATAATTCTAAGACCTGGAATGATGAAGATGATGGAAAGGGTACTCCAAATAAGTAGTGAAGCTTTTGTGCCAATTTTGTCTGCTAGAGAACCAAAAATGGGTTGGAGTAACATAAACACAAACAGTGCAGCTGTCATTATTGTATTAGCAGTGTGTTTATCAAATCCGCTGGTCGTGATTAGATATTTTTGCATATAAGTTGTGCTGGTATAAAATATAAGCGATCCACCAGCTGTAAAACCAATTACTAAAAGGAACGCTTTTCCGTGATTACGTAGCAGCTCTTTAAGACTACCTGTATGTTTTTGAGAACGACTTTCTTTTGTGGTTGTTTCATGAAGAGAACGACGCAGATAAATTGCAACAATCGCGCCACATCCACCAATCACAAAAGGAATACGCCAGCCCCATGCTTTTAACTGATCTTCTGTGAGATAGAGGGCGAGAATAAACATAACCAGACTTGCAAGAAGCTGACCACCAATAAGCGTGGCATATTGGAAAGAGCTAAAGAAACCACGACGTTTTTTAAGAGCAACTTCACTCATATAAGTTGCTGTTGTACCATATTCACCACCAACGGAAAGTCCTTGGATCATACGAAGTAAAACGAGTAAAACGGCTGCTGTCGTTCCAATTGTTTCATAAGTAGGAAGGAGGGCAATAAGGAAAGAACCGCCACACATCATAAAAACAGAAATAAGTAACGAGCGTTTACGACCATAACGATCGGCAATAAAACCAAAGAGCCAACCACCAATCGGACGCATAAGAAAGCCGATAAAAAAGACAACGGAAGATTTTAAAAGTTCAGTAACAACATCACCATCAGAAGGAAAAAACTGTGAGGCAAAATAAATAGATGTAAAAGAATAAACATAAAAATCATACCATTCCACCAGATTACCTGATGCGCTCGATATGATCGAAAGAACACGCTTTCTTGTATCATGTGGTGCTAAGGCTTCTTGTTTTTCCATAGTCGATCCCTTCATTTCACGTTCATTCATTTTTGTTTATTATTCCTCTATGTTATTTTCTTAGAAGCTGTCTATAGTATTTTATCTTTCGCATCAAAAATTTAGTCAGATCATGATAATTTTTTGTGTAAGATGTTTTCGGAAAAAGATTTAAATGATGTTTGTGCGGATTTTACAGTTTTTATTTTCTATAATAAAAAGAATCGGACATAATAACCTCATGAAATCATATCTTGCTCTTTTATCTCATGTTTTAAATCAGGGTATTGATCGGACAGATCGAACGGGTGTTGGAACGCGATCTGTTTTTGGTTATCAAATGCGCTTTGATTTACAAGCGGGATTCCCGTTATTGACGACGAAGAAATTACACTTACGTTCAATTATTTATGAGCTTTTGTGGTTTCTTAAAGGCGATACAAATATCGCATGGTTGAAAGAGCATGGTGTATCTATTTGGGACGAATGGGCTGATGAAAAGGGAGATCTTGGTCCTGTTTATGGGTATCAGTGGCGTTCTTGGCCTGCTCCTGATGGGCATTATATCGATCAAATCGATAATCTTTTAACGATGATTAAGAAAACGCCAGATTCTCGTCGTTTGATTGTATCAGCTTGGAATTCCGCGTTCATAGAGGAAATGGCTTTGCCCCCGTGTCATTGTCTTTTTCAGTTTTACATTGCTGAGGGTAAATTATCTTGTCAGCTTTACCAGCGTTCGGCAGATGTTTTTTTAGGCGTTCCATTTAATATTGCATCCTATGCCTTGTTAACGATGATGATTGCGCAAGTCAGTGGCCTTAAAGTTGGTGATTTTATTCATACGCTGGGGGATGCGCATCTGTATTCTAATCATTTTGAACAGGCAAAATATCAATTGTCTCGTATACCAAATGCTTTGCCTGGTATGCGCATAAATCCAACGGTAACAGATCTTTTTTCTTTTAAATTTGAGGATTTTGAATTGCTTAATTATGAAGCACATCCCCATATTAAAGCACCGGTAGCCATATGACGATTTCCACTTGTTTAATTGCTGCTGTTGCAGAGAATGGTGTTATTGGTCGTAAAGGTGCAATGCCTTGGCATTTATCGACAGATTTGCAACGCTTTAAAGCGTTGACATTGGGTAAACCCATTATTATGGGGCGAAAAACTTGGGATTCTATTGGAAGACCTTTACCAAGACGCACAAATATCGTCATTACACGCGATTGTACTTTCAGTGCTGAAGGGGCTGTTGTTGCGCACTCTTTATCGCAGGCTTGTTCTCTTGCAAAAGGCGTTGCTTCTCAAAATGATGTAGAGGAAATTTTTATTATTGGTGGGGGTGAAATTTTTCAACAAGGATTTAGTCTTGCTGATAAAATATTCCTTACAGAAGTTTTAGCTTCTATAGAAGGTGATAGTTTTTTTCC
Source organism: Bartonella queenslandensis (assembly GCF_018155095.1). Lineage (GTDB taxonomy): Bacteria > Pseudomonadota > Alphaproteobacteria > Rhizobiales > Rhizobiaceae > Bartonella > Bartonella queenslandensis_B. The sequence goes on along the minus strand of NZ_NAAI01000004.1, from coordinate 97,084 downwards.
TATTTTTGATAAAGAAAAGTGGACTATTGTGCAAACACAAGATATTCCAAAAGGAGATAAAGATAGTCATCCGACACGTTTTGTTGTTTATAAGCGGAAATAATTTTTTTTAATATGAAGTGGAAAAGGGTTATCGGTTGCGTAATTGAGATAAGAGAGACCCTATAAGCTTTAAGTGAATGGTTGTATTTGAATGAATGGTAGTCAGTTAAAGAGGTGATAATGCCCTGGACAAATCAAAATGGTGGTGGCCCGTGGAGTGGCGATAAAAACAAGAACAGTGGTGACAAAAAAACATCAGCTAAGAATTTTTTTGGTTCTGGTGGCAGTAATGGTAGCAATAATGGTCCCAATCTTGATGATATTTTGCGTAAAGGGCAGGATCAGTTTAAACAATTTAGTCGAGGCGGATTTTTTGTTTTGTTTCTTTTGCTTGCTGTGTGTTTTTTGCTTTATCAGTCACTTTATATTGTTCAACAAAATGAGCAAGCGGTAGAATTGCGTTTCGGTGTGCCTAAGGAAGGAATTATTGGTGATGGTTTGCATTTTCACTTTTGGCCAATCGAGACTTATATGAAAGTGCCCTTAACAGAAAAAACAATTGCAATTGGTGGACAGACTGGACAGAGGCAACAAAGTGAAGGTTTGATGCTGTCGAGTGATCAAAATATTGTGAATGTCAACTTTTCTGTTTATTATCGCATTTCACATCCAGGACGATTTTTATTCAATGTGAATGATCAAGAAGGAACTGTTCGTCAGGTTGCTGAAAGTGCAATGCGAGAGGTCATTGGTTCAAGACCTGTTGATGATGTTTTACGCGATAAAAAAGAGGAAGTTGCTAACGATGTGAGAAAAATTACCCAGTTGACAGTAGATAAATATCAACTAGGGGTTGAAATAAGCCGTGTATCGATCAGTGAAGCTGCTCCTCCTACCAAAGTTGCTGCGGCGTTTAATTCTGTTCAGCAGGCAGAGCAAGAACGGGGACGAATGATTGAAGAAGGAAATCGTGTACGTTTTACGAAGATTGGTTTAGCAAATGGTGAAGCTTCACGAACACGGGAAATCGCGAAAGGTGAAAAAGCTCAAATGGTTGAAGAGGCAACAGGTCGTGCTGAACGTTTTCAGGCCATAGCCCGTGAGGCAGCGATTTCACCAGAGGCTGCACGTTATCGTCTTTATATGGAGACAATGGGGCGTCTCTTCTCTTCACCCAATAAATTGGTTCTCGATCAAATTAATTCTCCAGCGGTGCCTTATCTTCCTCTAAACGAATTGCTGCGTAACAATTTATCAGAAAAAACAAAAACATCGTCAGCACGTTCTGTATCGCTCTTGGATTCTCATATTTCTGGAGGACGTAAATAATGCAGCAGTCTCGTTTTTTGTTTGTTTTTAGTACCATAATGATTTTTTTTATCATTTTATGGATGTCATTTTTTATCGTTTATCCTCGTCAACAAGTCGCCATTAAGCGTTTTGGACAAATCGTTAAGGTAGAATCTAATCCTGGAATTTATTTTAAAATGCCTTTTGTGGATAAGATGATTGTGGTGGATAATCGGTTGTTGCGTTACGATGTTCCTACGCAATCGGTGCAAGTTCGTGGCGGTGCTTATTATGAAGTAGATGCGTTCTTTATTTATCGTATTACGGATCCAAAATTGTTTTTACAGCGTATTGCTTCTGGGCGTCCACAGATTGCTGCACGTGAAAATCTTGCACCACGGTTTATTGACGCTTTACGTGCTGTTTATGGTAAGCGAGAATTTAAAGCAGCCTTATCAGATGAACGAGCCGCGATGATGGCTGAGGTACAACGGCAATTTTCTATAGATGCAGGTTCGCTGGGGATTACTATTATTGATGTGCGTATTCGAAAAACCGATTTAACCGATGCTGTTTCAGAAGATGTTTATCGGCAAATGGCTGCTGAACGGGAAGCTGCTGCTGAAAATATTCGGGCCCGAGGTCAACAAGAGAGAGATCGTATTGTGGCAGAAGCAAACCGTGAATATGAAGAAATCGTGGCAGCTGCAAAGCGTGATGCTGAAATTACTCGCGGTGAAGGACAGGCTGAAAGTATTCGCATTTTGTTAAATGCACGGGAAACTAATCCATCTTTTTATGATTTTTGGTTAGCGATGGAACAGTATAAGAATTTAGAGAAAACGCCGATGGTCATTTCGCCAAATGAGGATTTCTTTTTTTATTTTCGAAATTCCCCGCAAGCAAAGAAAAAACTTTCATCAACAATGAGTCCTAGTTTGAGCAAAACTGATTCAAAGTCCGGTGGAGAATAGTAAAACTGATGTATTGAGGATACTATTCCGTATAAGAACTATGTTCTGTAGCTGCTTGTTTTTATGGTGAATGTAAGAGAGTGCTAAGCCATACGGATTTTGCATAATAAATTGAGTAAGGCTCTTTACGGCTTTGGTTAAAGGCATGTCATGGATGGTAGTGTCGTGAGTAAAAGTGAGTTTTTGAAATCTTTTATTACAAGAGTTATTTTTTGTGTGGTTTTATTTCTATCAGGATCAACGGGTTTGTCTTGGGGGGCAGAGACAGGCAAGGGATTGCTTTCTATTCCTGATTTAGCCGCTGAGCTTTTGGAGACGGTTGTAAATATTTCTACGGCACAGACTGTTGAAGGAACTGAACAGGATGAAAATACTTCGGTGCCTGTTATTCCAAAAGATTCATTGTTGGAGGAATATTTTAGTGATTTCTTTACACCCAAAGATGGCCAAAAAGATAGTCAGTTTCAAAAGGTGCGTTCTTTGGGATCTGGTTTTGTGATTGATGCGCAAAAAGGGATTATTGTTACAAACTATCATGTTATTGTTGATGCTGATGATATTGAAGTTAATTTTACGGATGGTACAAAACTAAAGGCAAAGCTCCTTGGCAAGGATAGCAAAACGGATTTAGCGTTGCTGCAAGTGGAGGCGGGAACTAAAAAATTAAAAGCTGTGCGTTTTGGCAACTCAGAAAAAGCACGTATTGGTGACTGGGTTATGGCTATTGGTAATCCTTATGGTTTTGGTGGAAGTGTGACGGTTGGTATTATTTCTGCACGTAACCGTGATCTTAATGCTGGTCCTTATGATAATTTTATTCAAACAGATGCAGCGATTAATCGAGGCAATTCTGGTGGTCCGTTATTTGATAGAAATGGTGAAGTTATTGGTATTAATACAGCAATTGTTTCCCCTTCTGGAGGATCTATCGGTATAGGGTTTGCTATTCCATCGGATATGGCACTTTCTGTTATTAATCAATTGCGTGATTTTGGAGAAATAAGACGTGGTTGGTTGGCTATTCGTATTCAACCGGTGACAGAGGATATTGCAAAAAGTTTAAAACTAGACAGTGCTGTAGGAGCATTGGTGGCTGGTAAAATAGAACAGACGGAAGTAAATAATGTCGATAATAGTCAGTTGCAAACTGGAGATGTTATTCTTTCCTTTGGGAATTCCAAAATTAAGCATGCACGTGATTTGCCGCGTTTAGTCGCGGAGAGTTCAGAAGGAAGAGTTGTGGATGTTACTATTTTACGGAATGGGCAAGAAAAAAAAGTTAAAGTTAAGCTTGGACGTTTGATTGAGACCGATGCCAATGAAGATACAGAAGAAGAAGTTGATGATCAAAAAAATAATGATCTGCCGAAAAGTGTGACAATGCAATTGATGGGCATGACATTATCTGAACTGACAGAAGATTTGCGTCATCGTTATTCAATTTCAGATAAACTTCGAGGACTCGTCGTGACATCTGTCGCACAAAATAGCGCAGCGGATAAAAAGCGTATTCGCATTGGTGAAGTGATTGTTGATATCAATCAGAGTGCTATTACAACAATTGATGAAGCTAAAAAACGTCTTCATAAATTACGTGAAGCTGGACGTAAAAATGCTCTATTTATCGTAGCGCGCCCTGATGGAGAGTTACGGTTTGTAACGATCCCTATGGATTGATGTCTAATGGATTGATATTTGAAGAATGCGTTTTTTGTTTTTTATTATTCGCTTTAATATATGAGTATTTAGATAGCTCAGTTATGTAAGAATTTATTATTTCTAAAGCCCATTTCACGACAAAGAATATGGATTATATAACATAAAATTCATTGGATGGCTCTATTTTTGCACTGAATAAAAGGACAAATTGGGAATAGCACTTGCCAGTTTTCAATATTGCAACAGCCTTTTCTTGGAAATGTTAATGTTATATGAGAGATATTTATCGTCTTTCTTAAGGTGGTTTTGATATCTTTGGATTGCACAGGTGAACGCTATTGATATGATGCCTTATGGGAGAGGCGACGAAATGGATAAATCTTATGATATTGGGGGCTTACATGCAAAATGCTCAACTATTGTAAATAATGTTTTATATGAGTGAGATTTTCAGCACTTTGTGATTATATTTTGTTTTTGTGTGTTGTCGAGGACGTTTTTTCTCTTCAGTTTGAAAAAAAACTCTTGGAGAAAAATTACATTATAATCAAATGGTTATCGGTATATTGAGATCGGTCTTTGTGATCAATGAAAAAATAGTGCTAAAAAAGAGAGCGTAAAAAAATTCTGAGCTTCTTACTTATCAATCAGAATTCCATGTTGTTTTTGAAGGAAAAAATAAAACTATTTTATTGGTTAAGCTCAGTATTATTTTCATAAATGATGACAAAGAGTATGTTGAGTATGTTTTAATGTGTTAACGGACAGAATTATTACGGCTGTGATTTGTTATTGAATTATGATAGCGAAAAATGCTTTGAAATCCCTTTGATATCGTTATGAAGTTTCTTTTTTATAATTTTCATAAGAGGGGGAGGCTCTTAAGGAGAATTCTTGTTCATATTTTTGTTTAAAGTTTTTACTTTATAATAATGGAAAAAATACAGGAGATTTGCGGGCACTCATGCCTGTTGCAATAAGTTGCTGATTGGTAGGAATTGCTATTTATGACACAGAGAACAATTACATTGATAGCAGGGCCCACGGCAAGTGGGAAGTCAGAGCTTGCTTTGCAAATGGCTCAAGAAAAAAGCGCTCTCATTATTAATGCTGATTCAATGCAGGTTTATGACGTTTTAAATATTTTAACGGCACGGCCGAAAGAGGCTGATACCGCAATTGTTCCCCATTATCTTTATGGTCATGTGAGTCCTAATTTGAATTATTCAGTAGGACAATGGTTGTGTGATGTTGAGAAGCTGCTGGTTAATTTTACGTCGAAATCAGTTATTTTTGTTGGTGGAACAGGACTTTATTTTCGTGCTCTTTTGGAGGGAATTTCGGAAATTCCTCATATTCCAGATGTTGTACGGCAGAAATGGCGTTTGCTGCTTGATAAAGAGGGGGCTGAAAGTCTTTATCGCCAGTTGTTACAGATTGATGCTGTTGTTGCTGAAAAAATTTCTTCACAAGATGGACAGCGTATTGTCCGTGCTTTGGAAGTTTATGATGCAACCGGTGAGAAGCTTAGTTGGTGGCAAAAGCAAAAAACAACGCCCCTCATTGCACCCAATTGTGCTGAAAAAATTCTTCTCATGCAACCCCGTGCTTTGCTTTATGAACGCATTCATAAACGCTTGGACTCTATGATTGAAAGAGGTGCTTTAGAAGAGGTGGTGGCTATGAAGAAACTTATGCTTTCTCCTTCGTTGCCAGCGATGAAAGCGATTGGTATACCTGAATTTATGGCTTATTTGGATGGATATAGAAGCTTTGAAAATGCTCTTGAAGCGGTAAAAACGCAAACGAGGAGATATGCAAAAAGACAAATGACTTGGTTTCGTCATCAATTTGATGAAGAATGGATGCTTACTTCTTGATGAAAAAGCTAGAGCTTTATAGAAGAATTTGCAAAAGATAATTTGTGAAGAATAAATTTTTTATTGACGAATGGTATCAATGGAATTAAAAATTCTTCTATAAGGAATTTTTTTATATATTTTATGCCTTGGAATAATGGGGGGTGATCATACAATATGTGTTGTGTAATAGACTCCTTAGGGGTCTTTTTTTATGGGCTCCTTTAGGGGCTTTTTTATTGTCCTATCAAAATAGGTGAGTGGGAAAAATGAGAAATGATCCAAAACAGCAAGAGAGTTTAGATGGAAAAATAATGTCGGGAGCTGAAATAGTTGTTCAGGCTCTTATAGATCAAGGCGTTGAACATATTTTTGGTTATCCTGGTGGGGCTGTTTTGCCTATTTTTGATGTTCTTTATCATCAAAATACACTCCGGCATATTTTGGTGCGCCATGAACAAGCTGCTGGGCATGCGGCTGAAGGCTATGCACGCAGCACAGGGAAGGTGGGAGTTATGCTTGTGACTTCTGGTCCAGGGGCAACGAATGCTGTAACACCTTTGCAAGATGCTCTCATGGATTCCATACCTCTTGTTTGTTTTTCTGGGCAGGTGGCAACAACGGTGATTGGAACAAATGCTTTTCAAGAGGCTGATACAGTTGGAATTACAAAGCCTTGTACGAAGGGTAATTGGCTGGTTAAAGATGTCAATGATCTTGCAGAAATTATTCATGAAGCTTTTTCTCTTGCTCAATCAGGGCGTCCAGGACCGGTTTTGATTGATATTCCCAAGGATGTTCAATTTGCTTCAGGATTTTATAGAGCACCTCAAGTTCAGGAGTCTTTACATGCTTTTCCATCGTTGAAAGGGAATACTAAGGCTATTGAATCTGCCGTTTCTCTTTTAGTTGAGGCAAAACGTCCTATTATTTATTCTGGTGGTGGTGTCATTTCATCGGGGATGGAAGCTATACAGCTTTTACGGAATTTGGTTCAGTTGGGAGATTTTCCCATTACCTCAACACTTATGGGACTTGGTGCTTATCCTGCTTCTGGTAAAAATTGGCTTGGAATGCTTGGAATGCATGGAACCTATGAGGCTAATATGGCTATGCATGATTGTGATGTCATGTTAGCTGTTGGAGCACGATTTGATGATCGTATCACGGGGCGCCTTGATGCATTTGCGCCTCATGCGCGTATTATTCATATTGATATTGATCCTTCTTCCATCAATAAAATTGTAAAAGCAGAAGTTCCAATTATTGGTGATGTGGCGCATGTTTTGGCAGATATAATGCAACATTTTCATAAGCATCAATCAAAGTTTAATAAAGAAAGTCGTAAAACGTGGTGGACACAAATTAATCACTGGAGATCACGCAATTCATTGGCCTATACGGAAAAAAAAGATGTTATCATGCCACAATATGCTCTTGAACGGCTTTATACACTGACCAAAGATGCGCGTGCTTATATCACAACGGATGTTGGACAGCATCAGATGTGGGCAGCACAGTATTATCACTTTGATGAACCAAAACATTGGATGACTTCTGGTGGTCTTGGAACGATGGGGTATGGTCTTCCAGCGGCTATAGGTGTTCAAATAGCACATCCTGATGCGCTGGTTGTATGTATTTCTGGTGATGCCTCCATTCAGATGAATATTCAAGAACTTGCAACTGCTATTCAGCATGACACACCTGTAAAAATTTTTATTTTAAATAATCAGTATATGGGGATGGTTCGTCAGTGGCAGCAATTACTGCATGGTAATCGTCTTTCTCATTCTTATACGGAATCTATGCCTGACTTTGTGAAATTGGCACAAGCTTATGGAGCTGTGGGAATTCATTGTTCAAAACCCGATGAACTTGATGATAAAATTCAGCAGATGATTGACTGTGATAAGCCTGTTCTTTTTGATTGTCGTGTTTATCATTTGGAAAACTGTTTTCCTATGATTCCATCGGGATGTGCCCATAATGAGATGCTATTACCTGATGAGGCAAACGAAGAAGCTATTGCAAATGCCATTTCTTCTGAGGGAAAAATTCTTGTATAAAATGTATTAGAAAAATGGTGAAGGATGGTGATGATGAAATCTTTTATAGTCTTCATCTCTGTCTCTTCTTTGTGGAAAGTTCCTATTATCCTTAGAGCTCATTTTATAATTTTCATTCTTTGTTTAAAGACATGGGGTGTATTATTATCTGTTCATCTAAAAAATGTTATAAGTCGTGTGTCCAATTATGTTTGAATTTATTTGTACGTGATGTTTTTTTTCAATTCTTATGTTCACATTAATAGCTATTTCATTGCATTTTTTAGATAATCCATTGAACTATCTATTATAAATTTAATTATGTTGTCTCATATGTGAAAGATTCCATCGTGCAAGAAAAAAGCCACCGTGCTTGAAAGGGTGCAACCATGCAAACAGTCGCGCTTATGAAAACAATAGAAAAGTTTGTCACTATGTTTTGCCTTCGCATTATGAAATGACTCCAAATCGCTCTTTTAAGGGCTTGATAGGGGAATCCCCCTAGCAGCTTGAAAGGAAGGGCAAAAATAACAAAGATCAAATGCAGCCATAGAAAATCAATTGCCTACCATAGCCTATAATCAGGTCGTAACCTCATCGGATTATGCGGGAGAAATCTATATACATATGCGATGTGTAGCCAATATATAAACCAGAATAATACTCAACATCATATCATTATCTGGACATTAACATTGAAAATCAAATACTCTTTCTTTTATTTGTTCTACATATCTATGATTCCATAAATCTGCAGAAACAAACACTCTTTGAATCCACCGCATTGGATTTTTATAATGATCAAATGATCCAAAAAATTGATCTCTAAAGTGTAGAGCTATTCTGTTATCAATGTATAATAATCTTTCTGGTTGTCCATCAATTCCAAAAGATACAGCCTTAAGAGCTTCATAAAAATGATCTAAAGCTTCCTTGGCTTTTTTTGACTGTGGCTCTAACATGCCTGGATAAAAAACAGCGCTGATATCTGGGAATTCACCGTCTCTTTGAACGAGGGGCACTTTACTTGTAGAAGTTACCCAATTTTTTCTCCATCTATAGGGAACATTCATTATAGATAAATTATCCCTTAAGCTCCTCAAATCCTCCTCACTTAAAAGTTTTAATGCTAGACGTGCATCAGATATTCTCGTTAACGGGCCATCAATATCATTGCGAACACCTGATAAAAGTATTCCTTTAGGAGATAAATTAAAACCCGTTATAAATTTTAGTGCAGCATTGTCTATATGAAAATCTAACTCAATTTCAGATCCTAATCCTGTATAATCTTTTTCTATTATCCTCTAAAGGATATTTGGTTATTTACTATATGCTTGCTTTCAAACTTCATTAAATAATGCTCTCCGATCAATAAAAAAACATCATAATTAAATTTTCTCTAATATAGCCACTTTTACAAGACACATCTAAATTATAAGAATTAGGTGACGTATTAATTTGTCTATCAATTGGAAGGTTCTCAAAGATTAAATATTAGGGGTAATAGCCCCCTTTTACTTCATAAGAATTGTCAATATTCTATGTGGTTGTAGCGAAAATGTTATTTTTTTAGCTCAACTGAATATTCAATACCACCGTATAGATCATAAATAACATGGACTAAAGCTTCCCAAAGTTTGTCTCTTTCGATATTGCTCAACTCAAAAGTATTTTCATTAATCATTATAATTTCCTCCCCAATTATATTTCCCTACCTTTTTATTAAGAAAAGTGAAAAAACAATGATTAAAATTAAAATCAGCCATGTGAGTAAATAAGTTTCTGTAAAATCTTGGATTAATCCAAATAATGGTGGAGCAGTCATAATTGCGATTTGATTTACAGACATTGCTAAACCCAGAGAAAAGCCAACGCTTTCTTTCGGCGAAGAGTCTACAATATAAGCAACCCAAGGACCATACCATCCCATTCCAAAAAAACCTAACCAAGCAGATAAAATAGTTAAATAAATTATGGATCCACTCATGCCCAAAATTAATATTAAAAATCCAAAAACGACTGCAATCATGCAAAACAAGACAGGAAAAAATCGTCCTTTTCTACAATGATCACTCCACGCTGCTAAAATAATTCTTCCTAAGGCACCAGAAGCCTGTGAAACAAAAAATAAATAAGCACTTTTATCTAAAGACAGGTGATAGACTTTATAAAAATAAATCGTTATAAAAATGGTTAAAACATATTGAGCGATCACAAGTGAAACGCCTGAAAAAATAATATTCTTCATATGCGGTGCAGCCAACATTGCAAGACGAGATCTTACATTTGCATAGAACGAAACTCTTGCCTTATTTTCTGGAACGATAGCTATAACTTTTGCTGGTGAGTGATAAAAAATAATAAATAGACAGCCACCTAAAAAAGAAACTATGGCACCGACCAAAAACGCACCTTGTATGCCATAGAAAAGCGCACTAGCAGGAAGAACTATCCCAGCTAATGCCCCACCTAATGGTAGTCCTGCCTGCCTTATTCCCATTGCAAATCCACGTTGCGATTGTGGAAACCATGAAGAAACAGATTTAGCGCCACCGGGTTGAGCAGAACTGTAAAATCCCCCTACAATGAGCAAACAAACCAAAAGGGAAATATAGTTATCTGCGAGTGCGCCCAACAAAAGAGTGACAGAAACGCCAACCGCGCCAATACCAACAATATAGCGCTCGTTAAATTTGTCTAGTAATTCGCCAGCTACAAGTAACCCAATAATCGGTAGGAATTGCGCTGCTGAAGACAATAAACCTATCTGAGAGTCATTAAGCGAGAAATCCTTCTTAAAAAATTCAGCTAAAGGACCAATCCCTTGAACAAAGAAGCAGGCTGATGTTTGAGCGATAGTGGCAACAAGCAATATAATCCATTTATAATAATTTTTTTCTATAAATTTATTATTGCTCACTATGTCCCCCTCCAGTTAAAGTGTACCCTAATAAAATAGCCTTTTTTAATAATGATTGCGACAATCAATTAGGTATTTTATGCTGATGACATAAAAGTCTGTCAATACGGATTATTATTAATATGAAAGTTAAGGCATATGCTTAATTTAAAGAAATAAGCTATTATGTCGTGCTATAAGATAAATTTTACAAACATTCGCTCAGCCCGCATTAAGCGCTCTTCATAAAGGACTCTATATTTTGGCAAGCTTTTTCAATGTAATTTTCAAAGCTTTCTCTAGTCACATAGCCAAGATGCGGTGTGCAAAGAACTCTATCTTATTGCAATATTTTGCTCTCATATACTGGCTCGCTGTCATAAATATCCAGTGCAAAATAAATTGAATTTTCCAAACTTATTATTTTTTCTATCGCCCTTTTTTCATATCAGATACAGATTTACAGAGTTTTCTACGCGCAGACATCATTAAGAACCACACAAATTCAGCAGCAGAAGTTGGATCTCCACCACCGTCTAATATTTCAATTCCTAAGTCTCTACAAGCTTCTATATCAATATGTGAACCTATAGGGACTGTTTGGCAGATTAATTTTAAATTTGGCAGTTTCAGGAGAAGATTTTTTCAACTATTGTCTGTTTTCTGATTAGGATAAGAATATCGATCTCTTTGAGCTTATCTTCTAAATCACATTCTGTAGTTAAATTATTGATAACCAGCACTTCATGCGATTTCATTAATTTTGTAATAGACTGTAATGTTAGGGTGGCTTTTTGATAGTCATCTGGAATTAATATTTTCAATTTAAGCCTCCCGTTTCATTCATCAATATTTGAGCTCATTATTTCATTTCTAAAACAACAAAAAAGCAATCTCATCGCTGATATTTTGATATAACGCTAAGTCTATTAACAAATTATCCCCCTTGATTTCATGGTTATTTCTAGCAATAAGAATAGTATTAATCAGTTCGTTTTATAAACTTTAACACATTGCGGCAAAAAGAAAAAGTTTGACTCAGGAGATGGAGAATTGCGCTTTTTTCATATTCTGGAGGACGAATCTGAAGTGCTACGCTGGACTGAAATCATGTCCCAGTTTTCTTATAATAGACTACAAAGAAGACCATATTTGTGAACCAGATTTTATTGTCGAAACAGAAAAAGCGATATATTTGTGCGAGATAAAACGTGCTTCATATAAGCGTGATGTCTCTCTTTATTCGTTGAAATGTAACTTATGTGTAGCATGAAGAGTAAATTTATTAACATCATGATAAGAGGGAGATAGGAACTTTATAGGTGTGTCATCATAGGATTAAGTCTTTTTGTTAAGAGCTATTTCTATTTCTGCCAAAAATTTTTTGATATATTTAATTATTATTTCTCCATAGTGGATGTACTTTACTTTTATATGTAAGAAAGCTGATTAATTGTGTAAAATAGTATCTCCATAAAATTACATTATTCTTATCCTGTTAAGGACATTTTTTCTAGGGAGGGTTTTGCAATTACAAAGCTCTTTTTCTCATTCTAAATTTTGGTTAGGAAAAGCGTATATTAGGAAAAGCGTATAGAGGTATTAGTTTAAATTTAAGATATGCATATTACACTGTTGGTATTATTGTTGTAAAAAATGATATTTGATACATATAAGGTGCTCCCAAGAAGATCGATGTATAGATAAATTGAGATTGTTCCAATATCTTAAAGGAGCAATAGGTAAATAATTGATAACTGTGCTACGAAAGTCGTTAGATAGCTTATGTATGAAAAGTTCTTAACGACAGTTTTTTTGATCATATTTTTAATGCTTGCTCTTTTTATGCGAATCTTATTTTGATAAATCATGCAATTTTCGTCGGAACAGGATAATGCATTGAAGGCTGTTGCCGCGTGGTTGAGGGAAGGGCGTTCTCCTCTTTTTCGCCTTTTTGGCTATGCGGGGACAGGTAAGACGACGCTTGCGCGCTATTTTGCAGAAACAGTTGATGGTTCTGTTCAATTTGCTGCTTTTACAGGGAAGGCGGCGCAGGTTTTACGTTCTAAAGGTGCAAGCAATGCTTGTACGATTCATTCATTGATTTATTGTCCGCGTGGAGAAGAGGAAGTTTCTGATGAAATTACGGGGAAAAAGTCTATTGCTCCAACATTTACATTAAATCGAAGAAGTGCTGCGGCACAAGCTAAACTCATTATTGTTGATGAATGTTCGATGGTTGATGAACAATTGGCACGTGATTTAATGAGCTTTCGGACGCCAATTCTTGTTCTTGGTGATCCAGGTCAATTGCCTCCTATATCAGGTGGAGGTTTTTTTTCGAATGGGGAACCAGATTTTCTTCTCTCAGAAATTCATCGGCAAGCGCGAGATAATCCGATTATACGTCTTGCTATGGATGTACGTGAAGGACGCGATATCGCTTATGGTGACTATGGAGAAGCGCGCGTTGTTACACGTAAAGAGGTCAATCAACAATTGGTTTTGGATGCTGATCAGGTCTTGGTAGGGATTAATCGTACACGCCACCTTTATAATCAACGTTTACGTATATTAAAGGGATTTACAGCAGATTATCCGCAGGCAGGAGATAAGCTTGTGTGTTTGCGAAATGATCCTCCCAAAGGTCTGTTAAATGGCTCTTTATGGAAAGTGATGACTTCACAGAAGGAGACAGTTAAACCAAGCATTAATCTTCTTGTAAAACCAGAAGAAAGTGAGCGTGGGGTAGCAAAGATTAAACTTTTAAAAGCAGCGTTTGAAAAACCCGATCAGGAAATTTCATGGCAATTAAAAAAGCGATATGATGATTTTGATTATGGGTATGCATTGACGGTTCATAAAGCGCAAGGTTCTCAATGGAATAATGTCGTTTTGTTTGATGAAAGTTTTGCATTTCGTGATATGTATGCACGCTGGCTTTATACGGGTATTACCCGCGCAGCAGAGCATTTAACGATTGTTCGATAGGGAAAACATATGTATCATCTGAGCTTCAGATGGAAAATGCCTTTTTTCTATCTTGTTATACACTGTAGAAAATGGAAATGGGCATGGCGGTAAAACTTTCTGTTAATCTTAATGCTGTTGCTGTTTTGCGCAATCGACGTAATCTTCCGTGGCCAAGTATCAAGCATATTGGGCATATAGCGCTTGCCGCTGGAGCAGTGGGTTTGACGGTTCATCCACGTCCTGATGAAAGGCATATTCGTTTTGCGGATTTGCCGGATATATACGGTTTAATAAAGAACACTTTTCCTCCTGCTGAGTTTAATATTGAAGGTTATCCAAGTGATCAATTTTTGGATATTGCTAAAAACTATGCCGATCAGATTACTCTTGTTCCTGATGATCCAGATCAGTCAACGTCTGATCATGGTTGGGATTTTGCTCATAATGCAGAATTTTTAGCGCCTATTATTCAGCATTTAAAAAAAAGAAAGATTCGTGTATCACTTTTTGCTAATCCTACTATTGATGGTCTTGATATTGCTAAAGCAATAGGAGCTGATCGTGTGGAATTTTACACTGGACCTTATGGTGCTGCATTTCAGGACAAAACAACACAAGATCAAGAGCTCAATAAACTTGTTTTAGCTGCAAAAAGAGCGAAAGAGTTGCAGTTAGGTATGAATGCAGGGCATGATCTGACAATTATGAATCTTCCTGCTCTGGTCAAAAATATTCCTTGGCTTGATGAAGTTTCTATTGGCCATGGGCTTATTGCTGATGCATTGGAGTATGGAATGCATGAGACTGTTCAGCGTTTTATCCGGTTATTATCGTAATTTTTCTCTCTATAAGAATTGGAAGAAAAATTTTTATAAAGCTTTGCCAATTTATCTTAAAACATACTATATATTTAGATAAATAGCATTATTAGCGTACATTATAAATATTCTATTGTTGTTCTGTTTATTGGTTACTTTCTGTCTTTTGTTTTTGAGTGTATGAGATGTTTTTTTATTCATGCCATCCATTATGAGGAAGTTTTAAAATTTTCTTTTTATGAATAGGCTTAATGCAATAAGAGCTGTTGGACATTGAGAGAAAAAAAATAAAACGATGATATCGTCTTATCGCTTTATGAAGTAACGAGGGTGGTGCGCAATAAATCTTAGACTATTATAGGGGCTTCTTGAAAAAGGCTCGAGCGCATTAAAGGTTTTTTATAAGAGTCTCCTGTAAATAAATAACACAATGGCGGTATGGGGCATTCTGTTTTTCGTGAGAGGCGTGGATATTAAAGAATGTAAAAAGTAAAAGCGTCCTCTCCATTATTCTAAAGATATTATTGTATATGCTTTTGAAGATTGTATTAAAACAATACTTGTTATTTTCTAAATTTTCTTGCTATCCATATTGATTTGGTTCATGTTAGAAACCGTATAAATTGTATGTTGTATCTTAATTTTTGGGATATAATGTTTTGTTGTACGATAGAAAAATAGAATCTTAGCAGGTATATTTTCTTTAGAAATATTATTTTGTGTAAGTACCATTTTTGTAGGACAGCGGTTGGAATTTATTTGGGGATCCGTATATGTTTTGGGAATGTCTGGGAACCACAGGTTTTTCTATACAATATTTTTATAAGCGGTATTTTTTTGTCTTTATGAGTATGTGATGCACTGAAGATAATGTTTCTTAGTTTCATAAAATTATCTGAAATCTAGTTTAAATAGAAAAAGAAGGAAGTGTTTTTATGCGTGTTTATTATGATCGTGATGCGGATATTAATCTCATTAAAGGGAAAAAAGTGGCCATTGTTGGTTATGGTTCTCAAGGGCGTGCGCATGCTTTAAATTTGAAAGATTCCGGTGTCGAAAACGTGCAAATTGCTTTGCGCTCAGGGTCGGAAACAGTTAAAAAGGCTACGGCCGATGGTTTTGAAGTGGTGAGTGTTGCTGAAGCAGCAAAATGGGCAGATCTCATCATGATGGCAACACCAGATGAATTGCAAGCTGATATTTATAAAGAGCATATTCATGACCATTTACGTGATGGGGCAGCCATTGCTTTTGCTCATGGTTTGAGCATTCATTTTGGCTTGATTGAACCTAAAAAAACCGTTGATGTTGTGATGATTGCTCCTAAAGGTCCAGGGCATACAGTTCGTCATGAATACCAACGGGGGTGTGGTGTTCCTTGTTTAATAGCGGTGGCACAAGATGCTTCAGGGCATGCTCATAGTGTAGCATTATCTTATGCATGTGGACTTGGTGGTGGACGTGCTGGGGTGATTGAAACAACATTTAAAGAAGAGTGTGAAACTGATCTTTTTGGTGAACAAGCGGTTCTGTGTGGTGGTCTTGTTGAACTCATTCGGGCAGGTTATGAAACACTAACACAAGCAGGTTATGCACCAGAAATGGCTTATTTCGAGTGTTTACATGAAGTTAAACTGATCGTTGATCTCATGTATGAAGGGGGTATCGCAAATATGAATTATTCGATTTCTAATACAGCTGAATGGGGCGAATATATGTCGGGTCCACGTGTGATTACGGATGAAACCAGAGCAGAAATGAAACGTATATTGAAAGATATTCAAACGGGTAAATTTACATCGAATTGGATTCAAGAATATAAGGCTGGTGCGGCTCATTTTAAAAGTATGCGGCGTTTAAACGATAATCATCCTATTGAAGAGGTGGGTAAAAAACTTCGTTCTATGATGCCTTGGATAAAATCGAACGCTTTGGTTGATAAAGAGCGTAATTGAAATATCTACAGAGATATTTTGTCACGTTAATTGTATAGACAATTATCAAAAAAGGGTAACTTGAGTTACCCTTTTTATATGTTTTTTACCCATAGGATTCATTTCTTAGGGGCTTTATTTTTTAGGGGGTATTTTTTAAGTTTTTGCGTAATTCTTTCTTCCAAAAAGAAAATATACAATACCTAAAAATATAAACCATGCTGGTGTGTATTTTAAAGCTATGGCAGTATCTTCTTCTAATGATAATAGATAAATAATGAATGTAAAGAAAACGAGAAGCATCCAACACATCATAACACCTCCTGGCATTTTATAAGGAGAGACACTATGCTGGAGAGGACGACTGCGGCGATAGACGATATAGCTGATCAAAATGATAGACCATACAAATATAAACAATGTTGCGGCAATTGTTGTAACAATTGTAAAAGCTGCTATGAGGGTTTGAGATAACGATACAACCGTATAAGCTAATAAGATGCATAAACATGAAAAGAATAATGCGTTGGCTGGAACGTGATTACGAGAAAGTTTTCCTAAAAATTTAGGAGCTCCTTTTTGGGTTGCTAACCCATAGACCATCCGGCTGGTAGAAAAAATTCCACTATTTGCTGAAGAGGCGGCTGCTGTGAGGACAACAAAGTTCATCAAACCAGCCGCAGTTGGAATACCAATAAGTGCATACATTGTTACAAAAGGGCTTTTTTCTGGATTGATTTGATCCCAAGGCGTTACAGACATGATTACGAGAAGAGAGAAAATATAAAAGAATATAATGCGAACTGGTATTGAATTGACAGCTTGTGGCAGGGATTTTTGAGGATCTTTTACTTCAGCTGCCGCTGTTCCTGCCAGCTCAATGCCAACAAAAGCAAAAATAACAATTTGAAATCCAGCAAAGAAGCCTGTAATCCCTCGTGGAAAAAGATTTCCACCATTCCATATATTGCTAAGAGAAGCAACTGTACCGTTTGGAGAGACAAAATCGGTGAATATCATATAAAATCCCACAACAATTAAGACTAAAATTGCTACGATTTTGATAAAACCAAACCAGAACTCAAGTTCGCCAAAGAGTTTTACAGCGACGAGGTTAAGGATTAAAAAGGACATAAGACTAATGATAACAGGAATCCATGGATTGAGTTCAGGCCACCAAAACTGTGCATAAGTGACAATAGCGATAATTTCAGCAGTTCCAGTGACGATCCAACACAACCAATATGTCCAGCCGATAAAAAAACCAGCACATGGTCCTAGAAGATCGGTCGAGAAGTCAATAAAAGATCGGTATTGTGTATTAGAAAGTAACAATTCTCCCATAGCGCGCATGACAAAGTATAAAGCACATCCAATAATTGCATAAACGAGGAGGATTGAGGGGCCTGCTACACTGATTGTTTTTCCCGATCCCATAAAGAGACCTGTTCCAATCGCTCCACCAAGGGCTATAAGTTGTATATGACGATTATGTAGTCCACGTTGCAATTTCTTCTTAGATTTTTTTTCTAAATTTTGTTTGTTCATTTTGGGGAAGTTCCCTTTAGTTGTTTTAAGATAAAAATTACCCCAAAAAAGGTAATCATTTCTATCGGAACATGATACGCTTAATGAGTAAAGGAATTTTTTTCTATTATATTATCAAAATAAAGAAAAAATTTTATTAATTAATGTTATAATTATTTCATTGAAATTTAAAGTCATATAAATTTTAGTATAAAATTTTAATTTTTTGATATCTATACATAGTTTGCATAAAAATATATTATAATTATTATTAACAAATAAATATAATACATAAATATATTTTTATATATTATACTAAGAACATATATTTATTTATATTAAAGTTTTTAATATATTTTATTTATTAGTATATTTTCTTTTAAAGAAATATATTTAACTATTTATTAAATAATAAATTGTTTATTCTTATTTATATTTTAATTTATTATTTATAATAATAGTAATTATTATATTGAATAATAATGATTATCATTTCTTTTAAAAATAAAAAATATTTCATAGAGACTCTTTTATTGTAGATGACTGTTAGGATATCTTCCATCTAAAGATGTATTTTTAATCTTAAAAGAAAGTTGCATAAAAAATTTGGAGGAGGGTATTTTAGGTAAAATCTAAATATTTTATTCGTAAACAATGTAAGTGAATTTTATAGAAAATTCTTTACAGAATAGCTCGTGTCTTATCCTGTTATGTCGTACAAACACCGTTGTAGAGCAGTGATAAGGCATATAAAATCTACACTCGTGGTATTTTTAGAATGAGCGGTGGGAGTGCATATTCAGGGCAGGGTTTGTCTATAGAGCCTTATGTAGGTGAACCATATCAGTGGTTAGCAGCATCTCCCTGAACAAGTGAGACTGTTTACAAACCGGCGCTGGGAGGAATCCTCTTCTTTTTGAGGTATAAGGAGGAGGTTAAGGAGAAAAAGGGTAACTTTAGTCACCCCTTTTTTGAGAAATTTCGTATAAATTTTATTTGTTCTTTGGAGCAATTTTTTTTCTTATAAACATAAAATACATTATGCCTAAGAAGATAAACCAGACTATACTGTATTTTAAAGCTATTAGGGTATCATGTTCTAACGTCAACAAATAGAGCATGAAAGCAAAGAATACTAACACAATCCCGCACACAATGATACCTCCCGGCATTTTGTAGACGGATTCAGCATGTAGATGAGGGTGATTGCGACGATACACAATATAGCTAATCAAAATGACGGACCATACGAATAAAAATGCAATAGCTGAAATACTTGTCACAATTGTAAAAGCACTTATGATGCTTGGAGATGATGATGCAATCGTATATCCTACTAAAATACATAGGCAGGAAAAAAACAAAGCATTAGCTGGCACATGGTATCTGGAAAGCTTCCCTAAAATTGGAGGAGCGCCTTTTTGTGTTGCAAGACCGTATATCATACGGCTGGTGGAAAAAATACCACTGTTTGCTGAAGAGGCTGCGGAAGTGAGAACAACAAAATTAACCAAACCAGCAGCGATTGGAATGCCAGCAAGCCAAAACATGGAGACAAAGGGGCTTTTATCTGGAACAATTTGATCCCAAGGTGTCACTGACATAATCACAGCAAGAGAAAAGATGTAAAAGAGGACAATACGCACCGGTATTGCATTAATTGCTTTAGGGAGAACTTTTTTCGGTTCTTTGACTTCAGCAGCTGTTGTTCCAGCAATTTCTATCCCAACAAAAGAAAAAATGGCAATTTGAAATCCGGCAAAAAAACCTGTAATTCCTCGGGGAAATATATCTCCACCATTCCATACGTGACTGAGAGAAGCGACAGTACCATTTGGAGAGGTAAAGCCTGTAGTGATCATATAAAATCCAACAATAACTAATGCTAAAATCGCTACGACTTTGATAAGACCAAACCAGAATTCAAGTTCACCGAAAAACTTTACGGCAAGGAGATTAAGGATTAAAAAGAAACCAATGCAAGAAAAAACAACAATCCATGGATTAAGTGTTGGCCACCAGAAATGCATATAGTTAATGATAGCAATAATATCTGCAGCTCCAGTCACAACCCAGCTTAACCAATAGTTCCAGCCAACAAAAAAAGCGATTCCCGGTCCTAGCATATCGGTTGAAAAATCAATAAGAGATCGATATTGTGAATTAGAAAGCAATAATTCTCCCATAGCACGCATGACAAAATAGAGAGCACATCCAATAATAGCATAAACAAGTATAATGGAAGGGCCGGCTACACTAATTGTTTTTCCTGATCCCATGAAGAGTCCTGTTCCAATAGCTCCACCAAGGGCTATAAGTTGTACGTGACGGTTATCTAGGCCACGTTGTAGTTTCTTCTGAGGATCATCTTTTAAATTTTGTTTACCGTTCATTTTTTAGGGGTTCCCTTTAATTATTTTGAGATTAAATGACACTAAAAAAGGCATTATTTCGTATCGAAGCATGATATAAATGAGGTGTAAAGGAAAAAAACATTTTTTATGATGGTGTGTGGATAAACAAAAGAATATGGTTTCGAAAAAAGAGAATGTTTTTCTCTTAAATAACCTGACAGATATTTGAAGAGGGAGTTTATTTGTTATTTTGATAACAAATAAATGGCTGATGAAGAGATTTTGATAGAGTGCCTTTTAAACTTATTTCAGAAAGTTATGAGACGTTTTTATGACTTTATAAAATTTATCATTTATAATCAGTATATTGTTCTTCATAAGAGAGAGTTTTAACTTTTTCTCAAGTAGTATTAAAGAGTTGGCATCTTAAATGTAGGGAAGAGACTTTAATGATAGCAAATTTAAATGATTTCTAAAATCACTTTAATTTGTTTTTATGATGCTATTATTAAGTGAAAAGGAGTTCTTTTTTTTCAAAAAGGAAAAGAAGAATATTCTCGCTTCTTTCTTCTAAAGTGGTGAATAAGAATTTCATTTGTATATTCATAACACTCGATAAAAGGTTGCTATAAATTTATATTGCTTACACTCAAATTCTTAAGACTATGATAAAAAAGTAGAATCATTCAGTTATCCAAAGAAAATGAAAAAAGAAAATAGCGATAAAACTGTTCCTGTTATACTATTAATGCATCCTTTTATTTTTTAAAGTGGCGCTTGCGAATGATATAAAAATGGTTATTAAAGTAAACTGTGCAAGGATGTTGAAGGAATGTATCGTTACAAGTTCAAAGCCTTTTTTTATACTATCGTCAGAAGCTCAGAATTTTGGAAAGGATTCTATGTAAAATATTGATACTTTTGGATTTAGTATTGGTGTCAAAAAAACATCCATATAGCTGGTGAAAGGCTTTGTTTACCGACATTTTTTCTTTTGAATTTAAGTGTATTCCAGATTTAATCAATTTAAAGCCCATATATCCATAGATAATGAATAGGAGCTTCCCATGAGTTTTACCAAAAAAAGAGCGTTTTGTTGTTGAGAATGAGTGCTGATACATCCGATATGGAAAATGCTCCATGCGTATATGTTGCTGTACGCAATCCTAAAACATTAGGAAATACCTTCTTTTCCCAGCCTCATAGCATTATTGATGATAAGAGCCATGTCTGGAGTAGGGGATATGGCTAAAAAATAAAGTGATATAACTAAAACAATGAAAAAGGTCAGTATTTGATGTCTCATTTTACTTTTAGCTCTGAGATTAATTGATCTTCAAGATATAATTCTATTTTGTCAAATTTAGAGAGTTTTCCTACGCCCTGTGGAGTGCCTGTATATATGATATCACCACGCCTTAGCTGAATGTAATGACTTAAAAATGATATTATTTTCTCAAAGCTAAAAATCATATTTTTTGTATTGCCAACTTGCCTCATTTCACCATTCAACTTCATTTCAAAAGTTATTGGATCGTTTATTTTTTCTTTGGTTATGAAGTCAGAGACGTATGCGGCTCCTTTAAATCCCTTAGACAAAAGCCAAGGAAGCTTTTTTTCTTTTAATTTTGTTTGCAAATCTCTCGCGGTTAGATCAAGACCTATTGCTACAGCGTCATAACATTCTTTAGCTTCACTCTCATTGACCATAAAAGTATCCTTTGAGACTCTGAGCACAATTTCAGTTTCAAAATGGATTTCTTTGGAAAAATCAGGAAGATTAATTTGGTTTCCTATTACAAGTGAACTGTTCGGTTTACTAAATATAACGGGTTCATCTTCAACAACGTTGCCAAGTTCATGAACATGTTCCACATAATTGAGCCCAACGCAGTAAATATTATTAATCATAGGAAACCACCAAGTTTTTTTCCTTTTATATAGAAAAGATATCCCTATGGAAACAATATTTTTTCTTATATCGATATGTGAGATTTGTAAAAAATATGCATTATGTGAGTTAATGATCAATTTTGATGATAAGCAGTTAGCATTGTCTCTTTAAGCTTTAATGAGAAGTCGGCTATTGGTGGTTCTACGGGGAGAACGTCAAGGAATGCCTAGAAACTGAGCATTTTCTCTTAAATGCTTTTCTAAGTAATTAAAATCACTGAGAATTTTTTCTTTGCTGTGTTCACAAAAATAGTTTTTGTCTACTCTTTTTGAGGCGTTTTGAATGAGTCATTTCCATATGTTTTGTTGGGAATAGGAGAGTGTAGTGATATCATATCAGATTATCCTAGACGTGTATTCATATCTTTGAAAAGTTTAAAGCTGAGTGATTTAGCGAGACATTCACCTTCACCTATACAATAAGAAGGGGTGTTAGCAAATTCAATACCGTTCTTTTTTAGCTCTTCGTAATCTACTTACTCATAACCGATAGCAAATCATCCTGCTATTTTACATTGACGCAATTTTTTGGGACGCAATTTCTTGACTGTTTTCTCTGTTATTTTTACATTGCCAGATCAATAAGACATCAATTTCTTCCAGAGTTTATCAGGAAAGTTATCTTCATTTAAAGAGTTGAAGAAATAAAATTGAATGCTCAGATCATCTGGAGTTTTTTAAACGTACTCATTTTAGTGATTCTATCGGTTATAGCGATTTTCATCGTAGTTTTTCTCTAAATCGATAACCATTAAAACTCTAAAGCCTTTTTCATCATTTATTGATGAAATTACAAATGCTGAATAATACATTTCCAATTCATTGAGCAGTATACTCTCTAAATTTCCTTCCAAAACAATCTTAAGGTATAGCTCAAATCTGTTTTCATCAGTTAAGTGAACATCATCAGTGATGGCAATTGAATAAGCGGCTTGTGATGTTTGAAAGAAGCTTTCTTGATGCGAAAGTGACGGAGTCTTTGAATAAAAAAATGATAAATAATTTTGTACATTTTCTCTTTTCGTGTTCTTTTCCAATCATCAATGAAAATTTTTTTGTCCTAAAAATTCGTTGATAACTTAATTTTTGTATATTCATTATTTCATGCTTTAAAAATGCAAAAATATGACAATACAATTAAGTTATTAACTTCCTATTCTTTTCACTTTCTAACTATAAAGAGAATACTTTATTCACTTTACGTATCAGAAAAATTAACTTTTTCTGGTAACACAAGTGGAGAAATAAGGATTTTAGATATGTTTCTGCGTTCCATTTCGATAACTTTAAAGCGTAAACCATCCGTTTCAAAACTTTCTCCTTCATTTGGCAAATGACCAAACTGCCAAAGCATAAAGCCTGCTAGAGTCGTATAACGATCTGCTTCATCAACAAGATTACGCCCAAGATAACCACTTAAACGGCGGATGTCAGCATATCCCTCGACAAGAAGGCTGCCATTTTCAAGTTGTTCTGCAATCATGAGCTCTTCATCATCATCAGGAAAGTCCCCTGCAATAGCTTCAAGAATATCGGTTGGTGTTGCAATCCCTTCAAAAGATCCGTGTTCATCAACAATGATTGCAAGCTGAATCGAAGAATGACGTAATTGCTCCATTAATCGTAAAACACTTGTGTTTTCATGAACAACAAGGGGTTCTCGCATTGCTTTTTTCCAATTAATCTTTTTTCCCTCAGCCAAATTCAAAAGAAGATCTTTTGTCAACGCAACGCCAACAAATTCATCCACTTTTTCACGCGCAAGAATTAAGCGGCTATGCTTAACCTTTTGTAATTCTTCGCGCATTTCATTTTCATCAGCATTTAAATCTAACCACTCAATCTCATTTCGAGGTGACATGATAGAGCGAACGGGACGATCAGCTAAATCAAGAACACCACGAATCATTTCCTTTTCTTCTGGTCTAAACAACTCAGAAGCTGCGGCTTGTTCAGCAATAACATCTACGGTTTCAGCAAGATGACTATCTTTACTTCCCCCTCCCAAAAGTCTTAAAACAGCATCAGCGGTTCTACTGCGCAGATCATTCGTTGTAATCATCTTTTCACGGTTACGACGTCCAATTTGATTAAAAGCTTCGATGAGAACAGAAAAACCAATAGCTGCATACAAATACCCTTTTGGAATGTGAAACCCAAACCCTTCAACAATAAGCGTAAAACCAATCATCATCAAAAATCCAAGACAAAGGATGACAATAGTGGGATGACGATTAATAAAACGCATGAGAGAGCCAGAGCCACACATCATCACTCCCATGGCAGCAATAACTGCGATATACATAACGGCTGCTTGCTCTTTTGCAATCATACCTGTTGCGGTAATAATACTATCAAGTGAAAAAACGGCATCCAGCACCACGACTTGAACAATCACTTGCCAAAAAACAGCATAAGCAGCGCCTGTTTTTCTTTCATGCGATACTCCTTCTAATCTTTCATGCAATTCTAATGTGCCTTTTGCTAGCAAAAAGGCGCCACCACCAATTAAAATAAAACTATGCCAACTAAAGATAAAAGATGAAAGTGAAAAAATGACCGTATCGAGTCTCATAACCCACCCAATAACTGTAAGAAGGAAAAGCCGCATGATTAATGCTAATGTAAGACCTATCAAGCGTGCACGGTCACGCAAATGCAGTGGCAATTTTTCAGCTAAGATTGCAATAAAGATAAGGTTATCTATTCCTAAAACAATTTCGAGAAAAACCAACGTGATCAAACCAAACCACGCATGGGGATCAGTGATCCATTCTATCATGTCTCACCTTTTAAAAGCTTAAAAGCGCGCGATTGACAAAAAAAATTCATGGGCTTTAATTCGTGCATAAGATCATGAACTTTGGATGTAAAAAACTTACATTCAAAGAAAAAAACAGAAAAATATTGCTTAAACGCATATGATTATTGATAAAATAAAACGATGCCCCATTCCGCTGACAACGACAAGAAGGTTCCTCTAAATTTTTCTCGGGCATTATGCTCGATAATCCTCCAACTATAGATTATGTATGACAATCAGAATATTTATTTATAGAGCTTCTTATAATGGGTCTATTTTTATATAAGATCAAGTGGTGAATATCATATTTTAAATTCTACAGACGATGAGGCTATTAAAAAACAACAAAATATCTAGACATCTAAACTTAGGGGCGTTATAGAAACGCTTATTCTCATCTCTTGGGAAGCTTATGGGTGATTAGCTCAGTCGGTAGAGCAGCTGACTCTTAATCAGCGGGTCGTGGGTTCGATCCCCTCATCACCCACCATTTATTTTGTACACTAAATAATTTATTGATTGTGTAAAAATTTTTAAGATATAAGAGGCTCAGTGAAATTGAGGAGTAGGGCAATCCAACACGCCACACACTATGCCAGCTCGTGGGTGTTATACCGATAGCTCTTGGTATTTGAGACTCTTCAGAAAAGGCATTTTTAGTCATTTCTTACACAGTTTCATTCCATACGGCTTTGCCCGCTTATAACGTACAAGCGAATGGTTTTTATTGGATTTATTATAGAGAAATTTGAAATGAGAGAATCTTATGGGGTTTAAGGTACTCATTCAAGTTGAATAATGATAAATTATCTTTATAAATCAATATGTTGAATGTTATAGAAACGATTATTTTCTATACGGATAGCTGTTTTTAAGTTTATGAGAGACTTTTTTCAGGAAGATAGACAAATATTTCTATGTTTTTCTCAGGGTAAGCTTCTTATAAAGGGAACATTGCAAGTTTGAAGGTAAAAAAAATCAATAAAAATAATAATTGCATTATTTTACATATGCACCTTCGTTACTGAATGATTATATTATTTATAGGCACACAAAAAAAGAAGCAGCGGATAGCCTTTTATCTATTTAGGTGGTGTTTTGGGGGCTCTTTTCCAATATTGTTGCGTTTCAAAAATGGCGACCACAAATAATGAAATGATAAGTGGTATGATCAAATAAAGTATTCTAAAGACAATAAGTGCTGCGATAACATCGGTTGGATTTACATCGGGCATACCTGTTATGAAGAGCGCTTCAAGAACGCCTACTCCTCCTGCTGGAGCATTGGAGAGAAGGGTTAACGTAAAAGATGCTAGGAAAACACCAAGAACAGAAATAAAATGAATATCTGCATTGTAGGGGAGAACAGCATATATAATTCCTGCTGCTCCTAAAAGCTCTAGGGGGCTAATGAGGAGCTGTTGAATAACAATTTTTAGCCGCGGATAGGAAAGCTGAATTTTCTTGCCCAAGCGTAAGGGTTTCAATTGAAGCCAGCTCCCAAATGTGTAAAGTGCTATACAGCTTAGTAAAATTACTCCAACTGTCATTCCTAGCCATTCAGGAAGTCCTTCATGAATGAGAGTGATAAGTTCAGGTTGCAAAACCAAAACGATTCCCAACAGTAAGATTGTGCCAATTACAAAAGTAAAAGAGCAAAAACCTACCAGTATTGCGATTTCTGTTCCATTTAATCCTTTCATTCTATAAGCGCGATAACGCACAACGGCACCAGAAAAAACGGAAGCGCCGATATTGTGCGAAAGAGCATAAGTTGTAAATGAACATATAGCGATAAAAATCCAAGAAATTTTATGACCTAGATGTTGTAAGGCAATTCGATCATATCCAGCAAGAGCAGCATAAGCAAGGAGAGAACATAAACAGGCTAATAACCAGTGCTGTGCATTTAAATCGCTCAAACGTTCCAATACGTCTCCGAACGAAATGGCAGAGAGCTTTATATAAAGAATCCGAATAGATATCAGCATTGCTAAGATACCAATTAAGGGCCATATAAATTGCTTTATTTTCACGCGTCTTTATCCATTTTATGTTTTCTGTAAATTTTCATCATTGAGTATATTCTTTACAGATCGTTGTTCTGTTATATGCTCTATAATGCCATTGGCAATTTCTTCATCATCCGTTACTACAACATCAGCACCTAAATCAATGAGATAAGATGTTTCTGTATCGGATAATGCATGTGTGATTATCTGGATATCCTTCTTCATATCACGTATATTCACGATGCATTCTCCTACTTCAATGGTACTTCGCATTGTAATAACAACTTTATGTGCATTATTTATATTGGCTGCGTTCATTATTTCTTGTTGAATGATATTGCCGCAAATAACCTCAAAGCCATCTGAAATTGCTTTATCAGAGAGGCGTTTTGATTCTTCTACAATTACGATAGGTTTATCTCTATTTATTAAAGATAATGCAACACACTTACCGATACCACTATAGCCAATAATGACGATATGGTTGCTTTTTAAGGTCATTGGTAAAAAATCTTGGTCTGGATCTTGTGGATCGATATCAATAATTGTTTGGGTATTTTGTGAAGAGGTTGAAAATTTTTCTAGACGTTTTTTAATTTTATTACAGGCAATGAAAACAAGAGGATTAAGCAAAATAGAAAAAATTGCTCCTCCAAGAATTAAATCATGAGCGTCATTGTTTAAAAGTCCTAAGCTTAGACTTAAACCGGCAAGGATAAAGGAAAATTCTCCAATTTGGGCAAGACTTGCGGCAATCGTCAAAGCTGTTGCATTAGAATAGCGAAAAGCTTTAACGATGAAAAAAGCAACAGCAGATTTGCCAATTACGATGATGAATATAGTTGCTAAGAGAGGGAAAAAATGAGTCAAGAGTTTTTCTGGGTCAAATAACATGCCTACAGAAACAAAAAAGAGAACAGAAAAGGCATCACGCAGAGGTAAAGATTCTTCAGCGGCACGGTGACTTAATTCCGATTCGCTCATGACCATACCGGCAAAAAAAGCACCAAGAGAAAGAGAAACACCAAATAAATGAGCGGCTCCGAAAGCTACGCCTAAGGCGATAGCAAAGACGCTAAGACGGAATAATTCACGTGATCCCGATTGTGCACTCATTTTTAGAAGCCACGGGATAACGCGTCGTCCAATGATGAGCATCAGTGCGATAAATAGAATTACTTTCAGGATGGTAAGACCAAAAATACCCCAAATACTTAAATCCAACCATTGAACAAGAGGATCCAATGCTTCCTTTTTGGTATTGCTGAGGGCACTTGCCAAGGAAGGTATGAGGACAAGTATAAGGACCATTGCTAAATCCTCAATAATCAACCATCCAACGGCAATGCGTCCTTTTTCTGTTTCAATAAGATGGCGCTCTTGCAAAGCACGGAGCAGGATAACAGTACTTGCTATAGATAAAGCAAGACCGAAGATCAAACTCCCGCTGAAGCCCCATCCCATAATCAGACCAAGGCACAAGCCTAGAAAAGTAGAAAATGCCATTTGGGCAATAGCAGCGGGGATAGCAATCGCTTTGACAGATAAAAGGTCTTTTAACGAAAAGTGTAACCCAACCCCAAACATGAGCAAAATAATACCAATTTCAGCAAGTTGATTGATAATAATGGAATCTATTTTAAATCCACCTGTATTGGGTCCCACAATAACACCAGCTAACAAATAGCCTACAAGGGGTGAAATACGTAAACGGCTAGCAATCATTCCTAAAAGAAATGCTAAACATAAACCGGCAACAATCGTTGTAATTAGAGGAGTGTCATGGAGCATGGATTATTTACTATTCTTAATCAAAGAGTGAAGAAATGAAAATGACAATATTTTTATGAAAAGATATCATATACATTAAAGGGCACTTTCATTTCACTTTACTTTAGTATTTGCACGATTATTTCGTTCACGCCACCAGTTTCCCAGTAGGAGTAAAATAGGCGCAGCGATAAAGATAGAGGATGATGTCGCAATAATAATCCCAAAGACCATAGGCAATGCAAAATTATGAACAGCACTTCCACCCCATATCGCCATGGGGAGCATGGCAAGAATTGTTGTGGCTGATGTAAAAAAACAACGGACAAGAACCTGATTAATTGACAAATCAATCAGTTCGCGCAACGGCATTTTTTTATAAAGACGCATATTTTCGCGCATCCTATCATAGACAACAACTTTATCATTTATAGAATATCCAACAATTGTTAAGAGTGCAGCGATGGCGGTTAAATTAAAATCAAATTGAAATAAAGCAAAAAAGCCAATCATTTTTGTGGTATCTAGAATGAGCGTGACAATCGCTCCAATGGCAAAGAACCATTCAAAGCGTAACCATATATAGAGAGACATGGCAATAGCCGCAAGAATAACAGCTGTAAACGCAGCGGTAGCAAGCTCGCCTGAAATTTTGGGACCAACAACTTCTATTTGATCAAATGTCGTATCAGGATAGATATTTTGTACAGCTGTTTTGACCTTATCAATGGCGATAGTTTGTTGTGCTTCGCTCCCACTTTGTTTCTGCATGCGAATGAGTACAGTGTTTTCGTTATCAATATTTTGCAGGGTAACTTCACCAATATTAAGAGTGGAAAGCTTGGAACGCAGAGTTGCTAGGTCTGCTGGCCTTTTCGTGGTAATACTCATTTGGCTACCGCCAATGAAATCAATGCCGAAATTCAAGCCAGGCTTAAAAAAGAGAACAACTGAAGCAATTGATAAAACGATTGAGACGCTAATACCAATGAAGCGCGCTTTCATAAAGTGAAAAGTCGTGTTTTGTGGAATAATGTTAAAAGCAGAGTGAATATGTAATTTCTTAATTTTCCATTTACGAACAATCCAAATCATAATGATACGGACAATGGTGATATTTGTGAACATGGAGATGATAATACCAAGCAACATTGTTACAGCGAAACCACGAACAGGACCGGTACCAAACCAAAATAGTAAAATAGTGGCTATAATGGCCGTAACATTTGCATCAACAATAGTTGCAAAAGCCTGTTTAAATCCACGATCTAGAGCCGCAAAAGCACTCACACCTTTTCGACTTTCTTCACGGATACGTTCGTTGATGAGAATATTGGCATCAACAGCAATACCGATGCCTAAGATAATACCAGCAATACCAGGCAAGGTCAGTGTAGCACCGAGGAGACTGAGGGCAGCAAATGTTAAGATTGTGTGGAGAGCAAGTGCTATATTGGCAATGAGCCCCCAAATGCGGTAGAGAAGAAAAATAAAAATTGCAACAAGAATAAAGCCAATTATGCCGGTGTAAAGTCCCATTTGGATGGCATCAGCTCCAAGATTTGGACCTACCGTTCTCTCTTCAATGACAGTGAGTGGTGCGGGAAGGGAACCAGCACGGAGCAGAGCAGCCAGAGTTGAGGCTTCTTTGGGGTCAAAATTTCCTGTAATTTGACCTTGTCCATTGGGAATGACACTATTGATGGTAGGAGCGGTTAAAACTTTATTATCCAGAACAATGGCAAAAGGACGGTTAATATTTTGTCGTGTGATATCGGCAAATATTTTTGCCCCAGCAGCATCTAGCGTAAATGAAATAATAGAACGTCCTGGCATTTGCGGGTCAAAACCTGCACGGGCATCTTTCAGGACATTTCCATCTAAAGCAATTTGATCATAAATTGCATAATGTTGTGTTTCATCCGTATATCCAGGAAGAATAGAAACACCTATAGGGGGATTATTGGGATCCACATTAGAAGGAACAAGATGAAAACTCATCTTAGCAGTTGTTCCTAAAAGATTGCGCAGTTGTTTGGGATCTTGTAAGCCAGGCAATTGGACCATAATACGATCATTTCCGACCTTTTGGATGGCGGGTTCTGAAACACCAACTTGATCGATACGGCGACGGATGATTTCTAAGCTTTGTTCAATAGCATTGCTTATACGATCTTTAATACCTGCTTGCGTTAATGTGACGCGGAGTGTTTCATTTTGAGCACTAATTGTGATGTTATGTTCTGTCGTCCCAAAGCTACTGTGTATGGGCGTTATTAATGTATTTAAAGCAGCGCTTGCTTTTTCAAGTTCTGATGCATCAGAAATAAGGGCAACAACGCTATCTTCAACGATACGAACACTTGAGGTACGGATTTGTTTTTCACGCAGTGTATTTCGTACATTGTTTAAAACGATGTGTAATTGATCGCGTTTTAACGTTTTACTATCAACTTCAAGCAGGAGAGAAGAGCCTCCTTGAAGATCAAGACCAAGCGCTACACGCGTGTTAGGTAAGAAGCTTGAATTTTTAACCTGTTCGTGTGAAAATAAATTGGGTAAAGCAATGTAAATGCTGCTTAATAAGATAAAACAATAAAGGGTAGTCAACCAACCAGGTGTACGCATGATATATTCCGCTAATAGGCAATCTAACAGTTATTAAAGTTAAAAGCACAAGTAAAATAGGATGATCGTTTTATAATTCAAGTTAAAAGAGAAACGCGTTGATTTGGAGGAGCACGTTTATTTGAAAAATTATTTAAAAAATATTGTGTTCGAAAGTCACGAAGGTGTGGGGAAATAGCTGGAACCTTTATTAAAAAGGGATACAATGCTAGGATTTTTTGAAAGGTCCTCATAAAAATAGATTCTGTATGGGGTGTTACAAGTTTTTTGTTTTCAGTTCTCGTAACATTCAACTGATTACACTGATTTTGTAAATCAAATCTATTCGTTTTAATGATATTACTGGTGTGTGATTGTTTGATTAAAAAAGCACGCGTTCCTAGGTTGTTCGTCAAAAATACACCCAAACTGGATAGAAAAATCCAAGTCGTCAAAGGAAGAAAATTTTCTTTTTTGCAATAGAGGTGCAAAAAAAACATGCCAGAGTGCCTTCTTTAATCTTATTGAGTTTAGCTTACATGCTTACTATTTCTTTTTCTCTTATTATCAGTATTATAGAATAAGGGAAAGCTTTTATAAGATTATTCTATAAAAGTTGAAAATATCTATCTTATACCATATTTAAAAAAAAGGGGGATAAAATCCTTTTTGTGCGTCTAAGGTAGATATGTATTCATTTTGTAGAAAAAATATCCACAAACTTTTCCTTCTTTGGGGGATTATCTTTGTTTTTAATTCTGGTGCTTGGGGAAGTGGGGGGACGCAAAATACAATTGTCGAACAAACAGTTGCTTCTTATTCAATTGATGAAATTATTCATCAACAACAGATTATTATTAAGGATCTTGAAGAAAGTACTGAAGCTTTAAAAAGAGATTTTGACAAAAAATTAGAAGATGAGCGTGCTTTGAAAGAAATGCGCTTACGTGCACAAGATATCAGTGAGCGTACTATGGAGGCAGCATTTGCTTTGCGTTCTCCTCTTAATGAGATTAATATACTTATTGATCAATTAACCGAGCTCCAACATGACGTAAAAAAACTGAAAAATTCAGAGAAGAAATACTCTTATTTGATAGAGCAAAAAGCTAAAATTAATAGTATAATGCTTCAGTTTGAAGAAATTTTTTTGGCGACAAATAGAATAGCTGAACTTTCTATTTCTCAATCTCGTGAACTTTTTAAACGCAAACTGACCGATAGGCTTGAGTTTTCAATCCCGATGATTAAACATCTTGGCCAGAAAACAAAAGAGGCTTCATTAGATTTTCTTTTGTTGTTGAGTTCTTGGTACAATTTTATCTTTTATTTCAAATCATTACAGCTTTTTCTTTGCTTTTTGATTCCACTTTTTATTACTTTGGGGCTTTCGTATTTTTCTCATAAAATTCTGGTGCATGTGTATTGCCACTTTACGAAGTCTAATGAGGAAATATCCTATTTACAACGCTTATTGATCGCCTTTGTTTCAGTTCTTTTACCTTCGCTTATCTGTGTTCTTTGCGTTTATCTTGTGTTGTTTTTATTTCGTAGTTTTCACTTAGATCCAGGTAAGCTTACAACAGTTTTTGATATGATTGGGTATCAAATTATTTTCGTTTTTTTAATCAATCGCTTAGCGGTTGTTCTTTTATCATCGAATAGGCCGCATGTGCGTCTTCTCAATATTACACCATCGTCTGCTTCTCAATTGGTGTTTTTACTCACTTCTTTAGGGGGAATTTTGGCTTTTGATGTTGTTCTTGATCGTATTTATCAAATCATTTCAGCGCCTTTATCTTTGACAATTGCTAAAAGTTTTATTGCTGTTTTTCTTGTCGCGATATTGCTGTTTATAATATCATTTATCCCTTTGCGGTTTAGACGTAGGAATTTGCAAGGAGAAAAAAAAGAACCGTATTTTTGGCCATTTTATATACGCATTCCTCTTATTGGTTTGGGATTATTACTCTTTGTGTTGAATTTTTTAGGCTATGTTGGTCTTGCGCGTTTTATTACGCAGCAAATTATGATTGGTGGGGCATTCTTAGTTCTCATGTATTTAGGAATACAAAGCGCTCAAGCACTTGGAACTAAAGGCCAATTTATGAAAACAACAGTTGGTCATTTTTTGATGCAGAGGTTTCATTTAGAAGAAAAAACGATGAATCAATTAGGAGTTGTTATAAGCGTTTTTCTCAATTTGTTTGTTGTTATATTTTGTGCAATGCCAATTGCTGTACAGTTTGGATTTTCCTATTCTGATTTAAAAGCAGTTTTGTGGCAATCGGTGACCGGTTTTCAGATCGGAAATATGACTCTTTCTTTGATTTCTCTTGTAACAGGAATTATTTCTTTTGGTGTCTGTTGGTTCCTTATTCGCCGATTTATTGGTTGGTTAGATCATGTGGTGTTGGCTCATGGAGAATTTGATTCTGGTATCCGTAATTCTATCAAAACAGTAGTAAGTTATGGAGGCGTTGTTGTGTCTGCTTTGATCGGATTATCAATGGCAGGTTTGGATCTTAGAAATTTTGCTCTTATTGCTGGAGGACTTTCACTTGGTATTGGTTTTGGTTTACAGAATATTGTTCAAAATTTTGTCTCTGGACTTATTATTTTAGTTGGAAGACCATTTAAAATAGGGGACTATATAGAATCCGGATCAGTAGGGGGGGTTGTTAAGCGTATTAGTGTGCGTGCAACAGAACTTGAGACCATTCAACGTAAAACGATTATTATTCCCAATTCAAGCCTTATTAATAATAACGTTAGTAATTGGACACGACGCAATAAAATAGGACGGATTGATATCCCAGTTACTGTATCATCTAAAGTTACCCCAGAGCATATTGTTGAAATTTTGTTAGAGATCGCTTCTTCAACAGAAGGCGTTTTAAAAAATCCTGTCCCACAGGTGAGTTTTACGGCATTTGATCGTAAGAGCTTTTCCTTTAATTTGGCTATTTATGTGCCTAATATTACTGCATCTTCTCATGTAACCAATACCCTTCGATTTGTCTTATATAGGCGTTTTATGGAGGAAGGAATCTTAGAATGTTGAGATATATTTATGCTTTTATTACAGTTATTCTGTTGAATATTTTTGCCATAACATCTTTTGCTGCAACAGTGAAGAATACTGATTTAAAGATGCAGTCCATCATCATTATCGAAGGCAGTATACCTTTAAGATTTTCTTTAAATACGTATCAAACGATAACAATTTGTATGAAGGGATGCTTTATCACTTTTCCTAATAAAGATCGTTTTGTAATAAAAGTAGATGATAATATAGAAATTAGTAGAGGGAAAGCAATTTTTAAATAAAATGATTGAGGTCTTTTGTTTGAAGATAAGTTATTAGAATAATAATGATATTGCACGTGTTAATAAGCTCATCCTTTAAAAATTGTAGGAAAAAATGGATGATTTTATTATAAATATCTATTATTTTATATATAGAGATAATCTATGGTATGGATTTTTAATATAAGAATATTAAGTTATATTTATAATGATTTTAGTAAAGATCGATTTTATAGCAAATAATGACATTATTTTTATAAATTTTAAAATTTTACTTCATTATTTTAATAATTTATCTCATTAAAATAAGTATAGAATATTTTATTTTGTATTTTTTCATTTAAACATTAATACAAAATGTTTTTATACTTTTATTTTTTTTAAACATAATAGATAATTTATTATATTTATTTTATTTTGAAGTATTATATTCTAATATTTTTAAATTTATTAAAATTTATTTGCCAAATTTCAATTTTGATGTAATGATATATTTAGTAGTTGTATATTTATTAGTATGGTATATTTATTAAATGTAACTATATAAGGAGTACATGCGGTTTTTATGTATAAATTTTATAAAACTTTGTTTTTCTAAATGTGATTTTTAATTATATTTAAATTTAGCAATGGGGTATAATTTTATGAATACAAAATTTATAATAGCATCTGTTTTTTCTTTAATTTCACCTTCTATACTACAGGCTGCAGATGTGGTGGCTCCGCAAGAGCCAATACATGTTGCTTCAGAAGTTGTTACTTCTTTACCTTTTTCTTGGTCAGGTTTTTATTTTGGAGGTCAAATTGGTGGCTTTTCAAGTAAAATTTCTGCAATAACGCGTGATGTTGATATTCCTCTCTATCCTGATGAGGAGAGTAAAAGTAAACCATGGGTACCCGTCGAGAAACAATATAAGCCTGAACTTTCTGGCTTCATTGGTGGATTTTATGCGGGTGTTAATTTTGATCTCGGTAATAATTTTATTGTGGGGATTGATACGGATATCCTTTTAACGGAAAAAAAGGATACAAAAACAAAGTTTCATTCTGCTGAATCAAGTGCTGGTGGTTCGAATCCTGAAGGAACTGATACTGAAGAGAATGGTGCTGGAACTGATACAGAAGAAAATGGTCAAGAGAAAAAAAGTCGCAAAAGGGTACAGTTTGTCGGAGGGCATAGTTCTAGCTTTTCTCGCTCTGATACAGAGACTCCAGAAGAAAAGGATAGTTTGACTTTTAATCATACTTTTAAACAAAAATGGACTGGTGCCACACGGATGCGTGTTGGATTTTCTGCCCATCGTGTGATGCCTTATATTGCTGCTGGTATCGCTTATGGACAATTTCAAGATGTTTTGTCTACTGTCATTACAGGATCTGAGTCTTTTAATAAGACATCGGATGCTACAAAAACGATGATTGGTTATACTCTTGGGGGTGGTGTTGATTTCGCGATGACAGATAATCTTATTGTACGTGCGGAATATCGTTACTCGGATTTTGGTAAAAAGAAATTTAAAGACGAGATTGAAGTTAAATATAAGACGAATGATTTTCGTGCAGGAATAGCTTACAAATTTTAGTTTTTGTGGAAATGAATAAACTTAATTTTGAAGAGGTCCTGTCTTTGATAGGACCTTTATCTTTTGAAATTTTATGCATTGTAAATTCTACTTTATGGTGAAGAAAAAGTCTTTGACTTTGAGTGATGAGAAGGAGGTAAGGAAGAATTGTTTAGATTCTGAAATAATTAAGAATGAATTTTTTTGATTTCATAAAGTATTGGCTGAAATATTCGTATGCAAAGAGGAGGTGATCCACCTTTCGCATTATTACCGTTTCATTTGATAATATTTATAGCATTGTCTAAAGATTGTTGTTCTAAATGATTAGAAAACAAAAAAATGCACATAATGGTGCGGACGGCGGGACTTGAACCCGCAAGGTCTTCGACCGGCAGATTTTAAGTCTGCTATGTTTACCGTTTTCATCACGTCCGCAATGAGAGTTCTCTCATAAGCTATATCTTTTATTGAATCAAGAATTAATGACAAAAGAAAAAAAATTCATTTTTTTTAATGAAATTTTGACTGACAATATTTTTTTTATCGTTAGAAGAAGCCTGTATAATATAAATAAAGTATGAAATGATTAGTGTTATGAGTAAATTTATTCAAGACGTTACAAAAGCTATGGTGGGATTGCATCACGTGTTTGCTGAAACACCCCTTCAGCGAAATGATTTTCTTAGTCAAAAGTATGATGCAGAAATTTATTTGAAGCGTGAGGATTTAACACCAGTGCGGTCTTATAAGATTCGTGGTGCTTTCAATTTTGTTTCAGAAATGTTGAGCAGTATAGAGTCAGATTCTGCATTTGTGTGCGCTTCAGCGGGGAATCACGCGCAAGGGGTTTCTTTTGTTTGTCGTTATTTTAAACGTAAAGGCGTAATTTTTATGCCCACGACAACGCCACAACAGAAAATTGAGAAGACACGTATTTTTGGTAAAGAGTTTATTGATATTCGTTTGGTTGGTGAAACATTTGATCAATGCTATGAAGCTGCGCAATCTTTTGTCGTGGAGAGCGGTGGTGTGATGGCGCCTCCTTTTGATGACATTCGCATTATTACGGGGCAGGCAACGGTGCTCTGCGAAGCTGCTTTGCAATGGAAAAAACTCAATGGAGAAAGTGAGCCGGATTTAATAATTGTGCCGGTAGGGGGAGGTGGTTTGGCAAGTGGGATAAGTCAGTTTTTACGTGAATATGGCTGGAATACACAGATTCGTTTTGTTGAGCCCCAAAGAGCTGCAAGCTTGCTTGCTTGTTTGGAGAGTGGAAAACGGGTCAAACTGGAAAATATTGATACTTTTGTAGATGGGGCTGCCGTGGCTGAAATTGGTGCACTAAACTATACAATTCTTAAGCAATTTTCCCCCGATTCTGTCATTACAGTTCCTGAGAATCGTGTTTGTTCTACAATGGTTGAAATGCTTAATGTTGAGGGAGTGGTCCTTGAACCGGCTGGTGCTTTATCGATTGATGCGCTTAACAGTATTCCACCTAAAGATTTAAGGGGTAAAAAAATTCTTCTCGTTATTTCAGGAGGTAATTTTGATTTTGAACGTTTGCCAGAGATTAAAGAGCGTTCTTTACGTTTCCAAGGCTTGAGAAAATATTTTATTTTTAGTTTTCCGCAACATCCTGGTGCATTGCGTCATTTTCTTTCCACATTATCACCGGATGATGATATTGTGCGTTTTGAATA
Source organism: Bartonella queenslandensis (assembly GCF_018155095.1). Lineage (GTDB taxonomy): Bacteria > Pseudomonadota > Alphaproteobacteria > Rhizobiales > Rhizobiaceae > Bartonella > Bartonella queenslandensis_B. Next base: position 58,982 of record NZ_NAAI01000004.1, on the reverse strand, counting down.
TCTTAAAAAATCAGCGAGAAACTTTGGTTCTGTATTGGTTGCAATTGAAACAAAAAAATACAATAATTTTCGTCTATTAGAGGAAAAGTTTCAAGCGTTAGGTTGGCGCTATCGTGATATTACCGATGATCAGACGTTATTTGATTTTGTTATTTGAAAAATTGAAATTTTACTAAAACAAGAAGTATAAAAATGAGATCTATTTTTTATTTTGTGCTGAGTCTCTTTTTCTTTTTGATTGTTCATCAACAAAGTTTAGCATCTCAGCCCACAACAATGCAAAAAATTGAACTGTCAAAAATAGTTGTTGATGTTAATAATACTATAAAAAGCGGGGATTTTTCGCTTATAGCGCATTATATGCCTGAGCGGCTTTATAAAGAGATGGCACGTCGATTGAATAAAACAGAGGATGCTTTGCGTGATGATTTTCTTCAACAGTTGCATAGGCAATTTGAGAATTTGCCTTCTGGGGCTTATTATTTAGATAAAGAAAATATAGAGTATCTTCAGACGGACAACGGTACTTTATATGCTTTAATTCCAACGGTTCTTGAGCTTAAGGATCGCATTATTCAATATAAAACTTTGGCCATTTTTGATAAAACCCAATGGTATTTAATTTATGGGGGACAAAAAACTTTACAAAATCCAATTTTTCTCGAGATTTATCCTGATTTTATCAAGGTCCATTTACCGATGGAGACGATTATCAAGAAATAAATGTTTCAATATTTTTTGTCGCGATAAATGTATTTTATAAAGCTCTTGATTTTTTATCATAATCCAAGGATAATGATAATGGAGGTATTAGGCTGTTTTTTTGGCTTTTTTAAAGTGGAGTTATATGCCTTTACCTTGATTCCAAGGTATTCATGAGTTGCGCAGGTCGCTTTTCAAGCGTTGCTTTGTTTAAGATGTCAAGGATTTATCTTGCGCGGATTCTTGAGTGGAGAGTTCAGCTGGTTGCTTCGTGAAAGTTGTTCAGCTGAGGAAAGATTTTATTTTGCCTATAAAAAAAGAAGATGTTTTTAAAAAGTTAGGTTTGCCTACTCTTTTGATTAAAAATTTACACACTGCTGGGATGAGTAAACCTAAGCCTATACAAGAACAAGCTATTCCAGTGATGTTGAAAGGACACGATATTTTAGGGGTTGCACAGACAGGTTCTGGAAAAACCTTGGCTTTTTCCTTACCTATTTTAAGTCAGATTTTGGTTTTGGGTGATAAACGTTGTCCTAAAACTGCACGCGCCTTGATTCTCGCTCCAACGCGTGAGCTCGCTGTTCAGATTGATGAAGCGATTCGTACTGTGGCGAAAGGTGCACATCTTTCGACGTGTCTTATTTTTGGGGGGGTATCACGTTTAAAACAAATTAAACGTATGGAAGCAGGTGTGGATGTTTTGATAGCGACCCCAGGGCGTTTAAGAGATCTTGTTCGTGAAAAGTGTGTCGATCTTTCTCAAACTCGTTTTTTGATTTTGGATGAAGCAGACCGTATGTTGGATATGGGGTTTATTCATGATGTTAAGCAAATTGCAAAGCTTTTGCCTCAAGAGCGTCAGACAGCCCTTTTTTCTGCGACAATGCCGAAAGAAATTGCTGCGCTCGCAAAGTGTTTACTCGATGATCCGGTTAAGATTGAAGTTGTCCCTCAAGGTACTCCGGCTGTAGAGATTACCCAGAAATTATATTGTGTTCCTACCAGTGAAAAAAAGAATGTTTTAAGTAAACTTTTGACAAATCCAGCTTTTGATTCGGTTATTGTTTTTACTCGAACCAAACATGGGGCTGATGCTGTCACTCGTCATTTAGTAAAGATAGGCTATTTAGTTGCAACAATTCATGGGAATAAATCACAAGCTTCTCGCCAATCTGCTTTAAAAGCTTTTCGTGAAAGATCGGTACAGATTCTTGTTGCAACAGATATTGTTGCACGTGGTATTGATATACCAGGGATAAGCCATGTTATTAATTACGACTTACCAGATGAAGCTGAAAGTTATATCCATCGTATTGGTCGTACAGGACGCAATGGAGCATCTGGTGAAGCACTTACGCTTTTTGATGAAACGATAGAAAGGGTACGGTTGCGTGCTGTAGAGCGTTTGCTTCGTATGCAATTGGTGTCTGAATCTGTTCCAGAACAATTTGCAGCATTTCCAGAAAAGCCCATTGTGCTAGAAAGTGGAGAAAAAGAAAACAATAAAAAACGCCGTTTAAAAAAATCTAAACGTCAGAAATGTTTTTTAGATCGAAAAGATGATGCTGCACGATCACAGCGGAAGAATTCTTTATCTCCAAATGAGAGGCATAAAAAAGCAAAAGTAGCTGCAAAACGTGCAAAGTCTTTTCGTTTTCGCAAGTCAGTCAAGAAAGCCGCTTAATAAAATCTTGAAAAGAGATCATGTCCTAGGCGTTTTTTTACTTTTATCGATTTTTCCTCAACTAAAAAGAAATATACAACCTTCTTGTCAAAACAAGAGAGGCCTTCAAAGGTTTTCATTTTTTTTAATGAAAACCTTTGAACGTTTGGATTGATTTAAATTTTTTTTGAAAAAAAAGTTTTATTGTAGAGGCAATTATTTATTGGCCTTATTTCCATTTTAAAAAATATGAATAAAGATAAATTTTGTTTATATAAAAGATGTGTTTTATCTTTAGTGGTAACTTTTAATTTAAAAATTTGATTATCTAATGATAAATGATTGTTTTATATATTAAACATGTCCATCTATATTGCAAAATTTTCTCATTTTGAATCTGTTTATATTGATTCATTAAAACTTTTCATGTGCATGTTACGAACGAGATTGTCGTTTGGATAAAATTTAAGAAATCAATAAAATTCTTCTCTTAACCTCTTGTAAAGAAAAGAAATATTTCTAACATTGAGTGTTAGAAAATAGTATGATGGTATAGCTTTTATTGTGGGACAAAGATGGTATTCATCCATGGATTTTATTTTATACCATTTACGGGAGCCGTTGTGAAAAGGGTTTGGGAGATTTTAGAGATGTCTCTAAACTCAAAATATGTGTGTAGATTCACAATACAATGGATAAAAACACAATAGATAAAAAACAATGGAGAAAACGCCTATGATTGGTTGAAGTCTTTCACAACATTCTCAATAATTTAGATTGTTATCAACTTAGATTGTTATCATGTTTACATTGTAAAAACACTCTTATTTAGGGGCTGATATAACGCCTGTAAAACTTTATGTGCTTATGTTTTTATGACAGTGTGATGAATATTCAAGGCAAAGGATTGTTTTTAAAGTTTATGAATTGATTAGTAGGAAGAACTCGTTAAATAAGAAGCTGAACTTTTTACAAACTTTTGGGGTGGGAATTTCTGACTTCAGGGAGAATTATCGGGTGTATGGCGGATAATATAGATAATTTTAATTGTTTTATTGAGTAAAACTTATTTTGGGGTTGGAAAACAAAAGTTATACGAAAGCTTTTTTATTACGGATGGTATGTGATATTCCTCTTTGATAAACGAAATCGTGAACTATACCGTGCCAAAAATTACAATGCTCTCTGATAGAGAGGTGGTAATTGGAAAAAAGTAATTATTTTAGAATTAATCAGTAAGAAAAAACTTGTGCAATAGTTTTCTCTTAAAAATAAAATAATTGTTTTTTGTATTCATTACAAAAAACATCTCGTAAGATATTGTATTTCTACTTTGATTGCGAAACTCTATTCCCTCACTTTTATTGGGAGTCTCCCACGTTTAAAAGTGAATAAAAAGAATTTTCTGAATGGAGTAAAATAAGTGGCTCCCCGGGCCGTTCTAATTGATTTTAATAAAATCAACATATTAACAAAATATAAGGGAATATTGTAGGTATTGTTTTTTTTAAGTTTTTTTTGCTTCTATCCCTAACTTTTTTGGAGCTTTTTTATAGCTTCAAGAGCTAATCTTTTACGATCTGCGCTCTTTGTATAAAGAGATGCCATTTTATCTTCTGTCCAGCCAAAAATTGCTTTCAATTGTGAAACTGTTGCACCAGAGTTAGCTGCGCGTGTTGCTGCTAATTTTCTCAATCCATGGGCTGATTTTTTAATACCTGCTGTATTACATGCTTCACGAAACAGGTTGCCAAAACTTTCTTTTACGAGCTTATTTCCATTTTTCCCGCAAATGAATGTTTCATTTCCAATAGGACCAATTTTAAGGGTTTCTGCTAATTCAGGCAAAATGGGTAGAAAAACATCTGTTTTAAATTGGCTCTTTTCTGTTTTCAGATGAATGATATTATCATTAACATCTTTCCAACCAATGCGAACGGCATCACCACGGCGTAAGCCCGTATACAAAAGAACATCAATCCAAACACGTTCATGGGTACCATGTGACCAGCGTTGGTAATATTTCTCAACATCATCTTCCGTCCAAACAGCGAATCCATCTTTATTGCTAAGAGCTGGTCTTTTTACTCCTATTGTTGGATTATTTTCCAAAAGTCCTTGGTCAATTGCCCAATTAAAAAGCCCATTAAGAGCTTTCAAAAAATTTTGAGCAGCTGATGGTGTTTCTTTACGCCGTTCAACACCGGCTATAATATGTTTTTTTTCAATTGCTTTGTATGGAATATTTCCTATGCTATCGCATACCTTCATAAGAATGAGTTCTTTTTGTCTTTTCGTAGCTTTAGCAAGGCTATGCCAATTGACGCTATTAAAATATTGTTTAAGCAGCCATGCAAATGACCCTTCAATCAGTTTTCCGGTTTTCGGTTTTGGAGGGATTATGCCTTGTAATTCGGCAAGTGCGCTTTTGTAGTTATCAACAAACTCTTGCGTTCCATAGGTTCCGCGTATTCGAATACGTTTTCCATGACCAATACGTACATACCATATGATTTTGCCATGGCGTGTGATTTCTTTGAGAAGATGAGGGGGGCGTGGTTTAGGCATGATCAATTTTACATCTTAGAGAGTGCGATTTCGTAATATTCATTCTTTGACAAATCTAAAAGTGTGTCTGGGTGGCTAACGGAATTTAGTCTTGGAATATCTGCTTTAAGATAGATAAGCAGTTCACCGGTAGGTTTGATTTCTATGAGTTCGCAGCCTTGCTTTTTTGCTTCTCTTAAAGCGCGTGCAATGTCTGCTTGCGTTATGATAGCTTTACGAGGTGCCATATCTCTTCTCCCTACATTGAAACGCAAGGTAAATCATGAATTGATTAAAATTGTTAGGAAAGGGTGGGGGTGCTAGGAGGCATTGGTGAGGATAAGCACCCCCATAGTTTCAAGCGGCTTTTATTGAGATTCTTTGTATCTCTTGTTCTATTTCTGCTAAAAAAGCTTCGACGGCTTGATTAATCTGTTCAATTTGTTTGTCATCACGGTAGATGCGTTTGATTTTCATACGCAAGTGAGATGAATCCCCCACAAAACGCGGGTCATAACTGATAAAATCACACCATTTTCGCTCTGTACAAGCCATTTGGAATTGCATTTGCGCATGATATTCTGGTTTAATTTCATCATCTATACAAAAGCGTAAATGGTTGATTGATTGTGGACATTTGATTTCGATTAAACCGTTTTCATCAATAAGCCCATCAGGGCTAGCCCCCGCCATTTTGATTGTGGGGTGTTGGATAAAACCACATTGAGTGATTTCTGTATCATAAATGAATGCATATTCTTTTAGAGCATCTTCTTCATGTTCAATGCCCCATTGCATAGCCGGCGTTGGATAAGATTGGCTTATTTCACCCGTTAAACGCTCTGTCATAAGTTTGATTTTGTAATCTTCATATTTGCTTGTAGGAGTTCCCTTTGCTGTTTTACTAATGACGTTATAAACGTTTGAAGCGGTGACTTTGCCTAACCGTGCTTGAAACCATTGTGCTGTTCTTTGTTCCATCTCACACCGCCGTTTGTTGTTGAGTGGGTGCATATTCGATATCTTGGATATGAATATATTCGGCATCTTGTATAGGCGCGTCTATTTGCTCTTGTTGCGGGTGAGATTGTAGAGCTCTTTCTTTTTGAATATTTTGCTTTTTTTCCAATAGCTCTAAAATCTCTTGTGCTTTTTCACAAGACAGATCTGTTAGGTTTTCGATATTTGCGTAAGAGAGAAGAATATTTTCATTGGTTTGTGTTTCTTTAATTAACAGTTTGATTTGTTCGAGCATGGCATGAGAAACAAATTGTACTTGTGTATTCCGGCTTGCTTCATTAATACGCGCTGCTTCATCTTCTTCATAAATGCCAGAAAAGCCAAAAGCATAGCGAGCGCATTGTATAGTTGCTTTATGACGTAACATACGAGCGGGGTATTTTTGCCAAGTGTCACTTTTTTGTTTGCATTCATTTAAATATTCGGTGACTTCGATAGGGTCTTGAATACCTTTGAGACGAATAGCGCATTTAATGGCAATGATATTACCGTTTTTATCGAGTTGATCTTGAAAGGTCATACCATCAAATTGAGGATTAGATTTAATGATCTTAATCCAGCCATCAATAGAGACAACAGGGATAATGCCGCCACCTCTTTTAGGGAGCGCATAGATTTCTTTTGTTAATGGGTTAAGCCCATAAGTATTTGCCACCGATATAAAAGCAGCGAATTCTTCATCAGAGAAGTTATGATTGATACAAGTTTTGATAATTGTTTTACGGAATTGATCATGAGAAAATCCATATTTGCTAGCCATTGTTGTTAAAGGAGAATTTGTCATTATTGTTTCCTTGATTTGCGCGCAATTCCCCCGTGGCGTGAATCACGCTTGTGTTAAAAGTTGTTTGGTTTGGTTGTTAGAAAGGATTGTAATCCTCTGTTGAAGGTTTGCGGTTATCGCCAATCATGGCTAGTCCAGAAAGTTCAAAGTCTCCATAAACATTTACATAACCACAGACCAATACCTTGTCGTAAATTTTTGTATTTCCGTAGATAGATGCACCGCAGCAAGCTTTTGCATTTCCATAAATCTGCGCATTTTCATAAATCACTGTACCGGAAACACATGCGTTGTCGTAGATACGTGCATTATCAGAAACTTTAGCACCATTGGTAACCTGCGAATTACCAAAAACCTTGGCATTTTTACTAACTTGCGATGCAACATCAATTATCGCATTATCACAAACTACAGCATCATCATAAACAGCGGACAAACCACGAACCCAACAATTTCCATTATGCGAGAGGTTTCTTTCGTGCTCTACAAAACCACCTAAATCACCAGCCTTTACATCTCCAAAATCTCTCAATGCACGAATGCGATAAGTTAACTTATTTCCGTATATCCAAGTTGTTTCATCAGTCAGTTCGTACTTCTTTTCCATGGCTTATTTCCTCTCACCGGTTGAAACAATTTCATCATTGATGATTTCTGTGTTTCCTTGAATAAATGCATCACCACATATGACGGCATCTCCCCCAACTTTTGCTCTGATAGAAATAAGTGGGGAGTCATAAATTTTAGCGTTTCCATAAATTTTAGCTTTTCCACTGATAAATGCCGTATCATAAACGCTTGCATTTCCGTAGATTTGTGCACTGGCAAAAACACGAGCATGTCCAAAGATCTGCGCATTACCAAAAATATTGGCTTCTCCGGTAACAGATGCACTACCAAAAACGCATGCGTTTTCGTAAATATCAGAAATGCCATCAATATAAGCTTCACCAAAAACATTGGCTTTATCATAAACTCTTGCAAAACCACCAGCACGAGCATTTCCATAAACCTTGGCATCACCAAAAATCTTGGCATAACCATAAATTTTTGCCTCACCACCAACCCAACAATTACCATCATGGGATAGGTTGCTTTCTTTTTCTATGAAACCTCCAAGATCACCTTCTTTTACATCACCAAAGTCTTTTAATGCACGTATGCGGTGTAGAGTATGTCTATCAACTTCGATTGTCTCATCAGTCAGTTCGTATTTTTTTTTCATTAGTTTGCTCCAGTGGATATTCTGCTATTGCCGCCAATCCAATCTTCACAAAGTAAATCCGCATTACCATAAATTTTTACATTTCCGTAAATGTGTGTATTACCACCAACTTTTGCATTTCCATAAACGCTTGCCCTATCGTAAATGCATGCTTCATCATAAACATGAGAATTGCCATAAACATGTGCATGATCAAAAACTTTAGTGTCACCGTAAACTAATGCATCACCGTAAATTTCCGCATAATTGTAAACGTATGCTTCACCAGAAACTTGTGCATTCCCATAAACCCGCGCATCACCATAAACATAGGCATAACCGGAAATATGTGCATTTTGATAAACACGAGCATTATCATAAACCCTAGCATAATCTCCAACCCAACAATCGCCCCCATGACTAAGATTGCCTTCCTTTTCAATAAAACCGCCAAGGTCACCTTTTTTGACATATCCAAAATCTTTTAAGGCACGTATGCGGTGTAGAGTATGTCTATTAACTTCGATTGTCTCATCAGTCAGTTCGTATTTTTTCACCATGCTTTTTCTCCAGTGGACATGATATTATCGCCATCAATATCCGCATCACGATAAATTTTTGCGTCACCATAAATACGTGCATTACCGGAAACCGTTGCCATTCCATAAATTTCGGCAAAACCGTAAACATGTGCATTATGTTTAATTCGTGCACTACCATAAACTTCAGCATCATCATAAACTTGAGCATTATCGTAAACGCAAGCACAAGATAAGACGAATGCATTACCACCTACCCAGCAATTACCATGATGCGATAGGTTGTTTTCATGTTCTATAAAGCCGCCTAAATTACCTTTTTTAATAACTCCAAAGTCTCTTAAAGCTCGGATACGGTGAAGAGTTACCCCTTTAAACTCAGCTTTCTCATCAGTAAGTTCGTACTTCTTTTCCATGGTTTATTGCCTTTAATGCATGTTTTGTCGTTTAAATTCTTGAGACAGCAGCCCCATGCCTTTTGTTGTAATTTTAGCAGCTGGTACGACCTTTTCTGTACCTTCTGTTGTTTGAATGGTGTGTGTAGGACAATCCATAAGTCCTTTTTGGATTTTATCTTGATAAGGTAACAAAGGAGCCCCGAAAGTGCGTCGATACACCCATCCTTTTTTCTGTAGGAACTGAATGAACTGTTTTGGTTGAATTTCGAGAATTTTAGCAGCTTCAGTAAGACCGAAGAGCCCATCAGCGCGTTGCAAGCTTTCCAAAGCCATTGCTTTTGGTTTTAAATATTCAATGATAGTATCTTGTTGATCTATTTGACTTTGTAGGTAATTCAAAAAGCCCATCATAGCTTTTGGACTTGAATAGTCGATTTGTTGTAGTGTTAGTGCCTGCTTTGCACGCCGCTCGCACTCGATAAAGTATAAACGAGCTTGTTTTCCTTTTTCATTACGCTCTACCATGGAAAGTTCTTTTGCCATTTCCAAGGTGAGATGATAATTAATTGCAATAACAGATCTAGATTTTGCGCTCGCCAAATTTGGTGACCGCAAATCTTGTGTTTTTACAAAGTCTTGTCCTTCTATAAAATTGTATCTGCTAATACGGTCCTTAATCCAATTGGAAAAGTCTCGTTTTGCTTCTAAGAATGCGTGCAAATCACGAGCATTGACTGTTTGAACGTCTTCTCCGTTAACCGTGTTATTTGTAATAGCAATAGGATTATCCATAAGTTTACTCCGTCCGATATTTAATAAGAGGAAAGAGGGGGCGCTCTTAAAAACGCCCTTCATAGTTTTTAAAGCACATCTCAAGGATAACGGTTCTGTTCTTCATAGGTACCATAGACCTCATCATTATATTTTTCTTTTGCTAAATCATCTAAAAGGTCATTGTAAGAAACACTTTCGCGAACAAAGTCATGAACATTACTATTCTCATCGAGATGTTCGATATTTTTTTCTACATATGCTTCTGCAATCTCTTCAGAAATGTCTTCACAACTCTTTTCAGAAGGATTTATACGAAAGATTTGTATAACATCATCTACCCCATCAACAATGCTTAGAATTTGGCTCGCATCAAGCGGTCCAGACTCTGCAATGTTTTGATCATCATCGCAGGAAACTAGTAAAATTTCATCAGAATTTATAAGCACTGGTTTTTCCATAAACGCCTCCATACAGCCTATTGGCAAAAGTTATTTTCTAAGATATGGAGTGAATATATGTAAAAAGTGCAAGTGTCAACATAAAAATGTAAAAAGTGCATATTTATGTTAGGTATGTTTTTTTTTAAAATGCACTATCCACAATTTATGGAGATACAAAATGCAAATAGCGGAACAAGATTTTAATCTTTTAAAAGGGTTTTCTCAGAAAGAAAAAGAAACTATTACTTATCTTTTGATTGCCTTAAAAACTCAATATATGAAATCACAGACTTCTTGTTTTCTTCAGAAAGATCACGATAAAAATTCATAAATTCTTGATCAACATCATTGAAGAAATTTGGGGGGGGCTCGTTAAAAAACTCCGCTATTTTAACTAATTCCCCAATACTTATGCTTCTTGATTTTCCATTTTTGTAAGGATTAATCATTCTGCTTATAGTAGATTGATGGGTTCCCAAGTAGGCAGCTAGCTCTATTTGGGCGCCGTGTCCGCGCTCATATAATTTTTTTTCTAGCCATTGTTGGATACTTTTTTCAATATTGCTACTCATAATCTAAATATTATCCCTAAAAATACGTAAAATGCAAAAAATGTGAAAGGTGCATTTTTTGTTGACATATGTAAAAAGTGCAATTATTTATTGCACTGTTATGGAGATTACATATGCCTGCGAGATTAATTATAAAATATTTAGGTGGCTTAAAAACTGTAGCAGCTATAGTGCAAAGAGATGTGTCATCTGTTTCTAGATGGCATGATTTTATACCAGCAAAGCACCAACAAAAATTATTAACCTATGCGCGTGATCATGAGATAGATTTGCGCCCCGAAGATTTTTTTTATCCCGAGCGTTTGCAGTCATTAATGCAAGAGCAACGCCCCCCATTGTCGAAAATTTGCAAGAGCCGCGTTGTTGATCACACCGGCGAGACTTTGCAGCCTTAAGGAGATCAAAATGGGATTAAGTGAAGTGGTATTGATAGTTGTATGTGTGACGCTTGGTTCTTTGCTTTTTAGTGGGATGTCGTTGCTTTGTGCTTTGAATTATAGCGAAAAGGTTAAGGCGCTTAAAAAGGAGATTGAAGATGAAGAATTTGCAGCTAGGGCTTTAGAAAAAGAACGCGAAGAAATTAGAGAGATCATTAGTGGATATGATGAGAATGTAGAAAAATATGAAGAGGAAATTAAAGAACTTAAACAAAATATAGAAGAGTACAGAAAAACATTACAACGAAAAAATGCAACTATAGATAAACTCATAGCAGAAGTTCAATCCCGTGATGAACAAATTGAGAGGCTTAAAGACGAGCTTAAGCAGCGTGGTGAATCTGTAAAAGAAAATTCTCATAAAAATAAGAAGAAAAGTAAGTGAGGAGAGAGATGGAAGATACAACGATATTAGATAATGTTGCAGTGATTTTAGCAATAACTTTGGCTTTCTACTATTATTTCAAAGCTTCTAAACTGGCAAAAGAGATAGAATTAAGAGATGAGTTAATAGAGTCCCAACGAACATTGATGGAGGGACAATTAGCAGAAAATGATAAAAAAATTAAAGAATTGCAAGAATTACAAGGAGAAGTGCAAGAACGTTTACAGCAGAACTTTAAAGAGCAAGAATGTTTGACGTCATATGAAAATATTTATGAAAATCTTCAAGCCTCTAAAGTTGTTTGTGCGCTTGTAAGAGAGTTTATAGAACTAAATCCCATTACAGATGAACAAGAAGATAGATCGCAGGAATTATTGCAACAATTAATGAGGGATGAGCAGACAAAGATTCAAGCAATTAAAGTTGTTAGAGCCTTTGAAGAATGGTTTATACCACAAAATACCGTTACACTTGCACAATGCTATTACTGGCCAAGAGCACAAAATTTATTAGGCAATTTATTAGGACGAAAGCCAATGACATGGGAAGAGCTTGCTAAAAAAAGTCCTGAAGAACAGCAGCGTTATTTCTTACCTGGGAAAACCATAGAGGGATGAATTAAATGCCTGTAATAATTTTGACTCTGGTTTAAAATCATAAAAATACTCGGGGCAAAAATTCACTTTTTCTGATGGATTTAAGGGATCTATGGCAGTGTGTTCCATAGTAAATATTAGAGGAATTTTTGTGTTTTTGTCCTTGGGAAAAACAGTAAGAATTAATACTAATGTGCAAGAAGGTTTAAGGCTAAATGGATCAATATTTCCATATATTGGAGGTGTGACTTTAGGTCTTTGTAAGCATAAGTATTTTGCCTGTTTTGGATGGATGTGACGTAGTGTTCCTAGCGAGTGTGGGAAATAGACAAGTTCACGATAGCATGCAGATATAAAGATAAAAGGACTGTTATCATTTATACTGATGGAGTTAATTTTAATTGTTTGTTTTGTAGGATTTGTAATGTTTAGAGATATATTAATTAATAGACCAATACCATTTGGATTATCACACATCCATGAATTTTGTGGGATAACACGGAGCTTTTTTTCTTCTAAAATTTCTAATTGTTTTTCCAGAACTGTGGCAAGCTTTTCCATTGATATTGCTTGTTGTTTAGTTGATTTAGCTATGTCCACGGCATTGGCTAATTCTGTTTCAAATTTTTCTCGGTCTTCTCTTCTAAACTTTGCAGCTTCTATTCGATCTTCTCTTCTCAATTTTGCAGCTTCTATTCGATCTTCATTTCTTAAATTCAATGTCTGTTTAATAGAACGAAAAGAAAAAATTGCGGATAATAAAGCACCAACCGAAGAAAGTGCAGAAAAAAGGGTAGGGTGTTGTTCTATCCAATTTAAGCATACCTTCCAATTAAGGAACATAATCACTATTCCAATTAATGTAAGGAATATACTCCCGTATTTATATACGTTTGCACGCTTCAACATCTTTCTTTACCCGCTTTTAGGAAAAAACAATCCTATAAAACACGTTTTGTATGGAGTGGTGCGGTGATTAACACGATTCTTTGTTTTGATCTAGGTACGAAGATGGGGTGGGCGATACGAGGGGGAAATGGTCATATATTCAGTGGTACGATGAGTTTCCAACCCCGTCGCTTTGAAGGCGGTGGGATGCGTTATTTACGCTTTAAAAGATGGCTTAATGGGATAAAGCATACAGCAGGTGGCATTGACGCGGTGTATTTTGAAGAAGTGAGGCGTCATATTGGAACTGATGCGGCACATGTTTACGGTGGTTTGTTAGCAACGTTAACGGCGTGGTGTGAAGATCATGAGATACCGTATGAGGGGATACCGGTTTGTACGATTAAGAAAGCGACGACGGGCAAGGGGAATGCGTCAAAAGAAGAAATGATTAAGGCGATGCGTGCAAAAGGACACGCGCCTTGTGATGATAATGAAGCGGATGCTTTAGCAATTTTACATTTAATTAAAGAGAGGGAGATCTTATAGCGATGCCCAGTAACAAAGTAGAGTGTGTAAAGTTTAATTCAGATCAGTTTTTAAAAGAGCTTATGGGTTTAAAAGCAACAGAGAAGGCAGTTTATACAACCCTTGTGTTGCTTATGAATGATAAGAAAGCGCCTCTTATCAATAATGGGTCTTATTTATCAAGTTGGTGTGGGTGTTCAGTAAGAACGTTTCAAAAGACATTAGAGACTTTAATAAGCATGGGTTACATCACGCGTTTAGAGAATGGGAACTTATGGCATAGGTCATTAGCTTTTGATTATAGCATCAGTAAATTTTCAGAAAGAGCTTCAAAAGCAGCGCATATGAGGTGGAGTAAGAAAAGAGAGGAGGCAATACATGTCAACTAAGTTGCCATGGACGAGGCTTTTTGCAGACAAGTGGCTTCTTGATCTTGCGCATTTGCCCGCTTTTGAAGGTTTTATATATGTGAAGTTGCGATTTCAAATGCTTCGCACTGGAGAACCGCTTAAGAATAATTTTCGAGTATTGTCTTTATTGGCTGGTTGCTCAGTTAAAAGATTTCAGAAAGCATTAGATCTTTTATTAGAAACTGGACACATTATTTTTTCAGAAGATGGTCGTTTGTGGAGTTTACAAGTTGAAGAGGAACTCAATAACTCAAATGAAAATTTAAGCAAGTTTTCAGAAAGAGCACAAAAGGCAGCGAAGGCAAGATGGGATAAAAATAAAGATAACAGTGATGATGATGCTAAACATGCTACAAGCAATGCACAAGCAATGCTTAATGATGCCATTAACAATAACATTAACAATAACAAAAAAAATAAAAATATTATTTTATCAAAAAGAGAAATTGAATTTGAAAATTTAGAAACAAACGATTTGGTTGACGAGCCAATCGAGTGTGATGATGTTCAATCAGAAGAAATCAAAACGATAGAAACTAAACAACTAATCATTCACGAGCAAAATAACAACATTTCAAACGAAGCTAATAATCGATGGCAAAGTAACGAAGCAATGATTGAGAAATTGCCTTCACGAAAAGGTAAAAAGGTTGGCAAACAACTTTCAGAAATCGTTGACAAGATAATGCCTGCTTATTTTCCAGAGCAAGCAAACTTTTTTGAGAAAGACAAGAAAATGAGAGAAAAACAAGAAGTTGAAAGCATGTTAGAAGATTTCAACCCCGATTTTCAATACGCAATTGATCTAGGATTAACGCATGATGAAGCGTTATCAGAGTTTAAAAAATTTATACGCTTTTCAAAAGCCAACCCATATCGAAATGCTCATGAACGCGATTGGCAAAGCGCTTGGGATAATTGGATTACACACCCGAAATATGGATTGGTAGCTAAGAGACACGCAGAATTAGAAATGAAAGAAAGATATACAATCACATGCTGTAAACCACTAACAGAGAGCTTGGCAAAATATATCAGAAATATAGAGCCTATCAGTTCATTTGCAACATAATGAAATCGTATTTAGTTGCATTTGAAAAAACAGCAAACTAGTGAAAAGAGCTGATAGTTTTGAGAATAGATATGGGTTTAAACAGCTAAAAAAGTACCGTACAGAGCGATTTTAGATTTTTATGATAAAAACCACATTGAAATTAAAAACGCTACTGCACGGTCCAATATGAGGCAAATAAACCCATCGGTAAAGTTATGGATTTAAGCAAGGGGATATTAAATCAAATGTTTTTAAAAAAACGTAAATCAAGACAGCAAAAAAAATTTATTGCAACGGCGGTTGGATATGCACCATGGGGATTAGGGGTGGCTGAGTATTTTTACAATCTCTATGAATATGAAGATGGTATGAGAGAATACGAGGAATTTGACGGTGGGCAGTATCATGATCATGAGATGCCTAACAAAGTTGATTATAGTACCAAAGCGCAAGTGAAAGCATGGATATATGGGGGTGATTTACCAAAAAGCGTATTGAGTTATGAACCTTTAATAGATGAGGTGAATGCGAAAATCAAAAAACGTGCAGAGAAAGATCAGTTGATTTGTGAGATTACGAATGATGGGGAATGGGGTTATCCCTTGTCTTGTGAAGAGATGGATCGCGAGCTAGAAAAAGCGCTTGATATTCAATTAGGTAATTATCAAAATGAAAAAAAGTGAAAAAAATAAAAAATACGTATTGACTTTAAAGAAAAGGTCGTTTATTAAGGTTGGCAAGTGCTTGAAAAACACTTAACAAACAGCGGATAGACCACGAAAAGGTTTTTCCCATTTCTTAAAATACTGACTTTCTTTTGTGCTATCATTGGCATATAACGATTATGTCGGGTGTGGTCACATCATACAATACTCTTTATGAGAAAAGTGTGACGACGGACTGTTTGCCGTGTTTTTCAGCGCCCGGCACCCTTATAGGGTGTCAATGGAAAAATTACAAACAGGAATAATTAGCATGAAAGCTACAGTTACAAATCAAGAAACTTGTTTTTTTATTACAGATGATAATGGCTCTTTTAAAAATAGAGAGTTTGCAAAAAAATACGAATTTACAGGTGAAACAATCGAGGTTGGCTTTAATACACTTCATAGAATTAGAGCCTTAAGAGATTTTGGTGATGTGAAAAAAGGTGACCTTGGGGGGTATATAGGTAGTGAATACAATTTATCACATCATGGCAATTGCTGGGTTGGAGGTAAAGCCAAGGTTTATAGCAATGCGCGGGTTTACGATAATGCCGTTGTAAGTGGGTATGCTCATGTTAATGTAGAAGCTTGTATTTATGGTAACGCTCGTGTTTACGGCAAGGCTGTTGTGGGTGGCTTTGTTTACGGCAATGCAGAGGTCTATGGCTTTGCACGTATTTATCCACGTGCAAGAATTTATGGGAATGCTCATGTTCATTATAATGCTTGGGTTTTTAATGATACCCATATTTTTGGCAATGCTAAACTTTCAGGATATGCTTGTATTTATTCTGATGTAAAAATTTATGGCAATGCAAAGATTCTAGGCTTTTCAAAACTTTATAAAAATGCGCAAGTTTATGGGAATGCTGTTATTGAAGGGCATGCTGAAATTCACGGAATTATTGATGGTAATGCAAAAATTTCAGGCTATTCAAAAATTTATGGTAAAGTTTCAGGAAAAGCAAAATTAAGAGAGTGCGATTTTGTTCGTAAGGAAGGCGAGGTTTATAGTGGCAATAAAGTCATATATAACTCGAATAATACTTTAGAAAAAGCAGCGTAAAACAGCAGCGGCGGTGCGGGGGCGCCCCCTCCTTTAGACATTTCATTAAAATTTACTCAAATATGAACTTAGGGAGCTACCTATGACCACTAAAAATGTATCCAAAAAATATGAACTTACTAATGAAACTACAGAAGTTAAAGACCATCTCTATGGTAGTGTTAGAATACTTTATCGCATTAAAGCTTTAAGAAGTTTTGGGGGTGTTAAAAAAGGAGCTTTAGGGGGCTTTATTGAAAGTGAATACAACCTTTGTCACGAGGGTAATTGCTGGGTTGGGGATGATGCTAAGGTTTATAATGCTGCTATGGTTTGGGGGCATGCGAAGGTTTTTGAAAATGCAATAATTTGTGATGAGGCGTGTGTTAATGGGTTTGCAAAGGTTTATGGCAATGCACGTGCTTATGGAAAGTCAATTATTGGTGGCAGGGCGCGTGTTTTTGGAGATACGCAACTTATTTTGGGGGCATGGGTTACAGGAAGAAAAGAGATTTCTACAGGTTTAATATCCTTTTGTAGATAGATAAAGACTGTAGAGGAATTGATTAAAGCGGCTGTGGCGTCTAAAAGATAGAATAAAGAAAGCCGTGCCCTTTAAAGACGCGGCTTTTATTTTAGGAAGTATATACATTTTACACTAAACACATATCACACAAAACGTGTAAAAACACAAGCATTAATACATAAAAACCGCATCAAAATGAATTGATACGGCTTTTATAACTAATGAATCAAACAAAATAGAATTGAAAATTAAACACAAAAGCGTTTAAAAAAATCTTTTCACTACTAAAATACATATTTTGTGTATAAACACAAGTTTATTTCAAATATTTGATGATGATTGTTCATATGATAAAGCCGCGCTCTTTATGAACGCGGCTTCTGTTTTGCGATGTGTTTCTGTTATCGTTATTCGTAAGTTTACGAACACCTCTTTTATTGCACATTACGTATCAAAACACAAGCAAATAAGTAAAATAAAAACAGGATTAATTCTTTAGATTCAGTTTATTAAAACTATTTTTGCTTGTAATAATATAGCATAATGTGTTATATTATTGTTATGTACCAGTTATTTCCGTTTCTAAGTACCATTTCCCATAAAAAGGATAGCAAAGCAAATGCTTAATAAAGTGATGTTAATTGGTCATTTAGGTGCAAATCCTGAAAGTAAAAAAATGCCGTCTGGTGTAGAAATAGTCAATTTTCGTATGGCAACGTCTGAAAGCTACACAGACAAGGCAACCAATAAGAAAGTAGACAAAACTGAATGGCATTCCATTGTGGTCTTTAATCCGCATTTGGCAAAAATAGCGCTTCAGTATCTTAAGAAGGGTAGCAAAGTTTATATCGAGGGGCGCTTACAAACCCGTAAATGGCAAGATAAAAACGGTATTGAACGATATACAACAGAAGTCATATTGCCTCCGTACAAAGGCGACTTAAAGCTCTTAGATGCCAAAAATGATGATAATCAAGAGCAGTCATCATCTGCTTATGACAGAAGCATTTATAGACCTCTTGATACACCCCATACCGTTATGAATGATGATGTTCCTTTTTAAATAGAAGGCGGTGTTGTGAAAAGAAACAAGAGGGGACGCCCTAAAATCATAGGGCAAATAAGAGAAGCCAATGGTCGTATATCACGTGCAAAAGCACCCCGTGAAGCCGTTGATCAATTGGCAATAGAAATGCGTGCAAAACGCTTCGGTTTAACCCTATACGAGGCAAAAAATCCACTTTCTGGGTCTTACATAGGGCGGCTTTGTTTGCAAGGTGTGCTTACACAAGAGCAATATGACGCCGCGCAACAGTACTTACAGATAAGAAACGATTATCTATGTGCAAAAGGCTTGCCTAATGCGATTTATGACGAAATGCCGTCATCATCTGATGATAAGGCAAGAGATAAGTGGGTAGCATTCGCAACAGAGCAGTTTATCAACATGCAAGAGGCACTAAAAGAAGCGCAACAGCGCTATAGACAGTATAATCTTTATGCCGCGATAAATCATCTCGTTATAGAAGATCAAATGCTACCATATCTTGTGAATTCATTGCGCATTGCTCTTAATGCGCTTCAGAACTATTTTGATCAAAAAAGTAAATGGTAATTGTTTTATGTGCTTTTGCAGAATGACGTGAAACCTTTTTCTGGACAAGACGTTATCTTTGTATTACAGTGAATACAAAGATGAGGATTGCGTTATGACGATATCTATTCGATTGCCTAGCGAACTTGAAACACGTTTGAATAATTTAGCAACTAAGACAGGTCGTACAAAGTCTTTTTATTTACGTGAGATTATTGAACGTGGAATCGAGGAAGCTGAGGATTATTATTTAGCTTCACAAGTAAGAGAGCGTGTTCGAAGAGGAGAAGCTACTTTTTATAGCTCTGAAGAGGTGAGGAAAGAGCTTGGCTTGGACGATTAGATATGAAAGAAAAGCTCTTAGTTTTTTAAAAAAATGCGATAAAAAAGAAGCACGGAGGATTGTTGATTTTTTAGATCAACACGTTGCCCCTCTTGAAGATGTACGTGCAATAGGTAAGCCCTTAAAAGGGCAATTATCGGGTTTATGGAGATATCGTGTAGGAGATTACAGAATACTTTGCGATCTTTATGATAAGGAACTTGTTGTGTTAGTTTTAGCTGTTGGACATAGAAAAAATATATATAAAGGCTAAAGCAAAAGTTATTTTTTGCGAGCTTTTTATAACTGATCTCCTTTGAAATTATCAATATGTGTTATTTTTATGTTGACAAAGTGTAGCAAATCGTATTTAATGACGTTGCTGTACTTAGGCGTATTGTGTCTAGAGAGGGAAATGTACAGTCAAAAATCCCCGCATTTGCGGGGTTTTTTATTATCTGGAGGGTGTATTTTATGACATCACAAAATACAGAACAGGTTTCTCAAACAAAGAAAAAATATAAACCCCCTAAGGCAGGAATGGGGCGTGTCAAAGGTGTACCCAATAAGAATACACGTCTTTTGAAAGAAGCAATTCTTAAAGCCGCTGAATTGGCAGGCAATAAGTATGGGAAAGAGGGGTTAATCTCTTATCTCGAAAAGCAGGCAATAAGATGCCCCGCGGCTTATTTAGCGTTGCTTGGTAAGATCTTGCCTTTGCAAGTGACGGGTGAAGATGGGGGGGCAATTAAGATCATAGGGCGTGTAGAAATTGCTCCTTTAACAATGAATGACGACAAGACAGATTAAGATTGTACCAAAACTTATTCCACTTTTTGCAGGGGATGCTTTGGTACGTGCGGCTTGGGGTGGACGAGGCTCTGGTAAAACAAGATCATTTGCCTTGATGGCTGCTTTAAAAGGCTATCAATTTGGTATGCAAGGGATATCGGGGACTATTCTTTGTGCACGTCAGTTTCAAAATTCGCTAGCAGAAAGTTCATTGGAGGAGATTAAGCGGGCGATTGAAGCCCATGACTTTTTAAGCGAATATTACAAGGTTGGAGAGGCTTCGATTAAGTCAAATGATGGTCGTATAGCTTTTCAGTTTTCTGGACTGGACCGTAATATTGCAAGTATCAAATCCATGGGGCGTATTTTGCTTTGTTGGGTTGATGAGGCAGAGCCCGTGACTGAAACCGCTTGGCAGACACTCATTCCAACGTTGCGTGAAGAGGGAGAGGGATGGCGTGCAGAGTTATGGGTCACATGGAACCCTTTGCGAGACAATGCACCGGTTGAAAGGCGGTTTCGCTTTTCAGACAATGAATCCATTAAGCGTGTGGAGATTAATTGGTCAGACAATCCGAAGTTTCCCAAGATCTTGAATGAAGCGCGGCTTGATGACCTTAGAAATCGTCCAGAAACCTATAAGCATATCTGGGAAGGGGCTTATCTTACAGCGGTTCAGGGTGCTTACTATCAAAAGGAAATGTTGGCAGCCGAGCAAGAGGGGCGAATAGGGCGTGTTGCGCGTGATCCTTTAATGCAGATACGGGCATTTTGGGATATTGGGGGCACAGGAGCCAAGGCAGATGCAACAGCGATATGGATAGCGCAATTTGTAGGCAGAGAGATCAGAGTGCTTGATTATTACGAAGCACAGGGGCAGCCGTTATCAGAACATATCGGTTGGTTGCGTCACAATGGCTATGAGAAGGCATTAATGGTTCTCCCCCATGATGGTGCAACAAGAGACCGCGTGCACAATGTGAGTTTTGAGAGCGCTTTGAATGATGCGGGTTTTGAAACGCAAGTCATCCCTAATCAAGGGGCTGGTGCTGTCAAAATGCGTATCGAGGCAGTGCGACGGATTTTGCCTTCAGTTTGGTTCAATGAAGAGACGACCGTAGCGGGGCGCAAGGCACTGAATTGGTATCATGAGAAATGGGATGAGAAGCGTAATATTGGTTTGGGAGCAGAACATGATTGGTCCAGTCATGGGGCAGATGCCTTTGGGTTAATGTGTGTGGGCTATGAACAGCCGATGCAGCGACAGAAGAGACCAGCTTATAGCGGTAGAGAAACTTATGAAAGTACGTCATGGATGGCAGAATGATGCATGATGAAGAGCATTTAGAGCAAGAGAGCAACATCTCAGATCTGTCAACAGAAGGCTTGTTTCGTAAGCTTGTCCATTGGTACAAAGAAGATGTTGAACATGTGAACAAATGGCGTGAGCATGCAAGGGAGGATTTTCAATTTTACAATGGTGATCAGTGGAATGATCAAGATTTAGCGGCTTTAAAAGAGCAACGCCGCCCCGTTATGACTTTTAATCGCATTGCACCACTGGTTAATGCGGTTGTGGGTTCAGAACGCAATAATAAGCGCGAAGTGCAATTTATCCCTCGTCAGATAGGCAAGGCGTTGCCAAGTGAATTGCTTACGGGAGCCGCGGAATGGTTTCGCGATATGGCACATGCGGAATATGCAGATTCTGATGCTTTCCAAGATGCTGTCATCTGTGGCATGGGGTGGACTGATACACGGCTTGATTATGAGAACAGCCTTGATGGTGAACCGGTCATTACGCGTTTAGACCCCTTGAAGATGGTTTGGGATAGCGCGGCAGTGCAACCGAATTTAACGGATGCGCAACGCATGTGGTATGTCGACCGTAAGCCATTAGACGTAGCCAAGCAAATGTTTCCCAAAGCCCATTGGAGTGAACTCAGTGCGGATTGGGCGCGTGATGGGGCTGCTTATGAAGGGGTTCATCATAATGATCTTGAAGCTTATAATGATGAGAAGGGCATTGATGTTGAAAACGGTCGACGGATGGTCACACTAGTGGAATGCCGTTGGTTTGAAAGCGAGCGGTATTATAAGGCGCCCGATTTAGAAACGGGAGAACTTCGTGATTACAGCGAAGAGGAGTTTAAGCAGCTCCAATGCATGATGCCCGATATCCAAGGGGCGGCTTTCAATAAAAAGGTTGTAAAACGCGCCTTTTTAGGCAGAAAATTGCTTGAATGCCCTGATCAACCTTTGGTTCCAGCGGGTCAATTGGGTTGGGAGTGTATCACGGGGTATTTTGATAAGATAGAACGGCAATTTTATGGGGTTGTAAGACCGACAAAAGACCCACAACGGTGGGCAAATAAATATTTCAGTCAAGTTATGCATATTCTCAATAGCCAATCCAAGGGCGGGATAATGGCAGAGAGGGGTGCATTTGAAGATGAGAGAGAAGCTGTAAAGAGTTGGAGCAGGGTAGATAGTATTACGGTTTTGAAAAATGGCGCTTTGGCAGGGGGTAAAATACAGCCCAAACCCGTAGCGCAATTTCCAACCGGTTTTTTTCAACTGTTTAATGAAGCGAAAGAAGCAATTAATCAAGTTACGGGTTTATCGCCCGAGTTTATTGGAACGAGAGAAGTTTCACAAGCAGGGATTTTAGAGGCACAACGGCGTCAATCCAGTCTTAATCTGCTTGCTTGTCTGTTTGATGGCTTGCGTTTGTATCGCAAAAGGCAGGGCAAGATTATTTTGCACTTGATACAGAATTATCTGTCAGATGGTCGCTTGGTCCGGATATCGGGTGAGGAGAATGCGCAATATATTCCGTTGACCCGTGAAGCGGTGATGAGTGTTGATTATGATATTGTGGTGGATGATGCGCCCACCAGCCCGAACGAAAAAGAGCGGACCTTTGGCATTATCACGCAGCTGTTACCGTTGCTTCAAAATGCGGTTACACCGGATATCATGCTTGATTTGCTT
The DNA here is from genome assembly GCF_018155095.1 of Bartonella queenslandensis. Classification (GTDB taxonomy): domain Bacteria; phylum Pseudomonadota; class Alphaproteobacteria; order Rhizobiales; family Rhizobiaceae; genus Bartonella; species Bartonella queenslandensis_B. Next base: position 36,058 of record NZ_NAAI01000004.1, on the reverse strand, counting down.
CGTTACTCACCCTTGCCTGCGTCTCTGCTTAATCGTGTAAGCGAGAAGATGCAACAGCAGCAAATGGCACAACAAGCCCAACAACAGCAAATGAATCCAGAACAAGAGATGAAGTTGCAAGAAAAGCAGCAGGATATTGCTGCTAAAAGTCAGATGCAACAGATGGATTTACAAGGCAAGCAGCTTGATCTGTTCATGCGTCAAGAGAGAGCAAAATTGGAAGCGGAATTGATGAAGCAACGCCATGAGCTTGAACGGGAGCGTATTCTTAATGAACGAGCGCAAAATCAAATCATGCGTGAAAGAGCGGCAACGTACAGAGGAAGAAGCATTTGAGAGAGGTTAGAGAATGAATGCAGAAATGAACGAAGCTATGAATGAAGATTATAGGGTTGGTGCACCAGTTTTTGATGAAGATGAGAGTTCTTTTGATGTTGATCATGAGGTCGAGACAGTTGAGAGCCATGATGCGATACCTCCAGAACCGGTTGCAGAGCCCATTGAAAAGCCTTCAGAAATCGTTCCTAGTATAGAGCAGCAACAGCGTGTGGAGCAAAAAGCTAATGAGGCGCGTGAAGCGCTTAAAAGGTTCTACGAAGCACAATCCCAAACGCCGAAAGTTGAAGGAGAAAGTGCGCCCCCAGACTTACGTGAGGACCCAATTCTCGCATTAACGTGGATGTTAGATAAGATTCAAAAGCAAGATGCGTATATTCGTGCACAGCAAGAAGAACAAAGACAAGCCATTGAATACCAAGAATTTAATGGACATTTGAACCAGTTTTTAGAAAGTTCTGCTGAAACTGCGAAGAAGAAGTACAGTGATTTTGATGCGGCAGCAAATTTTCTTTATGAAGAGCGTGCAAAGCAGTTGAATGCATGGTCCTCTGTTTATCCGGATTATGCACAAAAGAGCACGATAGATGCGATTATAGGGGATGAACTGCGTACAATTGTAGCGACCTGCGCACAAAAAGGGGTTAATCCAGCAGAAGAGCTTTATAGGATAGCACAAAATCTTGGCTATCAGAACCAAGCAGTGCAAGCGAATAATCAAGTTGCGGCGCTTCAAAGCCGTCAGAATTCTGCGAGGACTTTAACGGCATCTGGTGGAGGGGGGAGTACTGGACCAATGACTTTAGAAGCTATTGGCAATATGTCTGATAAAGAATTTGGAGAATGGTATAGCAATCCTAAAAATCAAATCATTTTTGATAAGTTAATGGGGCGCGATGGCTGATTATAGTCTAGGCGCATAACGTAATCCGCCTTTGATGCGGGTTTTTTTGCCGGCTTTAAGCCGGTTTTTTTATAGCAAAGAAAGGCAAAATAAATGGCAACAACACGTATACCTATTAATGATGCTCAAGCGGTGAAAGCTTGGTCAAAGAAATTAAATTATGAAGCGTCTAAAGCGCTTGATATTGAACCGTTAATGGGAGAAGGCTCTAATAGTATCATTCAAGTCAAAAATGAACTTAGGAAAGAAGGTGGTGATTGTGTTACATTTAGCTTACGTGCACAGATTATGGGGCGCGGTGTAAGCGAGGGTGAAACGCTTAAAGGTAATGAAGAAGCGCTTCAGTTTCTTCATGACAAATTATATATCAATGAACTTAATCATGCGGTTTCGACGAAGAACAAAGGGACAATTGATCAACAACGTATTTTGTTTAGTTTACGCGATGAAGCACACAAGTCATTGGTTGATTGGTACGCCGACCGTTTAAGTTTGATGTTTTTCACGCAAGTGTGTGGGTATACAGCTCCTACAATGAAATTTGAAGGGCGTGAGATTGAACTAGATGAATTGTATTATGGTTTTAATACACCATTGGCACCAAGTAGTAAGCGCATTGTACGACCAGAAGCCAAAACGAAAGATGAAGAAGTAAAAGAGCTGGCAAAACACGGTTTTAGTCTTAAGCTGATTGATGAAGCTGTTAAAGTTGCCAAGTTGGCTAACCCCAAAATCAGACCCGTACGTGTTGGTGGTTCCAATGTTTACGTCATGTATCTTCATCCCATACAAGTTATGCAATTGCGTACCAATACAGATACAGGTCAGTGGCTTGATATACAAAAGGCTGCTTATTCAGGTTCGCGTGCGAAGAATCCGATCTTTGATGGTTCACTAGGCATGTATAACGGTGTGATTTTACGTGAATCAGAACATGTGACGCATGGTGTAAAATCTGATGGCACCGTTGAAGAAAATGTACGTCGTGCTGTTTTACTTGGTGCACAAAGTGCGATGCTTGCCTTTGGAGCAGAAAATCAAGATACGCGCTATAAGTTGGTTGAAGAGCTTGATGATTATCAACGGGTCTATGGGGTTGCAGCGAAAACAATCCTAGGAATGAAGAAAACCCGTTTCCAAATGCCTGGAAGAGGACAACATGCGCAAGATTTTGGAACAGTTGTTGTTTCAACTTATACCGGTGAAAAGCCTTCTTAAATTCGGGAAAGGAAATAAAACATGGCAGAAGGATTACCACAGCCCCTACAAGGGAGAAACTTGGTTACGCAACAAGTGAGTTTTTTTCGCTTGAACATCTCGCATAAAGAGAAGCGTCTTACACGAAAAATAGGAATATTGCCCCGTGGCGCTTTGATCACGTCGATAAAAGCGTTTGTGAAGACAGCGTTTTCCGAAGCAAAATTGAAGATTGGCAGTACCTATGGGGGCAATGAGTTTGGGGAAAAAGATATCAAAGCCCAAAATACGCAAGATTTTACCCCAACAGACCAAAAGGTTTTTGCGCCAGAGGATAAAGAAATGACCCTTTATGCAACACGCGATAAAAGCACAGATGCTGGTGAGTGTGTTGTGGTCGTGCAATTTGTGGCAAATCATTAAGGGGACAAGATATGGCAGATTATTTACCAGAACCCTTACAGGGGAGAAACCTTCATACGCAGCAGGTAAGCTTTTTGCGTCTTAATTTTAGCTACCAAGATAAAGAAAAGGTGATGAAGATAGGCACTTTGCCTCGAGGTGCTTTGATTACTTCAATCAAGGCTTTTATTAAGACAGCGTTTTCGGACACGAAGGTCAAAATAGGCAGCACTGCTGGTGGGACTGAATTTGGTGAGTTAGAGATCAAACAAGCGGGTATTAAAGCAGCGACAATTTCTAATCAGAAGGAGTTTGTTCCCTCTGATAAAGAGGTCACGCTTTATGCCAAAGCCGATAAAACAGTCCAAGCTGGTCAAGCAAGTATCGTCGTTGAATTCGTGACAAATTGTTAAGAGAAGTCTGATGACGCGTCATTATATTCGGGTTAGGACAGGCGGACCAATACCGGCTAGTCAAAATGTTTATCGTCATAGAAAAACGCTTTCACACATGGTGTCTGTTATCCAAGATGAGATTGATGACATTACGGACGAGTATGTAGCACAAATCCAAGAAAGTATTTTTGCTGCTATTCGTTTTTGTGAGAGGGAAAGTTTTTACTTTAACGAAAGCCGTGATGTTACGTTTCAAACACGGGCGGGGCAGGGGATTTATGATGCAAGCGATACCCGCCCTATTGAAACAGCTGTCAAAATCAAAAGCGTTTATCTTAAGTCCGATCAACATCATAAGCTTGAACTAGAACGGAGAAGTCCTTTTGCTCTAGAGGCTTCGTTGTCATCAGGGCAGCAAGGAACACCGGTTTGTTACAGTTATTTTGATAGGAAATTGCATCTTTATCCCACACCGGACAGAGCCTATCAGATTCAACTCATTCTCTCTCCACAGCGTTTATCAGAGATAGAGCGTGTTGATGAAGAGCATCTATGGTTTGTGCACGCGTTTGATCTGATTAAGGCGCGTGCAAAATATGAGTTGTACAAGAATATCCTTAAAGAACCCGATTGTGCAACGGCAGCTTATAATGACTTTACCGAGCAGTTGCATGAATTGCGTGCAGAGACGTCCAAACGTCATAACGTCACACGCATAATTCCAACGGATTTCTAAAATGGTTTATTTTCCAATCGCTGATTATCGCCCCGATGTTTCGGTCGTCAATGGCAGCTTTACGGATACACTTGTGAATGTTTTACCGGCAGATGGAGGCTATATTCCTATGCCTAGCGCAATGGTAGTATCGGCTCCTTTGGGAGAAAAGCCTTTGGGGTGTATAGCGTTTCGAAGTGGTAATGGGGTTAAGATTATCGTAGGAGGAGCCAAAAAGCTTTATAGTTATGATAGTCAAACGCAGGGTTGGAAAGACATAAGCCAAAGCGGTGTGACCTATCAGGCAAATGAGGATAATCAATGGTCATTTGCCTTGTTTGGTCAGAGAGTTATTGCGGTCAATAAAAATGATAAACCGCAAGTCTTTCATACCCATAGTTCCGAACGATTTGAAGAATTAGGAGGCAATCCACCGAAAGCCGGATTGGTGAAGGTTTGGGGACCTTTTGTTTGTTTGATGCAATTGACAGATCATCCCAATCGCATTCATTGGTCTGGTTTGGAAGATGCAACCCATTGGACAGTTAAGCAGAAAGATTGTGATTTTCAAGATTTTCCAGATGGAGAATACGTTCAAGGGGCAACGGAATCGAGCAATCCACTCATTTTTATGCGTTCTGCGATTTATGCAGGAACTTTTGTTCCGGGTTCTAAAATTGTATTTGCTTTTCAAAAGATCCAAGATAAGCGCGGAGCGCGCAGTGCAGCTTCTATAGCTTGTCGAGGCAGTGATGCTTTTTTTGCTGGTGATGGTGGCTTTTATCAGATGAGTGCTGATGGTCAACTTTTGCCAATAGGCTTTGAGAAAGTTGATAGAACGGTTTTTAAAACCTTTGATAAATTTGCTCTTGATAATATGCAAGGAGTGATAGACCCCGTTGATAATCGGATTTACTGGTCTTTAAAGAGAGGTAATAACGAGCAAACGACCTTTGTTTATGATTGGGGCTTGCAGAAATGGTCGACGATACAGGGAAAGCCTTTCACATTGTTTCCCGTATTTACGACAGGTTATACTTTAGAACAGTTAGATGAGATCTCGATCAATCTTGAGTCCTTGCCTGCTTCTTTAGACAGCCCCCGTTGGCAAAGTGGCGCACCCATGCTTGGTGCTTTTGATGAAAACAATTGTCTTGTTATGTTTACGGGCGCACCGATGGAGGCAACGGTTGTTTCGCAAGAGATGGGGGCACCGGATGGAAGTTTTAACTTTATCACAAAAATGTTTGCCGAAGTTGATACGACGCAAGGTCTTTTAAGTATCGGAGAACGTCGTCTTCGCAATCATCAGACGCCGATCACATGGCACAAGGAGAGAGAATGTTCCTATGCTACGGGTGCTTATCACGGACGTTCGCGCAATCGTTATCACCGCTTTAAATTACGCATTCCTAAAAATGAACCTTGGACGGCAATTACGGGGTTTGATGTTGATTTACGTCCTTTAGGCAGAGGGTAATGGCAAAAGTCTATTTGACCACGTCTTGGGATATGGAGCGTATAGCGCCTTATCTGGAAGACATCATTGCATCCTTTAGAGCATATGTGGAACGTTTTAAACATGAAATCACGTTGCAAGATCTTATTGAAGCCATTTGCACGGGGAAAAAACAGTTATGGCTTGTTTTGGATGATGACGAGCGCTTTTTAGCAGCTGTTACAACCCAGATACAACAGACAGTTTTAGGAAAGAAGCGCGCACTGATTTGTGAATGTAGTGGGAAGGGTGTTCTTGATCAAGTTGACAATTTGCAGGTTGCAGAGGATTGGGCGCGTGAAAATGGCGCTTTTGAGATAGAGATTTTAGGGCGTTTGGGTTGGAAACGTGCATTAAACAAACAAGGTTATGGCATAACGATGCTTTATTATAGGAAGGAATTGTGACATGGGGAGCCAAACACCCTCAACGACAGAACAGAAGCAGGTGCAGACAAGTGCTCCTCCTTCTTGGATGGCAGATGTATTTAAGCGTGGTGGCAGGGATGCGTATAATCTGTATAATATAGGGGCGGGTGGTAATGTTTATGGCGGTCCTCGTGTAGCCCCATTAAGTGATCAAACGCGCTATGGAATTGGTGGTCTTGGCAGCATACCTCAGCATTATCAAAACCGTTCTTTGATGAATACGGTCTACAATCCAACGTCGGCAGCCAATAATCTTGGAAGCATGGCTTCGGGTGCTATGGTTGGACAGAATCCCGCTTTTAATGCCGCCTTACAAAATAGCTTAGACCGTGTAAGAGATACGATTAACAGCTCTTTTGCCGGTGCAGGTCGTTATGGCTCCGGTGCACATACAGGGGTATTGGCAAATGAACTTGGTGCTTTGTCGACAAGTGCGACAGCGAACCAATATAATCAAGATGTTCAGAATATGATGCAAGCCAATGCCATGATAGACCAAGCCAATCAAAATCAATTGGGAGCCTCCAATAACTTCTTACAAGGTTATGGGAATGCCTATTCCAATGCCATACAGGGGGGAGGTGTACTTGATGCCCACAATCAGAGAGTTGTTGATGCCAATCGTGAACGTTGGCTGGAACAAGACAATAGCGGGTGGAATAGGTTGAATATGCTTATGAACGCCGGTCATGGTTTTGCAAGAAATTACGGCACGACAACGAATAATAGTACAGCTTCGATGATGCATGGTAACGACCCTTGGAAGAATTTTGCGGCAGTAGCAAATCTAGCGACAAGTTTTATGGGTATCCCTGATATTTCTAAACCTTTTGGAAAATTTTTAGATAAAAAATTTGGTGTATAGGAAAGAAAGAAATGGAAAAAGGTTCTTGGTTAAATAACATTTCGCGTTTTTTTATTCCTCCTGATCAAGGTGAACATCCTTTAGTTAGAATGTCTAGAATAGGAGCAGATGGTTTAATACAACATAGTGCACATCTCCCACCTACAGTAAAACGTAATAAAAGGACATGGTCTATATTTTTGCAAGAAAGAGAACGCGAAGAGCGTGAAATGATGGAGGCAAGAGAGCGCGAAAAGCGTAAAGAGATCTATGGTCGAAAGGCATTCGAAAGGGTTATTCCGAAGCTTGGTGAGAGACCATTTGAAAAAATGAATATGTTGCAGAAAGTAATACAGCAGCATCAAGGTCCCGTTGTTCCTAGTGCAATTTCTATTGACCAACCGTTTAGTACAGGTACTCTTTCTTCTCTTAACGTAGGGTCTATTATTCCTGATGGAATTTATCATGAGAAGAAAGAGCCCTATACGGTTCCTGAAGCAGAAGCGCAAATACCACTTGGTGTAGGTAATCATCCACCACTCCCTAATGCACAGGAGATTAAACAACTTACGCCTATAGAAGAGGCATCTTCAACATCACAGTCACAAACTTCTCCAGTAGATACTCGAACTGGTTTTGAAAAGTTTGTCGAGTCGGATTTTTATAAAAAGCTTCAAGATCTTTTCGCAGGTATGTCGGCAGCACCATCCGGCGGTTCAGGATGGGATGCGCTTGCAAGTGGTGTGAAGCGTCTTAATGAAGGCGATAAACAAAGAGGACAGGTTAATCAAACCGTCGAGTATCTAAAGTCCAAAGGCTATAGTGAAGAAGAAGCGCGGTTTATGGCTGGGAATAAAGATGCGTTGAATGCTTTTCTATTACAAAAAGTGAACGGTGGTTATGATGCTAGGTCTAAAGAAGAACTGGACCGCCAACGAGAAATGATAGAGCTTAAAAATAGTGAAGCTATTAGCGGTAATATGCTCGAGGATATCGAACGTTTTATGGATTATGTGAACGAGAACGGTGATTGGTCTACAGGCAATTTGGCAGATTGGTTAGCTTTTTTCAAAGTTCCTAAACACCGTGATATGAAATCTCTCCTTGATTCGATTAAAAATCGTATAGGTATCGATAGATTAGAAACCATGAGACGGTATTCACGCAATGGTGCTTCTGGTTTTGGAAATCTCACAGAAAGAGAGCTTGATATATTAAAGAGCTATTTAGGAGAGATAGATTACAAACTGGGTCATAAAGAGCTGATGTATAGATTGAAAAAAATTCATCATATTTTGGGTAAGATGAAAACAGATGTATTGTCGTTGCTACAAAATGGTAAAATTGAATTGACAGCAGAGAAAGTTGATAAAGTCACATCCCAATCGCATTCTACATCTCCACAGCAAAAACGTAGTGATTTGCCGCTTGTTACCAGCAAAGAACAGGAAGATGAATTGCCTTCTGGAACACGCTTTGTTGGTGAAGATGGGAAGATAAGAGTTAAAGGGGATTAAAATGGCATATGTACCTTATTCTCGTATTGTTGATGATGTATCCGATAATAATAGTGGCACTTCTTCAGTGAAGAAGGGGCGTGCTAATCAAGGCAAAAAAACAACGAGTTATATTCCTTATTCCCCTCTTGCTGCTGATGATAAGGCTTCATTTAATTCAAAATCTACAACAGATTATTCTCCACTTGAAGGCAAAGACTGGACCGAATTGCGCGCGCTTTGGAGCAAGTTCATGTCTGGTCTCACGGCGGGGTACAGTGATGAGATGCAAGCAGCGAATGAAGCAGGTTTCACAGATTATTGGCGTGGGGATAAGAAAGCAGAAGAGATTTATAATAGAAGAGTAGCCAAAGAACGTGCTTATCAAAAAGCGTTGCAAGAAAAACACCCATGGTTGTCTTCTGGTGCTTATATTGCTGGTTCGATTTTACCAACATTAGCATCTTTTGGTATCCCCGCATTAAATTTTTTGCGAGCAGGATCAACTTTAGGAAGTTTGGGTAGGGGAGCACTTGTAGGGGCGGGTTCTGGTGCTTTGCATGGTTCTGGTGCAGGAGAGGGGTACAATGATACGGTACATTCGGCGTTAGCTGGTGCTGCGGGTGGCGCTGTTTTGACGCCGGCTGCTGCTTTAGGAGGTATGGGAATTTCTAAGGTAGTTCGTGGTGCAGGAAATCTTGTAAAGGATACTCCCATTATAAGGAGAGTTTTTAATCCATCTCGTAAAGAGGTTTCCAATAAAGCTTTGAGAGAAGTTGCTAAACATCTTTACGATAATAAAACGGAAAGCATCATTGAACGCCTTAGCTCAGAACCTCATAAGGTATTTTTGACAGACATTAATGAAAAACTACGACAGGCTTTGTGGAATTCATCTAAAACCAATGAAGATGTCTATAATATCTTAAAACAAGCGCATGAGAAAAGATTAGGTGGTTCTGTTCAACGTCTTGATGATGTGATGGAGCAGACAATTGCGCCATACCAGCATAGAGATACTTTAAGTAGAACACTTAAACGGCAAGGGAAAGAAGCGCATGATCATCTCTATGAACAAGCAAGGCAAACTACAATAGGACAAGAACATTACCCAGTTCTTGATAAACTTTTCGAGAATAAAGGATTTCAAAGAGCTCTCAAAGAAGCTGTTAAGACTTTAGAAGAACATCCCCTGAGTATAAATCCTAGACGATTTTATGATAGAAGGTTTAGCAGTATAAACTATAAACCTACGATAGAGTTATTAGATCAAACCAAGAAGTCTCTTGATGATTTGATAGAGAAAAGTAAGAAATCTCGTGATAATCAAAAGGTTTTAGGATACGAAATCCTCAAACAAGATTTAGTAAAAATAATGGATGAAATCTCTCCTACTTATAAAGCAGCACGCGGTAGTGCAGAAAAATTCAAAAACTTTGCAGATAGTTTTGAGAAAGGTAGGCAAGCTCTTGGCACGAAATTTGAAAAGAGTGTTGAGAGGGATGCAGTTAAGGAAAATCTTTCTAAAGGCAATTGGACAGATAAAAACAATACCTATAAGATGGGTATGAGAGATGCATTACATGATTTACTCACCAAAAATGATGACCCTATTAATGAATTTTCTAAACTTTTAAAACAAAATCTTGCGTCTGAGAATCTTGAAAGGACCATAGGACCTGAACGGTTCTCTACTTTTAAAAAGGCAGTAGATCAAGAAAAGTTCTATTCTGATGCAGCAAAGGAAGGTTTTAGCAAATTTGAAGGCACTCCTGAATTTTCTCTTTTTGATGGACTTAATTTTTCAAATATGTGGCATTGGCCTACTGAATCTTTAAAATTAGCACGAAATATATTTTTCCACCCGAATGCCCCAGAGGCGCTACGGGCAAGACAAGAGCTAGAGCGCGGAATAGCGAAGTTAGCAACTTTTGGTATTAAAGGAATGGAGCGCAATGAAATTGCCAACTTGATTCAAAGTGCTTTAAAATGGCATCACAGAGGGGTGTTAACAGATGGGGGTTTGAAGCTTATTTCTAGAGCTATAGCAAAAGGATTAGGTCCTAGTGCTTCAATAGAGTATGCGAAATGACCCGTTCTAGTCCTTCAGTTGATCAAGCGATCCGTCAAGCAGCGGCGCGTTATGGCTTGCCAGAAAGCTATTTGTACCGTGTTGCGCAAGTGGAAAGTGGCGGCAATCCCAATGCAAGGAATCCCCGTTCTTCTGCGGGTGGGTTGTATCAATTTATAGACAGCACCGCCAAACAATATGGTTTGCAAGACCGTTTTGACCCCATGCAAGCGGCAGATGCTATGGGGCGGTTGACCCTTGATAATCGTAATCATTTAAGCCGTGTGTTGGGAAGAGCGCCGACTGATGCGGAATTGTATTTAGCACACCAACAAGGGGCAGGTGGAGCCGCGCGTCTTTTACAAAATCCCCATGCCAATGCAGCACAAATTGTTGGCAGCAATGCGGTTGGTTTGAATGGTGGGAATAATAACATGCGTGCACGTGATTTTACCAACCGTGTGTTACAGATGTATGGGGGGCAGCCTTATCGAGCAAGCCCTATTGTGCAAGGCGGCTTTAGACAGAGAGACAACTTACTCGAAGTTTTAAGGGCATTATTAGCATCACAATTAGCATCACAAGAAGAGTCTTCGGAAGAAGAAGAGAGTGATGTCGATGATAATCCTTTGATGACGCCCTTCATGCGGGCATTTTACGGACCATTTTACCGGAATTAGGATTGATGAGAGATGTCGACGATTTATGATTGGTCGCTTAGAGCGGCGGATAATACGCGCGCGGATGATTTGATTGATTGGTCAGAAGGGCAGCATCCTAGCAGTGTAAACAAGAGCGCCCGTGTGATGATGCAACGCGTAAAGGAATACTTATCGGATACGGGTGGTGCGCTTGAAGGTGTTGTTACCAATGATCATGTTCAACAAACAAGCACGATACGTCTTCAAAGCCAATCGCAATTTTTAGAGTATAAGAATGGGATTGTTTTGCGCTTTATGGCGACGGGCAGGAATGTTGGGGCGACAACGATTGTCTTGAATGATTTAGCCACCAAGCCGGTTTATAAAGCAACAGAATTAGGAGTTAGTCCTTTAATTGGAGGAGAAATCCAAGAAGGGTGTATTTATACATTGGTGTTTAGTGGAGATAGTTGGCATCTTGTTAATCCTACACCACTCCCTTCAGAAGAAGAAAGCAGTCTTTATCCTACTGGATTTATAGGCACGTTTGGTATGCGTGATGTTCCCAAAGATTGGTTAATCTGCGATGGGAAGGCTTATTTGCGTCGTGATTATGGTGATTTATTTGAGACGATAGGAACGGTTTGGGGAGAAGGAGATGGCGTTACGACATTTAATGTACCCGATTTACGAGGGATGTTTTTACGGGGTGTTGATGGTGGCAGTCATCGAGACCCCAATCGTCGATTTGGAAGTATTCAGACAGATTTAATCCAGTCTCACCAACATGAAGGTCAAACTCTTTCGATACCGCATTTTACCAGCAACGAAAACTTTTGGGATGGGAATACGACGGAGGTATTGGGTTATCGTCTAGGCTTGTTTGGAGGGGGGGCTCTAGCAAATTTTATGGGTATAGAGCATGAGAATTTAAAGAGTCACGTTTCAACCCCCTATACTTTTGATGAGAATCAAGAAGTTATTTTGGAAAGCACTGGGGAAGGAGAGACGCGCCCCGTGAATGTTTCTGTCTTGTTTGCGATTAAGACATGAGGTTTAAGATGTCAACGATTTATGATTGGTCTTTGAGAGCCTCTGAGAATGCGTATTGTGATGATTTGATTAATTGGTCAGATGGACAGCGCCCTAGTAGTTTGAATAATAGTGCGCGTGGGATGATGCAGCGTGTGCGTGAGTATTTATCGGATACGAGTGGTGTGATTGAAAGCACGTTTACGGTTGATGCTGAACAGCAGACAACGTTGATAAGACTTCAAAGCCAATCGCGTTTTTTGAAATATAAGAATGGGATATCGCTTTGTTTTAAAGCGAAGAGCAAGAATGTAGGGGCGACCACGATTGCTTTGAATGATTTATCCGCCAAGCCCGTTTACAAGGCGACGGAATTAGGCATCAGTCCTTTATCGGGAGGGGAATTTCAAAAGGGTTGCATTTATCACTTGGTCTATAGGGCAGATGCTTGGCATGTCTTAAATCCCACGCCGGTTTCTTTACCACCAGAGCCGATTATCCCCGTTTATCCAACAGGGACGATAGGGATTTTTGGGATGCAAGTTTTGCCGGAGGGCTGGTTGTTGTGTGATGGTAAGGCTTATTTGCGCAGTGAGTATAGTGCTCTTTACAAAGCGATATGGATCAGGTGGGGGGGCAGTGATAGTGTTACCCATTTTAATGTTCCCGATTTGCGTGGTGTTTTTTTGCGTGGCGTTGATGATGACCGCGATATAGACCGTTTTCGTTATTTGGGGACTTTCCAGACTGATAGCATGAGAAAGCATGAACATGGGGGTCACACCGTTACGATTTTTAATGATGAAAATGAGGAAGATAGTTGGTATGGTGATATGACGATCATCTGGGGTTATACACTTAATGACCAGCAAAGGTTAAAGCTAGCCGAACGTTTGGGGGTGAGAGCAGAGGATATACGGGTTCGTCATTCGCTAGCTTTTCCTCATACACACCTTCATATGCGTGATGTTGCGTTGGCAAGTTCCGGTGTCAGTGAGACACGTCCGATTAATATGAGTGTTGTGTTTGCGATCAAGACGTGAGGTTCAAGATGTCGACGATTTATGATTGGTCTTTAAGCGCCTCCGAGAATGGTGGTGCGGATAATCTGATTAATTGGTCAGAAGGACAACATCCGAACACAGTTAATAACAGTGCGCGTTTTATGATGCAGCGTGTGCGTGAGTATTTATTGGATACGGGTGGTGTGATTGAAGGCATTGTTACTGTTGATGATAAACAAAAGACGAGTGCGATACGTCTTCAAAGTCCCTCTCAATTTTTAGCGTATAAGAATGGGATATCGCTTTGTTTTAAAGCAAAGGGTAAGAATGTAGGGGCAACCACGATTGCTTTGAATAATTTAACCGGCAAGCCCGTTTATAAGGCAACAGATACTGGTTTATTAGCTTTAACGGGAGGCGAAATCCAAGATGGCTGTCTTTATAGAGTTATTTACGATGAAGATATAACCGGTTGGCAAATACTCAATCCCACAAGGGGAAAAGTTTCTTTCTTAAAACGTTTACCGTCTGGTTTAATCGGTCCTTTTGCCATGGAACGCTTGCCGGATGGTTGGTTGTTGTGTGATGGGCGTGCTTATTCGCGAAGAACGTATAGAGCCTTGTTTGATGCGATAGGAACGACGTGGGGTGAAGGGGATGGTGCTACGACGTTTAATGTTCCTGATTTTCGAGGGATGTTTTTAAGGGGTATGGATTATGAACGCAATTTAGACCCTTGGCGTTCTTTTGCAAGTCAACAAGGCTGCTCTTTGAAAGCACATGAACATTTTATCGGTCCAGCATTTCCAAATGATCATTCTTCTCGAAAAAGACGGGATGTTTCTTCTACTGAAGCGCCCTTGAGAAGGCGAAAAAGATTTATAGATGAAGAGTGTTTAGGCTTAGACGGGGATGCTTGGGAAAGGTGTCATCAAGAATTTGAACGGATAGCAGGAAGTCCACAGGTAGAGGCTCCCTTTTGGTTCACAGAAAAAGATAAACCGCCTCGTTTGCCTTGGTTTATCAGGAGTCCTTTTGCAAGCTTTTTATATTATTCGACGCCGATCAAAGAGGGCATCTATGACCGAGCGCATCATGAGCATCATCTCATGGGAGAGAGTGTTGGTGGCGTTGAGACGCGCCCCGTTAATGTGAGTATCGTTTATGGGATCAAGACATGAGGAGTTGAAATGTCATTAAAACCGTTTGCCATATCAGAGCTTAGCGACCCGTCTCAAGTACGGGTTGTTTTGTATTCGGGGGATCATTTTGTTCACGCGCCGCTTCATGGTGTTTTTGATTTACTGAAAACAGCTTTGAAAGCCGAGCTTGATGGTTCGTTAAAAGATTTAGAGAAGCGCTTAGAAGTCTTAAGCGAAGAGTTTGAAGACTTGAAAGAGTGTTCATTTTAAGTTAATGGAGGAAGAAAGCAGATGAAGATACCTGATCATAGTCATGAGTATTTGATACCGGTAGCAACACAAGAGGAAATTAGAGAAGGCACTTCGCAAAGTAGTGTTGTTGTTCCGAAGATTTTAGGGACGGCCTCTTTGTATTCGTATGAAACCTTTGCGCCGTTAGAACAGGTTGTTAATGCAAGACAAGAGTCGGAAAAAGCCATGGTGCGTGCGAATGGTGCGCAACAGGTTGCCGAAGAATCGAAGAGGGTGTCGGAGCAAGCGCTTACAGAGGTGACGAAAACGGGTGAAGCGGTTACAGCAGCTACGACAACGGCTAGTCTTGCGAAAGATACAGCGGATACAGCCAAGGGCTTAGCAGAAGAAGCCAAGAGTGCCTCTGAAGCCGCCAAGCAAATGGCAGAAGAGACAAAAGCAGCAGTCGATATAGCCTCAGGAGAAATCAATAGTACGAAAGGTTCATTGGCTACGGCATTGCAAAGTTTTGAAGAGGTTAAGCAGGTAAGTGAGAATGCCGTTAATATCTCGACCGAAGCCAAGAGGTTAGCTGATGAATCGAAGACCATTGCAACCCGTGCAGAACAAACAGCGAGAGATGCCTCTCAAACAGCAACAGAGACGACGCAAGTAGCCGCAAAAGCGGTAGCAACATGTCATGAAGTTAAGACAGTAGCGACACAAGCAAGTATGAAGGCAGATGGAGCTAAACAGACAGCCGCTGATGCGAAGGATATTGCCGAAGAAGCAAAAGGTTTATCGGAACGGGCGACATCTTCTATTACAGAACTTACAAAAACAACGTCTCAAGTACAAACGGCAGTAGAGAAAGCATTAACGGATTTAAAAGACGCCAAGCAGACAGCAGAAGAAGCTAAACAGACAGCCGCTGATGCATTGACAGCGTCGAAAGATGCCAAATCACAATCAGAGACAGCGGTAAGCAGGTCAGAAGAGGCAAAAGCTCTTTCAGAACAATCCAAGAATGCTTGTGCTGAAGTCAAGGCATCTGTTGCAACTGTTAAGATAGTTGCCGAATCGGCGCAAACAGGAGTGGAACAAGCCTTGCAAACAGCTTCAGAAGCGAAGGGTTTGGCGGAATCTGCGAAAAGTGCAGCAGATAGTGTAACAGAGAAAGTAGAGCAAGCGCTAAAAGAAGCTAATGATGCGAAATCTAAAGCGGACAGTTTAGAGACAGTTGCGACTGAAGCAAAATCCACGAGTGAACAAGCAAGCCAAACCGCCTCTAGCTCTAAAAATTTATCAGAAGCAGCCAAACAAGAGGCAAGTCTTGCGAAGACAGCTGCGGAAGAAGCGAAAAATGCATTGACACAAGTGCAAGAGAAGGCAGAGAGTAACAGTGATAGTATTTCTTCTCTTCAAGGTAGTGTAAATTCTCTTTCTACTTATTTTTTAGAGAGTGTACATTTTGCGCAGCCCCACAAAATTCTGGAAGCTAATCCGGAAAATAGAAAAGGTCTTGTGATCAATGACGGGGCATGTTTTCGCTTTTATCATGGTGGTGAAAATGGGGGTAGGTACCTCTTTTACCGCGTTCCAGGGCGTGGAAGGATGACTTTTGACAAAGATTTTGAAGCAGGAAAGGATTATTATATATATCTCATCTTAAAAGATCAGACGAATGAGCTATCCTTTGAGATTTCGCAAAATCCGACGGCTCCTGATGGCTATACAGAGCATAATTCTGAAAAAATCGGTGGCTTTCATACGCTTTGTGCAGATGTTGGTGAGATTGAAGATCATCCGTTATCGGGTTATCAAGCGGGGGATATTCTCCCTGATTCTGTTTGGAGTTTAAATCACCGTCCCAGAAGTGATCCAGAGGGAATGGTTTACAATCCGTGGCATAATATTTGGGTTGATATTTATCTTCAATCAGGGACAGATGAAAATACGAAGTCTGCTTATGGTGTTCCGATTACAACCAATCGTAGCTATTCTGACCATCTCGTGGATTTTTCGTCTGTTAATAAGAGATTTTTGACGAGTGATGAGTTTGTGTCTTGTATGTATGGCATCAATTCTGGAACCAGTATTATAGGCAATCAAGCGCCTTCTCCCAAAACGTCTGGAGGACACGTTGATACAGAAAATCATCGTATGATTTCGCATATTGGTTGTGAGGATGGTTGCGGTTATGTGTGGCAATTTTTGTCTGGTTGTTATCCAGTGACTAAATGGCATACAGGGGAACAAGTAAGCAGTTTACGTGTAGACGTAAATGTTATGTTGGGAGGAGGCGATTGGTCTGGTGATGCTAGTAATGGTGAATTTGCGCGGAATTTTGCGCATTCTCGTTATGATGAAGATGAAAAAATAGGCGCCCGTGGATGTAGTGATCCACTTTATTTATCATATTAACGCTAGACTGGTTAGAAGATCATTTTATTCAGCCCCACTGATGTGGGGCTTTTTTTATGGAGGACGAAATGAGAAAGATATGCCAAGAAGGTTTAGAGCTTATCAAACAATGGGAAGGATTACGTTTAGAAGCGTATAAAGATACGGCATGTATCTGGACCATTGGTTATGGTCACACCAGCAATGCTGGTAACCGGCTTGTCAAAAAAGGTATGCGTATTACGAAAGAGCGAGCAGAAGAAATCCTTTGTGAGGACTTAAAGCAATTTGAGAAAACCGTCGAGGAGGCGGTGACGGTTTCATTAACAGATTGCCAATTCGCGGCATTGGTGTCGTTTTGTTATAATGTAGGAACAACAGCCTTTTGTAAGTCGAGCCTTTTGAAAAAACTTAATCAAGGGGATTATGAAGCGGTTCCAACAGAGTTACAGAAATGGAATAAGGTTGGTGGGAAGACTCTTCAAGGTTTAGCCAATCGTCGAGCAGCAGAAGCTGGTTTGTGGGCAAAGGGGTCTTATATTTCTTCAAACTATCAACGAGTGGAAACGAAAGAGGCGAGAGGTCTTTTCAAGGTAGAAGCACTTGCGCCGATTATAGGGTCTTGTTCAGGATTTGGAGGATTATTGGTCGGCAATGGACCGATTCAGTGGGCTTTAGCAGGGATTATGGTTTTAGCCGCTTGTACAGGTCTGGTGATTGTCGCCAAGCGTTTTCGGGAACAGCGCTTATGATTTTTGGGTTCAAAAGAAATCTGTCTCTTCTGTTAGCGGCTTTAGCCGTTTTTTTAATGGCATTAGCCAAAGCCTTTCATCTTGGCAAGAAAAGCGAGCAGCAAAAGCAAACAGAGCGCGCTTTAAAGACAGCAACAACCCGTTTTGAGGTGGAAAATGAAGTTAATCAAAAAACTGATGCTGGTGTGCGCTCTGCTTTGTCTCGTTGGATGCGGGGCAAATAGGACAGTTTCTTGTGTTGGTTGGTTGCCCATTTATTTAGACAAGCAAGATGTCAATACCATCAGTTCCAACCTAGCAAGAGATATATTGAAACATAATCAACAGGGAGCACGCTTATGTGGTTGGCAAAATGAGTAGCAAGGGAAATAAGAAGAAACAAGAACTCTCAGAGACAGAACAACGGCTTCTTCATGAGATGATAGAAACCTACCAAGGCTTAAAGATGATGTCACGCATCATGAAGTGGATTGCCTTCTTTGTCTTTATGTTTGTTATCGATTTCTTTCGTTTTATAGACGCGCTAGAGAATAGCTTCTCACACTTTAAAAAATGGATGACGAAAAGTTAGATATTTCTTCTGTAAAAAAGAGATTGATATTAATTATAAGTTAAACTATGTTTAACTATGTTATACAATGTATAATCATTAAAATTTTAAAGAGGAAATATTATGAGTATAAAAAGTGAACTTATAGCAGCTAAAGTAGATATAAATCTAAAAAACGCATTTATGGCTATAGCTGAAAGAAAACACCGTCCAGCATCTCAAATTTTACGTGATCTTATTCGTATTTACGTTGAAAATAATAAAATACCTAATAAGGAAACGCTTGAAACTTTTCATAAAACCGACAGAAATGAAGATGTTTTTTATGCTAAAAATATTGCTGATTTGATGAAGCAACTGGACATCTAATTATGCGTTCAGTGAGTTATTCAGGAAAGTTTAAAAGAGATGTAAAACGGGCAAAAAAACGTGGGAAAGATATGCGAAAGCTTACAGAAGTTATGCAACTTCTAATTCATAAGCAGCAATTGCCTGCTATTTTAAATGATCACGCATTACAAGGCAATTGGAAGCCTCGTCGAGATCTTCATATAGAGGCAGATTGGTTATTAATTTATATAGTTGATGAAGAGCGAGTCCATTTTGATAGGACAGGTACGCATTCAGATTTATTTAAGTAAGAAATTGATAGTGAATTCTCAAAAAAATTCTGATTCGCATTAGCAATAATTGAGGAAAGTTTGAAAAAGATTTGTTAGAATCAGAGGAAATATTTCTTCTTCTAACAGGACTTTCTAGATGCTTACATCTTTTGGTAAAATTTTACGCAAAATTCGCGTCGATCATTTTGAACGACTCTTAGATATGGCTGATAAATTAGGTATATCTGTAGCATTTTTATCTTCAGTTGAGATTGGCAAAAAATCCGTACCCATTGGTATGGAAGACAAGATTATAGAGCTGTACGGTTTAGATCAAGAGAAGGCTTCTCTCTTAAGAAAAGAAGCCTATGCATGTCGCAAGAGTTTTACAATCAAATCTTCAGACCCATTTCGTTGTGAAATTATTGGCATGTTCGTTAGAAACTTAGAGAATTTTTCACAACAAGATGTAGCAGAATTAAAAGACCTTCTTGAGAAAGTTGGCAAAAAAAGAGGCGCTTTGTAGAAGAATATTAGAAAACCCTATTCCCGTACTTTTATCTACACACCCCGTACCTTAAAAAAGATATTTAAAATTAATAAGTTATGCTCAATAAAAAAAGAAGTGGCTCCCCGGGCCGGATTCGAACCAGCGACCAACCGGTTAACAGCCGGTTGCTCTACCGCTGAGCTACCGGGGAACGGTGCTCAATAACTTAGCTGAAGAGGCTATAGCAAAGCAATACTGATTTGCAAAGGATAAAATTACTTTTTTTAAAAAAAATATAATAATAAGAAGAAAAAAGGCAAGAGAAGGTTTCTACACCTTGACGGATGCTTTACCTTCCCTTATTGAAACCTTTATATTTGTTGATGAGGCCTTGTGGCGGAATGGTTACGCAGAGGACTGCAAATCCTTGTATCCCGGTTCGATTCCGGGCGAGGCCTCCAGCCGATTTTAAACAAAACGGCTTTTAGGGGAGGTGTAAGAAAAGAAATTATTCCCCTCTAACGCTTGTAAAGACGATTTTGTGTGAGAGACTGTACTGTTAGAATTGAGTTGCTGACTGTCGTATTGTTTGTAACACCCATAGTTTAAGAGATCTTAGTCCTTCATTGTTGCTATTTTGTTTGTTTTTTGTAGGTTAGGAGAAAATAGTCGTTATGGTTGCAGATTTTGCTGAGCTTCGTCGCAAAATGGTTGACAATCAAATTCGTACAGTCGATGTAACGGATTTATCAGTGCTTGAAGCTTTTTTAACGATATCTCGTGAAGATTTTGTATCGGAAGATATGAAAACACTAAGCTATCTTGATACCGATATTGTTTTATCTCCAGTGCAAGATGAGGTTTCTGCACGCTATTTGATGAAGCCTGCATCTCTTGCAAAATTATTACAGCTTGCTGCTGTAAAATCATCAGATGTTGTTTTAGATATTGGTGCGAATAGCGGTTATTGTGCTGCCTTGCTTTCAAAGCTTGCGGGGTCTGTGATTGCGTTGGAAAGTAATAAGTCTCTTTTTGAACACGCTCTTGACGCTTTAGAGCGTAATCAATGTGATAATGTGGTTGTTATTCATGGTCCATTAGAAGAGGGATATGCCGTTGAGGGACCTTATGATGTGATTTTTATTGAGGGATCTGTTGATTTTATTCCACAAGGCATCTTTGATCAAATGAAGGATAGTGGACGTCTTGTTGTCGTTGAAGGGTATGGAAATGCAGCTGTAGCACGAATCTACATCAAAGAAGATGGAATCATTTCAGCACGTCGTGCTTTTAATCTTGCTGTAAAGCCTCTTTCTTGTTTTTTAAAAAAAGCTGATTTTGTATTTTAGTGTTTGTTCGTTTTATCAATAGAAGATAATTCTATTATTCATTTAGGGTTTGTTATTGTGTATGTTGCGTTTAAAATAAACAAGAGGTTTCAGGCGTGCTTTTTGCTGGTGTTGAGTCTTTTCTTATCAGGGGCTGTTTGTGCTGAAACATTGATGGATGCTTTTTCTAAAGCTTATCAACACAATGCTAAGTTAAATAGTGAACGGGCGGCTGTTCGTATAGCCAGTGATGACGTTGTCATTGCGCGATCAGGGTTATTACCACAAGTTGAAGGGATTGGGAGTTATGGGCGGAGTAAATCTTTTACAGGTCCTTATGTCACTTCTGGATCTATCGGTATCAGATTAAATCAAAGATTGTTTGACGGTTTTATCACGCAAAATATATTTTCTTCAGCTCAAGTTAAGCTGCAGGCGCAACGTGAGTATCTTCGTAATGCTGAACAAAATACGTTTCTGGAGACCGTGACGGCTTATGCTAATGTCTATCAGGCACGTCGTGTTGCTGATCTTCGGAGAGAAAATTTAGCAGCTCTTGAAGAGCAAGTTCGTTCCAATAAAGCAAAATTTGATGTGGGTGAGGGAGGGCGTGTTGACCTTGCTCAAGCTCAAGCTGCACGTTCCGTGGCCGTTTCAGAGCTGAGTCTTGCTCGTGCTGATGTAAAAGCAGCAGAAGCAGCATATCGTCAAGTTATTGGCTCTGATCCTGAAAAGTTAAAACGCCCTCCCGTTGCTACAGATCTTCCCATCAACCTTGATACGGCTTACCAAATGAGTGTTGTGATGCATCCAGCAATCCTTTATGCTCAATATTTAGTCAATGCGAGTGGTTACAATGTAAAGGCCAAAGAAGGAGCATTGCTCCCTAAAGTTGATTTTTCTGCAACAGCATCTTATAACCGAATTTACAGTGGTGCGGGAGAGGATGGCGTTTCTAAATCAATCGGATTGTCCGTGAGTGTTCCAATCTTTGAAGGGGGGCGTGCGTCTGCGCAGATTCGTCAGTCGAAGGAACAGTTTGGACAGGCACAACTTCAACTCGATTTGGCACATAGTAATACGAGACAAGCACTTACTTCTGCTTGGTTTCAGTTGGAAGGTGCACGCGCGTCTGTTCTTGCTTATCGTGAAAGTGTGCGTGCTGCTGAAATCGCTCTTAAAGGTCGTGTTCAAGAAAATCGTGTAGGGCAAGCAACAACATTAGATGTTTTAAATTCTCGTACTCAGTTGATTAATGCTCAAATTGCGCTTGCAATGGCAGAGCGTAATGCTGTTGTGGCAAGCTATAGCGTTCAATCTTCTATTGGTAAATTGACTGCAAATTATCTAGGCTTAAAAACAATTCAATATATTCGATAATGCATAAAAGTAGCTCTTTGATCTCAAATCATTTTAGTTTTTTCAAAATTAGTTAATCAGTTGTTGGATATGTTGAAAAACAAAGTGGTGATGTTCTTTTTAAGTACAGAAAGTTGTGCGTAGCGCCCTCTTTGTAACAAGCATATTTGAAAATATCATGAGAGTCATGTTGATCTTATGATTCTTTTGCATACACTGAAAATATGATTCTATTTGTTGTTGCGTCTTTGAGAGGTTGTAAAGTATGGTACAGAGTTCAAGCGTGTTACGTGAGCCAAGTATGGATGAGATTTTGACATCTATTCGTGAGATAATCGAAGAAAATGCAGTCCAACCTGATCACTTTTTAAATGAAGATATCACAGTAAATGCTTCAGAAGATCGCTCAGAAGCTGCGTCAGAAGGTGTTTATGATACAACCCTATCGGTTGATGATGCTATGAAGGCTTTAGCTGATCGTATTGGGCTTTCTACTGAAAATCAAGGGGGAAGGAATGCGCAAGAAAAAGAGAATGCACAGGTAGAAAATGATACAGTTGGTGTGGATGTGCAAAAGATGAAGTTTTCTTCTGAAGAACGGAATTCTGTTTATAAAGTGAGAGAATATGAAGATGAGAGCAGGAAATCACAGTCAGAAGCTGGAGGAACTGGTCCTGTGGAGTTGTCTGCATATTGCGTTGCTTCCGCAGAAAAGATTGCAAAGGATGTGTTGCGTCCAGCTATAGCAGAATGGCTGCAGTCTAAATTGCCTGGTTTGCTGGAAGATATTTTACGTGAAGAGATTGTGAAGGCGATTAAAAAATCATCTTAATTATTTTCATATTTTTCATTTTTGAGAAGTTTATTTGAGGTTTTGCGGTCTCTCGAATGAGTAGATGAGGTTTGCGGGATTCTGATCGTGTTTTGGTTATATATTGTTATTGTGTTTTTCAGCGGCGTTATGGATGGATAGAATGTTAGAAAAAAACTATGATGCTGCTTCCATAGAGCAACGAATTGCAAAGAAATGGGAGACTCGTGGGGCTTTTAAAATGGGAGCGGGTTCTAAAAGTGGTGCAGAACCTTTTTGTGTCATGCTTCCACCTCCTAATGTTACAGGCTCACTTCATATGGGGCATGCGCTCAATACGACCATTCAAGATATAATGGTTAGATTTCAGCGGATGCGTGGCAAAAATGTGTTGTGGCAGCCTGGTATGGATCATGCTGGGATTGCTACACAAATGGTTGTAGAGCGTCAACTTGCAGAACGCCAAGAGCCAACACGTCAAGAAATGGGGAGAGAAAAGTTTATTGAGCGTATTTGGGAATGGCGTCATGAAACGGGAGGCATTATTGCGAACCAGTTGCGTCGCCTTGGCGTTTCATGTGATTGGTCGCGCGAGCGGTTTACAATGGATGAGGGCTTGTCGCAGGCTGTCCGTGAAGTCTTTGTTACGCTTTATAAACAAGGATTGATATATAGAGATAAGCGTCTCGTCAATTGGGATCCTAAATTGTTGACGGCTATTTCGGATCTTGAAGTTGAGCAAAAAGAAGTTCAAGGACATTTGTGGCACTTTAGGTATCCACTTGAGGGTAAAATTTTTGACCCAAATGATGCAACAACTTTTATAACAGTGGCGACAACACGACCAGAAACAATGCTTGGAGATACAGGAATTGCTGTTAATCCTGAAGATGAACGTTATAAACATCTTATAGGTAAAAATGCTCTTTTACCCCTTGTTGGTCGTCGGTTGTTGATTGTTGGTGATACGCATGCTGATCCTGAAGCTGGAAGTGGTGCTGTAAAAATCACACCAGCCCATGACTTTAATGATTTTGAAGTAGGGCAGCGTAATGGTTTACGCTTAATCAATATTTTTACTTCAAAAGCCGAGATCTATCTCTGTGAAAATGAAGCGTTTTTTGATGGTTTGGTTTTATCAGATGAATTAAAAATGTTAGTAGAAAATCTTGATAAAGCGGATCGTTTTGTTGCGCGCCAGAAGATTATTTCTTTGATGGAAGAACAAGGGTATCTAGCTTCTGTTGATGATCATGCTCACATGGTTCCTCATGGTGATCGCAGTGGTGTGCCTATTGAACCTTTTTTGACAGATCAGTGGTATGTTCATGCTGCTGAATTAGCAAAGCCAGCGATAGAAGCTGTTCAACAAGGAAAAATGCAGTTTGTTCCTGATAACTGGAAAAAGACTTACTTCAATTGGATGCAAAATATTCAGCCTTGGTGTATTTCTCGCCAATTATGGTGGGGACATCAGATTCCTGCTTGGTATGGTCCTGACGGAACAGTTTTTGTTGAAAAAAGTGAAAAAGAGGCTTTAGCTTCGGCTTTTGCTCATTATGGTGAGGTGGTTGAATTAATCCGTGATCCGGATGTCTTAGATACTTGGTTTTCATCAGCTCTTTGGCCTTTCTCAACATTAGGATGGCCAGATAAAACAACTGAATTATCTACTTTTTATCCAACATCTTTATCCGTGACAGGATTTGATATTATTTTTTTCTGGGTTGCTCGTATGATGATGATGGGACTTCATTTTATGGGTGAAGTTCCTTTCCCAACGGTCTATGTGCACGCTCTTGTGCGAGATCAAAAGGGTGCAAAGATGTCAAAATCAAAGGGAAATATTATTGATCCCTTAGAGCTTATTGATCAATATAGCGCTGATGCTCTTCGTTTTACTTTGGCTATTATGGCAGCGCAAGGTCGTGATGTAAAACTTGATACTTCTCGCATTGCTGGTTATCGTAATTTTGCTACAAAATTGTGGAATGCTACTCGCTTTGCACAGATGAATGGTGTGAAGCATGATCCGACTTTTAAGCCAGGAAAAGCAAAGCTGGCACTTAATCGTTGGATTTTAACAGAGCTCTCTAAAACGATTTCAGCAGTGACGGCCGGTATTGAGCATTATAAGTTTAATGAGTCTGCAGCCACACTTTATCGTTTCATTTGGAATACATTCTGTGATTGGTATTTGGAGCTTCTCAAACCACTTTTTCAGGGTGAAAATGAAGATGCTAAAAGTGAGGCTCAAGCTTGTACTGCTTGGGTTTTAGATGAAGTTTATAAACTTCTTCATCCCTTTATGCCTCACATGACAGAAGAGTTGTGGTCTCTTACAGAAACGCAAGAGATCAAGCGTGAGGATTTGCTTGCATTGACAAAATGGCCAGAAGAAACGTTGATAGATGAAGAGGCTGCTGCTGATATTAATTGGCTTATTGATGTGGTCACAGGGATCCGGTCTGTACGTTTTGAAATGAATGTTCCAGCAGCTACACGAGCGCCTCTTGTCGTTGTCGAAGGAGGGAAAATAACGCGAGAGCGTCTACAGCGTTATGATGCACTTCTTAAAAAGTTAGCACGTATTGAAGTCATTCATTTCTCTGATAAAGTTCCAGAAATATCGGCACAAATGATTTTAGGAGAGGCTGTTTTTTGTTTGCCATTGGGACAGTTAATTGATTTGGAAGCTGAACGTGTTCGTTTGAAGAAGGAGGTCCGTAAAATTGAACAAGATATTGAAAAAATATCGCTTAAGTTGAATAATCCGAAATTTATAGCAAATGCAAAAGCAGAAATTGTTGAAAGTGAACAAAATAGGGTTGTAGAACTGCGTTCTGCGCAAAAAAAGATATCTATCGCTTTAGAGCGGTTGGGTTGATTCTAACTTCTTATTTTTACGATGGCTGATTTTACAGCATTACAGTTGATATCGATTAAAAAAAGAAAATTTTTTCTTTTGTTCGTCTTTCTTCAACACGGTTATGAAACCTCCATGGGTGAGCCAGCGTTTTTATCTTCATCATTAAAGGGGCAGCTCTTAAGGCACTCAACTCTCATTTCGCGCTGGCGCTTATGAATTAGTATAATGGTCAATCCATTGTGTCTCCCCATCTTTACACTTGTTAAGTAACGAGTCAGCGCCATTACACACTTTATCAGCACCTAATATTGCGCGGACATTGGTATTTAAGGCAATTCATAATAGGTATTTTTAGTCCTTTCTTACACAGCCTTTACTCCACACGGGGTTCTCTCTGCTTGTAACGTGAAAGTGGATGGTTTTGATTGATTCAACGTGGAACAGGTCTGAAATAAGGAAATTTTACGATATTCGAGGGCTTCGTTCAATCAGAAAAACAGAAAACTATCATTATAAATCAATACGTTGACTTGTTACTGTAAAACACTATCATTCAGGGCAATAAAGCATATAAAATTTTCATATGTGGTATTTTTGTTATATATCGCGGTGAATATTTAGGGGAAGTCTTATTTGTAGAGCTTAGAAAGCTGCAAGCGGGTAAGGTCGTTATATTTTTTAGCCTCCAATGTTGTGATCACTGCTTATATTTGAGTATATTTATTAGAGGCGTTTTAAATCCTCTTTTAAGCTCACCCGAAAACCCCGCTCATCGCTTATTCGTAAGTGATTTTAATTGCTTCAATAGGAGAGATGGAAGAAATTCTCCTCTATTGGGGGTAAATGAAAAATAAATATTCATACTTATACATCAATATGTTATCTATTAAATATAGGAAGTATTTAGCAGTTAGAATCTACTGAAAAACTAAATTTCCTCCTTTTTCAAAATTATGTTCAATGCGCAGGTTATTTTATTGAATGATTTTTACTCATTCATATAAATTTAAAAATAACACAATCTTATAATGTTAAAGAATATGTTACAAAATATAGGATGAAAATTTGTATTTAAAAATCAATTTGTTGCATATAAAAATGAGCGCTTAATTTTATTGAACAGTTTTGATCGTTTTCATTTATTTGTCTTTTCTTTTTAAAATTTTACTTTAAAATCTCTGCTATTTCTTACAAAAGATAAGAGTTTACAGATCTACAAAGAAATTTGTAACAGATAGGACAATTAACATTGAGAGGGGGGAAAATGGTCAAGAGATTTCAGATATGGAAAAAAGCTACGATTGTTGTGACCTTAGGGGGATTTTTTTCAATAGCTTATACAGTAGATGGCAATAGCTTGCAGGGAGCCAATGATGGTTCGTTTTATTTTTTGAAACGTGGTATGACTGCTTATAAAAATGGACAGATAAATCAGTCACTTGCAGCGTTACGTTGTGCAGCTAATATGGGAAATATTGGTGCAAATTGGAAGCTTGGACGTATCTATGCAGAGGGTGATGGTGTCCCGAGAGATGATTACAAGGCCTATCATTTTTTTGCATATATCATTAAAAAAGGTGCTGATCTTGGCTCAGAGGATGAAAGTTTTGTTTCTGATGCATTGGTTAATCTTGCTGGATATATAAAAAAAGGCATTCCTCAATCACCTGTGAAACCGAATCCTTCTTATGCCGCTCGTCTTTATATGCAGGCTGCGGTGAACTATGGAAACCCTAAAGCTCAGTATTATTTAGGAAAAATATTTTTAAAGGGAGAGGGAAGGGAGAAAAATCTTATACAAGCAGCGCGATGGTTTCAACTTTCAGCAAAAAAAGGAAATCCTTCCGCCCAAGCGATGCTTGGAAATATACTGCTTCAAGAAGGAAAAATCATTCGCGGTACGGCAATGTTAACTGCAGCCTACGAAAAAGCTAACGTAAAAGACAAAAATTGGATTCGTCCTTTACAAGAGCAGGCTTTTTCTATTTGTAATGAATTCGAGAGACGTACAGCAATTTCACTGGTTGCTGATATTCTAAAAAATAAGAACTTTTAACGACCTGATTGTAATATTTTTTTACATTCTCTCATTTGTTATTAAACTCTACTTTCTTGTGTTCAAATTTACAGTAGAGATAGTTTTTTGCGATGATATAATGGCTAATGACTTAGGATTTTAGACAAAAATTCTTGCGTTCTTGGTGTTCTCGCATGCGGATGAGAAAAGAACTCTTTAGATGAACAGTCTTCAAGAATTGCTCCTTGATCTATGAAAATAATACGCTCCGAGACTTTTCGTGCAAATCCCATTTCATGGGTTACACAAATCATCGTCATACCTTCTTCTGCTAAACTGATCATGACATCGAGCACTTCACCTACCATTTCAGGATCTAGAGCAGAGGTTGGTTCATCAAAAAGCATAACAAGTGGATCCATAGTTAAGGCACGTGCAATAGCAACACGCTGTTGTTGTCCTCCAGAAAGTTGACCAGGATATTTATCTTTATGTTCAATGAGTCCAACGCGTTCAAGATACAACAAACCACGTTCAAGTGCTTCTTTTTTGCTTCGTTTTAGGACTTTTATTTGTGCAATTGTCAAATTTTCGGTGATAGATAAATGGGGAAAAAGCTCGAAGTGTTGAAATACCATTCCCACTTGACTCCGCAACTTAGGCAGATTCGTTTGTTTTGAATGAACTGGTATTCCATTAATCCAAATTTCACCTTTTTGAAAAGGGACGAGAGCGTTAATAGTTTTAATGAGTGTTGACTTTCCAGATCCTGATGGTCCACAAATGACAACAACTTCTCCTTTATTAATATTGGTTGTACAACTCTTAAGGACTTGAACTTCGCCATACCAATTAGAAACATTTTTTATTTCGATCATATGAGTGGACATTTTTTTCCCCGTTAGCGAATAATAGATACTTTTTTTTGTAAATATAAAACGATTTGTGATAGTGTAAAACAGATAATAAAATAGAAAATAGCCGCTAAGATATAAGCTTCTTGTTTTACACCAAAATTATTAGCAGCAATATCAAATCCATTCAAAAGGCTATGACCGCTGATTGCATAAACAAGGGTTGTATCCTGAAAAAGGATAATAACTTGTGTTAAAAAGACTGGAAGCATATCTCTAAAGGCTTGAGGAAGAATGATAATATACATACTTTGCCAGTATGTCATCCCAAGAGCTTGCCCCGCATATTTTTGCCCTTGCGGAATTGAATTGATACCAGCACGCATAATTTCAGCAAAGTAAGCCGTTTCAAATGCGGTAAAGGTAATAAGTGCTGATTTATTGGCACCGATAGATGTCCCTGTTAAAAAAGGTAGAAGCACGAAAAACCATAAGATAACCATCACAAGTGGTATTGAACGCATAGCTGTTATGTAAACGATTGCAAACCAAGAAAGAATTTTTATGGAAGAAAGGCGCATCATTGCTAAAAGCGTGCCGAAAACAAATCCCAATACTGTTGCAAAAAGCGTTAGAAAAACGCTAAAGAGCAAACCTGATAAAATGTAAGAACAAAATACATCAAAGGTAAAAAAGGAAAAATCAAAGTCAGAAAAATTGAAAGGGAAATAAAGTCCAAACTGAGAGCTTATGAAATTTATCATATTCAATTTCCCTTTGTTTGAAAATTAGGAATTTTGAGCATTTGTTCAATGACTGTCATCACAATGAATACTAATAAGGCGATAAGAATATAAAGGATTGTAACAAGCAAATAGTTTTCGTAAACATGGCTTATCTCTTCAATTGCTTGGTATTGAAATTGCATAAGCTCATTTATTGAAACGGCGAATGCTATAGACGAATTTTTCACAATGCCCATTGCTTCTGAAGTAAGCGGCGGCATAATTGCACGGATAGCGCGCGGTAATATGATGTAGCGATAACTTTGATAAGTTGTAAACCCCATTGCCATAGCAGCGTAGCGTTGTCCTGAAGGAATCGCTTCAATACCTGAACGAACCTGTTCTGCGATACGTGCCGATGTAAAGAATCCCAACGCGCATGTTATTAAGAGAATGGGGGAAAATTTCATTGCTGGTGGATAAATCTTGGGAACAACAAAATACCATAAAAACACCTGCACAAGAAGGGGAATGTTACGCATAATTTCTACCCAAATAGCACCAAGGGTGCGAAATACACAATTGATGATGAACGTTTTGGGTAAAGTGCGCAGTGTTCCTATAATAACACCACAAAATATAGCTAATATAAGTGAAGTGATGGACAATATAATCGTATTTTTAAAGCCATCAAGAAGTGTGTCTAAATAGGTATGACTTACGCCGGGAGTGCCCAGGCATCCTGTCACCAGTGTTTGAGTAAGGTCATCTCTACAAAGAAAAGAAAAGTCCATCAATTGATATTCCCTCAAATGAGTCATTCATAAATATGACAGTAAATCAAGTGCATCTACATAGGCAGAATTTATTAAAAAGTGAACTAAAATATAAACCACACTCAATTTTTAAAGAGTGTGGTTCTCCTTTTCAAATTCTATAAATCTTTTTCTGTGTAGCTTTCCCGTGGCTTATTGTTTGGGTGATCCCAAGCATATCTTGTTTGTTGTGATAAGGGAAGGTTCATAACAGTATTAGCAGGCGGAATCGGTTTCATAAACCATTTATTATAAAGCTTTTCAAGTGATTCATCTTTAATCTGACGTAGGATACTATCGTTAATGGCTTGTTCAAAGTTTTTGTCATGTAATCTAAGCATGCAGGCGATGGGTTCGACTGAAAGTACGGTGTCAAGAATGACATAATCAGATGGATTTTTTGATTTTGCAATATGTCCAGCAAGAATTGAGGCATCCATAACAAATGCATCGGCACGACCAGATTCGAGTAATAAGAAACTATCTCCGTGATCTTTTCCTTTGACGACCTTAAAGTGAATATTTTTTGCACGTTTATTTTTACGAATAAGTTGAACAGATGTTGTACCGGTGGTCGTTGCAACTGTTTTGCCATTTAAATCATCAAGAGATTTAATATTAGAATTTTTCTTTACAGCAATTCGAACCTCTTCAACGTATGTCGTATACGCAAATGCTGCTTCTTTACTGCGGGCAATATCATTTGTTGTTGATCCGCACTCAAAATCATAGGTCTTGTTTTTTAAGAGAGGAATTCTATTTTGAGAAGTAATAGGAAGATAATGAATTTTAATCGGTTTACCAATCTTTTTTGAGAGATCATCAATGATACGTTCTGCCATTTCTGTATGAAAACCTACATATTTATTATTACCAAGGGCGTAGGCTAAACCAGATGATTCACGGACGCCTAAAGTGATTTCTCCTGTTTGTCTTATTTTTTCAAGCGTATCATTTTCAGCATACGCGACACTTGTGAGCCCGATGGCTGCTGCTGCAATAAACATTAACAATGATTTCTTCATTTATGTCCTCCATTCATTTATTTTTTATTTTACTTACTTAAGATATACTGTTTGTACGGTGTAGCATAGTTATTCTCCTAAGTGGAATTTTTTTGTTGTCTTATAAGATGAGGGTTATACTTTCCTAATTGATATTAAGATGAATCCAAACAGGAACATGGTCGGATGGTTTTGGATACCCCCTTACTTCTGTTTGACTATGAGCGCAAATAAGGTGATCAACTGCTTCTGGTGATAAGAGTAAATGGTCAATGCGAATCCCATTATTTTTAGTCCATGCTCCAGCTTGGAAATCCCAAAAACTGAAGGAGGGTGTATCGGTGACATTCCGGATAGCATCGTAGAGACCTAAATAAAGGATACGTTGGAATGCTTTTCTTGTTTTTTGAAGAAACAAGGCATCTTGATTCCATTCTTGAGGTTTTTTTGCATCTAATGGGGTAGGGATGACATTGTAATCGCCGGCTAGAACAAGAGGCTCTTCATATGCAAGCAATGACTTTGTGTGGGCATATAATCTTTCCATCCATTCTATCTTATAGGAATATTTTTCACTCTCAATAGGGTTTCCATTTGGCAAATAGAGAGATGCAATACGTACAACACCTTTGTTGGTTGAATAAACGGCTTCAATGTAGCGTGCTTGTTCATCATTATCGTTGCCTGGTAATCGACGGATCACTTCATCTGGTGTTTTTTTAGAAAGAATTGCAACGCCATTAAAACTTTTTTGTCCGTGTGTTTCTATATGGTAACCTAGATTTTCAATTGCATCACGTGGAAAACTTTCATCAATGCTTTTAATTTCCTGTAGACAGACTATATCTGGCTGACTTTGCTGTAGCCATTGACATAATGTTTCATGTCGTGCTTTTATTCCGGCAATATTCCACGTTGCTATTTTCATAGTGTTCATCATTAGATATCAAATATGCAATTTAATTTGCTGCATTAATGTTTTACTGTAGTCACATCGTTGCTTTTTTTGTTTATAGGATGATATTACAGTGGTTGATTGATTTATCAAGAGTCCCGATAAAAGCAAATTTAAAGTTTTTAAATTTAATTTATTTTGATTTTTGAAAACTTTCTGCTGTATTAGTTCTTGACGAATGTCTGTGTTCTCGCTATTAGACACAAATATAACCGATGTGGAAGTGATCAGTTGTTTTGGATATGATACCAGAGGATCATTCAAACGGGTGTTAAAAAGATTAAAAGCAAATGCTAGTGCAAAAGGCTATTGCCTTCTCTGCTTGTGGTCGGGTAAACTGTTTTTTTGCAGGTGTGCCCGATTTTGCGTTTAGAGTCAGTCATCTATGCCAGTTTTATTGGAGTGGATGAGATAAAAATAGAAAAAGCCCAATTGGGTGAGACGAATATAGATTGAAAAGAGGAAGGTTGCATGCCTACCGTAAACCAGTTGATTCGCAAGCCGCGTGTAGCGCCAGTTAAACGTAATAAGGTTCCTGCTTTGCAGTCGAATCCACAGAAGCGTGGTGTTTGTACACGTGTTTATACAACAACGCCGAAGAAGCCTAATTCTGCTCTTCGTAAAGTTGCTAAAATTCGCTTGACGAATGGATTTGAAGTGATTGGTTATATTCCTGGAGAGGGACATAATCTTCAAGAGCACTCTGTTGTGATGATCCGTGGCGGTCGTGTGAAAGATTTGCCGGGGGTTCGTTATCACATTATTCGTGGTTTGCTTGATACACAAGGTGTCAAAAATCGTAAACAGCGTCGTTCAAAATATGGCGCAAAGCGTCCAAAATAATATTGAGAGACAAAGCCGATGTCCCGTCGTCATAGAGCAGAAAAGCGTGAAATTAATCCAGATCCTAAGTTTGGTGATTTGGTCATTACAAAATTTATGAATGCCATTATGTTTGATGGTAAAAAGTCAGTTGCAGAGCGTATTGTTTATGGTGCGCTTGATTCTGTTGAGAAAAAAGTAAAAACAGATCCAGTGGATCTCTTTCATCGGGCTTTAGAGAATGTTGCTCCTCATATTGAGGTTCGTTCACGTCGTGTTGGTGGTGCTACTTATCAAGTTCCGATTGATGTTCGTCCTGATCGTCGTCAGGCTCTTGCTATTCGTTGGTTGATTTCGGCGGCACGTGGGCGGAATGAGACAACAATGATTGAGCGTCTATCTGGTGAATTGATGGATGCAGCTAATAATCGCGGTTCTGCCGTGAAGAAGCGTGAGGATGTTCATCGTATGGCTGAGGCTAACCGTGCATTCTCGCATTATCGCTGGTAGAAGTTTTAAACTAAGGCAAATATAATGGCTCGCGAATATAAAATTGAAGATTATCGTAATTTCGGTATTATGGCGCATATTGATGCCGGTAAGACTACGATGACTGAACGTATTCTGTTCTATACGGGTAAGAATCATAAAATCGGTGAGACGCATGATGGTGCTTCTACGATGGATTGGATGGAACAGGAGCAAGAGCGCGGTATTACGATTACATCTGCTGCAACAACAACTTTTTGGGAAGGGCGTGACGGTCGGAAGCGTCGATTCAATATTATTGATACACCAGGGCACGTTGATTTTACAATTGAGGTTGAACGCTCTTTGCGCGTTCTTGATGGGGCTATAGCGTTGTTAGATGCTAATGCTGGTGTTGAGCCTCAGACAGAAACTGTTTGGCGGCAGGCTGAGAAATACCGTGTCCCTCGCATGGTTTTTGTTAATAAGATGGATAAAATAGGTGCTGATTTCTATCGTAGTGTGGAAATGGTTGGTTCTCGTTTGGGGGCTAAAGCGCTTGTTTTGCAGTTGCCAATTGGTGCTGAAAACGATTTTGAAGGTGTTGTTGATCTTGTTGAGATGAAGGCTTTAAAATGGGATGGTTCTATTGGTGCCTCAGCGGTAATAAGTGAAATTCCTTCTGATTTAAAAGAAAAGGCTGAGGAGTATCGCGAGAAACTCATTGAGATGGCTGTGGAAGTTGATGAGTCTGCTATGGAGGCTTATTTGGAAGGTGTTATGCCAACCAACGAGCAGCTTGTTTCTCTCATTCGTAAGGGAACCGTAGAGGTTCAGTTTCATCCTGTTCTTTGTGGTACGGCTTTTAAAAACAAGGGTGTGCAGCCGCTTTTGGATGCTGTCGTTTCTTATCTTCCTTCTCCGGTTGATATTCCGGCGATTAAGGGTGTTGATGTGAAGACTGAAGCTGAGACGACACGCGAATCTTCTGATGATGCTCCGTTGTCTATGCTTGCTTTTAAAATTATGAATGATCCTTTTGTTGGTTCGTTGACTTTCTGTCGTATTTACTCCGGTAAAGTTCATAAAGGTATTTCTCTTGAGAATACGGTGAAGAAGAAGAAGGAGCGTTTAGGGCGGATGCTTCAAATGCATTCAAATTCTCGTGAGGATATTGAAGAAGCCTTTGCTGGTGATATTGTAGCGCTTGCTGGTCTTAAGGAGACAACAACAGGTGACACGCTTTGTGATCCTTTAAAGCCTGTTATTTTGGAGCGTATGGAATTTCCAGAACCTGTTATTGAGATTGCAATTGAACCGAAAACAAAAGCAGATCAGGAAAAAATGGGTATTGCTCTTAATCGTTTGGCAGCGGAAGATCCTTCATTTCGTGTTAAGTCGGATGAGGAATCGGGTCAGACTATTATAGCGGGAATGGGCGAGCTTCATCTTGATATTATTGTTGATCGTATGCGGCGTGAATTTAAGGTTGAGGCAAATGTTGGGCAGCCTCAGGTTGCTTATCGTGAGTCAATTACTAAAACGGCGGAAATTGATTACACCCACAAGAAACAATCGGGTGGTGCTGGTCAATTTGCTCGTGTAAAAATTGTTTTTGAGCCTCACGAAGGTGATGATTTTATTTTTGAGTCGAAGATTGTTGGTGGTGCTGTTCCTAAAGAATATATTCCAGGTGTCCAAAAGGGGATTGAAAGTGTTATGGGGTCAGGGCCTCTTGCAGGATTTCCTATGCTTGGTGTAAAAGCAACGCTCATTGATGGTGGTTATCATGATGTCGATTCTTCTGTGTTAGCTTTTGAAATTGCTGCTCGTGCAGCTTTTCGTGATGGAGCAAAAAAAGCTGGTGCACAGCTTCTTGAACCGATCATGAAGGTGGAAGTTGTTACGCCAGATGATTATGTTGGTGATGTTATTGGTGACCTTAATTCTCGTCGAGGACAGATTTCAGGAACTGAGGCGCGTGGTATTGCAACGGTTGTCAATGCAATGGTTCCATTGGCGAATATGTTTGGTTATGTAAATACCCTTCGCTCTATGAGTCAAGGGCGTGCGCAGTATACAATGCAGTTTGATCACTATGAGCCTGTTCCTTCGGCTGTTGCTTTGGAGATTCAAAAGAAATACGCGTAATTTCAGGTTGGTAAATTAACTTTTAACTTAGTCCTTGGCTTGGACGGAAAATGGAGAGCTCAAATGGCGAAGAGCAAATTTGAACGTACAAAACCGCATGTTAATATAGGTACGATTGGTCACGTTGATCATGGGAAGACTTCGTTGACAGCAGCAATTACGAAATTTTTTGGTGAGTTTAAAGCATATGATCAAATTGATGCAGCACCGGAAGAGCGCGCACGTGGTATTACCATTTCCACGGCTCACGTTGAGTATGAAACGGAAAAACGTCACTATGCCCACGTTGACTGCCCAGGACACGCCGATTATGTGAAAAACATGATCACTGGAGCGGCGCAGATGGATGGTGCTATTCTGGTTGTTTCAGCGGCTGATGGTCCCATGCCTCAAACACGTGAGCATATTTTGCTTGCCCGCCAGGTTGGTGTTCCTGCGATTGTCGTTTTTCTTAATAAAGTTGATCAGGTTGATGATACAGAACTTTTGGATCTTGTGGAGCTTGAGGTTCGGGAACTTTTATCCAAATATGATTTTCCAGGTGATGATGTTCCAATTGTTAAGGGTTCTGCATTAGCTGCTCTTGAGGACAAGGATAAAAGCATTGGAGAAGATGCGGTTCGTCTTTTAATGAGTGAGGTTGATAATTATATTCCCACACCTGAGCGTCCTGTTGATCAGCCATTTTTGATGCCGATCGAAGATGTTTTTTCGATTTCAGGTCGTGGAACGGTTGTTACGGGTCGT
>NZ_NAAI01000003.1 GCF_018155095.1 Bartonella queenslandensis | reverse complement strand
ACGACCCGTAACAACCGTTCCACGACCTGAAATCGAAAAAACATCTTCGATCGGCATCAAAAATGGCTGATCAACAGGACGCTCAGGTGTGGGAATATAATTATCAACCTCACTCATTAAAAGACGAACCGCATCTTCTCCAATGCTTTTATCCTTGTCCTCAAGAGCAGCTAATGCAGAACCCTTAACAATTGGAACATCATCACCTGGAAAATCATATTTGGATAAAAGTTCCCGAACCTCAAGCTCTACAAGATCCAAAAGTTCTGTATCATCAACCTGATCAACTTTATTAAGAAAAACGACAATCGCAGGAACACCAACCTGGCGGGCAAGCAAAATATGTTCACGTGTTTGAGGCATGGGACCATCAGCCGCTGAAACAACCAGAATAGCACCATCCATCTGCGCCGCTCCAGTGATCATGTTTTTCACATAATCCGCGTGCCCAGGACAATCAACGTGGGCATAGTGACGATTTTCCGTTTCATACTCAACGTGGGCCGTGGAAATGGTAATACCACGTGCGCGCTCTTCTGGTGCTGCATCAATTTGGTCATATGCTTTAAACTCACCAAAAAATTTGGTAATTGCTGCTGTCAACGAAGTCTTCCCATGATCAACGTGACCAATCGTACCTATATTAACATGCGGTTTTGTACGTTCAAATTTGCTCTTCGCCATCGCTATTAATCTCTTGTTTTTTCTCTATCTTCGTTCACACCTAAAAATAGGTCTGCAGAACTGAATCCAACTGGACCTTACACCAGCCCAATCACCACAACCCTTAGACGAGAAATCCCGCCCACTTTAATGATGGAATATCTTCCATCATACCTATCTGCCTCATCATTAACCACCATTTGGAGCGGGTAGCGGGAATCGAACCCGCATATTCAGCTTGGAAGGCTGCTGCTCTACCATTGAGCTATACCCGCATAATCTACATACTCACTCTACTTTGATGAATGGTGGAGGGGGTTGGATTCGAACCAACGTAGCATACGCAACGGATTTACAGTCCGCCCCCTTTAACCACTCGGGCACCCCTCCATTACACCAGCAAAGTCGCGCGATGAGGCATCACGGCAATCATATCGAACACCCATTCAATTCAACTGATTGCGAAGTGGTTATGACGATTACGATTGTATCTGTCAACAGAATAAATACAATTCTGTACAAATTTCCTGCTCATATCTTTAAATCATAGATTTTTTCTAGCTATTTTTCTCATTAAAACGCTATAAAGACATTATGAAAGAAAAAACATCACAAAATTCTCATTATGCTCGTTTACGTCGCCGCTATCGCGATACAAAAGGCTCTCCTTCTCGATCTTCTAAAAACTTGAAGAAGGAAAAGCCTTCTTTACAGCAAGGGACAATCTATCTTTATGGTATTCATTCCGTTCAAGCTGCTTTAAAAAACCCAAAAAGAATTTTTAAATGTCTTTACGTTACACAAAATGCCTTAAAACGATTAAATATACCCGAATCAGATTATCCCTGCCCTGTAACATTATGCACCCCAAAATATCTTGATTCGCTCGTTGGAAATGAGGCAGTTCATCAAGGAATTGTTTTGGAAACTTCTCCTCTCAAACCATGCAAACTATCGGAACTAACCAATACTGATCTGGTCATTGTCATGGATCAAATTACTGATCCGCATAATGTTGGCGCTATTATGCGCTCTGCCGTTGCATTTAAAGCTAAGGCACTTATCACCACTTGCCGTCACTCTCCCCACGAAAGTGGCGTTCTTGCGAAAGCAGCATCAGGGGCTCTGGAAATGATTCATTATATTACCGTACGAAACCTCGCTGAAACTCTTCAAGAACTCCATCAAACAGGTTTTACAAGCTTTGGTCTTGATTCAGAAGGAGATCAACCTCTAGAAACAACATTAACAGGGAATAAAATTGCTCTTGTTTTAGGAGCAGAAGGTAAAGGCTTACGAAAAAAAACACGTGAAACCGTTTGCGCTCTAGCACGCCTCGACATGCCTGGAAATATTAAATCATTAAATGTTTCAAACGCAGCAACAATAGCGCTTTATGTGGCGCATAAATATCTTAGATTCTAGTTTTTAATTTTTTTTGTGAATCATCAAAAAATCCAACTAACAAAAAACCCGCTAAAAACCCGCCAATATGTGCTTCCCATGCTATTGAGATACCATTTTCTTCAAACAGAACGGAAGAAATACCTATGATAAAATCAGCCACGAGCCATACACTTATGTAAATAAGTACGCCCTTGGAACAAAGGGCTTTTTTGATGGATAATAAAGGTCCCAAAGGTTTTTCTTTCTGCGTATTGACACCTAAATAGTGGCTAGGGAAACCGTAACGTGCAATAGCCCCCATCATTCCAGATACGGAACCGGATGCTCCAACAAGTGGTATGATACTTTCTTGATGAAATATAAAATAAGTCAAAACAGAAATAACTGCCGTTAACACCCAAAAAACTAAAAAATGTAAAACACCAAAATGCCTTACTAAAGGAGAACCAAAAACCAAAAGCCAAACCATATTAAGAGCAACATGTTTAAAACTACCATGCATAAATGAATAACTCACCATGGTATAAAAAAACGTAATAGGATCCGTCTTAAACAAGGCTGGTGTAAATGAAAAAAACTCAAGGCTTTCAATATAAAGCTGATGAGAAAAAAAATACTGAGGAATACAATAAAGACAAAAACAAAACGCTATCAAGACAACAATGATAAGTGGAACATTCAATAAAGGTTCTTTAGGTTGTTTCGGCAATTGGGAAACATTCTTATATTGATGACTAGAAACTTTCATTATATAAAATCTCATATTTTTAACTGGTTATTCTTTACACAAAATAAAGATGCCGTACCCAGTGATACGGAAACTTCTCACGCCTCTGAGAGGGCTCCCTTTTTAAATCTTCAATAGCTCACCGTAAAAATACGTGTCTCTTATACAAAAGACTTTTTAAAGTATGGATAATCAAAAATATGATTGACAAAATGAATGATATCCAGCTTATTGAAATGTGAAGTTTTTCAATGTAATATACAAGAGCTTATGAACAAACAAACTTAATTATAAAGCACTCTATCACAAAAATGTAAAATACATAAATGTTTCTTTTTGCCAGAAATATACCAATTTTTGCGTTTTTTAATCACGCTATACTTCAATTAAAACCTTAAATAATCTTAGATCTCAATTGTTCCAACAACAGAGCTTGAGTTTCTTCTAGTTTTTGAAGAAAAAAACTCCTTGAAAATAAAGCCCCACAAAGGCATTTGTTTTCTTTTGATATAATCGCTAATTTTTCATAAATTATGTACTCGATATTCTGTTTTCTCATACAGTCAACTTTTTGATTTATAGTGATAATTTAATTTTATTCCTACTGCGTTAGAGCTTTAAATATCGTAAGATTCTCTCACCTTAAACCTGTCTATATTGAAGCAATCAAAACCATTCGCTTGCACATTACAAGTGAGAAAAGCCATATTGATAAAAATTGTACAAGAGAGGAATAAGAATGTCTCTTATGAAAAGCCTTAAGTGCTAAGGAGTAATCTGCAACTTAGGATTGATAAAGTGTGCGATAATATCTTCTTGCTCCTTCACAAGCATAGAGATAGGAAATACTCAGTGGGTTTATCATTATACCATTCATGGGCACCGTTGCGAAATGGATGTGATGAGCCTTAAAGAGATCTCTTTAAAATACACCTGTCATATGTCTTTCATTTTTACCTCTAACAGATATATGCAAGAATTATTTCCTATAGAACGCTCAAAAAAACAATACGTTGATTTGTATAGTGCCTCCTTGGGTTTAAACGGTTCGTAAGAGAAACTTTCATTCCTTTCTTAAATAGCAATATCCACCCATTCACCGTTATAACGAATAAGGCAATTGTTTTGATATAATAAGAAAATTTGAAATGAAAAAATCATAGAGATCCAAACGTCTCATTCAAATTGTAAAATGATAAACCCTTATTATAAATTAATGTATTAAAAATAGATAATACACTAATCATTGAAGAGGTATTTGAGAACTCTGCTTGCAATCTTTTAACCACACATCATAAATAGGATGCTCGACAGCGTTTAAACCAGGACTATCTGCAAACATCCATCCTGTGAAAATACGCCGTATTTTTTTATCTAACGTTATTTCATTAACTTCAACAAAACCTGTTGTACGCGTCGGCTCATCTTTAGAGCTCGTATAACAAGCACGGGGGATTACCTGTAATGCACCGTACTGATAAATTTCACCAAGAGAAACCTCAAAACGTGTCGTCCGTCCCGTAATCTTATCAAGACCTGCAAAAATAGCAATTCCATTGCTAATACGTTCAGCCCGCACCCCACTATTTAAGGATAAAAACACTAAAATTCCCATTAAAAAAATATATATAAAATTCCTCAACCCTAACAATAAAAAAAATCTCATCATATCAAAATCAATCGCACCTTAAAAACAACTCTTGCCATAACATAGAGTCAAATAAGACTACATGCGCCCATTAAAACATTTTATTTTTTAGGGAACCATGCATCATAATCTTCATGTACACAAGGACGCTCATCATTGTAAGGAATAGCCCCCTTTGGTCGATAAGCCTCACTTGTTCCTGTCATATTTGCAACATGAGGCTTTTCCCATTCATAGGGATGATAATCCTCTTGGGTTGGTGGATTGTCAAAACGATGATGAATCCAGCCATGCCAACCTGGTGGAATAGTAGAGGCTTCAGAATAATCTTTATAAATAACCCAACGATGCGGATAACCATCCTTATGAAGTCCCCCCTCATAATATATATTTCCAAATTGATCTTCCCCTATCCGCTTACCTTTGCGCCATGTAAAAAAACGCGTACCGATAGTATTACCACTCCACCAAGTAAAGATTTGCTTTAAAAAACGCGCCATTCTCTATTCCATTTCTTCAGTATGTTCATGAAACCAATCGTCGGAATACAATTGTTAATGCGTAAAATTATAGAAAAAGCGACTGGTAAACTCATCTACAAATCCAATTGATAGGATAATTTTCTCCCTCTTAATTCCAAGAAGATATCATATTTATGGATTATTCTCCACCCCTTAAAATTTAATCTATACCAAGTTTCATCTTAACTAATTCATTAACAGTTTGAGGATTTGCCTTACCACCAGTTGCTTTCATTACCTGTCCAACAAACCAACCTGCTAAAGCAGGTTTTTGCTTTGCTTGCGCAACTTTATCAGAATTATTAGCAACAATCTCATCAACAGCTCTTTCAATAGCCTTTGTATCTGTTACCTGTTTCATACTGCGCTCTTCTACAATTTGGCGTGGATCTCCCCCCTCATTCCAAATAATCTCAAAAAGATTTTTGGCAATTTTTCCAGAAATAATGCCTTCTTTTATAAGATCAATAATGCTTCCCAACTGATTTGGAGACACTGGCGACTCTTCAATTTCACGATTATCTTTATTTAAAGCCCCTAAAAGATCATTAATCACCCAATTGGCAACTATTTTTCCATCACGTCCACGAGCAACTTCTTCAAAATAATCAGCAATAGCTTTTTCTGTCACAAGAATGGAAGCATCATACACTGTCAATCCCATTTCCTCAACAAAACGTGCTTTTATAGCATCAGGCAATTCTGGCAAATCAGCCGCCAAAGCAGCCACAAATGCTTGATCAAATTCTAATGGTAAAAGATCAGGATCAGGAAAATAACGATAGTCATGCGCTTCTTCCTTTGAACGCATAGAGCGTGTTTCACCTTTAGCGGCATCAAAAAGCCGAGTTTCTTGCTCTACGATGCCGCCATCTTCTAAAATTGCGATCTGACGACGCGCCTCATACTCAATCGCTTGACCAATAAAACGAATAGAATTAACATTTTTGATTTCACAACGCGTCCCAAAATCTTCACCAGGACGACGAACGGATACATTGACATCTGCACGCATAGAACCTTCATCCATATTACCATCGCAGGTTCCTAAATAACGAACAATCGTACGCAATTTTGTCATGTACGCTTTGGCTTCATCTGATGAGCGCATATCAGGTTTGGAAACAATTTCCATAAGAGCAACACCAGAGCGATTCAGATCTACGAAAGACATCGTTGGATGTTGATCATGCATCGATTTTCCAGCGTCCTGTTCAAGATGTAATCTTTCAATTCCTACTTCGATATCTTCAAATTGGCCATTCGAATCTGGACCAACAGATATAATAACTTTTCCCTCTCCTACAATGGGATAGCGAAACTGAGAAATCTGGTACCCCTGCGGTAAATCTGGATAAAAATAATTTTTACGGTCAAAAACAGATTTCAAATTAATACGCGCTTTTAATCCCAAACCTGTTCGAACTGCTTGACGAACACATTCTTGATTAAGAACAGGTAACATCCCTGGCATAGCCGCATCAATAAGTGATACATGATTGTTCGGCTCTGCTCCAAATTTGGTTGATGCTCCTGAAAAAAGTTTCGAATTTGATATGATTTGTGCATGAACCTCCATGCCAATGATGACTTCCCAATCACCTGTAACGCCAGAAATAAAACGCTTAGAATCAGGAGTACGCGTATCAATGATGCTCATTGCCAATCCACTACCAATATTTTAAACATATCCCATGGTTTATCTAAAACCATTCACACTGCAAGCCTAAGGTGTAAATCTCCCAACAAGCCCGATAAAATCGGGCTTGTTCTATTTGTGTAAAGATTAAGCTTTTTTAGGAGCCTTTTTCTTAGCTGATGTTTTCTCTGCAGACTTTTCTTTCACTGCAGATTTTTTCTTTGCAGGCTTTTCTTCAGGAAGATCTGATTCGTCATATTCTTTCATCAACTCTTCAATCGTCACTTCTTTATCCGTGACTTTTATCTGGGCTAACAAATGATCAATGACCTTTTCTTCAAAAATTGGAGCACGCAGATTTTCAACAGCTTCCGGAGTTTTCCGGAAAAAGTCCATAATCTCTTTTTCTTGTCCAGGATACTGACGAACTTGCTCAAAAACGGCTGCTTTTAGCTCATCATCACTAACTTTAACACCAACCTTCATTCCTATTTCAGAAAGCACCAAACCAAGACGAACACGACGTTGCGCAAGGACATGATATTCCTCCCGTGCCTTTTCTTCTGTAATCCCCTCGTCCTCAAAACTACGTCCAGCTTTGTTCAAATCATCATTAACCTGAGCCCATATATTATTGAACTCAATTTCTAAAAGTCCTTCAGGAATCTCAAAATTATAATCAGCATCTAAAGCATCAAGAATTTGACGCTTAACTTTTTGACGTGTCATTGAACCATACTGACTTTCAATCTGCCCACGAACAACCTCACGCAAGCGATCTAGAGATTCTAAACCGACTTTTTTCGCTGCCTCATCATCAATTTTCAATTCATCGGGTCTAAAAACAGCTTTGACAGTAATATCAAACTCTGCTTCCCGCCCTGCCAAATGTGCCGCACTGTAATTATCTGGGAATTTAACAGAAATCGTTTTTGTATCTCCAGCCTTCACACCAACCAATTGCTCTTCAAAACCAGGAATAAATTGTTTTGATCCAAGAATCAGTTGCGCATCATTATCTGCCCCACCTTCAAATGGAACCCCTTCAAGCTTACCCAGATAATCTATGGTAATACGATCACCTTCTTCAGAAGATCCCTCTTTTAGGGAATAATTACGCGTAGAAGAAAGGACGCGATTGACTTGCTCATCAATATCCTTTTCAGGAATTGCTGCAATTTCACGAACAACTTCAATATGTTCAAAGGCTTTAATTTCAATTTTTGGCAAAACTTCATACTTTAAACTAAAAGTAAAATCGGCTTTTCCATCTAGAATTTTTTCATCTTCATCTATATCAATTTTCGGCTGCATCGCTGGACGCTCATTACGGTCCGCTAAAACAGAACGTGGCGCATCACTGAGTATCTCATTGAGAATCTCTGCCATAAAAGATTTACCATACATTTTTCGCAAATGCCCACCTGGCACTTTACCGGGACGAAAACCATTAAGCTTGATCTTACCCTTGGTATCATCCAAACGTTCATTCAACTTTTCTTCTAAATCTTTCGCTGGAACCACGATCTTAATTTCGCGCTTCAGTCCTTCATTAAGCGTCTCGGTAACCTGCATTAAACACCTTCATTTTTCTAAAGAGAGGGATAACCCCACTCTAATCATCATT
This sequence comes from Bartonella queenslandensis, assembly GCF_018155095.1. Classification (GTDB taxonomy): domain Bacteria; phylum Pseudomonadota; class Alphaproteobacteria; order Rhizobiales; family Rhizobiaceae; genus Bartonella; species Bartonella queenslandensis_B. The sequence goes on along the minus strand of NZ_NAAI01000003.1, from coordinate 208,851 downwards.
ACATTCTAACACTTCAAGTGTTACATTACCATGAAGCGGAATTCCAGACACGTAGAAATCCGTAGCACTTAAAGGGATTGCTTTGGTGCGGATGGAGGGACTCGAACCCCCACGGTCTCCCGCCAGAACCTAAATCTGGTGCGTCTACCAATTTCGCCACATCCGCTCAAACTTAGCAAGCTAATAACCTTATACAAGCGGCGTTTCTATATCATTAATTATAGAAAAAAAGCAAACAAATATATTAAAAAAACGCAATACACGTCTTTCTTACAAAGAACAAAAACAAAATCTATGCTTTTCATACACGGTGAATTACGTTAATAAATCGACTATGTTGAAGATATTTGATACTCCAATTCATATTATTGGTGGCGGTCTTGCAGGGTGTGAAGCAAGCTGGCAAATCGCTCAATCAGGAATTCCTGTTATTTTGCATGAAATGCGTCCACAAAAAAGATCAGATGCTCATAAAACCGATAAATTGGCAGAACTGGTTTGTTCAAATTCCTTTCGTTGCGATGATTCATCAACAAATGCTGTAGGGCTTTTACATGCTGAAATGCGATTAGCAAAATCATTAATTATGAGAGCTGCTGATGCCAACAAAGTTCCTGCTGGAAGCGCTCTTGCTGTTGACCGTGATGGATTTTCAAAAACCGTGACATCAGTACTTGAAAACCATTCGCTTATAACAATCAAACGCGAAGAAATTCAAGAGATTCCTAAAGATTGGAAACATGTTGTCGTTGCAACGGGGCCCCTTACCTCACCTGCATTTGCTCAAGAATTAAAAACAATAACTGGGATAAAAGCCCTTTCTTTTTTTGATGCTATTGCCCCTATTATCCATACCGATAGTATTGATATGAATATTTGTTGGTATCAATCTCGCTATGATAAAATTGGTCCTGAGGGAACAGGGAAAGATTATCTTAATTGTCCTCTCAACAAAGAACAATATGAAACATTCGTTGAAGCACTAAAAAACGCAGAAAAAACAGAGTTTCGTGACTTTGAAAAAACACCTTATTTTGATGGATGCCTCCCCATTGAAATTATGGCCGAACGCGGGATCGAAACTTTAAGACATGGACCGATGAAACCTATGGGCCTAACCAATGCTCATAATCCCACCATTAAACCCTATGCTGTCGTTCAATTACGCCAAGATAATAAACTCGGAACGCTTTACAATATGGTCGGCTTTCAAACAAAACTGAAATATGGTGAACAAATCCGCATTTTTAGAATGATTCCCGGTCTTGAAAAAGCAGAATTTGCACGTCTTGGTGGACTTCACCGCAATACCTATCTCAACTCTCCAATCATTCTTGATCAAACTCTTCGTTTAAAACAAAAAAAACAACTACGCTTTGCAGGGCAAATTACCGGATGTGAAGGTTATGTAGAATCAGCGGCTATAGGGCTTCTTGCAGGACGTTTTGCCGCTGCCGAATATCATCATAACCATCCTTGCCTCCCCCCACAAACCACAGCGTTTGGAGCTCTGTTGAATCATATTACGGGGGGACACATTATAGATGAAGAAGCAGAGAGACTGTCTTTTCAGCCAATGAATATCAATTTTGGACTCTTTCCTCCTATTTCTCCTATTAAACATTCAGGAAAACGCTTGCCAAGTAAAGAAAAAAAATTAGCAAAAAAACAAGTTATAACAGCGAGAGCTCTCAATGATTGTATTCAGTGGTTAGCAGATAAAGAATTACAAAGTTCATGTTTATTAAAAAACATATGATTCGCCTCTCATCTACTGAATAAATTCCTATCACTCTCGTGAAAAAATCATTCTAAAGCCTTGTAGGATACTATCTCAATCAATAGACGCTGTTCTACACTTCATCATTTATTCAATTACTATAGAAAGTTCTCCATATATAAAATATTAATATAATTCAGATATATAAAATAATTATATTAATATATTATAATAAATATGTATAAATAATACTGTATTTCTATTACTATTAATATTTTTATACTATATATTATTTCATAATAGGGATTTTTATCTTTTTTAAATTCGTTTATTAATATTAATGATCCCCTCTGATTTTAACTTTTGTGTAATGAAAAAAAATACTCGCTTGCATAGCACAAAGAAAATAAAAATATGGACCCCAAATATTTAAGACAGAACTGAATATATCTTTTCCCACTCAAGCACCAAGAAAAATCACAATATTGAAATGATAATACCACTTTATAAATTTACAATATATTGATTTATAATAAATAATTTATCTCTTTTCATGCCCCGCCTCAAATGATAAAAGCTAGTCGCAGCATTATAGAAACTAAGAGAAATAGTACGATGGTACCAACACTCACCTCTATTAAGCGAGAAAATGGTGGTTTATGCAGGTTTGTATTCTCACAGACTTTTTTGCTTATACCATTATAGGTACTACTCTGAATAAACACTTTAGTTCTTCCACGTAATAAAAGTTAACATCACACTTTATAAGCCATACAATGCCCCATTATTAAAGTGAAATATTTATTAAAATAAGCTAAAAATTATACATCTCAAGCTTAGGGTATTTTAGGCAATTTTTACAATCATTTTCAAAAGCATTCGCAATCCGTGATAATGAGAAGAATAGTAAAAAGACTTAAAATTTTTATATGCAAAGCATGTGCAATATATCTGTCTAGAAAATACCTGTAAAAAAACCCGCTTATAAACAAATCGGGTTTTTTTAATGTTGTTTAAATTATTTTTTATTAACTGCTTCTTTAAGGCTTTTTCCTGCTGAAAATTTAGGTACAGAACGTGCTGGAATATTGATTTCAGCACCAGTTGAAGGATTACGCCCCTTTGTCGCAGCACGATGAGAAACTTCAAAAGAGCCAAAACCTGGAAGACGAACATCGCCCCCTGAAGCCAAAGCTTCTGTTACAGAAGCCATAAAAGCGTCAACAACAGCACCAGCTTGCGCTTTCGAAACACCTGCCTTTTCAGCAACGGAACTAACCAATTCACTTTTATTCATGAAATATTTCCTTTTCCTATATTACCTGACAACATGACTTAATCATGTTATTGGTCAGTTTATTGAAAAGTACAGCAAACAGAAGTCTTATTTTTATCCAAAACATTGTTTTTTTAGCAATAATCACAGTTATTCACGGAATTTTTCACTTTTTTCAACAAAAAACAAAATAACAACCACAACAACACCCTCTTCCCCTCTAAAAATGCCGATATAAATGAGATGAGTGAATCAGTGCGCAATCTGTATTCCTTCACTATCGCTGCTCTCTGACCGGATAGGAACAGCTACTGTAGAAGGTTCTTTCCACTCAATAGTATCAGGAAAATGAACCAAAGCGTGTTTTAAAACTTCACTCACATGATTTACCGGAATAATTTCCATATTATTTTTGACATCATCAGGAATATCAACCAAATCTTTTGCGTTTTCTTCAGGAATAAGGACTTTTTTTATTCCTCCTCGAAGCGCAGCTAAAAGTTTTTCTTTTAATCCACCAATTGGTAAAACACGTCCACGTAAAGTAATTTCACCTGTCATTGCAATATCTTTATGCACAGCTATCCCTGTAAGAACCGAAACAATTGCTGTCACCATTGCAATCCCAGCAGATGGACCATCTTTCGGGGTCGCTCCCTCTGGAACATGAACATGAATATCGCGCTTTTCAAAAAGTGGAGGTTCAATACCAAAATCAACAGCACGCGAACGTACATAAGATGCGGCCGCGGAAATAGACTCTTTCATAATATCACGCAAATTTCCCGTTACAGTCATCTTGCCTTTGCCAGGCATCATAACGCCTTCAATGGTCAATAACTCTCCACCGACTTCTGTCCAAGCAAGGCCTGTCACAACACCAATATGATTTTCTCCTTCAATCTGATTATAGTGATAACGTTTAACACCCAAGAAATCATTGAGATTATTTTCTGTAATTTTTACAGATTTTTGGTGCGTTTTGAGAATTTTTGTAACAGATTTACGGGCAATTTTCATGAGTTCACGCTCAAGATTACGAACACCTGCTTCACGTGTGTAAAACTGGATAATCGACCTTAGTGCTCCATCAGAAATGCTGAGTTCTTTTTTAGACAAACAGTGATCTTTTAGTGCCTTTGGTAAAAGATGCTGCTTAACAATTTCCATTTTTTCACATTCAGTATAACCAGCAATACGAATAATTTCCATTCGATCCATTAACGGACCTGGGATATTAAGCGTATTGGCAGTTGTGATAAACATGACATCAGAAAGATCATATTCAACTTCCAAATAATGGTCAATGAATGTACCATTTTGTTCAGGATCAAGAACTTCTAATAAAGCAGAGGAAGGATCTCCACGAAAATCTTGTCCCATTTTATCAATTTCATCAAGCAAAAAAAGTGGATTAGATTTTTTTGCTTTTTTCATAGACTGAATAATTTTTCCAGGCATCGAACCAATATATGTCCGGCGATGTCCGCGAATTTCTGCTTCATCCCGTACACCTCCCAACGAGATACGAACATATTCACGCCCCGTTGCCTTGGCAATAGAGCGCGCTAATGATGTTTTTCCAACACCTGGAGGGCCTAACAAACAAATAATGGGACCTTTTATCTTTGACGCACGACTTTGTACGGCCAAATATTCGATAATTCTCTCCTTAACTTTTTCAAGACCGAAATGCTCATTATTCATGACCTTTTCAGCAAAATCTAAATTATTTTTAATCTTAGATTTTTTACCCCAAGGCATTGCTAATAACCAATCAAGATAGTTCCGTACAACTGTCGCTTCTGCAGACATAGGAGACATATTCCGTAATTTTCTCAATTCTGCTCCAGCTTTTTCCTGTGCTTCCTTGGAAAGTTTTGTACTCTTAATACGGTCTTCTAATTCAGAGAGCTCATCGCGACTATCATCTCCTGCTCCTAACTCTTTTTGAATAGCCTTCATCTGCTCATTAAGATAATATTCCCGTTGGTTTTTTTCCATTTGCCGTTTAACGTGCGAACGAATACGTTTTTCAACCTGCAAAACAGAAATTTCTCCTTCCATGAAAGAAAGAACACGTTCAAGACGGGCTCCTACAGGTAAGAGCTCTAATATTTCCTGTTTTTCTGCAAGTTTAATCATCAAATGAGAGGCAATCGTATCAGCAAGCTTAGAGGAATTATCAATTTGGCTAATCGCATTGACAACTTCAGGAGAGATTTTTTTATTAAGCTTTACATAGTTTTCAAAATAAGCAATCACCGACCTTGAAAGAGCTTCAATCTCAACATCACTCTCTCTAATTTCTTCTGTAACACTTGCAAAAGCCTGATGATAATCTTCACCTAAAGAAAATTGATTAATTTTTGCACGTGCTGTCCCTTCAACCAAAACCTTTACAGTGCCATCAGGAAGTTTTAAAAGCTGGAGAATATTCGCAAATGTACCAATATGATAAATATCCTCTGATTTTGGATCATCATCAGAAGCGTTTTTTTGTGTCACCAAGAGTATTTGCTTGTCAACCGCCATTGTTTCTTCAAGAGCACGAATGGATTTTTCACGGCCCACAAAAAGTGGAACAATCATATGGGGGAAGACAACAATATCACGAAGAGGTAAAACAGCATAAACCCCATCTCTTACTTCATCTGTCTTTTCATCAATATATTGCATAACTCTCCTTTCTGGAGCCTATGAGCTATCTACAACACCAAGCCCACCCTTAGAAAACCTCAGCTCTCCACAATACATGAAGTGGTAATTGCTAACGCATAAATCAAGCATTATAACGATATTATCAGAAACGCCCAATTAAATACCGTTCATGAACACTTTTTATATTGTATATCACATAATGTCATGCTGATACATTTTCTTTATCTTCTGAACGTTCTGAGTAAATATAAAGAGGACGCGCTTCCCCATCAACGACATCACTCGAAATAACCACTTTTTGAACACCTTCAAGAGCCGGTAGTTCAAACATCGTCTCAAGAAGGATCTTCTCCATAATTGAACGTAAACCACGTGCACCAGTTTTACGTTCAATGGCTTTCTTCGCAATAGCACGTAAAGCATCTTCATGAAATGCTAACTCAACATTTTCCATTTCAAAAAGACGCTGATATTGTTTTACCAATGCATTTTTAGGTTGTGATAAAATTTGCACGAGGGCGTTAACATCTAAATCCTCTAAGGTAGCGACTATAGGAAGACGCCCTATAAACTCTGGTATTAAACCAAACTTTATAAGATCTTCAGGCTCTAAATCACGAAAAATTTCACCAACACAACGTTCATCAGGGGCCTTAACAGTCGCAGAAAAACCAATAGAAGTTTTTTCACCACGTCCTGAAATAATCCGCTCTAAACCTGCAAAAGCTCCCCCACAAATGAATAGAATGTTTGTGGTATCAACCTGAAGAAACTCTTGTTGCGGATGTTTGCGTCCACCTTGTGGAGGAACAGAAGCAATCGTTCCTTCCATAATTTTTAATAATGCTTGCTGAACCCCTTCTCCAGAAACATCTCTTGTAATAGAAGGATTGTCAGCTTTACGAGAAATCTTATCAACCTCATCAATATAAACAATACCACGTTGCGCACGTTCAACATTATAATCTGCGGCTTGCAGAAGCTTTAAAATAATATTTTCAACATCTTCCCCTACATAACCTGCTTCAGTCAAAGTGGTCGCATCCGCCATCGTAAAAGGGACATCAATAATACGTGCTAATGTTTGTGCGAGATAAGTTTTACCGCAGCCCGTTGGACCAACAAGAAGAATATTTGATTTAGCCAACTCAATATCATTGCTTTTAGACTGATGTGCCAACCGTTTATAATGATTATGCACAGCAACAGAAAGAACACGTTTTGCATGCTGCTGACCAATAACATAATCATCAAGAACTGCTATAATTTCCTGTGGAGTAGGAACACCATCACGCACCTTAACCCCAGAAGATTTATTTTCTTCCCGAATAATATCCATGCAAAGCTCTACACATTCATCACAGATAAATACTGTTGGCCCTGCAATAAGCTTACGCACCTCATGCTGACTCTTGCCGCAGAACGAGCAATAGAGAGTATTTTTTGATTCGTTCCCGCTATTGCTAATTTTGCTCATTTTTCTTTCCTTTCACCACGATATATGAATACTTCGCCTTTTCAAAGAAAGCTTTTCATCATGACAACTAAAAGACATATAGAAAACCATGAATGTCTCAATATTTTTAGGTGTTTTTCTTAATTTTTGCGATATTTTTTATAAAACTCTTTACTTAAAGTAGATGTTTTTTCTATAAAAATTCTTAATCTTTTTCTTCTTTTTCAGTTTCTGCACGATAATGTATAACATCATCAACTAAGCCAAACGCTTTAGCTTCTTCTGCTGTCATAAAATGATCGCGATCGAGCGTTCTCTCAATAACCTCATAATCTTGACCTGTATGTTGAACATAAATTTCATTTAAACGCCGTTTCATCTTTATAATATCTTGCGCATGTCGCTCAATATCTGAAGCCTGACCTTGAAAACCACCCGATGGCTGATGCACCATAATACGTGCATTTGGCAATGTAAAACGATGACCTTTTGCTCCAGCTGTTAGCAATAACGATCCCATAGATGCCGCCTGTCCCATGCAAAGCGTAGAAACAGGAGGACGAATAAACTGCATAGTATCATAAATAGCCATACCAGATGTTACAACCCCCCCTGGAGAATTAATATAAAGACTAATTTCTTTCTTAGGATTTTCCGCTTCCAAAAAAAGTAATTGTGCACAAACAAGCATTGCCATACCATCTTCAACAGGACCATTAATAAAAATAATCCGCTCCTTTAAAAGACGGGAAAAAATATCATAGGCCCGTTCACCACGATTGGTTTGTTCAATAACCATAGGAACAAGGCTTAATGCTGTTTTCATTGGATCACTCATATTTTTACTTTCCTTGTCATATAACAATCGCTTTTTACACATTCAATATTTTTATCCATAGGTTAACATTACTCTTTTGTGCAAGCGACAATCAAGAGCAGTCCCAGATAGATTAAAATCTCAATGGTTAAAATAGCAATAATAACTCTACCTAAACAAATCATGAATTTCAGGAATGCGAGAGACTGCCCAATGGTAAAAACTTCCTTCTTGAGGTCTTTGCGTCGTTTTGATCTTTCTGTGAATATGAAATCCTATCAAGCGTGAATCTGTAAGCGGTTCTAGGCCAAAAGCTGATTCAAAAATATATTCGGTTTTTCGTCCAGTCCAATAATAAAAAGTTTCCTTTTCCTTTGCCTCATGAAAAAAACCATATCGTTTTGCTAATCGTGAAATACCGTCATTGCCAAATATCGTAACGCCAAGATTTCCAGGTAAAATTGGAATTTTCTTTCTCTTTAACCAGAATGGTCTCCAAACACGACGCTTAAACCCAAGCCAATGAGGGATCATTTCTGTACCTGCCCAATAATCTTCAAACACTTTTATAATAGGGTTATCTGGAGGAAAATAAAGGGCAGAAACACCCACTCTTGTATTATTTTCTCTTGCCAACCAAACCTTATCTACATCTGGATGAAATTGTTTAACGAGGTAAACATCCGTATCTAACCAAACACCTTGTTGATATTTCATCAGCATAACACGAAAAAAATCCGAGAACTGAACAATTGTAAATCCTGGTTTATCATCAGAAAAATTGGGATCAAGGCGATAAATTGCTGAACGTGGTAAAATTGATTCGGCTTCATGCAACTCAACACCCGCAGGTAATTTGTCTATTTCTTTATTATAACTAAAGAGCTTAACGCGCTGTCCGGTTCCGACCATTGAGGACAAACAAAGCCTATCCACCAGCCTTAACTGTCCACCATACCAAAAAGTACAAATATCCATAAATAATATATCAAAAATATTCCAAACTTACACGAAAAAGTTGTTCAACATCACGAACTCTATCAGCAAGAGCAAAAATCACTATTCTATCACCAGACAAAATACGCGCCTCTGCTGAAAGCTGTATAATTGTCTTATTACGATAAATTGCTCCAATTCTCAAACCATCTGATAAATTAAGCTCTGATAATGACTTACCAACCAATGAAGATGTTTGCATTACTTCAGCTTCAATAATTTCTGCTCGACCATTAAAAACTGAATGAACAGAACGAATACGCCCACGGCGCATTTGTTGCAAAATTCTCGATATCGTAACGCTATGGGGATTAAGATAGGCATCTACACCAACTGCACGACTAAATTCTTGGTAGGCAACATTATTCATCAACACCATATTGGCTTTGCAGCCTAATCTTTTAGCAATAATAGCGCTTAAGAGATTAACCTGATCCTGATTGGTCAATGTAATCATTAAATCGGCCTGATCAATTCCCGCATCTTGAAGAATCACTGGATCTAACACATTACCGTATAAAACAGTTGTTTTTTCAAGCTGATCAGCAATTGTGAGGGCCCTTTCTCTATGCGCTTCTATAATCTTCAATTTTAATTTATGGAGATGCTTTTCAATAGCTTGAGCAACATAAAGGCCAATGTGCCCTCCCCCTGCAATAATCATGCGGTGAGCATCTTGTTCTTTATGACCAAAAAGTCCAACAGCACGACGCATCTGCTCACGAGCAACAACAAGATAAGTTATATCACCAACGCGTAATTGTGTTTCTGAATGTGCAATCAATAATTCCGAGCCACGTTTAATAGCGGTAACGGTTGTTTGAAGATCTGGAAAAAGCTCTGTTAATTGACGCAACGGTGTATTAATAACAGGACAATCTTCCATACATTCCAAGGCTAGCGCAACAATATCATCATTACAAAAATAAAGAACATCTATTGTACCAGGCAGAGCAATACGACGTAAAACCATTTCCCCGACTTCAACTTCTGGCGAAATAACCACGTCAATGGGAATATTTTCTCTGGAAAAAAGCGTCTTATAGCGTGGTTCCAAATAAGATTGTGAGCGAATACGAGCAATTTTTGTGGGAACATCAAATAACGAATGAGCGACCTGACAAGCGACCATATTCACTTCATCAAACAAAGTAACAGCAATCAACATATCAGCCTTGTCTGCACCTGCAGCCAAAAGAACTTCAGGACGAGAACCGTGTCCAACAAAACCTCTCACATCCAATGTATCGCGAATTTTTTCGATTAATCTGGTTTCAATATCAATAACAGTAACATCGTGATTTTCAGCAGCAAGACGCTCTGCTATTCCATAACCAACCTGTCCTGCACCACAAATAATAACACGCATTGTTTTAAGAAACTCCAAGCGCTTTAAGCTTACGGTGCAAAGCTGAACGCTCCATGCCTATAAATTCAGCAGTACGCGATATATTCCCCCCCAAACGCCCAATCTGCGCCACTAAATATCTCTTTTCAAACAATTCTCGTGCTTCACGCAATGGTAAATCCATTATACTTTCATCCGAATCCATTTGAAGACGTGGCAAAGAATCACTCACTTCACTAGGAAGAAAGTCCGCTGTTATAGGACCATCACCATCCCGAACAAGAATAAGAAGACGCTCAATATTATTACGTAATTGTCGTACATTACCAGGCCAAGCATGCGTTTGCAAAATAGCGATCACATCATCACTGATTTCACGTGGCTTAATTCCAACCTGCTGTGATATTGTTTTTACAAAATGATGGACAAGTTCTGGAATATCTTCACGACGTGCTGAAAGAGGTGGAACAGTAATAGGAACAACGGAAAGGCGGTGGAAAAGATCTTCTCTAAAGCGCCCGTCAGAAATAAGGTTTTCAAGATTTTGTGCTGTTGAAGAAATGATACGAACATCCACCTTAACACGTTTTGTACCACCAACTCTCTCAAATGTCTGTCCCGTTAAAACCCGAAGAATCTTACCTTGAGTCTCACGCGGCATATCAGCAATTTCATCAAGATAGAGAATTCCACCATGGGCTTCTTCTAAGGCACCGATCTTGCGCTCTCTTCCCTCCATTTCGCTACCAAACAACTCTATTTCCATTCTTTCTGGAGTAATCGTTGCTGCATTTATTGTAACAAAGGGACCATTCGAACGTGTCGAGAGCGCATGAATAGTTCGTGCAACAGTCTCTTTTCCTGCTCCTGATGGACCTGTTATCATGATGCGACTATTGGTTGGTGCTACTTTTTCTATGATTTGACGTAAATTCCTTATAACTGTGGATTTTCCGAGCAGCTCTAATGTCTCGTTTGAACGTTTTCGCAACTCTAAAAGCTCACGTTTTAAATTTGAATTTTCAAGTGTTCTTTCTGCAACCAATACAAGTCTATCGGCTTTAAAAGGTTTTTCAATAAAATCATAGGCTCCGCGCTTTATAGCAGAAACAGCGGTCTCAATATTACCATGACCAGAGATCATAACGACTGGAAGAGCTGGATAGTGCGTTTTAATTTCATCAAGTAGAGCTAAACCATCGAGGCGACTCCCCTGTAACCAAATATCTAAAAAAATAAGCTTTGGAATACGCTCACTAATTTGAGCTAATGCTTCATCAGAGTTACAAGCAACACGCGTTTCATAACCTTCATCATCTAAAATACCAGCAACAAGCTCACGAATATCTGCTTCATCATCAACAATCAAGATATCTGATACCATACTATTCCCCTATCTTATGATTTATGGCTTGTATAATACTACCCTGCTTACCCTCATCTGAGGGAAATATCAAACGGATCATCGCCCCACGACCTTCATAAAAACTCTCTGGGGCATCATGAAGCTCCATGGAACCACCGTGATCTTCAATAACTTTGCGCACAATGGCTAGCCCGAGTCCTGTTCCTTTCTCCCGCGTTGTTATATAGGGTTCTAATAACTTTTGTCTTTGCTCTTTAGGAAGTCCTTTCCCATTATCAACAACATCCACAACCACCCATTCTTCTTGACGATAAGAACGGACAAGAATATGACCGTGAATATTTTCCTCTCGCATAATTGAATCTATGGATTCGCTCGCATTTTTGATAACGTTGCAAAAAGCCTGCACGATGAGACGATTATCAAATGCGCCCATAAGAGGTAGACTTCCTAAGTCTTGCTCAAAATGAATATCATGTCGCGTCACTTCTATCAAGAAGCATGCTTCACGCAACAATTCACGTATATCTAAAATATGCATTTGTGGTTTTGGCATACGTGCAAAAGAAGAAAACTCATCAACCATACGCCCAATATCTCCAACCTGTCGAATAATTGTGTCAACACATCGCTCAAAGACCTCTCTATCTTGTGTAATAACTTTGTTATAACGTTTACGAATACGTTCAGCAGATAACTGAATAGGTGTGAGGGGATTTTTAATTTCGTGTGCAATACGCCGTGCAATATCTGCCCACGCCGCTGTACGTTGCGCTGCAACGAGATCTGTAATATCATCAATTGTTAAAACCCAAGATTGCCCCTCCCCATCGTCCTCTTCCATCGTAACTTGGACATTACAGACACGCTCTTTTCCTGCAACGTTTAAAGTAACCTGCTCACGGTGATTTTTACGACCCAATGAACGCGCAAACTGAAAAACCTGCCAAATTTCCGCACTTAAAGATAAAAGACTTTGTCCAACAACGTGTTCAAAACGAATATCAAACATCGTTTCAATAGACCGATTGATAATTGTAATATCACCCTTATCATCGATGCCCGCTACTCCCGCTGTTACACCCGATAACACAGCTTCAGAAAAACGCCGTCTCTCATCAATTTGATCACGCACTGCAATCAACTCATTGCGCCGACTTTTCAATTCACTGACCATGTAATTAAAAGTTTTGGATAATTGTCCAATATCTCCGTCTTTTGCTCGTACTGGCACAAAAATTTCCATATTTCCAGAAGCAACATCATCAGCAGCACTAATGAGAAGACGAATAGGGCGAACTAAGCGATCCGCAACAGCAATAGCTGCCCAAATAGCTGATAAGAATAAACTAAAAAAAAGACATAAATAAAGCATACCAAATGCAATTTGTGTTAGCAGGCGATTTTCATTTAAATCACGATAACGATCTGTATTAACTTCTGTCAAACGCAACGCCGATAAAACGCCTTTATCAACGTCACGCACCAAATATAAAAATGTGTTTGGAATGTTGTTAAATTTTAAAATAATACCAAAATAATCATGAATACCTGGTTGAAAAGAAAAAGGCCTCGCACTGGTTGCACGCTCAATAAGATTAGACGGAGGGATTGGTAGTTTATCCTCATCACCAAGGGCGCTCGATACAAAAATAGTTCCGCTAGAACTTAACAAAAATGCACCACGCAAATTGCGTCCTAAAGCATGACGCGTCAATTGCATCCGATATTCAGCAGGATTACGTTCTAAAAGCTTTTTATTATCAAGTGCAAATGCCATAGCATAAGATAAATTTTTTAAATTTTGAAGCATTTCATCTGCATAAGCATTTGCTAAATCAATAGAAGAACCTACAATTTGCCGCGTTGTTGTATCAAACCATCGATCAAGTCCTAAATTTAATGCTGGACCCGATACAAGAGCTACAGCAACAGCTGGCATAGTTGCAACAAGTGCAAACAATGAAATAAGACGCACATGAAGACGCGAGCCTGCACGCCTTGAGCGCCAAGCACGAATGATGGGAATCATCTCATAAAAAACGATAACAACAAGACCTAAAACCCAAAAACTATTAATCCCTATAAGAATAAGGGTTACTGTTCTACTAGGAACAACAGGGGTTAATCCAATAAGAATAATAAATGAAACAGAGGCTGTAAGTAAAGCTAATACAATAATTGCAATCCCTAAAAAGATATATATCTTACTTAAACGATATAACTCATCGTTATAAGTATTTTTATCAATATCTTGAAAATTCGTCACAGATGTTGCATTCATCATAAGCTTACAGACCCTTATCCCATTATTCTCATATAACCTTTTGTGACAAAAATTGACAATAATAATACTCCATTTAAAATAGAGCAAATAAATAAAGAACTTCTTCATTTTGCAAAATATTTTTAAAATGAACTGCGCTCGAAGATACTTTACAAAGGAAATGAGATGCGATTAACAAAACAAACAAATTATGCTCTTCGAATGCTCATGTATTGTGCAGATAATCAGGGATCACTCAGTCGTATTCCAGAAATTGCTAAAGCGTATGCTGTTTCAGAGCTTTTTTTATTTAAAATCCTTCAACCACTTGTTCAAGCAGGTTTTATACAAACAGTACGTGGGCGCAATGGTGGTATTAAATTGGCTAAACCAGCAGCAGAAATTTCTGTTGCTGATGTTTTAAAAGTAACAGAAGATAACTTTTCTCTCGCAGAATGTTTCGATAATGCAGAACCCAATTGCCCACTGATTGATTTTTGTGGTTTAAATACCGCACTTCAAAAAGCATTAAATGCTTTTTTTGAGGTGTTATCCGTGATATCCCTTGCTGATCTACAACGGCCATCCTTTCAAAATCATTTTAAAGTTAATCAATAATAAACTAAAGTTACGACATAAGGAGATTCAGTATTTCTATCGCAGCAATAATATTAGCCGCTGGACGTGGTGAAAGAGCAGGATCTCCTCATGAAATTCCAAAACAATATCGGCTTCTAGGAAAAAAGCCGATTATTTATCATACCGTACATTGTTTTTTACAGCATCCTGCTATTACAACAATTATCCTTGTCATTCATCCAGAAGATCATCAAATCTGTGAACAAGCACTCGCCGAATTTAAAGAGCGCCTTATTATTGTTGAGGGAGGAAATACGCGTCAAATCTCTACCTTACATGGACTTCAGGCACTTAAAAAATTCAATCCCCAATATGTGCATATTCATGATGGTGCACGTCCCTTTATCGAAAACGAGCTCCTTGATAATATTCATAACACTCTCACACCTCAAGAAGGCGTTCTTCCTGTTCTGCCCGTCTCTGATACTCTTAAACGCATCGATAATCAGTGTGTTTTAGAAACAATTCCCCGTACCCATCTTTATAGTGCACAAACGCCACAGTGTTTTCCCTTTGAACATATCTTAGCGGCCCATAAACAAGCAAAAAGAGTTGGTAAAGAAGATTTCACTGATGATTGTGCAATTGCCGAATGGTTTGGTCTTCCTATGCGCACCATTCCGGGTGATCCTCATAATATAAAAATCACATGGCATAAAGATTTTGATACCGCTCATTTATATCTCCAGAAAAAAATACAGATGTTTCCTGATATTCGTATTGGTAATGGTTATGATGTTCATTCTTTCGAGGAAGGGGATTTCCTTATATTATGTGGTATAAAAATCCCTTTTCATAAAAAATTAAATGGGCACTCCGATGCAGATGTTGCTCTTCATGCATTAACAGATGCCCTTCTGGCAACGCGAGGAGCTGGAGATATCGGTACACATTTTCCTCCCTCTGATCCTCAATGGAAAAATGTATCATCAGAAATTTTTCTCCGTCATGCTCTTAGTCTTCTAAAACAAGCCGGGGGTCGTATTGCCAATGTTGATATCACAATTATCGCTGAAAACCCTAAAATTGTTCCCTATCGTCATGCCATGACAGAAAATCTTATGACAATACTTGCAATGACACCTGATCGAATCTCTATCAAAGCAACAACGAATGAAAAACTCGGTTTTATTGGTCGTGGTGAAGGAATTGCTGCTCTTGCAACTGCAAGTGTTCTTTATCCAGGAGAAATTCCCCAATGACATATTTTAATGAAAAACAAGCGCATGAAGTTCTTAATACTTGCCGCAAAAAGGGTTTGTTGTTAACGACCGTAGAGTCTTGTACAGGAGGGCTCATTGCTGCAAGCCTCACAAATATTGCAGGATCGTCAGATGTTTTCGATTGTGGATTTGTTGTTTATTCCAATGAATCCAAAACACACCTTGTTGGCGTATGTGCTGAACTTATAAAAACCTATGGTGCTGTTTCAAAAGAAGTTGCTCTTGCAATGGCTGAGGGGGGATTAAAGCATTCAAAAGCTGACATTGCAGTTTCTGTAACAGGAATTGCAGGTCCAGGAGGTGCAAGTCTGAACAAACCTGTAGGACTTGTGCATTGCGCAGTTGCTTACAAAAATCACTCCCCACTGCACAAAGAAATGCACTTTGGTCATCTTGATCGCAAAGCTATCCGCCATGCAACTGTTGACAATGCTTTTCAAATGATTCTGGAACAACTTCACTGAATTCCCCTATCAATTTCAAAACTCTCTATTCCACATTGGAGTCCATAATCATCAGCATCTTGAAAAAATAATTTATTGTATTCCAACTTATAAAGTGAAAATCTAAATGCTATAAAATTACCTTCAGTCCTGTTTAATGTTGAATCAATCAAGAACACTCGCTTGCATGTTACAAGTGGGGGGATTTAATATAAAACAGATTTGGAGCGATACTAAAAATTTTAATTCAATAGGCGTGACGTTAGATTATCACTATAAATCAATATATTCTCTAATAATATTGTGATGTCCTGTTTAAAAGATTTTCCCCTAAAAAAGATGGAAATCTGTTTTTATTTTTACGCCTTCATAAGCAATGGATGTCGTAAAAAACAACGGAATAGATCATGTTACCGCAGAACTATAAATCTGATGGGCGCGCTTTTCAAAAGCATCGGTAAATTTACGAAACGCAATATCAAACATTGAGCCCATCATACGTCCAAGTATTTTACTTTTAAATTCATAATCAATGAAAAATTCTACATTACATGCATTGGTGTTTTCAATATTATGAAAGATCCAACGATTTTCAAGATATTTAAATGGACCATCAATATAATTAACCTCTATCAAGCCCTTTTTTGGCTGAAGAAAAACTTGGGTCGTAAAAGTTTCTCGAATAACCTTATAGCCAACGGTCATATCTGCAAGAAGCAATGTCTTTTCCTCACATTCTTTGCGAGAACGTATTATTAAAGCCTCACACATGGGTAAAAACTCAGGATAGCGTTCAATATCTGACACAAGATCAAACATCTCACGAGCACTATGGGCAACTTGCCGATGTGTTGAAAAAGTTGGCATAATTATCTCTGTAAGGCAAATTTTTCATCACGCGCTTTTTGCAAAATGGCAAAATCATCTCCTGCATGATGCGATGAGCGCGTAAGAGGATTGGAAGCCATATGTAAAAACCCTTTTACTTTACCAATTTTGGCAAAAGATTCAAACTCTTCAGGAGGCACAAAACGAACAACTGGATGATGTTTTCGCGTAGGCTGCAAATATTGTCCAATTGTCATAAAGTCCACATCAGCAGAACGCAAATCATCCATCAATTGCAGAATTTCATTTCGTTCCTCCCCAAGACCAACCATAATTCCTGATTTTGTGAAAATTGTTGGATCCAACTCTTTAACGCGTTGTAACAGCCGAATTGAATGGAAATAACGCGCCCCTGGACGAACCTTCAAATATTTAGAAGGAACTGTTTCTAAGTTATGATTAAAAACATCAGGCTTAGCAGCAACAACGACTTCTAAAGCACCATCCTTATGACGAAAGTCAGGTGTAAGAACTTCAATTGTCGTTTTAGGCGCTTTTCGACGAATCGCATAAATAACTTTTGCAAAATGCTCAGCGCCACCATCAGCAAGATCATCACGATCAACAGATGTAATGACAACATGCTTCAATTCCATCCGCGCAACAGCATCAGCTACACGTTCTGGCTCATTATCATCAACGGCAAGCGGAATACCTGTTGCAACGTTACAAAAAGCACAAGCACGCGTACATATCTCACCTAAAATCATAAAACTGGCATGCCGCTGGCTCCAACATTCGCCAATATTAGGACAACCTGCTTCTTCACATACGGTTACTAATTTATGAGCGCGGACAATACCATGCGTTTCTTTATAAATTGGTGATGTCGGTGCTCTTACACGAATCCAATCGGGCTTTTTTTGAACGCTTGTATCCGGACGATGCGCCTTTTCAGGATGACGCAAACGTCTATTCGTAACTCTATCAACAACCGTAACCATTTAAGCCTTTGCCTTATAAATACGAAATAGCAATGAAAAATATAAAATCTTTCACTTAAACCCAATCATCAAGCGTTTAAAACTTGACCATAAGCGTCCAATACACTTTCTTTCATCATTTCCGATAAGGTCGGATGTGGAAAGACAGTATGCATTAATTCTTCCTCTGTTGTTTCAAGATTCATGGCAATAACAAAACCCTGTATCAGTTCTGTTACCTCAGCCCCTACCATATGAGCGCCAAGAAGCTGTCCTGTTTTTTTATCAAAAATCGTTTTTACTAGTCCCTGATCTTCACCCAAAGCAATCGCCTTGCCATTCGCTGCAAAAAAATAACGACCAACACGTATATCATAACCAGCTTCTTTTGCTGCTACTTCTGAAAGACCTACAGAAGCAACTTGCGGTGTGCAATAGGTGCATCCTGGAATTTTTCTTGTATCAAGTGGATGCGTATTTTTCAAACCCGCAAGGTGTTCAATGCATATTACACCCTCTTCTTCTGCTTTATGGGCTAACATAGGAGCTCCTGCCACATCACCGATAGCATAAATACCCCCAACCCCTGTCCAACTCCATTCATCGGTGATAATACACCCACGATCGGTTTTTATCCCCAAAGCCTCTAACCCAAGATTCTCAATATTACCCTGCACCCCAATAGCGGAAACCACACGATCAACAGTCATTGTCTCTGTTTTGCCCTTAACATCAATATGTATCATCACAGAATTGGAAGCTTTTTCAACCTTTGTTACCTTTGCCTGACAAAGAATACGTAAACCTTTTTTCTCTAACTGTTTACGAGCAAATGTTGAAATTTCAATATCTTCAGCGGGCATGATGTGAGGCATCATTTCAACAACAGTGACCTCAGCTCCCATATCACGATAAAAGGAAGCAAATTCAATACCAATAGCCCCAGACCCTATGACTAAAAGCGATTTCGGTATTTCTGACGGGATCATAGCTTCAAAATAAGTCCAAATGAGTTTTCCATCCGGCTCCATACCAGGAAGAACACGAGGACGCGCACCCGTTGCAATAATGATATGCTTTGCTTGATAAGTCCCCTTCCCTAAAGTTCCTTTAGGGATTGGATTTTGTGGCTGCATAACCGGTTTGGAAGACGACGAAACCGTAATTTCCGCAGGCTGGTTTCCTTTTGCCTCTTTCGTAAGCTTCGCTTCACCCCAGATAATATCTATTTTGTTTTTTTTCATTAAAAAACCAACACCAGCATTTAAACGTGCTGAAACGCTGCGTGAACGTGTTACAACATCTTTTATGTTTGCTTCAATTGAACCATTAAGTTTTAGTCCATAATCTTTCGCATGTTCAGCAAAATGCTTCACTTCCGCCGAACGTAAAAGGGCTTTTGTTGGAATACATCCCCAATTTAAACAAATTCCTCCCAAATGTTCACGCTCAACAATCGCAGTTTTAAAGCCACATTGTGCTGCACGAATTGCGGCTACATATCCGCCTGGACCTGATCCAATCACAATTACATCATAAAGATTTGCCACAGTAATTCCTCCATGGATATATAAAAACGGATATGCACTTTTTGAACCTAAGATTGAAAATCAACATAACAGAATTAACGTCTTTAACTTTAAGATTCACATCAATGCTTTACCCAAACTAGAAACAGCAATAACATTGCTCTCTGAACTCTTTAAATTTTCTTTTACTCTCTTAATACTCTCTCTCACAATTTACGTGAAAAACTGTCGTTCAAACCAACATGGCTAATGGATTTTCAATCATCTTCTTAAAAGTTTGTGCCAACTCTGCTGCTAAAGCACCATCAACAGCACGATGATCAACAGAAAGTGTAACCGACATAACTGTTGCAATGGCTAATGCACCATTTTTAACAACAGCGCGTTGCTCCCCTGCACCAATTGCAAAAATTGTCGCATGGGGTGGATTAAGGATAGCAGAAAAACTTTTTACACCATACATTCCCATATTCGATACAGCTGTTGTTCCACCCTGATATTCTTCCATTTTTAACTTACGCTCACGGGCACGCTTTGCAAAATCCTTCATCTCTTTGGAAATAAGCGATAACGATTTTTCCTCTGCATGGCGAATAATCGGGGTAATTAACCCATTGGGAATAGAAACAGCAACCCCAACATCACAATGTTTATGATGAAGCATTCCGCCTTCAAGCCAAGAGACGTTCGCATCAGGAACAGCTTTCAAAGAAAGTGCAACAGCTTTGATTACCATATCATTAACAGAAAGCTTATAAGTCGGTTTAGCTTCTTCCAGCATTTTGACCATTGGTGCTGCAGCATTGAGTTGTGTACGCAACGCTAATAGTGCATCAAGCTCACAATCTACAGTCACATAGAAATGTGGAACCCTTTGCTTTGATTCCACCAATCGTGTAGCGATTGTTTTACGCATATTATTATGGGGTGTGAAGATATATTCATCCTCTTTGAAGAGTTGCAATATCTGTTTGTCAGAAACACCGGCTGCGACTGCCTCTCCGATCTGTGACGAGTAAGAAGCTTGAGAAATATCACCGCCCATAGCTTTTTCTACATCGCGCTTGATAATACGTCCATGGGGACCACTTCCAGAAATAAGGGATAAATCAAGACCTGCCTGAGAGGCTAATCGCCGTGCTAAAGGAGAAGCAAAAAGACGATTCCCTTCTTTACTTTGCTGCATTAATTGCTGAGCTGATGATTCATGAAACATTTTTGTCTCTTTTGAATCCATCTTCTTAAGAGAATCTGCCTGTTTTAAACTGTCTGGTTCTTGTGTTGTAGAAGAAAAGGGCTCTTCTGCAACTTTTGCAGCTTCAGCTAAGTCTTCACCTTCTTCTGCTAAAATAACAATCAAAGCATTTACCTTAACGCCTTGTGTTCCAGCAGGAACAACAATTTTGGCAACGGTACCTTCATCAACGGCCTCAACTTCCATCGTCGCTTTATCTGTCTCAATTTCAGCAATAACATCTCCAGAGGAAACTTTATCGCCCTCTTTAATATTCCATTTTGTTAAATTTCCCTCTTCCATCGTAGGGGAAAGCGCTGGCATTGTAATTTTAATGGACATTGTGCTTTCCTCCGTTATGCTCTGTACGTCACAGCCTTAACGGCCTCAATAACCTCAGCCGTATCAGGTAAAGCCAATTTCTCAAGATTAGCAGCATAAGGCATCGGAACATCTTTACCAGAAATCGTTGCAATTGGTGCATCAAGATAGTCAAAAACCTGCTGCATAACACGTGTTGCTATTTCAGTTCCTACAGACGACTGAGGAAAACCTTCTTCTATTGTTACTAAACGACCCGTTTTTTTAACTGAAGAAAGGATCGTTGGAAGATCCATCGGACGAATGGTCCGTAAATCTATTAATTCAACGTCAATACCAAGTTTTTCAATTTCTGGTAACGCCTGGACAGCGTAATGCATTCCAATCCCACATGCAACAATCGTCACATCTTGTCCAGACTTATGAATACGCGCTCGACCAATAGGCAAAATAAAATCATCAAGTTGAGGAACCTCAAATTGATGCCCGTACAAAATCTCATTTTCAAGGAAAATAACAGGACTATCATCACGAATAGCAGCTTTTAGCAAACCTTTTGCATCTGCAGCACTATAAGGCATAACAACTTTCAGACCTGGTATATGACTATACCATGCAGCATAGCATTGAGAATGTTGAGCACCAACACGAGCAGCAGCACCATTAGGACCACGGAAAACCATAGGAGCAGTCATTTGTCCACCAGACATATAACGTGTTTTTGCTGCTGAGTTAATAATTTGATCCATTGCCTGCATGGCAAAATTAAAGGTCATAAACTCGACAATAGGACGTAACCCTCCAAAAGCAGCACCAACAGCCAACCCAGCAAAGCCATGCTCTGTAATGGGGGTATCAATAACGCGCCGTTCCCCGAATTCTTCCAACAAGCCTTGGCTAACCTTATAGGCCCCTTGATATTGCGCAACTTCTTCCCCCATAAGAAAAACTTTTTCATCACGCCGCATTTCTTCAGCCAAAGCCTGATTAAGCGCTTCACGGACTGTCATTGTCACCATCTGTGTTCCTGCTGGAATATCAAAATCAGAAGGTATAGAAAAAGGTGCAGACTGCGGAACTGGTGAAGGAAGAGAAGAGGAGGATACTTGAGGTTTTTGTGCTGTATTAGTAGGTTGCAAAATATCCTCAGCACGTTCACCTTCTTCTAACAAAACCGCAATAACACTATTAACCTTTACCCCTTCAGAACCTTCAGGAACAACAACTTTACCAAGTGTCCCTTCATCAACAGCCTCTACTTCCATTGTCGCCTTATCCGTTTCAATTTCAGCAATAACATCACCAGCGCTAACCTTATCTCCTTCTTTCTTGAGCCATTTAGACAATTTACCTTCTTCCATAGTTGGTGAAAGCGCCGGCATCAAAATATCAATAGACATACTTGCTTCCCTCGCATCAAACTAAAATATCAGTATAGAGCTCAGAAACATCTGGCTCTTGATCACTTTGTGCAAAATCTGCCGCATCAGCAACAATTGCACGGACCTCTTTCTCAATAGACTTTAAATCGTCTTCACTCGCCCAATTTTTTTTAAGAATCCGACTTTTTACTTGATCAATCGGATCGTGTTCCTCTTTTATTTTTTGGACTTCTTCCTTTGAACGATATTTTGCTGGGTCAGACATGGAATGACCACGATAACGATAGGTCTGCATATCAAGAATGATCGGCCCTTTACCCGAACGAGCCCAAGAAACTGCTTCATCCGAAGCTCCTTTTACGGATCGAACATCCATACCATCAACAACAATACCTGGAATTTCAAAAGAAAGACCACGACGAGAAAAATCAGTTTCTGCAGATGCGCGTGAAACGGATGTTCCCATAGCATACTGATTGTTTTCAATAATATAAACAACGGGCAGCTTCCAAAGTGAAGCCATATTAAAACTTTCGTAAACCTGCCCCTGATTTGCAGCACCATCACCAAAATAAACCAATGTCACATTATCTTTACCAAGATATTGATTCGAAAATGCCAAACCTGAACCTATGGGAACCTGCGCGCCAACAATACCATGTCCACCATAAAAGTTCTTCTCTTTAGAGAACATATGCATCGAGCCACCTTTACCTTTGGAAAATCCCCCTTGACGTCCCGTTAATTCTGCCATGACACCACGCGGGCTCATCCCAACTGCTAACATATGGCCATGATCACGGTAAGACGTAATAACCTGATCACCTTCTTTTGCTGCCTTTAAAGTTCCTATAACAACAGCTTCCTGTCCAATATAAAGATGACAAAACCCCCCAATAAGCCCCATACCATAAAGTTGTCCTGCTTTTTCTTCAAAACGGCGAATTAAAAGCATTTCACGATAAGCATCAATTTCTTCCTCTTTTGTGAAATCTGCTATTGGTGCTTTCTTTGTAATGCTTGATAACGCAGTGTGCGCCATCGACGCAGAATTTTTTTTAAGTCGTTCTGCCATATTAAACTCCCTTTTATGATTATTTAGGAATAACCTTTACGAACAAAAGTTACAAGCCTTATCAATCGGCTTAAACAATATCATTGCTGATTGTCGTTTTAATTAAGCGATTTCTCATTTACCTTTGGTATCATTTAAAGGTATTAAGATTGTCAGTTCATTTGGCTTAGAAAAGTTCAAATTCTTTCGGACATACTCATCCAACATGTCCTTTTCAATATGTCCATTGCGTAAAAGAGAAATGCGCTTTTCAATGAATTGTCGCTCAGCTTCTATTGTATGAAGCTCCTTTTCTAATTCGCTAATATACTGATTAACTTCACTGCGTGAATACAATCCATACTCACCATGATAAATATGGTAACTGAAATAGCTCAAAACGCCCACCGTCATAAAAGGTAGTACAAAGCGCACTTTGATTGATCGACGTTTCTGTTTTGTCCACATAAAATAGCACAGTCTTTACAGCATAAGTTTCTTAATATTCTGCCCAACTATGCATGATTTTGATTAACACCTCATTACTCAATCTAGAAACGCAAACAATTTTTTATCACCAATTTACCCCCCCTCAAAACAATCAAAGTAAGCTAAATACCCCACTTTGTTATATAACAAATATTGGATATCCTACTAACTTGTGATCTTACACCCATTCTTGTCCTTAAAATTTCCTGTTAAAATGACTATAAAATCAATCAATACCCAAGGTATAATTATAAAAATAATCCCTAGAACCCCTACCAAAAAAAGTGCTACACTTATTATACTTATTATACTTATTATACTTATAAGAAGCATTGCAATGCCCGTTCCAACTTTACCAACCATAAAACGATGAATTCCTAGTCCACCTAGAAAAAAACAAACGACCGCTAACGTCACTTTTGATTGCTGTGACTGACCTTCAGTTAAGATAGGGAAAATAGATTTAATGGTATCCCCTTCACACACAAAATCAACGACGTCACCAACCTTCGGCGGCGTTTTTCCTGACCAATCCCAATTCGCAAATTGATAGCGCTTACCATCAGCCCCTGAAATGAAATAATCTCCTTGATCATGACCAATAATCTTACCTTTCATCTTCACCACCTATAAAATTGTTATTCATAAAGAAGTTTTTCTTCTAATATGATAATATATTGGATAATCCTCACTGCATGAATACAATCTGTATTCACCGTGATATATGACAATTTAAAAAGCTTAAAATCCCCCAACAACTTAAAATTCCCGCAATTATAAGTGGCAATACAAAGCACGCTGTTCGATTTGCACTTTTGCCTCTTTCATATGAAATATTATAGTCTTTTTCAATAGTTTTATTTAAATATACATAATTTTCTTTAGTATTTCATATTTAAATATATAGACTAAAATAATTTACATTATTAAATTAATATATTGACAACATAAAAAGTAAAGAAAGTTTCTAGCTCTTTACATTTTATATTATGCTAAAATTTCTACCAATTTATAATTTTATCCCCATTTTCATCCCTAAAATTTCCGGATAAAATAACTATAAAATCAATCAATACCCAAGGTGTCATTATAAAAATAATTACTATAAGCCCTACAAAAAGTGGTATAGTTATTATACTTATTATATTTATAAGAAGCATTGCAATGCCCGTTCCAACTTTACCTGCCATAAAGCGATGAATTCCCAAATATCCAAAAAACCAACAAACAAGTGCTATCGCCAATCTTGATTTTTCTGACTGCGATTCACTCGAAAGAGGGAGAACAGATTTAACAACGCTATCTTCATATACAAAATCAACGGTATCCCCTACCTTTGGTGTTTTTTTTCCTAACCAATCCCAACTCGCAAATTGATAGCGCTTACCATCAGCCCCTGAAACGAAATAATCTCCTTGATCTTGACCAATAATCTTACCTTTCATCTTCAACCACCTATAAAGCTGCTCCTCATGTGTTATTCATAAAGAGATTTTCCTAATTTAGATAATATGCTGATTAACCTCACTGCGTAAATAAAACGCATAGAAACCATGATAAATGTGGAATTGAAATAGTTTGAATCCCCCCAATAATTAGTGTTTTCCACTGCTATAAACAGAAACACTAAAGTAAGCTGTAATTGATTTACGTCTTTATTCTACCCGTATAAAATAGCACAGTTTTTTTCAATAGTTTTATTTAACTGTGCATATTTTTCTTAATATTTCTACTTAAAAACGTATAGTACCATAATTCGGCGTTACGAACTTAATATATCTATAAAAATAAAAAGCGGTCTACATGACCTTCTTTTTATTATAAGATTTTTACAAGTCTGTAATCTGATTCCCATCTTTATCCGTAAATTTTCCAGCAACAATGAGTATAAAATCAACAATTGCCCAAATACCGGTAATCACCAATCCAGCAACCGATAAAGATAGAATGAGCATTAAAGCACCAGTGCGAACTCTCCCAACCATAAAACGATGAACACCAAAGATACCTGCAAACCAACAAAGAAGTGCGAACATGATCTTTGAGTTTTCTGTACCTGGTCTTAACAACGGAAAAACAGAACTGACCACTCCTCCTTCATAGACAAAATCAACAGTATCACCAATCCTTGGTGGTTTCTTTCCCAACCAATCCCAAGTCGCAAACTGATAACGCCTACCATCATCACCTGAAACGAGATACGTTCCTTGATCTTGAGTAAGAATTACACCTCTCATCTTAATCCCTATAAATTTAAACACTTAAAAATTATTGCGTATATGCCTTTGATAAGAAATCTTAATTTCATAGTCTAAATGATATTATACTTTCATATTTTGTGCTCACAATGATCAACGATATATATTACCAGCATAACATGCTTGAGCTCCTAGCATTTCTTCAATACGAATAAGTTGATTGTACTTTGCTAATCGATCCGAACGTGCAAGAGAACCTGTTTTAATTTGTCCACAATTCGTTGCAACCGCAAGATCTGCAATGAAAGAATCTTCTGTTTCGCCTGAGCGGTGAGATATAATGGCACGATAACCGGCTTTATGCGCGATTTCTACAGCATCAAGTGTTTCACTCAATGTCCCAATTTGGTTAACTTTTATAAGGATAGAATTGCCTACTCCCATTTTGATACCATCACGTAAACGCGCTGAATTTGTTACAAACAAATCATCGCCAACCAGCTGACATTTTTCTCCTATTGTCTCAGTGAGGAGCTTCCAACCTTCCCAATCATCCTCTGCCATTCCATCTTCAATGGTAATAATAGGATAGCTTTTCACAAGGTGTGCCAAATAATCTACCTGTTCTTGGATGTCACGACATTTTCCCTCACCTTTATAAAAATACGAACCATTTTTATAAAATTCAGTGGAAGCACAATCTAAACCAATGGCAATTTGCTCACCTGGTTTATAGCCACACGCTATAATAGATTCCATGATAAAATCAATTGCTTGATCGGCACTTTTAAACTGAGGTGCAAAACCACCTTCATCACCAACATTGGTATTATGCCCCGCATCTTTTAAACGCTTTTTCAACGCATGGAAGATCTCAGCACCATAACGGATGGCTTCTTTCACGCTAGGAGCTCCCACAGGAATAATCATAAACTCTTGAAAATCAATCAAGTTATCAGCATGAACGCCACCATTAATAATATTCATCATAGGTGTTGGAAGAATATGCGCTTGCGTACCACCAATATAACGATACAAAGGTAAATTTAATGAGTCTGCAGCAGCCTTTGCAACAGCCAATGAAACACCAAGAAGTGCATTGGCACCAAGACGGGCCTTGTTTGGCGTTCCATCCAACGCAATCATTGCTTGATCAATAGCGATTTGGTCTCTTGCATCCCGCCCACCAAGTTCTTCAAGAATCTCGCCATTGACCGCAGAAACCGCTTTTTCAACACCTTTCCCTTGATAACGCAAATCACCATCACGAAGTTCTATAGCCTCATGTGTCCCTGTTGAAGCCCCTGAGGGAACCAGAGCACGACCAAAAGCTCCATTTTCCAAATGAACATCAACTTCCACCGTTGGGTTACCACGGCTATCAAGAACTTCACGTCCAATGATATCGACAATTATAGTCATCTATGTTTCCTTATCCAATCAAAGGCGCGATTCATTTCTAATATCCTACTCATGAAATATTTTTTCTCTTCTTAATTCAACTTCTTTGACAGATTATCAAATTCCATTAAAGTCTCAAGCAATCTTTGTAAATCATCAATTTTAACCATATTGGGTCCATCAGAAGGTGCATGATCTGGATCTTGATGGGTTTCTAAAAAAATACCGGCAACCCCAACAGAAACAGCCGCACGCGCTAAAACTTCAACAAATTGACGCTGTCCACCAGATGAAGCTCCCTGCCCCCCAGGTTCTTGAACAGAGTGTGTGGCATCAAAAATAACAGGAGCCCCAAATGAACGTAAAATAGGTAACGAACGCATATCCGAAATCAGTCGGTTATAACCAAATGATGTGCCTCGCTCACAAAGCATAACATTTGGATTACCACTGTGAATAACCTTTTTTAAAACATTCTCCATATCCCACGGAGCTAAAAACTGACCTTTTTTAATATTAATAACACATCCTGTTTTGGCGGCTGCTACTAAAAGATCTGTTTGACGACATAAAAAAGCAGGTATTTGTAAAATATCAACCGTAGAAGAAACAATTGTACATTGTTCTTCGGTATGTATATCCGTCAATATGGGACAATTAAACTCTTTTTTTAAATCAGAAAAAATGGCCATTGCTTTTTCAAGACCAATGCCACGTGCCGCACTCAAAGAGGTTCGGTTGGCTTTATCGTAACTTGATTTATAAACAAACCCGATACCCAGCTGATCGGTAATTGTTTTAATACGACCAGCCATTTCAAAAGCATGATCGCGACTTTCCATCTGACACGGTCCTGCAATTAATGAAAGAGGCATTTCATTTGCAAAAATAATGTTTCCAACTTTTACACGAGCATTTGGTTTCGTCATTTTATCCCTCAAAAGCAAAGTAACCAAATTGACATCTTAAACCAATCGGCTTTGTTCTACAGCAGCTTCAATAAAAGAAGCAAAAAGCGGATGTGGATCAAAAGGACGTGATTTTAGTTCTGGATGATATTGAACACCTATGAACCATGGATGATCTGCATATTCTATCGTTTCCGGCAAAATACCATCGGGAGACATGCCAGAAAAAATCAAACCACACTGTTCTAACTTATCTTTATAATCAATATTGACCTCATAACGATGACGATGTCGTTCAACAATCTTTGTCATTCCATAAATTTGAGCAATATGACTTTGTTCTTTTAATTCAGCAGCAAAAGCACCAAGGCGCATGGATCCACCAAGATCACCATTTCTTGTCCGTTTTTCAAGAACATCGCCTTTGAGCCATTCTGTCATTAAACCGACAATTGGATTTTCTGTTTCACAAAACTCACTTGATGAAGCATTCTCAATCTGTGCAATATTGCGTGCAGCTTCTATACAAGCCAATTGCATTCCAAAACAAATCCCTAAAAATGGAATTTTACGCTCTCGCGCAAATTGAATTGCTCGAATTTTTCCTTCTGCCCCTCGAACCCCAAAAGCCCCAGGAACCAAAATTCCATGCGCTTTTTGTAAAGCTAAAACGGAATCTTCTTTTTCAAGAAGTTGCGAATCAATCCACTCAATATTAACTTTCACTTTATTCGCTAAACCACCATGCGCAATCGCTTCGATAAGAGATTTATAAGCATCCTTTAAGCCAATATATTTTCCTACAATAGCAATCGCAACTTCTCCTTCTGGATGGTGAATGCGATGCGTAATATCTTCCCAAAGATTCATCTGAGGAGGAGGAGCCGTATTGATTCCAAAAGCGCAAAGAACTTCAGAGTCTAAACCCTCTTTATGATAGGCCATAGGAACATCATAAATTGTTGGCATATCTAATGCCTGAATCACAGCATTGGCGCGAACATTGCAAAAAAGTGATAATTTATACCGTTCTGTTTCTGGAATAGACCGGTCTGCTCGCACAAGCAAAATATCAGGAGAAATACCAACTGATTGCAATTCTTTAACAGAATGTTGTGTTGGTTTCGTTTTTAATTCACCTGCCGAGGGAATATAAGGCATTAATGTAAGATGGATATAAACGACATTTTGCCTAGAAAGTTCATTACCAAGTTGACGAATCGCTTCTAGAAAAGGCATGGCCTCAATATCACCAACCGTTCCACCTATTTCACACAAAACAAAATCAAATTCTTCATTTCCCGTCGTAATAAATCGCTTAATTTCATCTGTAACATGAGGAATAACTTGAACTGTTGCCCCCAAATAATCACCCCGCCGTTCTCGTTCAATGATATTGCGATAAATACGCCCTGTTGTAATATTGTCTTGGCTATTTGCAGAACGCCCAGTAAAACGCTCATAATGACCAAGATCAAGATCTGTTTCCGCACCATCATCGGTTACAAATACTTCACCATGTTGATAAGGTGACATCGTCCCTGGATCAACATTTAAATAAGGATCAAGTTTGCGAAGACGTACACGATAGCCACGAGCCTGTAATAACGCTGCTAACGCCGCCGCTGCGATGCCTTTTCCAAGCGAAGAAACCACACCACCAGTAATAAAAACATAACGTGCCATGGGCTTATGGTGATAAGCAATTTATAATGATTTTTCCAGAAAAAAATGCAAAAAGAAACAATTTTTCCTCTAAAATAAAAAAAGGTGAAAAAATCACCTTTTTAAAAGTCTATATTTTCTTCAAAAAACTATTTTGTATTGCTATCCGGAACTGGATTTTCAAGAACCGGTGGAACTGGGTTTTCCATTTCAGGCTTTGTAGACTGTTTTTGTCCCTGTGGAGAATCTGAAGGACCTCCTAGCTGCTCAAGAATAGAAGGTTGAGACTCACCATTTGATGATGGGACTGATTCTGAGCCTTTATTGGTAGAATTCTGCTCTGAATTAACCGGTATGCGCTTTAAAATATCAGAACCAGAATTTGATATACTTCCCACAACAATAAGTCCGATGGAAACAACATAAAAACAACAGGCTAAAATAGCTGTCAAACGTGTTAAAGGGTTTCGAGACCCACGGGTTTTCATCAACCCTGAGCTATTACTCACACCAAGCCCACCACCTTCTGAGGGTTGGATTAAGATAACCCCAACTAAAGTAATCACAATCAATAAATGAATAACAATAAGTACTGTTTGCATAAACCCTGCTCTTAAAATATCTCTTTCACGGTTATTTATACATAAATAACACACAATCCAAGGGGAAAACTCAAATTTCTCTGCTATAATTTACGACAAACATCGCAAATAGTTAAAAAATCAATCGCTTTTAAGCTGGATCCACCGATCAAAGCCCCATTAACATGAGGAATACTTAAAAGCTCAAAGGCATTGGATGGCTTTACAGATCCACCATAAAGCAAACGTATCTTGTTTCCTTCATCACCAAAACGAGAGCACATCTTATCACGAATGAAATGATGCACTTTTGCAATATCTTCTGAAGTTGCTGTATTGCCAGTACCTATCGCCCAGACAGGTTCATAAGCGATAATGATATTCTCTGCTGTTGCATCATCTGGTAAAGATCCTTCAAGCTGCTGCGCAAGAACATCCATGACTTTATTATTATCGCGCTCCTCCAATGTTTCACCAATACACACAAGAGCCACAAGACCTGCGCGCCACGCTGCTTGCACTTTAGCACAGACAATTGCATCATTTTCCTGATACACCGTACGACGTTCCGAATGCCCAATAATAACGTGGCTTGCTCCCGCTTCTTTAAGCATAAAAGCTGAAATATCTCCCGTATAAGGACCATGATCATCAAAGTGACAATTTTGTCCTCCTAAAAGGAGATTTTCACCATCCAATGTATCAGAAGCACGCGATAAAAGCGTTGCAGGAACACAAATGAGCGCTTCAAACAGATGACCGAAATCAGAGCTAACGCCTGTAGCAATGGCTCGTAACTCTCCAAGCGATTCTCTCATTCCATTCATTTTCCAATTTCCAGCAAGAAAAGGCCGAATATTTGGAGACATATTTTCACCTCAAGAGCTCTTAGATATTTTGATTTACCTGTAGTATCAAATTATAAAATGAAAGCAAGTCTTTAAAAGCTTGCATCTTTCGTCTCTTTATTGCAAATTCCACTCCTGCTTTGGTAATAATTTATGTTTAAAATGGAATTGAACAATGCTTGACGTCATAAGAAGTGCTGCAAACTCTTGGATTTTCAGAATTTTCCTTGCTATTTTACTCTTATGCTTCATTCTCTTATGGGGAATACCACAGTTACACACAAAAAGTGAAAGAGATCTTATTACTTCTGGAAGATCCATAGTCACTATCGATGATTATCGTCTCGCACTTGCCGATCAAAGCGCACGTTTAGCACAGGCAGCTCATCTTGGACGAATGTTTACACCAAATGAAATGCAGCAATACCAAATTCCCGCTTTTGTGTTTAATCAATTGCAACAAAATGTGCTGCTTGATGAACAAGCCCGTAAAATGAAAATAAGTCTTTCAAAAGATACAATCGCTCATACGATTGGTTCTGATAAGATGTTCCAGATAAATGGTATATTTGATAAAAATTTATTTTATAACTATCTTCAGCATTTACGTATCAGTGAAAGTGCTTTTCTTAATTATTATACCAAACAAGAAAAGCGTAACCAACTTATTGCTGCTTTACTTTCTGATATGAAAGCACCCAATCTCTTTTACAAGGCACTTGCTCTTTATCAAGGAGAAAAGCGGAGTGCTGATTATTTCATTATTGATCTAAAAGGGCAAACAATCGCTGATCCTGATCACGAAACACTGCAAAAATGGTTTGAAACACATCAAAATGAATTTCGTGCTCCAGAATACCGCACTGTCTCTTTGTTATCTATGGAACTTTCTGATTTCATAAAACCTCAAGATATCTCAATAGATGAGGCAAAAGC
The DNA here is from genome assembly GCF_018155095.1 of Bartonella queenslandensis. GTDB lineage: Bacteria > Pseudomonadota > Alphaproteobacteria > Rhizobiales > Rhizobiaceae > Bartonella > Bartonella queenslandensis_B. The sequence continues at coordinate 176,283 of NZ_NAAI01000003.1, read as the reverse complement.
CTATTATACCCAAAATGCTTCACGTTTTATAACGCCTGAAAAGCGCACATTCGAAGAACTGAGATTCTCCACACGCGAAAAAGCCGATAATGCAGCAAAAAAAATAGCCAATGGATTGAGTTTTGATGAACTGATAAAAGCTGAAAAAAAGACTCTTAATGACATCAAAAAAGGTCCTCTTGCAGAAAATGAACTTCCTAATCATCTCGCATCTGAAATTTTTGAACTCCAACAAGGACAAGTCAGTCCTGTAATAAATGACCTACAGGGACCTGTTCTCATTCGCGTCACACATATTGAACCTTCAAGATCTCTTCCTTTTGAAAGTGTAGAAGAAAATATTCGCCAAACACTTGCCAAAAATCGTGCGACTGAGGATATCCGTAACAATTATATCGCCATTGAAAATGCTCGTTTTGAGGGCGCTTCTCTCAAAGAGCTTGCTGAGCAATACAGATTATCTCTGCGCACAATTACCTTTGATAAAACAGGCAAAACGCTTGAAGGTGAAATCCTCACAGATTTGCCTCAAAAAGATACTTTGCTCAATGTCATCTATCAATCAAATGAAGGAGTTGATCTTGATCCTCTCTCTTTTCAAAATGGTGGATATCTCTGGTATAAAGTCGATAAGATTATTCCTTCCCGCGATAAAACACTGGAAGAAGCTAAGCTAGATGTTCTTTCTCAATGGAAAAGTGAAGAAATTCAGCGCCTTCTTGATGAAAAAGCCCAAAATGCTCTCAAACAGCTTACGGAAGGAAAAAGTCTTGTTAGCCTTGCACGGACACTTGGTGTTACAAAACAAACAACGCCTCTCCTCCGGCGTCAAGATCCCTCTGAAATCCTTGGTGTTGAAGGGATTAAGGTATTGTTTTCTGGTCTCAAAGGTCATTATGGCATCATAAAAGGTCCGGTTGCAACAAACCGTATCATTTATCAAATAAATGCTGTAATGATGCCTAAAGACATCACGCCTCATACTCTTTCATCTGAGATTAGGGCTAATATAGATATGATGATAAGAGAAGATCTCAAACTCGAAATGCTACAAATTGCCAATAAAGAACATCCTTTGGAAATTAATAGCAAAAATTACAATCAGATCTTTAACACTCTCCAATAAAAAGGGTAGACATAATTTGAAAAGATTATCTGATAGAATTTTTATCAGCACTTCTTCTATAGTGGAAAAGGTAAGATCGATCTCTTGTTTGCTTAGTCTCTTAAGATCAGCATTATAATTAGCTCTCTCGCAAATCAGTATATGTGTTGAGTTGCGAGAAAATAGTCAATGGATATGTGGATTCCGTTTTTTTCAACGCAATAAACAATATTATCCATCCCAATTAAGCAATAAATCTCATCCCTATTATCATACATTTATAGATCGTCATATTGTTACTCTTGATATTAGTTCATAAGGAGCCTATTGCTTCTTCCTTAAATGACTTGCATTGACACACCCAACTTATGATATGGAAAAAACTATTTTAAAAATTCATTCTAAACATGATCTAAAATGAGGAAATCTCTTTTACTTCAAGGCTCTTATTCAATATGAAAAAAAAACGAACTTCATGATAGATCAATATTTTTCATATATCATCACAGTCATCAATTGTGGCTTCATCATTTTAATTTTTCAAAAATGAGCATTTTTTTATAGACTTAATAGGAAGCCAAAATAGCTTCTTTCATAATAAAATGGAAATTTTATTTTACTTGCAAATAAGACGCGACCAATATATTCAGAGCACTCAATATCAAAATTCTTCATCAAATGAACCAATCTATTAAGTTTTATCTTATGTTTTCTTTTATTGGCTAATGCATTGATTTATTATAAATAAGATAGTGTTATCCATATGAATAAAAATCCTTAATACCGTAAGCTTCTTTTATTCTAAATCTGTTTATGATTGAATCAATCAAAACCTCCTGCTTGCACGTTATAAGCCGAACTAACGTTTGGATACACATTAAAGAAAGGGCATTCCTCTTTGTGAAGAGTGCCAAGGGTTTTCGCAATAGTGGAAGCTGATCGACTCTAACAATGGTGCTGGCTTGCCCTTCAACCATCCAGTACACCATACTTTCAAGGCCTTAAAACTTTTTACTCTTTTGCATTCATAGAAAAGAACTATATCAATGTTTTTGATAACAAAGAAATCATTTGGAGTTACAATATCCTCTTTTATTTTTAACATGAAAAAAATAGTCTAATTTTAACGCAGTCATATTCTTTACGATATTTTTGGAAAATGACCGCTTATTGCTGCTCTTGTTATCAACCAATAGCGATGTATCAATGACAGAGTTGCACTTTCTTGAAAAATTTCACCCCCCAGCTGCATAGCCTTTTGAAGAGAAGCCGGTATAATGACCAATGGAAGAAATGCTGGCTTAAGAGCTCTAGGTAAAGCACAAGAATACGCGTAAAATTTGCTATAATGATCGCGTGATAATGCTACCATAGCTTCAACAATATCGCCCTTTTGTTGATCACTGAGATGATGAGAGTCTAAATCCTTCCTATTCACCCCTACAGCCTTCAGCATATCAGTAGGTAAATAATAGTGATATCGTGATTGCATGAATGATAAAAGACGTAATACACCGCTGAATCCTTGAGCAATCCCTCCATGTTCATAGATATCTGTAAAATCTTGTGTGGCATCAGGATCTAATATCTGACAAGAAAGCTGTAAAATTATGCTTGCTGTCTCACCACAATAATGCTCGAGATCATGAAGCGTTTCTATTGGGTTGTGGTAAAGATCTAAAATTTGCGCATCGAAATAACGTAAAAAAGCTGTCTTTGGTAAATTAAAAAGAGTCATTGCTGCCAATAAATCACTCAAAATCGGATTATTTCCACTCATTTGCATTTCACCATGCGCGATAGAATCATACCACCAGCGTAATCGTATTTCTCCGATGAATGGATCATGGACACTTTCACGAATACGAGAAATCTCAGCATTAAATGCGTAAAGAGCGGCCAATGCTTTGCGCTTTTTTTTAGGTGCAAATAAAACTGATATATAGCGATCACGATCTATGTTTCGTAAAATATCAAGACAATAAGGAAGAGAACCTATCATTCTATGAACCTATTAACGTCGCTTTTTTAGCAATTAAATTAATATTCTCTTTTTATTCATCTTAAAAAATGAGAGATAAGAAAATACAGCTCATAGAATAAGATTTTTAAATGTGTTTCTTAACTGTATTATAAATTTAAATTTCTTTTTAGTGCCTTTTCTTTTCAAAAAGAAATTTCTTTTAAATTAAATAAATCATTTTTTTGATAAAATTTAGCTTATAGGATTTAAGCTTTTATTTGTCGTAAAAAAACAGCTAAAAATGAACCGTAACATGCGTGATGAAACTTAGAACAACAAAAAACACTTTTTTACCAAATAGATCACAATGTACTCTTATAGAAAATTCATTGATCACAAAGACTTAATTAAATTATTGACCTCTTCCTGCCTCCTCAAAAGATCAATCTGTTAAAAATGATATGGTTCAAGCTATGCATAAAAAGGACAAAACTTCCTTTCCGCACTAGTCTGTCAAAAATCCAATTGATCTTGACATGCTCCTACTGCTCGTAACAAATTAATATATAATATAATTTTTCCTTTTGTCTGTTGAATGAAAAAAACTAAGATCACATGGTTTTCTTATTTTAAATCTATCCCCTTCCACGTCACATGCGGAGCGGGTGTGTAAATACTATTAAAAAAGGAATAAAAATGCCTCTTATGGTCGCCTCACGCGCCAGAGGCTTATCACCTTATGCAATACACTAAGCATTTCAAGCTAACCCAACTCTGAATCGTTGCTGCTGTATTAAAAATATACTTAATATGTTAATTTGTATATACTTATGCTCCTTATATGACCGCCTTAAACGACGTCATTTTGCGGCACAATAAAATTAATAATACGCGTCTTTTATGGCTAGGCGAGAATATTTATTTTATTAAACAATACTTTATTCTACCGCAAATAATAAGGCTGCAACAGCGCGATCTTCGGCCAATAAAACATTAAATGTACGTACCGCAGCTCCCGTACCCATTGTATCTGATGAAATACGCTTTTCCCATAAAAGGCTCCGTAACTCTTCAGGTAATCGTAATAATTCAGTTCCAGTACCTATTAATAAAACTTCAATCTCATTTGCTTCTTCTAAAACACGAGATAGATCCCCTTGGGTGGGAATAGGTCCTGCCATATCAATGCCATAAATTCCTGACGGGACACAAATAATAGAACCTCTATGTGACATATCAGCAAAACGAAATCCACCATTTCCATAAGCATCAATAGGCGCACGACTTGGAAAATGTGCTTCACGAATTTGAATTGCATCGGACATATAATAAGCACCTTTTATTTTTGAAAATTCACTTGTCTTTTACTTCTCACTATAAAAGTTAAGGGTAATACAAACATCGATATGTTAACCATAGCCTATCAGAATATTGAGGTAGAAATTTCTACTATAAAATCTTGATTGAATCATACAAAAACACATGAAAAGTTAGCAAGAACCTGCGATTAAATGCTATACTCATCTACGTTTTAAAAACTTTCCTCAACTTAGTTTAAAAGTGAAAAAATTCTCTTTATGGAAATAAGGATCTTGTTTAAAGAACAGAAAAATTTGCCGTAATACCCCATAAATAAAGCAACTATTTAAATCATCTACAGAAAACAAAGACACCATTTTCTGTAGTGATTGTATAAAACCATTCCTCTTAATGAAATTGTCTTTGTATTTTAATATTTTTTATAAAAATGCTTTTAAAAACAGTATAAATTGCATTCATACTTTAAGATGCATTTTCTTTATTTTCCTTTGATAGAGCTTTTTTCTCTTTAGAAATACTCACTTTTTCTTTCTTTGTCGTTTTAGAATTAGACTTTTGGGAAGTTTTTTCTTTAACATTAAACTTTGATTTTTTTTCTGCAATCGGCTCACCTTTAACCCGCACATCAGCTAATGTTGAGCGAATAACACGAATATTTATACCCTCACCAATTTCAACCTCTAATTCACCACTCTCATCGTGAACTTTCGTAATCTTGCCGATAATACCACCACCTGTTATAACTGTATCACCACGCCGTACTGCGTTAAGCATTTCCTGACGCTTTTTCATTTGTGCACGCTGTGGACGAATAACAAAAAAATACATAATTGCAAAAATTAAAATGAGCGGGAAAAAGCCAACAAATGAAATTCCACTGGAAACATCGCCTGCACTTTGAGCATAAGCGTTCGTAATAAACATTTTTATCTCCTATAGTTAAACTTCAGGTATTATTTCCCACTCTATTAAAATAAAATTCCGATTCAGAAAAACTTTCCTAAAGAATTTATTATAAAAAAGTGATGACGAGATAATGTAATCTCAGCTTGATAAAAATGCAATAAATCCTTAAGAGACAGAATACAATAAGAAAAATCTTTAAAAAACAGATTTATTTCTCTCTATTATATATCCTACAATGAGAAGCCTTCTCACTCACTTAATAAATTGATACAAAAAAATTTTTGTAATGGAAAAACTCTAATTTATAGAGATAATTCATTATTTTTAATGTTAAAATGATAGCGCTAAATATCGTAAAACTCTTTTGTTTAAATTCCATTGAATTCATCCAAATGGTTTTCTTGCACATCACACCTGTGAAATAAACATGGAAAGAAAAATTATTTATGATAGGAAGTCAAATATCTCTTTTCATGCCTCCTCTTAAATGCAAAAGCAATCGGAACATTGAGCGCTGACAGATGATAATAGGTACTATCGTCTTATACCTTCATCAACACAAAGATGATCATATCGAATAAACTCAAGGAACTCTCTTTTCAAGTAATGATTTCCTGCTGATACATTAGATTAGACATAGGCAAACAGATTAGATATGGGCAAACGCCTTTCAACGATCGAGCATAATGATAAAATACATGAAGCACATCAATACTTTATCAAATGTAAACAGCTTTGAAAAAAGTAGCACCACAACAGATTAGTTATTCGACTCTTCAATCATTGCTTGGTATTTTGAATCATCGACAAGAGCAAAGCAAGCAGAAAGATCATGTTATTGCAGAATTAACTCCGAAAGCAGAAGATTAAAACGTTCTGATACGTGCCTATTGGTTTAAGAAAACAAATTGTTTTTCATAAGATTTCTATAAATCTATAAGATTATTCAAACTTAACGTCATCAATAAATTAGTTTTCTAAATATTTAAGAGGATCAACTGGTAATGAATTCTTACGCATCTCAAAATAAACACGTGGCGTTTTAACATTTCCTGAAACACCCGACTTAGCAATCTCATCACCCCGTCTTATCCTTTGTCCTTTGTTAACAGTAAGCTTACTATTACATCCATAAATAGTGATAATATTATTTTCATGTCGAATCATGACAACATTACCCAGCTCTTTTAATCCATCTCCCGCGTAAATAACGACACCATTTTCTGATGCCTTTACCGATGATCCTTCAGGCACAGCAATATCTATTCCTCGATTCATTACTGTTCCTTTTTTTTGACCAAACTGGCTTAATAAACGCCCTCGTACTGGCCAACGCATTTTAGAAATTCCTGTGGCTTGCGGCGTCTTAATATTATCTGTATTCGTAACAGTACCTGATAAATCAGATTCATGGTTCAATTGCACCATCTGTTGAGAAGAACTTTTTTCAGAATTTGACCTGTTCATCTGTGCAGAAGTTGGTGTTGTTACAGGAGCTTTATATATAGGAGAAGTCTTCTTCGGCTTTATAGAAGACCTCACTCGAGATTGAGATGAAGATTCTGCTGTTGACGTTGCCCAATCGTTACGACTGGGCACTTTTGAAGTTGCTAATGTACGCCTGCTTGGAAGTACAAGAACCTGACCGATATAAATGGAATTGCTGTTTATACCATTTGCTGATTTTAATGCCTCAACATTAACCCCTACTTGTCGTGCAATACTGAGCAGTGTATCTCCACTCTGGACAATATAAGAATTCCGCCGAAAAATAGGAGAGTTATCCATTTGTGAACGGGAAAGCGTTCCAAGATTACGTGGAGGCCCCCCCATAATGCGACCATCAGAAGAATCTACCCTACCTTGCTGTGGAGAATTATAAGGAGAATTGTTATCGATCAACGAATCATTACTTGGTTCCACAGGTGGTAATTCACTGCTTTGTATCATATCCCCACCGTACGATAGCATTCTCGGATCTGTAGATATAGAATTCGATATATCTGATTGAGATGATACCGTATGATGAGAGAAAACATTGGAAAAACGTTGTGTCCCAGAACTACAACCAGAAACAATAGTTGCTACCGCTAAAAAAGTCATTTTCTGAAAATTATGCCGGAAAATATTATCCAAAGCTTTTAAACACATCGTTTTGCTCACTCATCAATACTCAACTCACTCCATTAAAGCTTTTTTAAATTACCGAAGAGTTAAAATGAGATGTTTTATTTATAAATATCTTTAGTTAAGATCAAAATGAATTTAAAGAAAATAAAAAAGTGAAATAATTTGCACTATTTCTTAAATCTTAAAAATTAAAGTATCTCCGCAATACCTTTAATAAAGGGATGATAACGGACTTGAAACAATTCTAAACACTCGAATCGACTACCAATTTTTGTATAGCGCGTCACCGTTTGTACCCCTTCATCAGGTCCTATCGCCTGAATGAGAATTCCATTTTCAGCTAAAAGTTCTAAAAATTCCTTGGGTTCATCAGAACGTGATGGCCAAACAAGAATGCGATCAAATGATCCCAAACCTGTCACACTATGACTTCCATCAATCTGCCGTATAACAATATTTTCAATACCCAAAGTTTGAAATTTTTGGCGTGCCAAATCAACAAGCGTTTTATAACGATCAACCGTTGTCACACGGTCACTCAGACATGCCATAAGAGCCGTACAAAAGCCAGAGCCTGTACCAATTTCTAAGACACGGTGCTTTTTTTTCAATGATAGTGCCGAAAGAATCAAGAGTTGTTCTTCCAAACGTTCCATATATTCACCACACTCAAGGGGAATAACTTTATTATCATAAGCACTATTAAACCACGGAGCAGAAACAAATTGTTGACGCGGAATTTTCTCTAATGCCGAAAAAAATCGCACGTCATCAATGCCTTTGCTACGCATTTTCAGTACAAGAGCAGCCAACTCCTCACGAAATTGTAAAATACCCTTTTGTCCCATCGTATCATTCACTCTCTAATGGAGGTGTACTTTTATCGTCTCTAAAAATCGATTCTTTTAAAATGGCAAAACTTTGCGTTTGCATATCATTCCCTATTTGCAATAAACGCATATTGTTTCTCCTTTCAAAAAATTAAGCAGAAATACAACGCATGCCTCCCATATAGGGTTGTAAAACATCTGGAACAATAATTGATCCATCAGCCTGCTGATAATTTTCAAGCACAGCAATAAGACAACGGCCAACAGCTGTACCAGAACCATTAAGGCTATGAACAAAATGCAATTTTTTATCACCTTCTTTACGATAGCGAGCATTCATACGTCGACCTTGAAAGTCTCCACAAACTGAACAGCTAGAAATTTCACGATAACATTCTTGACCAGGAAGCCAAACTTCGATGTCATAAGTTTTACGTGCTGCAAACCCCATATCCCCTGTAGAAAGAACCACTGTGCGAAAAGGCAAACCAAGCCGTTTTAATATATCTTCTGCACATTCTGTCATACGTTCCAATTCCATTAAAGACTGCTCTTCACTGGTAATCGAGACCATTTCTACCTTCCAAAATTGATGCTGACGCAACATACCACGCGTATCACGACCGGCTGCTCCCGCCTCTGAACGAAAACAGGGTGATAAAGAAGAAAATCGCAGTGGTAAATCTGATACTTCAAGAATTTCATCGTTGACCAAGTTGGTTAATGGCACTTCTGCTGTAGAAATAAGCCATCGGCCATCTGTTGTCTGAAAAAGATCTTCAGCAAACTTCGGCAATTGGGCTGCTCCGTAAACAATCTCATCACGAACAAGAAGAGGCACAGAAACTTCTGTATAACCATGCTCATTGACATGCACATCAAGCATAAACTGTCCTAATGCACGTTCTAGACGTGCTAACGCCCCTGAAAGAACTGTAAAACGCGTTCCAGACAAACGACTAGCGCGCTCAAAATTCATCTGCTTGAGATCTTGACCAAGATCAAAATGCTCCTTTGGTGTAAAATTAAATGTTGGAGGTGTACCAAAATGTCGAATAACGACATTATCACTTTCATCTTTACCTTCTGGAACATCATCCAATGGAATATTGGGAAGTGCTGAAAGAATTTTCTCAAGACTCTCTGTCAGCTGTTTCTCTTCCGCTGTTGCAGAAGAAAGAAAGACTTTAATCTCTTCCACTTCAGCTCTAAGACTTTCAGTCATTTTCTGATCAGAGAGAGCTAAAGCTTGTCCTATTTCCTTTGAAACTGCATTGCGACGTTCCTGCGCTAATTGCACCTTAGCAACATGTGACCGGCGTGCAAAATCAAGTTCTATTAACTTTTCAGCTTGTGGCTCAAGGCCTCTACTTACGAGCGCTTTATCTAATTTCTCAGGATTTTCACGAATCCACTTAATATCAAGCATTAAAATTCCTCATTTATATTATTTTTATTCTATATTGTTTTTACTCATTTTTCATCGCGTATGATTATACACTTTTCTTAAGTGGATTTTCTTCTCTTTTCTATACCGTAAGCAATTAAAATTGAGATCTCATAAAGCGCTATCGCTGGTAAAGCTACTGCAAACATCGTAAAAAAATCTGACGGCGTTATCATTGCCGCAATGATAAAGGAGAGCAGAGTAGCCCATTTTCGCTTAGATACCAAATCATGAGACGTTAAAAATCCAACTTTTGTTAAAAGACTGATGACAAGAGGCAATTGGAAAATCAAACCAAAAATTACGATAAACGACGTCATAAAGCCCAAATAATCAGAAATACGCACTATAAACTCTATTTTTAAATGGGCATCTGGAAGAAATTGTTGAGAAAGACTAAACCATAGTATTATGGGTGCCAATAGAGCATAAACAAACGCTCCTCCAATACAAAATAAAATAGGACCACCAATGAGAAATGGTAAAAAAGCCATGCGCTCATTTTTATAAAGCCCTGGTGCAATAAAACTATAAAATTGAAAAGCCGTATAGGGAAAAGATAAAATAATTCCCCCAAAGGCAGAAAGCTTCATCTTCGTTAAAAAAGTTTCCCATACTTGTGTTGATTGCAAACGAATACTCTCAGGGGACCCTCCTGCTATTTTCATTGCCCACTGATACGGCCATAGTAAAAAATTTAAAATATAATCTTTAACAAGAAAACACATCATAAAAGCGATCATAAATGCAACCAAAGCAGAAATAATTCGCTGACGAAGTTCAATTAAATGTTCTAAAAGTGGTGCCATATCGGCATCAAATTCATCTTTTTTTACATTCATGACACATCTTCTTTTTCTTTATCTTTAGGAGAAACAGAAATGTTTTCAGAATGATGAGAAGCTATAGAGACTGTTCTATCTTTCTTGATTACCTTTTGATCACATTCCAAAATTTCTTTATCTTTTTTTGATTTATGGTGTGTTGCCTTAACATCCAAATTATCGTGAATATCCTCTAATGTATTTTGAATGGAATCAAAAGTCTCTGCCAATTTCTTGCTTGAATCGTTAATATCCGAACATGTTTTTTGCAAATCATCGCGCTCAATTTGTTTTATTAAATCATCAAACTGGTGCCGAAATTCATTTGCTGTTGAATACACATACGCCCTTACCTTTGCTATTGTCTTGAGTATTTTAGGTAAATCTTTCGGTCCAATGACAATGATGAGAACAAGTAAGATTACGACAAACTCTGGTCCATCAATCCCAAACATCGCTTATACTCGACTTCCTCATAAAAAATAATGCACAATGATGATGACGTTTTTGTTATTTGATACGATGTTTTTTAGCAACAGATGCCTTGCCTCCTTTAGAGTCAGAGGAAGCCTTTCTGCGTGTTGCTGTACGTTTTACTGATAATGGTTGTGATTCTCCATCAATTATTTTAAAAGTATCAGCTATTTCAACTTTATCTTCAACGCCCCCCTCTTCTTCCTTCATAGTTTTTTTAAAGGCTTTAATTCCTTTAGCAACATCGCCCATTAATTCAGAAATTTTACCGCGCCCGAAAAGCACAAAAATAAGCAATAAAATTACAATTAAATGCGTTGGTGAAAAAATATTACCCATTACTCTCTCTAACTTTATGCTTTTAAATCTTATCTTACTTATTCATACTTCCTCTGAAGAATGTATCAAATAGCGTATCTTACTTACATATTTTCCTCTTACCTTAAAAGCAATCACACGCTTTTAAGGTAAATGGCATAAACAAACTTCTATCCTCTCATCCCTTGTTTAGCATATTATAATACAAACCATTCAAAAATTATAAACGACTTCCTATAAAATTCAAAAGGCTTAAAAACTTTTCTAAAGAAACCTCATATAATCTCTTGGACTGCTTATCTTCCTGCAAATACTGTATCCAATGTCTTTTCTTTTAAAAACGGTATCGTACGTGAAATTGTAAATATCTCTTCCCAATTAACTTTACCAATGAGAATAATATCATAACCTTCTATAAAAAATTTACATGTATCTGAAAATTTTCCGAAAGTATATTCCCTAGATGAGCTTTCTTTGACACATCATTGAACATTAAAGTTTCCTCAACACTCATCTCTTACGAATAATATTTTCAATAATTCTTTGCGTTGCAGGAATCCTGTTATCAATTTTTTCATAAGCAATATGAGCAATGACCATTGTCAATCAATCAGTCAAATTTTTAAAAGGTGCAACATCATACTTTTCTAAATATTAAGTGTGATACCGCAATATGAACTCGCTCAAAATGCATATGAGGCAACATTTGTGCACGTAATCATATCTGGAAATATGTTTTATTAACCGTATAAAATATATTCATTTATAAAAATCATTCACTTGCGCTTCACAAACAAAGTTAGCAGAGAAAGATAAAAGCTATTAAAATATTTCTTATAGACCAGCTCAAGTGTCAAGAGCGTTAGCAAATAAGTCACAATATGAGGGATATGACGATGCCAGCTTTCATCTTTATTAAGTCAAAGAGCTTCCATTGAAATGTTTACCCTCTCACTGTCCAACTTTCATATAAAAGATTTAAACGTATAAAAGATTTAAAATCCTCGTAAATAAATGCCACCATGACATTCATATTTTATGTGTATAATTTTTTGATGAGAACCTTATTTGATTTCTACAAGAAAAATTTTTATGGATATCAATTCTATTATTCTATGCTAATAATCTGATATCGTTATCCATATGATAGAGTTTCTTCCATGAATTATCGGCATATTTATCATGCTGGCAATTTTGCTGATGTTTTTAAACACATTATTGTCACCCGCATTGTAGAATATCTCAAACGCAAAGAAAAAGCTTTTCGCGTTATCGATACGCATGCTGGTATTGGTATTTATGACCTCTCTTCTTTAGAAGCCCATAAAACAGGAGAGTGGCGCGAAGGTGTGCAAAAAATTTTTTCAACGCCTATCCCAGAAGATTTAAGAGCACTCCTTCACCCATGGTGTGATATCATTGATGCCCTCAATAAAGGGAAAAAAGAAATTGTATTTTATCCTGGATCTCCTGTTCTTATTCGTCAATTATTACGGAAACAAGATCGCCTTACCGCAATAGAATTGCACAATGAAGATTACTATATTTTAGCAAAAAATTTTGCCGGCGATTATCAAACAAAAGTTCTGCATTTGGATGGTTGGCTTTCTTTAAATGCTCATTTACCACCAAAAGAAAAACGTGGATTTATCCTTGTTGATCCCCCCTTTGAAAAAAATGGAGAATTTTCCCGCCTTATTGAAGGATTAATGAAAGCCTACCGCCGTTTTTCTGGAGGAATCTACGCTTTATGGTATCCTGTTAAATATGACAGAGAAATTGAAAGTTTTCTTCATGCGCTTTATCAAACAGGAATTCCTAAAATTTTACAGCTTGAAATGCGTATCCGGAAAAATTCAAATCCACCTACAATGAATGGAAGTGGGATGATTATTATCAACCCTCCCTATCTTTTAGAAGAAGAAATGAAAAAACTCAGTCCCTTTCTTATCAGCCGTCTTGGACAAGATAAAAATGCAAAAATAACGCATAAGTGGCTTCAAAAAGAACATCTATTAAGTTAGATTTTTCCCCTCATATTTTCCTTAAAAATACCCTTTTGTAAGATACAAAGGCGATGAAATTCTATTATTTTTTAGATAATACCAATATATAATATAGGAATGATAAGCTTATAACGATTACGTGAAACATAGAATATTAAAGCTATTGAGCACCACCATCTCTTTATATCTCATAAAAGAGATAGATCAGCTCAGTCATACTTTTGCTAGCCCTCAATGTTGCAATAGTCGTTGGCACTTCGGGCAACTCATAAGAGAAATTTTTAGTCCTTTCTTGTATAAGTTTTACTCCATGTACTTCTCCCCCCTTGTAACATGCAAGAGACATCATCGTTTTGATTGATTTAACATGGAATAGGTTTGAAATGAGCGAATATTGCGCTATTTAGGAGTTTATAAATCAGTATTTATTTCGTAATTATTTTTTCTGAGGTAGTCTATCCTCCTATCATCATGGATTTCTTATTCCAATCATTTTTAATGAATCAATTAGGTGCATTCGTAAAGCTGTCTTAAATAAAAACTTTCATATTTTTTTTATGAAAGATAGGTACCCTAAAATCAGACTCTTATGCTATCATGTGTTATTGATGGACAAAAAATACTAAAGACATAAATAATCATTATTTAATAAAAAAATATCTAATAGAGTAAACAAAAAGCATTTCTTGATAAATGGAATGATCCTGAAAAATAATACAAATTGTCCGAAAAATAAACGAGAAAAGCTTTCTTTTCCCTCTAACCTTACATGGAACAATGCCAATCAAAGCAATGAGACAAATAAACTTCAAGGTGTTAAATTCATACAAGAATTTGTGAGACACCTTCCGCATAAGCCGGGAGTTTACCGGATGATTGGTGAAAATGGTGATATTCTCTACGTTGGCAAAGCCCGTAATCTCAAAAAACGTGTTTCAAACTATACACGTGAACAAGGACATAATAATCGTATTACCCGCATGATTCGTGCAACATATCATATGGAATTTATTGTTACCCATACAGAAACGGAAGCACTCCTTTTAGAAGCGAATCTCATCAAAAGATTGCATCCACATTTTAATGTATTACTGCGTGATGATAAGAGCTTCCCTTATATCATGATTACAAATGATCATCGAGCACCTGCACTTTACAAACATCGTGGTGCTCGAACACAAACAGCTCATTATTTTGGACCTTTTGCTTCTGCTGGTGCGGTAACACAAACAATTCATGTTTTACAACGCGCTTTTTTATTACGGACCTGTACCGATGCAATTTTTGAAAACCGTACACGCCCTTGTTTGCTTTATCAAATTAAGCGATGTTCTGCCCCTTGTACCCATGAAATTAATGACAGTGACTATAAAGAACTGGTGAGAGAAGCAAAAGCATTCCTTTCGGGAAAAGATCAATCTGTTAAAAATGATATGGTTCAAGCTATGAATAAAGCCGCAGAAAATCTTGATTTTGAACAAGCTGCTTCCTACCGTGACCGCTTATCAGCTCTTTCTCACATACAAAGCCATCAAGGTATTAATCCTCAAACAATAAAAGAAGCGGATGTCTTTGCAATTGCGCAAAAAGAAGGAATGACCTGCATTCAAGTATTTTTTTTTCGCATGGGGCAAAATTGGGGAAACCGCGCCTATTTTCCTAAAGCAGATCCCTCTTTTTCCCGTACTGAAATTTTAGCAAGTTTTCTGGCCCAATTTTACGATGATAAACCCCTTCCCCAAAACATCCTTTTATCTGAAGAAATTGAAGAAATGACACTTCTTACAGAAGCATTAAGTCTCAAAGCAAATCACAAAGTGTCTCTCTCTTTACCCAAGCAAGGTGAACGGAAAACGCTTGTTAATCACGCCTATCTCAATGCTCATGAAGCACTTGAACATAAGCTTGCTGAAACAACCACCCATACAAAATTGCTTCAGGGGCTTGCTGAAAGATTTCAACTCCCTTTTCCTCCGCGTCGTATAGAAGTCTATGACAATTCTCATATTATGGGAACAAATTCTGTAGGTGTCATGATTGTTGCTGGTCAAATGGGATTTGTTAAAAACCAATATCGCAAATTCAATATTCGCTCAACAGATATTACGCCTGGCGATGATTTTGGCATGATGAAAGAAGTCATTAAACGGAGATTTTCACGTCTTATCAAAGAACATGATTTGCCAAATAAAAATCATGATATACCAGATCAAGAAAATGATATTTTTCCCATTTGGCCTGATCTTATCTTAATCGATGGTGGTGAAGGACAAATCAACAGTGTCCATACAATACTTACTGAATTACAATTAAATAGCCTGATCACAGTTGTTGGAATCGCCAAAGGTGTTGACCGTCATGCGGGACGTGAGCGATTTTTTATAAAAGGGACCCCTCCTTTTACACTTCCCCCCCGTGATCCTATCCTCTATTTTTTGCAACGTCTGCGCGATGAAGCGCATCGTTTTGCCATTGGAACACATAGAATAAAACGAAAAAAAGCAACATTCAAAAATCCACTTGATGAAATTGAAAATATCGGTCCGACAAGAAAACGTGCGCTGCTTCACCATTTTGGAAGTGCCAAGGCTGTTGCTGGTGCCTCACTTGAAGATTTGAAAAAAGTTACAGGAATCTCTACGACAATTGCACAAAAAATTCATAACCATTTTCATGAAAAATAAGCTTGTTTCATCACCTTAGCCTTGTTACGTTTAGGGGATATATTCTCTTTCACAAGAATTTAAAATAGCTCTATGAAAAATCATACTTTTTCTTTTCCGAATCTTTTAACTTATGCACGAATTGTTGCAGTCCCGATGGTTGTTGCGTGCTTTTTTGTAGAAGGACGCCTACAGTCAAGTGATATCGCACGCTGGATTGCCGTTTCCATTTTTGTCGTCGCATCCATTACTGACTTTCTTGATGGTTACCTTGCTCGTATTTGGGAACAAACATCCAATATTGGTCGCATGTTAGATCCAATTGCCGATAAACTTCTCGTCTCTGCCTGCTTGCTCTTACTTGCCGCAGACACGACCATTGCTGGATGGACTTTATGGGCAGCTATTATCATTCTTTGCCGAGAAATTCTTGTATCAGGATTACGTGAATATTTAGCTGAATTAAAAGTGAGCGTTCCGGTCTCTCGTCTTGCAAAATGGAAAACCTTTGTACAAATGATCGCTATTATCTTTCTTTTAGCAGGGCCAGCTGGTAACAAAATTTTCCCTTACACAGTGGAATTTGGCATTACTATGCTGTGGATTGCTGCCCTCCTTACATTGTGGACAGGTTGGGATTATTTTCGCGCAGGTTTAAAACACGTCATCTCATGAAATCGTCTCTTGATTTATAATCATAACTATCTTTCTGCAATTTAAACAAGAAAAAAGATACCGTCAATCTACATCCTTCCAATCTATTGGTGATGAGACAATTAAAATACCTCTTTTTCTCATCGCAAACGAAGTGAACGTACAGATAAAAAGACATTCAAGAAAAGGGTAAGTAGGCTCTTGCAAAAACAGTTGCAATATTAAAAGTGGGAAAAATGGTGAAACGATATATTTATCAAAGAGATCTATAATCTTATAAACAAAAACCCGAAACATAATATTTCGGGTTTTTGCTTTTTATTTACGTTTTTATTAACCAACAATTTCTATCTCAGAAAACCAAAAAGCGATTTCTGTTTTTGCCGTTTCAGCACTATCGGACCCATGGACAGAATTTTCACCAATCGACAAAGCATGAACTTTACGAATTGTTCCTTCTTCTGCATCACTAGGATTTGTAGCACCCATCACTTCACGGTTTCTAGCTATTGCATTTTCTCCTTCCAAAACCTGTACAACTGTTGGACCAGAAGACATAAATTCAACCAATTCGCTGAAAAAAGGGCGTTCTTTATGAACAGCATAAAAATTTTCAGCCTCACGCTTACCCATCCATACGCGTTTAGATGCAATAACACGCAACCCTGCATCTTCAAGCATTTTCGTAATTGCACCCGTTAAATTACGACGTGTTGCATCTGGTTTAATCATTGAAAAAGTACGCTCTAAAGCCATTTATTCACCTTCATTTTATTGATAACATTCTCTGACCGTTTCTATAGCGAGCAAGCAGCTCTTTGCCAAGTGACTCTGGAAAAATCTACACAAATTCTCAAAAATATAGAATAAATGATAAAAAAGACTTCAATAAAAATAGATATGCCTACAATTGTTCTTCCCATCATAAGAGTGCCCTCGCCTCTCAGTAAATGTTGAACTTTCTTTTATATTCCTAAATGCTTCCTATTAAAATTATCATTTAAGCAATAAAAAATTATAAGAAAAAACCAATACGCAAAATATATATACCTTTTAAAAAAGGCTTCTTCTTTTAAAGAAGATGGATCTAGACACTTCATATTTAGGTTCGAAAATCCCCTCACACACTGAAATCAATCAAAACGTACCCCTATCATTAGAAACTATAGCGTACCCCTATAATACCCTGAAGAGACTGTTTTGTTTTACGCCCTTTAACATAATGGGCCTCTCCATATAACTTCAACTTATCACTCACTAAACTGCTTAAACCTATTCCTAATTTACCTGCATTCCCTGATAAGTCCGTGGTAAATGAATGACGTTGATTAATCAACGTTTGATTATCATCTTTATTCTCACGTAACCATGCTGCTGTAATATATGCAAGTGATGAAGAAGCATCGTGTGAACCAAATTCATACCCTAACGATAAGCCAACCTCACTGCGTAATGAAGTAAATGGACGCATATCACCTGTCATGTCATTCGATAACTTGATTTCTTTACCTTCAACTTGTAACCATGTAAATTGTCCATAAGGCTGGAGCCAACTGCTCTGTGACGTCTGAAGTCGGTAACCAGCTTCAAAGGAGGTTCCCACCGCCCATTGCGCATATGTTCCTTCAATCCCTAAACCATTCGTTGAAACAGCCTTCAGCGTATTTTGATAATGATTGTATTTTAAAATACCGTCGAGATACCATCCACTATGATCCCAATAAGTGATATAAGCACCAATGCCATAAGTATTGATACCACTGGTACCACCCCGTGCATGTGCAACACGGGCACGATCATAACTGCCAAAACCACCTATATAAAAATCTCCGTTTTCCCACTCGCTTAAGCCATTGATCCCTAGGACTATACCCGTCTGATCCAACTTAAAATCTATATGCTTTGTCGCAATGCTCTCTTTAGATTTAATTGCATAGGTCCATAAAGCTGTATTCTTTTTACTTTTATCGAGAATACCTCTTCCCGCACGCACAGTTTGCATTTCATTGTGAAATACCATCGCTGGCGCTACAGACATAGACAATACCGCATCTGTAGAAGGCGTGGTTAAAAAGTCAGAAACTGAAAGCGTCTCACTCATTTGTGGGGAAGATTGTTCTTTCTGAACTGGACGTAACACCATCTGATCGGCTGAAGAATGAGAGATTTCTGAAGAAACAGCCTGTTGTTTCACTTCAGAAAGAGGATGTTGACCTGATGGAGGTAACTCTACACGAGTCTGATTGTCTTTAGAAGAAGAAACCGAAACACGAGGAACATTCTGTGTTTCTCTTAAATGACGTGGAGGACGTGGCTTGGGGTGCTCTTTTTTAGGTGGACGACGATCAGTATTTTTTCCTCCAGAAGAAGCCTCTTGACCAGACTGCTTACCACTCTTCATAGACAATGCAAGAGGAACCTTCGCTTTCTTATTCACACACTGTCCCTCAGTATTCGAACTTCCCCTATCTTCAGAAGCTCTAGATAAATACCAAATTGTAGAATAACCACTAGAACTCGCACATCTTTCTCTCTTTACTAATTGATACTGATAGGTTCCACCATCAACAGCTGTAATGTCCTTCCCTAAAAGATCTGTGAGAGTAAAATTAGCTCCCCCATCTGGGCTTTTATCGGTAATTAAAGGAAGCTCAGTAACAAAACTATTCCTTTGTGAAAGAGGAGCTGTAATTTCACGACCAGAATCTGCAACTCTTATTTTGTGATTACCTGTCCCTTCATCAATCAACAAGTAATCACTTGCATCCCACGTAGCAGTAACATTGAATCGAAAATGTAAATTCCCTGAAAGGTTCTCAACATGAAGTGAAATATGACGTGGATCATACGGAATAGAAGAAAAAATAACAGTCCCTCCATTCCCACCTAAATCTTCAATTTCAATCTGTGGTTTTTCTCTTACATTCCGTTCACCAACCTCAAATATTGGTTCATCAGGTCTTTTTTCTATAGGAATACTTTTCTTGGTGATATGATTTATTGAATCACCCGCAAATAAATAAAGCTCCCCGTGATTATTAACCCTTACTTCCCCAACAACTTTTTTTACACCAACATGTAGCCACGATTTGGCAAAATCCGTAATTGTTAAAGTATCTACAAACCCTCTAGGATATACTACCTGAGTTGCATGATCCTTCAAAGTAGTTTTCACAGATTCTCCTAGTGCCAAGACGTGCTGTCTACCATTATCAAAAACTTCTGTAGCCGTTGCTCTCCCCCCTTCCTTCCTCTGCCCCGCATAAAGATTTTGTTCTCCATTATTTCCCACTTTCGTATACCAAGTCCCTCCCCCATCATACACATTCTGCTGCCCTATTGCCCCTTCTCCACCCGTAACTGTGGAATTATATGCACTACTTCGTCTCAACATGCGTGTAAAATCAACATTTGGCTCTTCATGAACAAACTGCTGACCTCCCAAAACTTGGGATTCCATTGTAATTCCTCCGCGTGTAACTATTTGCATCCCTCCTTTTTTAATAGTGGAACCCACGGAAGTTTTTCCATTATCAACAAGTTCTACATCACCGTATTTAATTATAATATTCTTTCTAAAAAAACGAGCAATCAGTTCTAATTTTTTTCGTTCCTCTTCTTCATTTCCTACATGGGTCGCTCCTATTATCCCTCCATTCCTATTCTCAACTGCACTTGCAGATTGCGCAAGACAACTACTGATCATCAATACTGAAAAACTTAACTTGTATTTATACCGCATTATCCACACTCCACTCTCAATTATTTAGAAAAATATCCCGCGGCTACGTAGGTAGCTCATTTTAGATTGTATCATAATGTGTTTTATTTATGTCTAAATACAATTTTTTAGTGTATTTTTTAATTTAAACAATCATAAGTTGTTGACTTGTAAACCACTAAAAAACTCTAACTTAAGGATAAAAAAACTGATAAAATTCAAATTGTTTATTTTAATTCAATGAATAATTTGCATATTTAAAATTATGGGTAGAAAAAGTTCTTATACCCTTTAATGGGCCCCCTCATATAAGACAGAATATCATTGGGCTTCCAATTCACGCGCTTCTTTTAAAGAAACATCTCTCAATACGTCCAAGCCCATTTCCTGATGTCAACAATGAATATAATCCATTGAGCGCTACCATCTTTACGCTTATGGCGAAGAAAGCCGGCACCATCACGTACTTTTCTAGCTCTAACATGTTGCGATGCGATACCCTTTGATCCTTGAAGAAAGTTTATAAGAGATATTTTTAGTTCTTTCTTGTACAATTTTTATCTACGCAAGCTTTCCCGCTTGTAAAATACAAGAAAATGGTTTTGATTAATTCAACATGGAGCAGTTTGGAAGAAGAGAATCCTACGATATTTAGGACTCTCATTCAACACGCAAAACAATAAATACTCTTTATAAATTAATCCCTTATCTTAAAGGAGAGTATAAAGGCATTCCTACTGTTTGAGATAGTCTCTATACTCTCGATAACTCACAGTGATGCGTTATCTAAGTTCGTAAAACAATGACATTTGTAAAGTTAATAAGCCGTATAAAGGTGTACTTAGAAACTATAGCGTAATCCTAAAATACCTTGAAGAGCATTCTTAATTTTATGTCCCTTTAGGTAATGTGCTTCCGCATAAAGTGTTAATTTATCATTAACCGAACTGTTTAAACCAATTCCCAATTTACCCGCACTACCCGATAAGTTTGTGATAAATTTATGCTGGTTATTAATTGTCACATAATTATTATTTATATTCTCACGCAACCAAGCTGCCATAATGTACGCTGTTAATAAAGTTTCTGAATTCACAAAGAATTCATGTCCTGCAGTCAATCCAACTTCACTGCGGAATGAAGTCAATGGTTTTAAATCACCGATCATTCCATTGGAAAGTTTTATTTTTTTACCTTCAACCTGTAAACCTGTTAGCTTGATATAAGGCTGCATCCAAGTATTCTGTGCAGGTTCAAAATAACAACCAATCTCAAATGACCCACCTAACGCCCACTGATTGTAATGACTTTGAATCGTTAAATTATTCGTTGAGATGGCTTTCAAATCATCTTGGTAATAATTATATTTCAAAACACCATCCATATACCATCCACGATGATCAAAATAAGTTGCGTAAGTTCCAATACTGTAAGAACTCACACTACTGTCACCCCCTCGTGCATGAGAAACACGTGCTTGATCATAACTCCCGAAACCACCAACATACAACTCTCCATGCCTTAACTCATTCAACTGATCAACACCAAAGACTAAGCCTGTTTGCCCAAGCTTAAAGTGTGTATGGCCTGTCGCAATGCGTTCTCCGCTCTTAATCGCATAAGTCCATAATTCAATATCTTTCTTATTTCTGTCCCAAATTTTTCTACCATTCCGTACAATTTGCAACTCATTGTTAAAAATAAGTCCAGGAACTACGGACAACGTTAACACTGCATCTGTAGAGGGAGTCGTTGATGTTTCACCAGGAAAAAAAGGATTTGTAGGATCTGGAATAGAGGATTCTGGTCCACTGAGGCGGTCTGCCGATAAAAACCAGACTTTTCCATTTTCATCCTTTCTTTCTTTCAGTCCATACATATACGTTCCACCATCAATGGCGTTAATTTTTTCACCCTTAAGATCTGTCAGCGTAAAATGCGCTCCGCCACTTTTATCCGTAATTAAATCACGCTTATTTGAAAAAGGATCCGTTATTTCAACACCAGAATCAGCAACACTTATCGTATGATTTCCAGCTCCTTTCTCAACCAAGAGATAGTCACCACGATTATGAGCAATCGTGGTATTGAACGCGAAATGTAAATTTCCTGAAAGATTATTCACATGCAGCTGAGAATAATATGGATCAGAACCCGTAAACGCAAAAATAACACTCCCCTCACCACTTAATTTTTGTATCAAAGAGTTTTTTCCATCAAACTCATCAGTAATAGAGTACAGTTTTGTATCTTTTCCATTCAAAATAATATTTTCTACTGTAGTGCGATGTTGATCATTACCAGCATAAAGATGAAGTTGCCCAGAATGATTTACCTGTGTTTTTCCTTCTAATGTCGCTCCAGCATGCACCCATGATTTTGTTTCATCATTCATTGTTAGATTTTTTACAGATCCGTCAGTATCTATTTCCTGAATAGCGTTCTCATTTAAAATCACTCCAATGGCCTGTCCGCCATTTAAGATACGCTGTTTACCACCACCAAAAACCTTTGTGTCAAACGCAAAACCACCATTTTTTGCACTTTGAGATTTTTTTCCAATCTCTTGTATGCCCCCTCGCATGACCTTCGTATCCCAAACTTTCCCTCCATCATATACTTTTTGTTGGCCTAGTGCTTCATCTTGACCATAAATGACAGTATGAGAAGCACTACTTCCTTTAATCTCTCCTCCAACATCTCCCTCACCGAAAACAAGCTGCTCACCACCATAAATTTTAGTGTCCTCTACTTTTCCTCCATTTTCCACACTTTGTTGTCCGCCTTCTTTAACGACAGCATTTTTCGAAAAACCTTGTTTTCCCTTTAAAGCCTGAACATTTTCAATTCCACCATGTTCAATTTTACTATCCTCACTAAGACCTCCTGCATACACATAAAGCTCTGCACCATTCCTTACCGTATTATTGATGGATCGTCCTGGTCTATCAATCTCACCATCATTTGAAATGTAAGCTTTACCTTCATTATCAAGGATATAATTTTCTAACAGCGCCCCATCTTTAATAGAGATAAGTTCAGGCTTTTTAAGAAACGTAGTATTTTGTTCTTGGAAATTATACCCAACATTGTCACGATGACGGCTGTCAAACTCCTGTTGACTTGCGAGTACTCTCGTGCCCCTAACAAGAGTAAAATCACTAGGCTTTTTTAAAAAGCCTAATTCATTGCGTGTTCTTACAATACCATCATTCGATGTTCCAAGGATGCATCTTCCCATTTTCATATCTTCATTGTATTGATCTTGAAATACTTTGTTATTTTCATAACTCGAAGATTGACAAAAAAGCGATGTTCCCCCCTCGCTTGCAGCAGCAGCCTGTACAAAACAACTGCTCAACATGAGTACCCAAAAATTTCGTTTCCATTTATATTTTGTAGCCATATCTTCCCCCCTCTTCACGTCTGTATAGACACCAAACGTAACTAGCTCTACAAAATATATTTTCAACCTTAGATTGTAATAATTCTTCTAAGTAGCCTCATCACTTTATTCAAAAACTGTTTTTTTACCATCTCTTCAACGCATTTTTGATCGAAGATATAAGGGAATCCTTCCATTCCTTCAAAGTTTTTTCTTCAAAGAAAAAAGTAACACATAATAAACTATAATATAAAATAGAGCATACACTCTGTCATAAAAAACGAACTGCATGCTCTGAAGTTGTTTACGCTTCGTTAAAGACTGTTAAAAGCAATTATACATTTGAATATAACTGAAAAACATCCCTATCATTAGAAACTATAGCGTATCCCTATAATGCCCTGAAGAGACTGCTTCGTTTTACGCCCTTTAACATAATGGGCTTCTCCATATAACTTCAACTTATCACTCACTAAACTGCTTAAACCTATCCCTAATTTTCCTGCATTCCCTGATACATCCGTGGTAAATGGATGGCGTTGATTAATCAACGTTTGATTATCATCTTTATGCTCACGCAACCATGCTGCGGTAATATACGCAAGGGATGAAGAAGCATCGTGTGAACCAAATTCATACCCTAAAGATAAGCCAACCTCACTGCGTAATGAAGTAAAGGGACCCATATCACCTGTCATGTCATTCGATAACTTGATTTCCTTACCCTCAACTTGCAACCATGTAAATTGTCCATAAGGCTGGAGCCAACTGCTCTGTGACGCCTGAAGTCGGTAACCAGCTTCAAAGGAGGTTCCCACCGCCCATTGCGCATATGTTCCTTCAATCCCTAAACCATTCGTTGAAACAGCCTTCAGCGTATTTTGATAATGATTGTATTTTAAAATACTGTCGAGATACCATCCACTATGATCCAAATACGTGAGATAAGCGCCAATGCCATAACTATTGATACCACTGGTCCCCCCCCGTGTATGCGCAACACGGGCATGATCATAACTGCCAAAACCACCTATATAAAAATCTCCATTTTCCCACTCGCTTAAACCATTGATCCCCAAAACGATACCGGTCTGATCCAGCTTAAAATCTATATGCTCTGTCGCAATGCTTTCTTTAGATTTAATTGCATAGGTCCACAAAGCCTTATTCTTTTTACTTTTATCGAGAATTCCTCTTCCCACACGCACAGTTTGCATTTCATTATGAAACACCATTGCTGGCGCTACAGACATAGACAAGACTGCATCTGTAGAAGGCGTGGTTAAAAAGTCAGAAACTGAAAGTGTCTCACTTAATTGTGGAGAAGGTTGTTCCTGAGAACTTGGACGCAAAATCATTTGATCGGCTAAAGAGTGAGAAGAGCCTGAAACAGCAATCTGTTGTTTCTCATCAGAAAGAGGGCGAGAACCTGTTGGAGGTGCTCCTTTAATCATTTGACTTTTCAGAGTTGAAACAATTGAAGAAACTGAAGATTTTTGAGTCAAGTTGGAGCGCTTTTTTCTTTGACGTGGCAACTTAATCGCATGCTCTTCTGTATTTGTAAGAGTTGAAAGAGAAGAAATCGGTTGTTTTTGACTTAAATGCCGCGCATATCTGCTTCTAATTTGTGGTAAACTATTAAGAAATGAAAAATTATCGATAAAGACCGCGGATAAATACCAAACTTTTCCTCCTCCGTCTTCATCAGTTCTCTGTTTTAAACCATACGTGTAAGTTCCCCCATCAACCATTCCAATTTTTGCACCAGAAAAACTTTGTAGAGTAAAAGATGCGCCTCCACTGTGATCCAAAATTAAATCAAGTTCTGCTAACGAAGGATCAACAATTTCAATACCAGAATCTAGAACACTTATTGTGTGAAAACCACTCCCTTTCTCAATAAAGAGGTAATCACCTTTTTCTTCTGCAAGACTAACATTAAAGTTAAAATGTAGACTCCCTGCTAGATTAGCAATATAAAGTTGAGAGTAATATAAATTATCTTCAGAAGATGTAAAAATGACTTTTCCTACACCGCTTAACTGCTGAATGTGTGTACCTTTGTCGTCAACCCCACGAGAAACGGAGTATAATTGAGCGTCTTCTCCATTTAATGCAATGTTTTCTACTATAGTTTGTTGACCATCATCTCCAGCATCAAGATAGAGTCTTCCAAAATCCTGAACTTTTATGTCTCCTCCTAATATCGCACCATTAGAAACCCATGAATTGGCATTACCTTCAATCGTTAGATTCTTCACAATTCCACCCGCATAGACTTCTTGAACACCACCAGTACGTAAAATGACTGTATTCGCTTCACCTCCTGCTAAAACACGCTGTATACCCTCTGAAAAGACTTCAGTATTTACAGCTAAACCACCGTTTTTTTCTGCAAAGTTATCGTCATAAGGAAACCATTTAGCAAGAGTTTGTATTCCTCCACGCATCACTTTTGTTTCCACTGCCATTCCATCATCATACACATTCTGCTGCCCCGGTGTGTCCCCTTGACCATAAATTGTCGTATCATAAACACTGCTGCCAATAATCCCACCGTCCACGTACCCATCTCCGAAAACAAGCTGCTCCCCACCATAAATTTCAGCTCTCAATGCAGAGCCTCCCCCCTCCACTTTTTGTTTTCCACCCTCGTAAATAATCGTAGATTCTGAGATCCCCTGTTCCCCGATAATCTCGGCACCACCCCTTTCAATTGTTGTATTTTTACTGAAACCACCAGCCTCAACATACAGTCTTCCTGATCCCTCAACTGTAGCGTTAATAGACTGTTTAAGAACACTTTGCTCTCCATCATTAGAGATATAAACTACCCTGTCATCACCAAGCAAAAAGTTTTGTAAAATGCCTCCTCCCTCATGAATACTGAAATTAATGATATCCGAGATACTAAAATCTTTTGAAGATATCATATTTTCTTCTTTTTCAGGAAGCTTATCTATAGGCGACCCAGCATGAGGTGCAGGGATCACAGGAGTAGAAGTTGTTTCCAACGGCGCCAAATACCAAATCTTTCCCCCGTTATGATCTTTTTTCTTTAGCGCATATATGTAGACTCCACCATCAATCGTACTGGTCTCTTCACCAGAAAAATCCGTCAGAGCAAAATGAGCCTTTCCGCTTTTTTCATTAATTAAATCAAGCTTAAGGACTAAATTTTGTGTTTCTAGAGAAGAATTGGCAATTTCAATACCAGAATCAATCACGCTTATTGTGTGATGTCCCTCCCCCTTTTCGATAAGGAGATAATCACCGCGCTGTTCTGAAAAATTGGTGTTCAGTCTAAAATGTAAACTCCCTGAAAGATTACCGACCTCAAGTTGAGAGTAATGTGGATTAAATACGGTAGACGCAAAAATAACGCTGCCATCACCACTCAGATTCTCAATCAAAGAACTTTCGCCATCTGTATCAGAAGCAATAGCGTACAATTTTGTATCTTTGCCATTTAAAACAATTTTTTCTACTTCAGTACGAGATCGATCAGCACCAGCATAAAGATAAATTCGTCCAGAATCATGAATCATGGTATTTCCTTCTAACGTTGCACCAGAATGTAACCATGACTGTGCTTGATCTTTAATCGTTAAATCTTTTACATAGCCTCCTAAATCTATTGCTTGGAAAGCATTCCCCTGTAAAAGAACTCCAAGAGCCATTCCCCCCGCTAAAACGTGTTGCTCTCCACCAGAAAAGACCTTCGTATCAAATGCAAAACTGCTATAATTGTTTAGGTCCTGTTCTACATAAAGATTTTGCACCCCTCCTGCTATGATCTTTGTACCAGAAACCTCTCCATCATCGTACACATTTTGATATCCTAGAACTCCATTTTCACCAGAAATAACAGTGTCATAGGCGCGGCTCCTTACCATCTTACCCTTGATATCAGACTTTCCCGAAACAAACTGTTCACCACCGTAAATTTTAGCCCCTTCAACTTTTCCCCCATCTTCAACCTTTTGTTTTCCCCCTCTCTTAACTTCACTATCCTGTGAAAGACCCTGTGTTTTAATAAGCTCTGTGCCGCCTCTTTGAATTGTCGTATACAAGCTAAAACCACCGCTATAAACGGAAAGCTTTCCACCATCTTTAACTGTATTATTAATTGAAGTTTCTCCATTGCTATTAACCTTCTCACTGCTACTCTCAAAGCTAGGATCCGCAATCGTAACAATCATTCCCTTTTTAATTGTGAGCTCTGTGAGATCTTTCGATAATGGAGCCATAACAGATGGCTGCAAGCTAAAATCAGAAAATAAAGAGGTATTTGCCTCATCAACAGTATAATTCGCATCTAAATACCAAATTTTACCAGCCCCCTTATTATTTCTATGTTTCAAACGATATCTATAGGTTCCAGCATCAATTGTTTCGATTTTTTCACCAAAAGTATTTGTCAGAGTAAAATGAGCATTTCCACTGCGATCAGAAATTAATTTAAGCTTTTTGTGAAAAGAATTTGTCATTTCACGCCCAGAATCAGCCACACTTATTGTGTGAGAACCAGAGCTGCTTTCTTTAATGACAAGATAATCTCTAAGGCGCTTGGCAAAATTGACATTAAAATCGAAATGTAAAGAACCTGAAAGATTATCAATATTAAGCTCTGAGTAATGCTTTTTAGCCCCAGAAGACGTAAAAATAACCCTACCATTTCCTTTTAAACTCTGGATATTAACGTGAGGTTTTTTGCCGTTATCTTCAGACGCAATAATGTATAGTTTGGTATTTTCTCCATTTAAATTAAGATTTTCTACTTCCGTAACTGCTCCATCATTTCCAGCAGAAAGATAGAGGCTGCCAAAGTCATAAATATTTGTATCCTTATCTAATATTGCCCCCGCAAAACCCCATGAGCTTGCTTGATGATTAATTGTTAGATCATCCGTATATCCAGAATCATATATCTTCTGCGTAGCTCTATCGTATAAAGTAACTTCGCTCGCATTCCCTCCTGCAAAGATATTCTGCATCCCATTTTTAAAAAGTTCAGTACTCAGAGCAGAAGCCCCCTCATTGATTGTAAAATCTTCCTCTTCTGTATCGGCTGCATCAGCATCTTCTGAAAAGCCGTTATTAAAATTCTCTTGACCATCAAGATTCTGGACTCCTCCTTTCATAACCCTTGTGTCAACAGCCATCCCCCCACTATAGACATTTTGTATTCCTGGCATTCCATCTGCAGCATAAATCTCAGTGCCATAAGCACTACTTGCCTTATCTTCAAGATTTTCCTTATCTTCAAGCGACAAACCATCTCCAAGGCCCCCCTTACCAAAAATAATCTGCTCACCACCATTGATTTTAGTTCCTTCAGCATTTGCGCCACTTTCAACAATTTGTTTACCCCCTTTTTTAACAACGGCATATTCTGAAGTGCTCAAGTTTTGGACAAACTCAATCCCACCATGCTCAATGATCGTATCCCTACTCACACTTGCTGCATCAATGTAGAGTTTTCCCCCCTCTTGAACTGTATTATTGATGGAATAGGCAGCATCTTTATAGCTAAAGCTATTTATTTCAGAACCTTCGGAGTCACGGTTCGTAATATAAATGATATCACCATCGCTTATTATTGAATTTGTGAGAACTGTAAAGAATAGGTTTTCTAATCCCTTCTGTTTCTCTTCTGAAGACTTACTTTCTTCTATTGTCTTTTCATGCATTATCCTTTTTGATCCCCCTTTTTTTTCTTTTAATCCCTGTACTTTTGATAACAACTTTGGAGTTTCTTTGAGATGTTCACTGATATCTACCGGTGTTAATAGTTTTTCTTTTGGTGTAACGACTCGATCTGCACTTGCAATCTTGATAAAAAAACTACTGGTCATTAACGCATAAAAACTTAATTTCAATTTGCGTTGCATGATTCACACTCCATAATTCCAAATTTAAATCCCCCATTTAGAAAAAAGTGCATAGACCAAAACAACATTCTGTAATGGCTTAACGTCATGTTTTTTTTAATAATAAAGCATGCGATGATTAATCTCTGACAGATCAAATATACACCTTGTGTTTTTAAATGTATGCACAATTAAAAGATTTAATTTTCATTAAATACAACTAAAAAGTGTTATGATTATATTCATTAAAAAAAATTTTAATATTTTTGAGACACTAAACACTGATCTACGAATAAGATTAATCTCTCGATAGATAAAAATTGAACTTAAACTTTAAAGGAAACAGCCCTATGAATGAGAGCTGCCTTTATGGACAAATATTTTCATCTTTTACAGCATTTAAAATAGTTTCTTTAATTTTATTAAATTTTAATAATCGAAAAAACACTTAATTCATGTTCATTAAGCTATAATCATTGTTCTAATATATTAAGAAACATCATAATATCGACTCGACACCGATTTGAAATTTTTATAATTATAATCGGTTAATTCATATTTGATTTGCTATATACTGAAAGGGACATTCTATTCATGTCTATAAACTTAGAAATGCAAGGTACAAGCAACAGAAATTCCCCTCGTCGCATTTTGTTTGCAAGCCTTATTGGCCCAACAATTGAATTCTTTGATTTCTATGTCTTTGCCACTGCCGCAGCTCTCATATTTCCTCATGTGTTTTTTCCCACACAAAATGATCAAATTGCCATTTTACAATCTTTTCTAATCTTTGGAGCGGCCTTTTTTGCTCGGCCTTTTGGGTCAATTGTCTTTGGACATTTTGGAGATAAAATTGGAAGAAAAGCAACACTTATCGCCTCTCTTCTCACAATGGGCCTTTCAACAGTCATTATTGGTTTTCTTCCCACATATGAGACCGCTGGGTGGTTTGCCCCCTTCCTCTTAACCTTGTGCCGTATCGGACAAGGAATGGGACTAGGAGGTGAATGGGGAGGAGCTGTTTTGCTCGCAACAGAAAATGCACCCCCAGAAAAGCGCGGCTGGTACGCAATGTTTCCCCAATTGGGCGTTCCTATAGGTTTGTTTTTATCCATTGCTGTTTATTTAGGTCTGTTATACTTCCTTGATCATGATGCACTTGTCGCTTGGGGATGGCGCATCCCTTTTATTGCCTCAGTTGTTTTTATGATTATAGGATTATGGGTTCGTCTTTCAATCAATGAAACTGTTCAATTCAAAAAAAGTCTTGAAAGTAAAGAACGTGTCAAAGTTCCTATCATTGATGTCTTTTTAAAATGTCCTCGAATCTTATTTCTTGGGGTATTTTCTGGTATGGCAACATTCGTCTTGTTTTACTTGGTTACAGCATATTTGTTAAGCTATTCAACAAACCATTTGCAACTGTCATATTATCAAGCTCTTCAAGTCGAAATTGTTGGTGCTATTTTCTGTGGAATTTTTACCGTCATTACTGGAAGACTCGCTGATCGTATTAGACGAAGAACTTTGATGATTTGGATTACAATCATCACCGGTATCTATTCTTTCGCAATTCCTTATTTCTTAAATTCTGGAGTTATAGGAGTCCTTGCAATGTCTGTCATTGGCTTGTCTATCATGGGAATGATATACAGCCCTCTTGGTGCTGTTTTGGCTTCACCATACCCAACAGCCATTCGATACACGGGTTCTTCTATTACTTTCAACTTATCTGGTATTGTAGGAGCTTCTCTCGCACCTTATATTGCAGAATATTTGGTGCAACATTTTGATACGTCTTATATTGGCTATTATTTGCTTTTTGCTTCTTTTGTTTCACTGATTTGCTTTGTTGGATTTACAGATGATGAAATATCCAACTAAGATATAATAACAAATAATAAAATGATGACTGGTAGAAAAAATGCTGCCAGTCTCATTTTAAGAGACATGGGGTTCGGTATTGTCCACCACAATATTCCCGCAAATAATGCACTCAAAAAGAAAAATAAGAAATCCGCAATATTGCTCATATCAGAAATAGCAAACACCCCTGATAGGATATGCGTTGTCCCCAACCACGAAACGCAAAAAAAAGCGAACATCACAGCCCATAAAATAAGCAAAATTCGATCAATAATCATCACCATGCCGTTTCGTTTTTTTAATTATAGGCCATATCTTTAGCATGCCTAAAAGAAAAATAATAATAAAGACCCAACGCCCTCCCCCTGATCCTTCCGCAATAAAAAGTGCTGGATTTACGATTCCTACCAACCCTATCAAAACCATAACAAAAGATACGAGGCGCATTAAACTTGTTTTTCCCAACAATGATCTTCAGTCTGTTGCCAGTAGGTTAAATTATGATTTTCCATTTTATATTTTTTCCACTGTGCCCGAGCAAAATTCAACTGCTCATCATTTCTACCATCGAATAACACAACAAGCCGTTGATAAGTATCAATATTCGAACAAACAGCTCCCTCTGTGAGAAAACGGATTTTTGAATCATTCGGATTTTCTTGTCCTGTAGTCAGAAATACAGGCTGAAGGCTTGAATATTGATCACATTCCGTTCCATGCCCAATAAATGATTCATCAGCATAAACCCATAAATGCATATCTATAGAATCGCGTTGCTCTTTACTCACACATTGTATTGTTACCTTACCAAAACGAGCCAACGCCCGCTCTACAAGCGTTGGTAAAATATCTTTCAGCGTTGAATGCGTCAAATGATAGAATAAAATATCCAACTTCTTAAGCCCTCATCACTCTTTATAAAAAAGCTAACATCTTTTTTAGAAAAACTTTTATATTCCTCATATAAAAGGAAACGGTTCAAGATATAAACCTCTTTTTCGATTGAGATGCCTTATCTTTTTACATATGTCTTTAAAAGACTCCTTAGAAGACAGAAATTTTTTGTTTTCAATGTTAATAAAAAAGTTTTTTAAGTTATCTTCTAGTTTCTTTCTAGACTATCGTTGAAAATAAAAATATAATGTGTAAAAAAAATTAAAGGGAATTTAGCGAGTAATTTTATATTATTTATTTACTGAAAACGTCCAATCCAGGGGAGGGTGTTTTTTTAACTTTATTATATTTTAACCGAAAGCAGTAAGAATATTTGCTATCGAATTAAAGACTGAGGGTGTTTCCCAATTTATGCGTATTATTGAGTTCTACATCCTGAAACGTGTCTTTGTTTTGTTTAGTTCTGTCATGATTGCAGCAGTGGGTGTTAGTTGGACGGTGCAAATTCTTGCACGAATAAACTTTCTTACAACAAGTAAACAAACACTCCTCACAGTCTTGCAATTTTCACTTTCATTGGTTCCTTCTGTTATTTTTCTTGTCATTCCATTTGCATTAGTGATCGCGGTCACAACCACCCTTTCAGCAATGAATCAAGACTCAGAACTTGCTGTTATTAATGCCTCTGGTTTTCCTAAGAGTACCGTTTGGAAACCTATTCTTTTTCTTGCTATTGTTGCATCATGTATCTCCTTTTCTATAGCTAATTTTGTTGTTCCTCAAGCACGTCTTCATATGCGACAAATGCTCGCAAGTGCTCATTTTGATCTTATTAATCTGTTCATTAGTGAAGGAAGCTTTCAAAAGCTTGCCAATAACCTTTACATAGAAATCGGCGAACGGAATCCAAACGGAACACTTGAACGTCTTTTCATTGCCGACCAGCGTGATCCTAAAACTGATCTTTTTTATTATGCAACAAAAGCCTCCATTGTAAGCAATAAAAATGGCCATTTTTTAATCCTCAATAATGGTGAAATAGAAAGAGTCAATCATGAAAATAATAGCGTTTCAATCGTTCAATTTAGCGCATATACCTTTAGCCTAGGGGAATTTATTCCCAGTGATAAAATTCCTACTCTTTATCCAAAAGATCGATCTCTTTCTTATTTACAAAACCCTGACCCAAAAGATCCCTACTATCAACGAAAACCACTCCAATATAAAGCCGAGTTTCACCGCCGACTAACACAGTGGCTCTATCCAATCGTTTTTTCACTTATTGCATTAGCAGCGGCAGGAAATGTAGGCTCCCATCGACAAGCACGCCACTCCGCAAATTTTTCGGCAATGGCCCTTTCTTTTCTAGTCTATTGGATCGGATATTTTTTCGCCGAAAAAGCAAAGAATGATCTTGCATATGTTCCTCTTCTTTATATTACACCCATAGGAACAAGTATATTTGTCTTTTTTATGCTTTTAACGAATCATAAAATTGGCCTCCCCGCAAAACTTCATGAGATACTTCAAATCATTTTTCAAAAAGTAGTGAACAAATTTGAACATCGAAAATCTCAAGATTCTCTGGATAAAATATCATGATTGGGTGGACACTTGGACGCTATTTCTTTATACGTTATCTTAGAATAACTTGTTATTTTTTGGGGGGGATTTTTGTTCTTGCTCTTTTAATCGATTTTACAGAAAATTCTGGAAGGCTCCCTTCCCTTCCGCATTATACAGCAAAGGATGCATTTCTCCTCTCTGTTTTACGCATCCCTTTTATTATGCAACAACTTATACCTTTCATTGCACTCTTTTCTTCCATGGCAACGCTTAT
The DNA here is from genome assembly GCF_018155095.1 of Bartonella queenslandensis. Taxonomy (GTDB): domain Bacteria; phylum Pseudomonadota; class Alphaproteobacteria; order Rhizobiales; family Rhizobiaceae; genus Bartonella; species Bartonella queenslandensis_B. Next base: position 142,064 of record NZ_NAAI01000003.1, on the reverse strand, counting down.
CTCGCTTAACAAAAAACTTGAACTTGTCGTGACGCGCTCAATCGGTGTTTCTGCATGGCAATTTCTTATGCCTGCTTGTTTGGGAGCTTTTCTTTTGGGATTATTTTCAATTCTTCTCATTAATCCACTTGCTGCATGGGGTTTTTCTCAAGCAGAGAAAATGATGACTGAATGGCGTAATAATAATGTACTAACATCGCTTCATAATCCGCGTATCCACTGGTTAACACAGCGTACAGATTTAGGAAGAACAACCATTGGTGCTAAATTTATCACCGACCAAGGACTTTCTCTTCTCGATGCAACCTTTATACAATATAAAGACGATGCAACCGTCAAAAATTGGATTAATGCTCCAAAAGCAACTTTGACCAATGGTGCTTGGCTATTAACAAATGGAACAATTTATAAAATAGGGCGCCCTCCTGAAAAATTTACCGTGTTGAAAATAAAAACCAATTTAAAACCTGAATTTTTAACGGAACGTCTAGTGAACCCAGCAACTATTCCATTTTACCAATTGCCCCAAAAAATTATGATCGCACGTTCATTTGGTTATTCTGCTAATAATTTTGATATGTATTTACAATCTTTGATTGCCTTACCGGCATTGCTTGTGGCAATGACTCTCATTGCAGCAACTGTATCTTTAAATTTTACGCGTTTTGGACAATCTAGAACGTTGATTCTTGGTGGCGTAATAGCTGGATTTATGCTGTATGTTATTTCCGTACTTGTTCAGGCTTTTGGTAATGCTGGATATATCCCACCAATTATTGCCGCTTGGACACCTGTTGTTATTGCATTATTCTTGGGAATCTCTTTTTTACTTCATAAAGAGGATGGCTAAGTGAAAGCATTAATACGTAAAAAAATCATTTTAACAAGATTAAGTGCTCTCACTTTTAGAAGTGTTATAGTGGTTGTCTTAGGGGGAGCTTTGCCTTATTGCGCACAAGCTCAAAGCCTTATGTCTCCTCCTCAAAGTCGCATTCAAAATCCAGAACGTCCTCTTTTGCTCTCTGCGGATGAACTCATCTACAATCGTGATGAAAACACTGTTTCTGCACAAGGTAATGTCCAAGTTGAATATGATGGCAATAAAGTGGTCGCTCAAAAAATTATTTATAATCAAAAAACAGGACGACTTATAGCACAAGGAAAAGTTGAAATTACTCAAAAAGATGGTAATAAGATTTATTCTAATCAAATTGATATGACCAAAGATCTTGGCGAGGGTTTTGTAAACGCCTTACGTATTGATACAGCTAACAATGTGCACTTTACCGCTCAAAATGCAGCACGAAAAAACAATCAGATAACAATTTTTGAAAATGCAACCTATACAGCCTGTGAACCTTGCTCTTATAAACCAGATAAAGAGGTCCTGTGGAAAATTAAAGCTAGAAAGATCATATGGAATAATCGTGTTAAAAAGATTCGGTTTGAAAATAGCAGTTTTGAAGTTTTTGGTGTGCCGATTATAAAATTTCCAAATTTTGAGCTCTATGATCCAACTGTCAGACGTGCTAGCGGTCTGCTTACACCTCATTTTTTTTATACTGATTATCTTGGTATGGGAATAAAGAATTCTTATTTCTGGAATCTTGCCCCCCATTACGATTTTACGCTTTCTGCTACCGTTTATACTCAACAAGGGCTTTTAACCGAAGGAGAATGGCGTCAGCGTTTAAAAATGGGCAGGTATAACATTCGCTTTGCTCATATATATCAAATGAAACCACATAGATTTGACAATGATACGATTGATGCACAGCATAAAAACCGTTATATGCTAGCAACAAAAGGGGACTTTCGTATTAATTCACACTGGACTTATGGATGGGATATTTTTACTCAATCCGATCGACATTTTAGTCGTGCGTACAAGCTGGAAAACTATAGCAATCCTACAAAACTTTCTCAGATTTATCTGAATGGTCTTGCAGGAAAAAACTATTTTGACATGCGTTTTTATCATTTTAAAATTCAAGACTCCGTATTGAATGATCCTTATTATGAACGTCACTCTCGGCAAGCATGGGTTCTACCACGTATCGATTATTCTTTCACACCAGATGAGCTCATTTATAATGGAGAGCTTACCTTCCATAGCAATATACAATCGATTTACCGTCGTCATGCCGATTTCATTTCACCCAACTGGAATGAAAATTCTCTCAACACGGGAAGACTTTCTGGTCTGGCTGGAAATAGTTTGCGTTTGACAAATGAGCTGCAGTGGAAAAAACGTTTTAACACGTACAATGGCCTCATCTTAACTCCCCTTCTTTCTCTACGGGCCGATATCATTACAACCAATGTACACGAAAATCGTGCTGTTTCTGTAGAAAACAATGCCTTATCCGTAATTCGTAGCTCAACAATTCGTGGTATGGCAACAGCAGGGCTGGAAGCACGCTATCCTTTCCTTGTTACAGCAGGTCATTCTACACATATTATAGAACCAACCGCACAAATTTTTATACGCAATAACGAACAATATATTGGACAACTTCCTAATGAAGATGCCCAAAGCTTTATCTTTGATGCAACCACTCTCTTTCAACGGGATAAATTTTCTGGTTATGATCGTGTAGAAGGGGGCACAAGAGCCAATATAGGTCTAAGATATTCCGGAAGCTTTAATGACACTTGGTCTCTTTATGGTCTCATTGGACAATCCTTTCATCTGGCAGGAAAGAATTCTTTTGCAGAAAAAGACTTTGTTAATGTCGGTATTCATTCTAGCTTAGAGGCAAAACGTTCAGACTATGTTGCAATGTTTGGTGCGACCCATAAAAGCGGCTTTTCCTTAGAAACTCGTGGACGCTTTGACAAAAAAACAGGAAAAATCCGCCGTAGTGAAATTGAAGCATCACAAAAATGGAAATCTTTTTGGGCCTCTGTACAATATGCTTATATCGCAAGCCAACCAAATTACGAATATCCACAAGAGCGCCAAGAAATTTCTTTTCAAACGGGCTTAAAACTGGCAGACTATTGGTTCGTTAATAGTAATGCCGGTTATGATCTTGTATCGGGGAGATTTATAAAACGAGGAATTAGCTTAAATTATTCAGATGAATGTTTTGGGCTCACATTTGGTTATCAACAGATAATGAATCCAATAAGAAAAACACCCTTGCAGAACTTTAGTTTCTCTCTTTCATTGCGTACAATCGCAGATATCGGAAAAAAGATAGATTCAAATTTGTAAAGAGTAATGTATAAGTAATTAAACTTATTATTGTTTTTATGAAAAAAAGCGTATAGTTTAAGTTGTTGATGAGAATTAATAAACAATGCGAAAGCCTATTTACATGAATAAATTGAAAAAGCGTATTCTTGCTTTATTTTATATTACGTCTTTAAGCGTAAGCAGCCTTCTAATAAAGGGATTTTTGATTCCGTCGGCCTTCGCGCAGACTGCTATTGTTGTTACAGTGAATGGCAATCCTATCACAAATTATGATATACAAAGGCGTGTTGCATTTCTCAGATTGCAACAAAAGCAAGGTAATTTGGTGGCACAAGCTAAAAAAGAGCTTATCGATGAAGAGCTAAAAAATATTGAAATAAAACGCCGTAATATTGAAGTAACCAATGATGAAGTTGATAAAGCTTTTGAAAACTTTGCAGCGCAAAATAATATGACTCTTGATCAGCTCAACCACATTCTAATCGAAAGTGATATTACTGTGCAACATTTTAAAGACTACATCCGTGGACAAATAGGATGGGGGCGTCTTGTTAACGCACGCTATCAAGCTCAAATTGGTATGGTTAGCGAACAAGAAGCTGTGCGCAGAATATTAAAAAATGGTGGTGTTAAACCTTCAACCAACGAGTATACATTACAGCGCATTGTTTTTGTTATTCCTGCCCATCGTCGTTCAGAAATCTTTGAAAGACGTCAGAAAGAAGCAAATAATTTCCGCACCCATTTTCGTGGATGTGCAAATGCCCACAATCAAGCAAGAGGTATTTTAGACGTTACGATCCGCCACTTAGGAAAGTATCTGGAGCCTCAACTTCCCAGTGCATGGGAGCAAGCTATTCTTGCAACACCTGCTGGAAAAATGACAAAATTACAAGAAACATCTGATGGAATTGAAGCAATTGCTGTTTGCAAAATAAAAAGGGTTTCTGATGATTATGTTGCTCGGCTGATATTTTCTCTTCAAGATAATAAAAAAAGAAGTCCGAAACAACTTGAAGAATTAAGCGAAAAATATTTAGAAGAACTGCGGCGTGTCGCTCGTATTCAATAATGACTGCTCTTGTTGTTAGTGGTGGTGATCCAGCCGGAATTGGTCCTGAAATAGCTCTAAAAGCATGGAGCTTGCGTGTTACTCGTCAAGTTCCGGCTTTTGTACTTGTTGCTGATCCAGATGTTATTCGTTCGCGCGCTCGTTTTTTACAGATTGATGTTGAAGTGGAATCTGTTTTAACCACCAATCCTGTCGAAAACTTTCAAAACGCTCTCCCTATCATACCATTAAAAAACAAACAAAGTGATCAATTGGGGGTTTCCTCTCCAAACAATGCTGCTGGAATCATTGAATCTATTGAGCGCGGTGTTCAATTGATTCAAAGTAGACAGGCTTCTGCATTGGTTACTTGTCCTATTGCCAAAAAGAATCTTTATGATGCCGGATTTGAATTTCCAGGTCATACAGAATTTTTGGCTGATTTAGCCCATAAAGCTTTTCATAAATCTTATCATCCAGTTATGATGTTAGCAGGGCCTCGATTAAAAACGGTACCAATAACTGTTCATATTCCATTCAAAGATGTTCCTTCACAGCTGACCGATCGTTTAATCATTCAAACGGCCTTCATTACTGAATGCGACTTAAAAAAACGGTTTAAAATAACGTCACCTCGACTGGCTGTAGCTGGTCTTAATCCTCACGCTGGAGAAAGAGGTGCAATGGGAAAAGAAGATATTGAAGTTATCACACCTGCTATTGAATATCTTAAAAAGAAAGGAATCAATATTACTGGTCCACTTCCTGCCGATACAATGTTCCATGAATGCGCAAGAAAAATATATGATGTGGCTCTTTGCATGTATCATGATCAAGCTCTTATCCCTGTGAAAACATTAGATTTTGATACCACCGTTAATGTTACGTTAGGTCTCCCCTTCATTCGTACGTCTCCAGATCACGGAACTGCTTTTAATATTGCTGATAAAGGTATAGCTTCTCCTGAAAGCTTTATTGCGGCTCTTAAGCTTGCAAATCAACTTGCAAAAAATAATTCGATATCATGCCAATAGATAATCTCCCTCCTCTGCGTGAAGTCATTGATACATATGGGTTACAAGCGCATAAATCGTTGGGACAAAATTTCCTTTTTGATCTGAATTTAACCTCTAAAATCGCTCATCAAGCAGGCAATATAAAAGGAAAACCTGTTCTTGAAATTGGTCCTGGTCCTGGAGGGCTCACGCGCGCCTTGCTAGCAAAGGGCGCGATTGTAACAGCAATAGAGCGTGATGAGCGCTGCATACCAGCTCTCTTAGAAATAGAAAAGCACTATCCGAACAAATTAAAACTTATTTGTAATGATGCATTGAAACAAGATTTTTCAAAACTTTTTGAAACAAACTCAGAAAAACCACGCATTATTGCCAATCTTCCTTATAATATTGGTACGCAACTCTTATTAAATTGGCTGTTAGTGGAACCATGGCCTCCTTTTTATGAATCAATGACATTGATGTTCCAACATGAAGTTGCTAAACGAATTACGGCCAAGCCTCAATCTTCTCATTATGGACGTCTTAGTGTCTTAACTGGTTGGCGTGCCACGGCTAAAATTGCTTTTGATGTGCCGCCTCAAGCCTTCGTACCAGCGCCTAAAGTAACTTCTTCTGTTGTTCATATTATTCCACGAACTCAACCTCTTGTCTGCTCTGCACAAAAACTAAGCTTTGTTACAAAAACCGCTTTTGGACAAAGACGAAAAATGCTTCGTCAAAATCTCAAAACACTTGGAGGTGAAGTACTTTTAGAAAAAGCAGGAATTGATGGAACACGCCGTGCTGAAACACTTTCAATTTCTGAATTTGTGACTTTAGCGAATTTGATAACCTAAAAAGTATAACTTTTTTAAAACAATAAAAATATTAATTAATCTTTTCAGAAATAAGTTCCTTAATAAAAGTTTCAAGAAAAGCACTTCTCTCGCGTTTTGCGGTTTCAGCTAAATAAATGGACCGAATAAAAGACAAAGACTGATCTAAATCTTCATTGATCACAATATAATCATAAGAACGCCAATGTTTTAGCTCCGTTCGTGCATTTTCCAATCGTAAATTAATGATATCTTGGCTATCTTCTGCTCGACGATATAAACGCGCAACAAGCTCTTTCATTGATGGTGGAAGAATAAAAACAGAGACGGTGTCTCTTGGCATCTTTTTTTGCATCTGCTTGGTACCTTGATAGTCGATATCAAATAACATATCACGACCAGCACTCAATGCATTTTCAACGGTTTCACGTAACGTTCCATAATAATTCCCGTGTACTTCTGCCCATTCAATAAATTCATCTCTATCACGTTTATGTTCAAACTCTTCCTTCGAAATAAAGTGATAGTGGAGTCCATTGACTTCACTGGGACGCTTTTCCCTTGTGGTTGCACTGACAGAAAGCTCTAATTGTCCATCTTTTAAAAGTAACCTCGAAATTGTTGATTTACCAGCACCTGAAGGTGAAGAGAGAATAAATAAAAAACCGCGTCGTTGATTTGTTTTTAGAGTATTCAATTCACTTTCAATGACTGTCATTACACCACTCTACTTTGTATAAATTTTTCTTCAAAATTTGAACGATACATTATTTCAACCTTTTCCCTAATCAATTATTTTGTCAGCAGTTCTCCATGCTATTCTGCACTTTCATTGAGATAATTTATCAGAAATATTTTCATTTCTTTCTTAAATATTTTGTATCTATACGCTCATCTCATTTGTAACATACAAGAAAATAATTTTTTATCATTCTCATCAAAAGATTAAGTAGTAAAATCTTACTATATTTGGGACTCTCATTGATGATGCCAGAAAATTTTGTATCATCATAAATTAATGTTTTGCCTTTAATTCTCGCCACTTGCGAACATTCATATTATGTTCTTCTAAGGTTTGAGAGAAAACATGTCCTCCTGAACCGTCCGCAACAAAATAAAGCGCATCACTGCTTGGTGGATGTGCTACTGCTTTCAAAGAATCACGACCTGGATTTGCAATAGCTGTTGGGGGTAAACCATTAATTTTATAAGTATTATAGGGTGTTTCCTTCTCAAGATCTGAACGGTAAATTGCACGACCTGATGGCTTCCCTTTTCCTCCAAAGAGACCATAAATTACCGTTGGATCTGATTGAAGACGCATATGCTTTGCAAGGCGGTTATAAAATACCGCAGCAACCATTGGTCTTTCTGCTGCAACGCCTGTTTCTTTCTCAACAATTGAGGCCAATATGACAAATTCATCAATTGATTTAATGGGTAAATCAGGTGAACGCGTAGCCCATATCGCATGAATTAATTTTTTCTGTCCCTCATACAATCTATTTATAATTTCTTTACGCGTTGTTCCTCGAATGAAGCGAACAGTATCCGTCATCAAATAGCCCTCTGGAGGCAACGTTTTTGGAAGATCCCCAATCAAAATTTCATTGGCCGCTAATCGATCGAAAACTTGCTGAACCGTTAAACCTTCCGGTACTGTAAAGGTATACTCAATGGATTTTCCTTTCACAAGAATATCCATAATATCCTGCATTGAAGCATGGGCTGGAATTAAATATTCACCAGCCTTCAGGTGACTGGTGTTTTTGTAATAACCAACCCCATAAACAAAAATATCTGATGATCGAATTAAACCACGTTTTTCTAGCAATGAAGCAATTTCGCGAATTCCTGTCCCGGGATGGATAAGAACAACTTGTGCTTCCTCAATTTTTTCCTTTTCTTCAAAAATACTTTTTCCAATATAAAGAGGAATACTTATGCCGAAAAGAATAATCACTATCAGCATGAGAAAAAAATGACCAAGAATAACCAAAGGATTACGGACAATGGATGATTTCTTTTGTTTTTTATGTGTTAACATGCCTAACTATCCGCTTAATGATTCGAAGAGGAATCACTTATGCCCTTTAATGATTTTTCCTTTTCCACATCAGACACAACCCCTCAATAGCAATTAAGGACAATATTACGATTTCTTATTTACCTTATAATAAAGGTGAAAATTCAAAAGCAGAAATTAAATAAAAATACTTATTATCCCCTAAAACGTCTCATCACCAACGATGCATTTGTCCCACCAAATCCGAAAGAATTGGAAAGTATCGTATCAATCTTTCGTTCACGTGGTTTATGCGGGACAAGATCGATTTTCGTTTCAATCGATGGATTATCAAGATTAAGTGTCGCTGGCGCTATATTATCCCGTATAGCTAAAACACAAAAAATAGCCTCAGCAGCACCTGCTGCACCAAGTAAATGCCCAATAGAGGACTTCGTTGATGACATAGAAACTTGTGGCGCATAATTTCCTAAAACACGTTCAACAGCCTCTAACTCTATGGAATCAGCCATCGTTGATGTCCCATGAGCATTAATATAATCAAGTTCACTCACATTCACTTGTGCACGCTTAAGAGCGGCCATCATACTACGCTGAGCTCCTTCACCACTTTCTGAAGGTGCTGTAATGTGGTAAGCATCACCCGATAAACCGTAACCAATAACTTCAGCATAAATACGCGCTCCCCGCCTTTTGGCATGTTCTAGCTCCTCTAAAACAACAACTGCCGCTCCCTCCCCCATCACAAAACCATCACGATCAGCATCATAAGGACGTGAGGCCCGTTCAGGATCATCATTGCGACAAGTAGAAAGAGCTCTACAAGCAGAAAATCCCGCAAGAGATATCCGATTTATCGGAGATTCGGCTCCTCCTGCCACCATAACATCTGCATCACCGAACATAATCAAACGTGCCGCATCACCGATCGCATGAGCCCCTGTCGAACAAGCTGTCACAACCGAATGATTAGGCCCCCGTAAACCATATTGAATAGACACATAACCAGAAGCAAGATTAATCAAACGGCCTGGAATAAAAAAAGGAGAAACACGGCGCGGACCTTTATCCCGAAGCGTATAACCAGCTTCAACAATGCCCTCAATCCCTCCAATTCCCGAACCAATTAACACCCCTGTACAAATCTGATCTTCATCACTCTTAGGAAACCATTCAGCATCTGCAAGCGCTTGGTTAGCAGCAGCCATTGCATAAACAATAAATGAATCAACCTTACGTTGCTCTTTAGGTTCCATATACAAATCAGCATTATAGGTCCCCTCTGTTCCATCACCTAAAGGGATACGTGCTGCAATCTGGCATGGTAAATCGGACACATCAAATTCAGTAATTCGCCGAACACCACTCCTTCCTTCAAGAAGTCGTTTCCAACTATATTCGATATTACCAGCCAATGGAGATACCAATCCTAAACCAGTAACAACAACACGTCTCATAACTTCTAACCTTGAACTAGACCTCAGCTTTCACAACTCTTTTTTCAAAAGAGCTCCGAAGAATACAGGCAAAAGCAATCAATGCCTTTGCCCTTTCAGTAATCATGCAGAAGCTTTATCAATGAACTTGACTGCATCACCAACTGTGAAAATCGTTTCAGCAGCTTCATCTGGAATTTCTATACCAAATTCTTCCTCAAAAGCCATAACGAGTTCAACCGTATCAAGACTATCAGCCCCTAGATCATCGATAAAGCTGGCATTTTCTACGACTTTATCAGCATTAACCCCCAGATGTTCCACAATAATTTTCTTAACGCGCTCTACTGTATCACTCATGTTGAAATCCTCGAATTTATATTTTCCTATAATTTGGTTAACTATATCAGCTCATCTAATCAAGCAATAGATGCATTCATTTAAAAGATTTTAGCAATGATTTAAAGCACCCTGTGGATATCCCCTGCAAAATGAACCAATTTGACATTCCGATATCAATTGATCAACGACCATGTTAAAGAAATAGTGTATCTTTTCATATCAATCGTTACTATCTAAAATAATCCCGCTTATAAATCAATGTGGAATGCAAGAAAATACTTAAATCATTGCCATTCCACCGTTAATATGGAGTGTTTGTCCTGTCATATAGGCCGCTTCATCGCTCGCTAAATATACAGCAGCAGTGGCTATTTCTTGCCCACTCCCCATACGCTTCATTGGAATTGCTGCCATAATGGATTCTTTTTGTTTTTCATTAAGCTTATCTGTCATGGCAGATTTAATAAATCCTGGAGCAATACAATTGACAGTAATATTTCGTGAAGCAATTTCTTGTGCCAATGCTTTAGAAAAACCGATCAAACCTGCTTTTGCAGCACAATAATTCGTTTGTCCAGGATTTCCTACAACACCAACAACAGATGTAATATTAATAATTCTTCCATAACGACGACGCATCATAGAATGTGTTAATTCACGCGTCAAAAGGGAAGCAGCCGTTAGGTTAACTTCTAAAACTTCATCCCAGTGTTTATCTTGCATCCGCACAAAAAGACCATCCTTGGTGATTCCCGCATTGTTGACCAAAATATCAACACCATCCATTTCTTTTTCTGCAACTTCAGCCAATTGTTTAATCGATTGGCGTTCGGAAAGATTAGCGGGAAAGACAAAAACATTCTGTTCTAATTCCGCTGCCATTTCTCTAAGTTTATCTTCACGTGTTCCATGAAGTCCAACAATGGCTCCTTGTGCATGAAAACAACGTGCAATAGCCTCACCAATTCCTCCTGATGCCCCCGTTACAAGAGCTTTACGTCCTGTTAATTTAAACATTTTTTTTAACTCCTTACTGATTAAACACCAAGCGTCCCTAGCGCTGATTCTATTTCATCAACTGTTCCAACTGTTATTCCCTTTATATCCTTGTTAATACGACGCGTTAAACCTGTTAATACTTTTCCAGAACCAATTTCAAAAAGCGTATCAACTCCATTAGCGCCAATCCATTCTATTGTTTCGCGCCACCGCACCCTCCCAGTCACTTGTTGGACAAGAAGAGTAGCAATACGCTCAGGATCACTTTCTGGTGCAACAGAAACATTGGCAATCAAAGGAACAATAGGTGCTATTTTGTTAACAGCCAAAAGTGCTTTCTTCATGGCATCGGCAGCAGGCTGCATTAAAGACGAATGAAAAGGTGCAGAAACCGGAAGCAAAAGCGCACGTTTTGCACCTTTTGTTGATGCAATCTTTACCGCTACCTCAATGGCTTTTGCTTCACCTGAAATAACAATTTGCCCACCACCATTATCATTGGCAATCTGGCATAGTCCTTCTTCAGAAACAGTTTGGCAAATTTCTTCCACAACGTGCTCTTCCAAACCGATAAGTGCCGCCATAGAACCTTCATCAACCGCGACAGCAGCTTGCATGGCATTGCCACGAATACGCAAAAGCCTTGCCGTATCTGTGAGACTAAAGCTACCAGCCGCACAAAGAGCCGAATATTCGCCTAAAGAATGGCCCGCAACAAACTTTACTTTTTTTTCTATATGAAGCCCTAATTGTTCCATCACACGAATGACAGCCATGGATACAGCCATTAATGCTGGTTGTGCATTAGTTGTTAACGTTAAAACATCTGCTGGTCCTTCAAAAATGATCTCTGATAATTTCTCACCCAACGCATCATCAACTTCCTCAAAAACCATCCGCGCCGCAACAAATTTCTCTGTGAGCGCCTTCCCCATACCAACAATTTGACTCCCCTGCCCTGGAAAAATAAAAGCTGCACCCATTAATCAACTCCTAAATTATGCCATTAAATTAGTTTCTTTTGACCTTATTCATCCGCACAAATCAAGACAAAGTCTTTTATTTAGAACGAATATCCCTCTTAAAATTATATTTTAAGGGCGGAATTTGATATAAAAACTTAGGAAAATATGGGGCTATAAACTGAACAACACTCAAACTTATGAAACTTCCTAAAATTATACCTGCTAAAATATCAAAAGGGTAATGTACACCCACAAAGATGCGCGCCCAACAGATTAAGCATAAAAACACCACAGCAAATCTAAAAGTCACTTTGTATCGATAAAAATAAAAGCTCGCTGTATAAGATGCAATGGTCAAGGCATGATTACTTGGAAAAGAAGATGTTGCACGATGTTTTATCAGTGGTGTTGTCAACCCTACAACGAATGGACGTGGATGAAAATAAAAAAGAGAAATGAGATAACCTATAAAAAGAGCAATACAAATGCTCATGCAAATGCTTAGCACGACACATCGCTCCCTTTCTCCACCACAAAACCACAACACACAAAAATGAAGAGGGATAACGTAAATTAAAAACTTTGCACAAAAAATACTAAACAAAACTAAAATTGACCAAGACTGATGATTTCCGACAAGAATCTCAAAGAGCGTAACATCAATCTGGTTTAAAAAATCCATTTTTCTCTCCTTATCTGTATGTTACAGTCCTATATCTTTGTAGAAGAAAGAAATATATCGAAAATATATCAAGATTTAATAAATCCATTTTTTTATGTGCGTAAACTTGCTATTTTAAAAGATAACCTGTAAATGTGAAATGTTCGTTGCCGGCACTTTAGCTGGAGGTTGAACGGAGGGCTGTAAAATCAGTAGGAGATATAATGTTTCCGGCCTCCCGTGTCTCCGCTCTGAGATGTCTCAAATCGTAAACGCGTCCTTTCTTCTTTGGATTTCCAAAAAAGACAAGTCGCAGAGGCTTTGCGCTAAAACCGGTAAAATTTAATTGAAGAAAGGCAAAACAATGGCTCTTTATGAACATATGTTCCTTGCCCGACAAGACGTTGCACCGCAGCAGGTTGATGAACTTTTAAGCCTTTACAAAGGTGTCATTGAAACGCACGGTGGAAAGGTTGGGCGTATAGAAAATTGGGGACTTCGTCCTCTTGCTTATCGTATTCGTAAAAACCGTAAGGCTTATTATGTATTGGTCAATATTGATGCACCAGCTGCAGCAATTGCTGAAATGGAACGTCAAATGCGAATCAATGAAGATATTTTGCGCTATATGACCATTCGTGTAGAAAAACACGAAAAAGAAAAATCTGCAATGCTTTCACACCTTGATCGCAATACACATATTGGTCAGGATGAAGAGCGCTCTCGTTCCTCACGTCGTCAACGTGAAAATGCTATAGAAGGGGTAGAATGATGACTGATACGAATCAAAACTCTGCACGTCGCCCTTTTCATCGTCGTCGCAAAACATGTCCTTTTTCAGGAGCTAATGCTCCTAGAATTGATTATAAAGATATAAAATTATTACAACGTTATATTTCGGAACGTGGAAAAATTGTTCCCTCACGAATTACAGCTGTTAGTCAGAAAAAACAGCGTGAATTAGCTAACGCTATAAAACGCGCTCGCTTTTTAGGCTTACTTCCATATGTGATAAAGTAAATGATCAATACACTCTTGCAACTGGGGAATCTCTCCAGTTGCTTTTCTTATATGGTTTAGAGAAATAGCTTATTGTATCCTATGTTAAGCACTTAAATATAAAAGTTGAGGGATTGATATGCCTCTAACTGCAGAAAGCAGGACAGCAATGAAAAAAAATCGTACTTATGAGATATTAACCGGTGTTGTTGCAGGATTATTTGCTGTTGTGATAGACATGGCAATCATCAGTGTTGCCAATATAGCGCCTTCTTTTTCTCTTCTTCTTGGCTGCTTTCTTTCATTACCAATTTTTATTGTTGCTTTCGGCCAAGGAACATTTGCCAGCTTTATTGCCTTAGTAAGTGCTACTCTTGTTCTTGTCGTAACCACTGATATCTATATTGCTCTTGGTCTTATGTTGTTATCTTTTCTTCCTGCTGTTTATGCCTCTTGGCTTCTTGGACTTGCACGACCAGCGCAAAAAGAAAACTCACTGATATGGTATCCATTATCATCCGTTATTTTTCATTTAACAAACTTTATTGCTCTGATAGTAACCTTCATTGGACTCTACGTAAAAGCCCATCCAGACACTCCTCTCATTGCAAAAAAAATCACTGAAAATATCGTACAAACCCTACAACAATCGCAGTCATTAAAAGAAGCTAATATCCTTGCTGTTAGTGATTTTTTAATGGTACATGCTGCAACATTGGCAGCTATCGCTCTGACAGTTTATAGTTTGATTTTTCTCATTGGTAATCTTTATTTTTCAATGATAATAGCCCAATATATGAAGTGGCTAAAAAGACCGCGCGATGATTGGAGCAAAACGCTTCGCCTTCCGATTTCTGGAATTGTCATTTTCATTGTTGTTTCCATCGCGTCAATGGTTGAATTCAGCACTTCCCTTAATTTGGGGACATGTGTCTTTAGCTCTGCCTATATTGTTACTATATCAATTAGCGGTCTAGCGTATCTTCACAATATTACAAAAGGGGTAAACGGTCGGATTATTATACTTTCCCTTGTTTATATTGCTATTTTAACTATCGTTTTTTCCCCACCTATCTCTTTCATGATGTTTTTGATGGGTATTTGGGCTGCTATTCAATACAACATTCAATCACGTAAAAAACTTCACTAAATTTATTTGTTCGAAAGGAAAGACTATGGATATTATTCTACTTGAGCGCATTCCTCGTCTTGGTCAGATGGGTGATATTGTCTCAGTGAAAGATGGTTATGCACGTAATTTTCTCTTACCTCAAGGTAAAGCTTTACGTGCAAATGAAGCTAATAAAAAACATTTTGAGATACAACGCGCACAACTTGAAGCACGTAACCTTGAACGCAAAGGCGAAGCGCAAAAAATTGCTGAAAAACTTGATGGTCAATCATTTATTGCTGTGCGTTCTGCTGGTGAAACAGGACAACTTTATGGATCTGTGTCAACACGTGATATTGCTGAAATCATAACAAATGAAGGATTCTCTATTGGACGAAATCAAATTGAACTTAATCATCCAATAAAAATGATCGGTCTTCATACGATTACCCTTAACCTCCATCCTGAAGTTCAAATTTCTGTGGTTATTAACGTGGCGCGTTCCACGAGTGAAGCACAACGCCAAGCAGAAGGTGAAACTCTTACTTCTGTTGAAGAAATATATAATATTAAAGAAGAAATATTAGAAGAAAATCAGGAAGAATTGTTGACAGAAGAAATTAATGAAAGCGATATAGATAGTCCTCATCAGGAAGCTTAATTGCTATGTTTTAATTTCTTTTTTATATGTTTTATTCCATTTAATATTGGTCATAAAATACTCACTTCTTAAAATTGAGTATTTTATGACTATCATGCATAAAGAATCTAATTTTTATGAAGAATTAGAGATATATTATCTAAAGATATTGCATGCTCAAAATGATAATATCGCTAAGAAGAAATGTTTTTTATTATCCACCATAAAAATAAAAATAATTTAAAGTTCTACTCTTGAGGATAAAAGTTTGTATGAGCGAAGAGTTGATCATATCTTCATCATTTTAAATAGAGAAAAGTAATTCTACCTACACCGATACTGGATTTTAAAATACTTAAATTTAGATTACCGAAACGACCTCTTTAAAAAATCACATATTATAAAAACAAAACATACGAAATAGATATTATATAAATAATACACGAATGATAAATGAGCAACGAAAAGAGAGTTCTTAAAAATTGTATGATTTTAACTTAAAATGAAGCTTTATAGCCCTATTCTTTCGATGTACATCCTTCAATTTATCGTCTCAAGTAGCTAGGTTTAGAATTTTAATGGGAAAATATTATGGAAGAAACTAGCGTTGTTAATGTCAGCTCTTCGAAAAAAGAAGATTCTCCATCTTTTCGACAACTTCCGCATAATATTGAAGCTGAACAGGCATTACTTGGCGCCATCTTTATCAATAATGATTCTCTTGATCGTGTTTCGGATTTTTTAAAACCAGAACATTTTTTTGAACCATTACATCAAAAGATTTATGCTGTTTTATCTCATCTTATTAAAACAGGAAAACTTGTAGATCCGGTTACGATCAAGCCCTATATCCAAATGGAAGAAAAAATTGGAGATATTACTGTATATCAATATGTTATTCGTTTAGCCAAAGAGGCTGTCACCATTATTAACGCTGAAGATTATGGACGCGTTATTTATGATCTTTTTATCCGTCGGTCTTTGATCAACCTTGGAACTCAAGTTGTCAATACAGCCTTTGATGCTCCTGTAGAGCTTACGCCTGCCCAACAAATTGAAACTGTTGAAAATCAGTTATTTGAGCTTGCAGAAAAAGGGAAATATGGAGGTGGATTTGAAAATTTTAATGAAGCTGTCAAAAAAGCACTCGATATGGCAAGTGCTGCGAAAAAGCGTTCTTCACAATTATCAGGGATAGCCACCCATATTAAAACACTTGATGAAAAAATGGGAGGATTACAAGCATCCGACTTAATTATCCTTGCGGGACGCCCTGGTATGGGGAAAACTTCACTAGCGACCAACATTGCCTTTAATATTGCCAATGCTTATAATCGTAATGGTAATACCGAAGAAAATGAAGGTGGTATTGTGGGATTCTTCTCACTTGAAATGTCTTCAGAACAGCTTGCAACACGTATTATTTCCGAACAAACAGAAGTCTCTTCTTCTGATATTCGACGTGGTAATATTTCAGATGAACAATTTTCAAAAATTATTCGTGCGGTGAATCAACTTCAAAAGGCTCCCCTTTATATTGATCAAACTGGGGGAATATCAATTACGCAACTGGCGGCCCGTGCCCGACGTCTTAAGCGACAACATGGTTTGGATATTTTAATTATCGATTATATTCAACTCATGACAAGTGGCTCAAAGCGTTCATCTGAAAACCGTGTTCAAGAGATTACAGAAATTACGACGGGACTCAAAGCTTTAGCTAAAGAGTTGAATATCCCTATTATTGCTTTGTCACAACTTTCACGTCAAGTCGAAAACAGAACAGATAAACGTCCACAACTTTCTGATCTACGTGAATCTGGCTCTATCGAGCAAGATGCCGATATTGTTCTTTTTGTCTATCGTGAAGAATATTATTTCAAAAATGAAGAACCCAAGTTAGGCACTTTAGAACATACGAAATGGCAAGATGAAATGGATAAAATTATGGGAAAAGCTGATGTTATTGTTGCAAAACAACGCCATGGACCGACAGGAATCGTATCCCTTGCCTTTCAATCTGACTTCACACGCTTTAGTGATCTGGCAGATAGCAATTATCTTCCAGAACAAATTGGTTAAATCACTATGGTACGGAACCGTGTTCAATTTATCTGTCAAACTTGCGGAACCGCCCATTCTCGTTGGGCAGGGAAGTGTAGTGCCTGTGGAGAGTGGAATTCTCTTGTTGAAGAAAATATAAATGGTGGCATAGGAAGTGCTCCTAAGCAGAATACGCGTAAAGGACGCATCGTCGCCCTTACATCTCTTTCTGGAGATATCCAAGATGCTCCACGTATTCATTCTGGTATTGCTGAACTTGATCGTGTTACCGGTGGGGGCTTTGTCCGTGGATCAGCACTCCTCGTTGGTGGTGACCCAGGTATTGGAAAATCAACCTTACTAACACAAACAGCTGCGGCCTTATCGCGCAAAGGACATAATGTTATCTATGTCTCAGGTGAAGAGGCTATTGCGCAAATTTGTTTGCGTGCGCAAAGACTTGGAGCTCATAATACAGAGGTGAAACTTGCTGCTGAAACCAATGTTGAAGATATTCTTGCAACCTTAAGCGAGCATAAAAACCTTGATATGGTGATTATCGATTCAATTCAAACCTTATGGTCAGATACAGCAGATTCAGCACCAGGTACTGTCACACAAGTCCGTATTGGTGCTCAAGCTATGATACGCTTTGCCAAGAAAACAGGCGCTGCTGTTGTTCTTGTTGGTCATGTTACAAAAGATGGACAAATTGCTGGTCCTCGGGTCGTTGAACATATGGTTGATGGTGTTCTCTATTTTGAAGGTGAAGGAGGGCATCATTATCGCATTCTTAGAACTGTAAAAAATCGCTTCGGGCCAACAGATGAAATTGGTGTCTTTGAAATGTCTGATAAAGGATTACGCGAAGTGATTAATCCATCCGAATTATTTTTAGGAGAACGCAATGAAAAAGCCCCAGGCGCTGCTGTTTTCGCCGGCATGGAAGGAACACGCCCGATATTGGTAGAAATTCAAGCGCTTGTTGCTCCTTCTTCCCTTGGAACACCAAGACGTGCGGTTGTTGGATGGGATGGAAATCGCCTTTCTATGATTTTGGCCGTTTTAGAAGCCCATTGCGGCATTCGTTTTGGGCAGCATGATGTCTATCTAAATGTAGCAGGTGGATATCGCATATCAGAACCCGCTGCTGATTTAGCTGTAGCCGCCGCTTTGGTATCCTCTCTTGCCAATATTCCTTTGCCAACAGATTATGTATATTTTGGTGAAGTCAGTCTTTCAGGAGCTACCCGCGCTGTTGCACATTCAGCCCAACGCATCAATGAAGCAAAAAAACTCGGCTTTCAGGGAGCATTTCATCCCACAACAACAACCAAAATGATGAAGTCGATCAATTTTCAACAAAAAACTTTCTCCGACCTACCCGAACTTGTTGCCGCCCTTACCGCTAGTAAAAATGGTCTGCACCACAGGAAAAGTAATATAGAAAAAAATATATAAAATACAAAATATCCTTGCTATAAGAACAAAAAATGGCATAACAAAAAATATATTTGCATACTGACTTAAAAGAACACAACTTTATTTATAAGGAACAAACAAATGATCATAACAATCCTTGATGGAATTGTCGTAATAGTCATCCTGTTGTCCGCTTTTCTTGCTATGCTTCGAGGATTTTCACGTGAAGTGTTATCATTGATTTCTTGGGCAGTTGCAGCTGTTACGACACTGTTTTTATTCAAACCTGTCTTACCTTTTTTTGAACAATATCTCTCTAACAAAATGATTGCATTGATCACAACATTGGTCACAATTTTCATTATTGTCCTTATTATTACTTCAATTATTACAATGAAAATCTCCGATTTTATTATTGATAGTCGAATTGGTATCCTCGACCGTACTCTTGGTTTTATTTTTGGAGCACTTCGCGGTTTACTGATTATGGTCATCGGTATGTTACTGATTAATGCCCTGATTAAACCCGAGCACCAAGCGAACTGGTTAAAAGATGCTAAAACAAGGCCTATTTTAGATTCACTGGGACAAAAAGTTGGGGAAATACTCCCCAAAGATCTTGGGTCTGTTCTCGAAAAAGTGGAAAGTTTGTTTAAAGATAACGATAAACATACGCGCAAACAAAATTCTCATTAAAAAACGCTCCTCAGAAATAGAGAATAGCTTTTTATGAGGAAAGAGAACTAAATGGTATAAAATGTGATATGAATGATTCCTTCATATCACAACTGAAAGAGTATGATGATAAAAAGTGATATTTCCTGCCAAGAATTTTCATTAGATGATGATACCCTTCATGAAGAATGTGGAGTTTTTGGTATTCTTGGGCATGAAGATGCTGCAACATTAACAGCTCTTGGACTCCATGCACTTCAGCATCGTGGGCAAGAAGCAGCTGGGATTGTTTCTTACCATAATAAAATATTTCATCAAGAAAAGCATTTAGGTCTTGTTGGTGATCACTATACAAACCCTGCAACACTTGCACGTTTACCAGGAAATCGCGCTATTGGACATACCCGTTATTCAACAACTGGAGAAGTGGCATTACGCAATGTTCAACCCCTTTTTGCTGAATTGAAAGCTGGAGGCATTGCTATTGCACATAATGGTAATCTTACCAATGGTCTTACATTGCGCCGTGAACTCATCGCTTCTGGTGCTATCTGTCAATCAACATCAGATTCAGAAGTTTTTCTCCACCTTATTGCCCGCTCGCGTTATGAATCCTCTTCTGATCGTTTTGTTGATGCAATTCGGCAAGTAGAAGGTGGGTATGCTATGTTAGCGCTCACACGTACAAAGCTTATTGCAGCCCGCGATCCAACAGGAATTAGACCTCTCGTGATGGGGGAACTTGATGGTAAGCCGATCTTTTGTTCTGAAACTTGTGCTCTTGATATTATTGGAGCAAAATATGTCCGTGATGTTAAAAATGGAGAAATCATCATATGTGAAATACAAAAAAATGGAGAAATTACCAAAAAAATTATAAAACCAGAAAATACAAAACCAGAAAAACTTTGCTTGTTTGAATATGTTTATTTTGCCCGCCCAGACTCCATCGTTGGAGGGCGTAGTGTTTACACTACACGCAAAAATATGGGAATTCGCTTAGCACAAGAAGCCCCTTGTGAGGGCGATGTTGTGGTTCCTGTTCCTGATGGAGGAACGCCTGCCGCAATTGGCTATGCACAAGAAATTGGAATTCCTTTCGAGCTTGGTATTATTCGTAATCACTATGTTGGTCGCACTTTTATCGAACCAACGCAACAAATTCGTGCTTTTGGCGTCAAGTTAAAACATTCGGCAAACCGTCCTGTGATTGAAGGAAAACGTGTTATTCTGGTTGATGACTCTATTGTACGGGGAACAACATCCCTTAAAATTGTGCGAATGCTTCGTGATGCAGGAGCAAAAGAAGTCCATATGCGCATTTCTAGCCCTATGATTTTTTATCCTGACTTTTATGGTATTGATACACCTAAAGCTGAAAGCCTTTTAGCAAATCAATATCCAGATTTAAAATCTATGTGCAATTTTATTGGAGCGGACTCTTTAGAATTTCTTTCAACGGATGGATTATATCTTGCTGTAGCAGGAGAAAAACGAAATAATGCCGATCCACAATTTACTGACCACTATTTTACTGGATATTATCCTACGCATCTGGTTGATCAAGAAAATCTCTCCAAAATTCATCAATCATCTGTTCTTAAAACAAGAGATTAATGATGACAAAACATGACTTTAGTCTCCATGGGCGCATTGCACTTGTTACTGGTGCATCAAGGGGGATTGGTTATTATTTGGCACTCGAGCTCGCTGCACGTGGTGCTCACATTATTGCTCTTGCCCGAACAGTCAGTGGGCTTACTGAATTGGACAATCAAATCCGAGAAAAAGGGGCTTATGCAACCCTTGTTCCACTGGATTTGCATCACATGGAAAACATCGATACTCTTGCTATATCAATTGCTAAACGCTGGAAAAAACTTGATATTATCGTTGCAAATGCAGGAATCCTTGGAACACTCTCACCAATAGCGCATATAGAAAACACAGTATTTGAAGATGTTTTTCAAATAAATCTTATCAGCCAATGGCGCTTAATAAAAGCCCTTGAGCCTTTATTACGTGAATCTGATGCTGGACGAGCCGTCCTGTTATCGTCAAGCGTTGCACATGTTGCACGCCCTTTCTGGGGAGCTTATGCAGCCTCTAAAGCGGCTTTAGAAATGATTGCCCGCTGTTGGGCAGAAGAACTCAAACAAACCTCTATTAAAATTAATTGTGTCAACCCTGGAGCCACACGTACTGCTATGCGCGCTGAAGCTATGCCTGGTGAAGATCCACAAACACTCCCCTCGCCACAAGAGGTTGCAAAAAAAATAATCCATTTGCTCTCTCCTGATTTAAAGGAAACTGGAAAACTTTTTAATGTCCGTAAAAATCGGTTTGTGGATTATCATGTCCCGCATTGAACATCACCTGGGACAGAAATAGTTCAATCTCTCTCTTTTTCCTGTGCTTCTCAACAGAAGAATGAAGCACTTTATGATTCTTCGATCGCGTTAGCATCAGCCTTTTTCTCTTCTAAAGCAGCACGTTTATTATAAGCAATAAAGCTACAGGGGAGAAAAATCATATAACCAACAGCTGTAATCAATAAAGTTGTCCATGTGTAAGTCGCAAGAAAACCGACATAAATAACAATGACCAACATGCACGGTATAACGATATCACGCCTCAAATTTTGATCAATTGTTTTTGCATTCCACACCGGTAAACGGCTAATCAAAAGAAAAGAAATAATTACAGTATAAAGACTAAAAAATAATGCCCACCCCCTATTGGGAACCAAACCAAGAGCGCCTAAATAGGTAGGCAATAAAAGGAGTAACGCTCCTGCAGGTGCAGGAACGCCAACAAAATAACTTTTCTGCCATTGAGGTATATCGGAACTCTCCAACATCACATTAAAACGAGCTAATCGTAAACAACAGGCAACACAATAAACAAGAGCTGCAACCCAACCAATGTGATATGCTTGATTTAAAATGAAGGAATAAACAATAAGTGCAGGGGTAACACCAAAATTTATAACATCAGCAAGAGAATCCATCTGCGCTCCAAAAGATGAACTCCCATCTATTAAACGAGCAATACGACCATCAGCACCATCTAAAACAGCAGCCAAAAGCACCATTAAAATAGCCGCCTCATAGCGATGCTCAAAAGCCAAGCGAATGCTGCTCATTCCGGCGCAAATGGCTAAAATAGTAATGATATTGGGAATGACATACCGCATTGATGTCGGTGAGTGCCGCCGATTTGCAACATCATCATTTTGCCCCTCAGGATTGAATGAAGAAAATGGCGAAAAATTTTTCATCGTGTGGTCCTAATCATATCTGAAGTCCGTTGTAGCACTCTTATCATCAAAAGAACCCAAAACTGTCTCTCCAGCAATTGCTGTTTGTCCAACTGCAACGCGCAATTTCATTTCAGTTGGTATATAAATATCAAGGCGAGAACCAAAACGAATCAATCCAAATCGCTCTCCCGTGATAACGGAATCATTTTCTTTTGACCAACAAACAATCCGACGGGCAAACATTCCCGCTATTTGTACGATACCAATTTTTCCATGCTTGCTATCAATGACCACTCCATTACGCTCATTAAACTGGCTAGCCTTATCAAACTCCGCATTAGTAAACCGACCAGGATGGTAAATGATAGACTCTACTGTACCACTGACAGGAATACGGTTGATATGGCATGAAAAGATATCCATAAAAATGGAAACACGGATCATTTCATCTTTCCCTAAACCTAATTCATCGGGTGGAACACATGATTCCACAAATGAAATACGCCCATCTGCAGGTGACAAAACCCAATTTGAATTCAAAGGGATTACACGATCTGGATCACGGAAAAAGTATATACACCACACTGTAAGGATAAGACCACACCAAAATAATGGACTCCATATCCAACCAAGAATGAGCGAAATAACAAAAAACGCTATAATAAAAGGATAACCTTCTTTATGGATCGGTACAAAGCTATTATGGACAGATTGTAGAATACTCATATAATTTCCTATTCATCGTAAACTTAAACAAGCAATAAACCTTTTTGTTCCTCTTGTCTCTTTTTATGTATTTAATCAATCACTTCCTATAAAGATATAGATTACATTTTGCCCACCTTATTTTTTACGATTAACAATACCCGTCTCATCTTCTTCGCGCATTTTACGTAATTTTTCTTCAGCTTGCGATGCTTCAAGCTGCTTATTCCACATTGAAGCATAGAGACCTTTCTTTCGTAAGAGCTCTGTATGCGTCCCATTTTCAATAATACGACCACTTTTAAGAACCAAAATTTCATCAGCATTGATAACCGTAGAAAGACGATGCGCAATAATTAATGTTGTACGTCCACGGCTTACAATATCCAATGCTTGTTGAATTTCCTGTTCCGTCGCCGTATCAAGAGCTGCTGTTGCTTCATCTAGAATAAGAAGTGGGGGGGCTTTTAAGAGTGTTCTTGCAATAGCCACACGTTGTTTTTCACCCCCTGATAATTTGAGACCACGCTCTCCTACCATAGATTGAAAACCTTCCGGTAACATCTCAATAAATTTTGATATTTGTGCCATTTCAGCAGCTTTGCGCATCTCTTCATCTGTCGCACTTGGTCGCCCATAGCGAATGTTATAGGCAATTGTATCATTAAATAACACCGTATCTTGTGGAACCATGCCGATCGCTTCACGCAAACTTTTTTGTGTTATGTCACGAATATCCTGACCGTCAATTGTGATAGAGCCTGCATCAACATCATAAAAGCGAAAAAGTAATCGAGAAATGGTTGATTTACCTGCACCCGATGGACCGACAATGGCGACTGTTTTCCCTCCAGAAACTTCAAAATCGATATCTCTGAGAATCTGACGCGTCGAATCATAAGAAAACTTTACCTGATGAAAACGAACGGTCCCATTGCTTATCTCTAAGGGTTTAGCATCCGATTTATCAACGATCTCCTGCTGAACATCCAAAAGATCAAACATCGCTTCCATATCTGTTAAACCTTGTCGAACATCACGATAAATTGAACCAATAAAATTCAGTGGAATAGAAAGTTGCATTAAAAGGGCATTAATAAAAACAAAATCCCCTAAAGTTTGTGTCTTATAAAAAACTTCATAAGCCGACATCAGCATCATGATCGTCATTCCAGTACCAAAGATCAGAGCCTGACCAAAATTAAGCCAGCTTAATGATGTCCAAATCTTTGTTGCGGCTTTTTCATAACCTGCCATAGAGGCATCGAAACGACCAGCTTCTAGAGTTTCATTGCCAAAATATTTGACCGTTTCAAAATTCAAAAGAGAATCAACAGCGCGCGTATTTGCCTCAGTATCTGCTGTGTTCATTTGTTGCCGAATACGAATACGCCAATCACTCGCCTTAATGGTAAACAAAGTATATAATAAAACCGTTAAAACAACGATGAGAAGATAATACCATCCGTAACTTATATAAAATACAAGGGACGTTAATATAAACTCTAAAACTGTCGGTACAGTATTGAGAATTGAGAACCTTACGATCGCTTCAATTCCTTTTGTTCCACGCTCAATCACACGAGAAAGCCCACCAGTTCGGCGTTCTAAATGAAACCGTAGAGATAACTCATGAATATGTATAAAGGTTTTATAAGCTAATTGACGAACAGCGTGTTGACCAACAGTAGCAAAAAGGGAGTCGCGTAATTGATTTAATCCAGCCTGCATAATACGGGCAACATTATATGCTAAAATGAGCATGATTGGAATAATCAAACTGGATGGAAACCATGTAGGGAGCTTAAAGCTTGCATCAAGCACATTGGTAGAATATTTAAAGAAATATGGTACAGATATAAGAATGAGCTTGGCTAAAACAAGATAAAATATCGCCCATAGTACACGTATTTTTAGATCACGCCGATCTACCGGCCACATATAAGGCCATAAATTGTAAAGTGTGTGCAGAGTTTTCCCTGTATCTGATGATACAGTCTTTGTCATTTCATTGCGTTTCATAAAGCCCTTACTTCTCTATCATCCACAAAAATAGGCTTCTTGTGGCTGTTTATAAGTTTCTTACGCTTCCAATAAGCTATACCTATTCGTTGTTTGAAGTTAGACTGTTTTCGAAAAAGGAACAAGAAATAATCCACTATACAGTTTATTATTTTGATCTGTATTCTCATACCACTCTGCTGCAAATAAATTTTCAATTTTTGTATGCTTTTTTTTCAATTCTGCCTGAAGCCACTTTTTTGTCTTACCAATCTCTTTTAGACCATCATCAATAACTTCACCATTTTCTACGACAATCGTCGATCTCTTACCCTCTTCCTTTTTAATAACAGTGCAATCACCATTGGTTTCCAAACGAACAAAAGCAGCTTCGTGTAAATGACACCCTTTAAGACGTAACATTGTAATGAGATCATTAACATTGATCCCTAAATTCTTAATCTTATCCATTTGAAAGTCCCCATCTAAAACCAATGTGACATTCCGCCCTGCGATAAGACGATGACAAAAAACTGAATAGCGTGCAAAAAAATTAAAAGAGGCGATCAACGCTTGCCAAATCAATAAAACAAGCAATAACTGAATGCAGCTAATATTCTGATTATAAATGACTCCTCCAATAATACCCCCCATAACAAAATTGCTGACCAAATCAACGGGAGTCATCTGACTAAGACTACCACGACCCGTCGTTCTTAAAATAAATAGGAAGGCAACAAGACCTACAGAAAGCTTAAGCGCGATATATCCGTAATGATATAAAAATTCCATCATATTCTCCCTTTAATTTATGAGAACTGCTGGAATAGGAAAATTAGAATCTTTTTATTTCCCACACAGTTATACGCTCACCACTTTGCGGATCCTTACTATCTTTTAAGAGAATCCCCTCGGCTGCAAGCTCATTGCGAATTGTATCCGCAGCTCCCCACTCTTTATTATGGATAAGCCGTAGTCTCTCGGCAATGCGCTGATCAATAAATTTTGAATCAAGAGGTGTGTTTTTTATAAATAATGGGCAATCTATTTCTTTAATCCATTCTTGTCGTAATAATCCTAATAAATTCATCCCATTAAAAAGAGCCAAAGCATCTCCTGCTTTATAAAATTTTCGCAAAAGGGTTAATGCTTTTGGCGTATTAAGATCATCACTGAGGGCATCTATTAAAGTATCCTCAATCGCTTCATTGTTTTCTATCATACTCTTTTTACTGCGAAGCAATTCATACCAACGATACAGTTCACTGCTCGATTGCATTAAACGCTGGGCTGTCCAATTTAATGGTTCACGATAATGCGTTTGGAGCATTGAAAAACGTGCAGACAAACCCGCCCAATTTTGCTTCATTTCATCGGATAAAATACCATTAAATTCCAAAAAATTATTCTCTAAAATGGAACGAATGGTTATGAAATTGCCAAAGCTTTTCGACATCTTTTTACCTTCAACTTGTAAAAAGCCGTTATGCATCCAAAAATTAGCCATTCGCTCCGTCCCAAAAGCTGAACAACTTTGCGCAATCTCATTTTCATGATGAGGAAAAATTAGATCAAGTCCACCACCATGGATATCAAAAATATTCGCGATCGGATCATCACAAGTTAAACCACCACCATAGGGCGCTAACAACTTTGCCATTGACATGGCAGAACATTCAATATGCCAACCTGGGCGACCTAAAACAGGAATTCCGCCCGGCGATTCCCAACCTGGCTCTCCCTCTACAGAAGGCTTCCATAAAACAAAATCCATCTCCTCCCTTTTATAAGCAGCAACATCGACACGCGCCCCTGCCCTCATTTCATCTAAAGAACGATTTGCAAATTCCCCATAATGGGGAGTTTTTTTTATGCTACTTATAGAGAATAATATATGATTTTCCGCTTTATAAGCGTGCCCCTTTTCAAGTAATCTTTCGATGAGTGCGCGCATCTCTTCTAAATGCTCGGTTGCACGCGGCTGACTGGTTGGCAATAGACAACCGAGCGCTATTGTATCTTGTTGAAACTGAGAATATGTGCGTTCTGTTAATTGACGAATAGCGTCATTTAGTAAAAAATTTGGATATTCACAAGCAGCTCGTGCATTAATTTTATCATCAACATCTGTAATATTACGCGCATATAGAACATGATCATTGCCATAAACATGACGTAATAAGCGAAATAAAATATCAAAAACAATGACAGGACGTGCATTTCCTATATGTGCATAATCATAAACCGTTGGACCACAAACATAAAGACGTACTTTTGTCGCATCTATTGGTATAAAATTTTCTTTTTTACGTGTCAGCGTATTATAAAATCGCAACTCTTTCATCATTCTACTCCGTGAACGGTATTACGCACCGCTCCTTTAGATATCTCTTATCTCAAATGATCGCATTATGCGATTTAGACTAAAACTTTTACTTTATAGTCAATTCTTCTTCCCCTATTGTAAGTGAAGCTGTATCTATCATTTATCATCAAAACAATTCCTTTTATTTGATTAGATAGAAGCATTCTATAGACAGAGAGCTTCTCCCTCCTTGAAGAAAATAAGTTTAGAAAAAATTCTATAGGCAATAGAATATTTATATGAACAATAGATTACAGGAAGCAAATCTTAAATTTTTAACCGTAAAAAACTTCGTCAATATTTTCAATGTTCCATAATGGCTTTCTTCCTGTCTCTTACGCCCTATATTTTATAAACAACAATTGAAAATAATGTCGCAATTAACCCTATTTTTTAACTTCGTTCTCATGACACAATTATCTTATCTGTACAGAATTTTACTCAAAGAAAGCAATAAAAATAATGCGTAATAAATTGAGAAAAATCATTATTTTAATATTTCTTGTTATTTCAATGCCAGCTTTTGCGCAACAATCTCCACCTTATGAGAAAAAATTACTTCGCCTCGCAGAAATTTTGGGATCATTGCATTCTCTCCAAAATCTTTGTGAGCCTCCAACAAACCAATGGTATGACTATATGAACGCGCTGGTTGAAGCAGAACACCCTATTCCACAAAAACGCGCTTATTTTTATGAAGCATTTAATGAAGCCTATCGCGCTTTCTCAGAAAATTATCATCATTGTACAAAAGCAGCCATTGAAGCCAATCAAAGATACATTGAGGAAGGAAGAGCTTTATCTGAAAATCTTCTCATGCATTATAACAACTAACCTATATAAAAAGCACCTCTTTCAATTTAAGCGATACCAATGATGTCCCCTTATAAATGAAGAGATCAATAAATTAATTTTGAAAATAAAGATACTTTTGAAGAATAGTGCCTCGATATGCTTTTATTCTTATAATTACCTTTTCTCTGTAGAAAATTATTCTTTGACTTCCTCGCTCCTTAAAGGATGAAGATTCTTAATCCAATCTGGTTTGTAAATAGCCCAAGTGCTCGTGAATTCTACTTGGCTTTCCACTCATGTGATGTGCTTAATTTAAGACTTTACAAAAAAGCCTAAGAACATTCATCACGCACTAAAAAAACATTTACGTATTAAGGAGGCTGCTATGCCTTATATTACATCACCGCTCTAAAAGATGCTGTTTTGGCATAACAGGATAAAACTTATGCTGTTTACACCAAAGTTTCTGTAAATTTAACAGGCTCTCCTTGTGAAGGTGTGACGATTTCACCTTCCCACATAACGCGCATACCACGGATAATAGTCCCGACAGGCCAACCTTTAACCTTTTGACCATCATAAGGTGTCCAACCAGCACGCGAACCAATCAGTGCATTGGTAATAACTTCTTCACGCTTAAGATCAACAATAGTTAAATCAGCATCATATCCGACAGCAAGACGTCCTTTACAGCTTATACCAAAAATACGACTAGGGCCATGTGACGTGAGATCAACAAAACGCTCAAGGGATATTTTTCCTGCATTCACATGTGTCAACATAATCGCTGCTGTTGTTTGCACTCCTGTCATTCCTGAAGGTGAAGAGGGATAAGATTGAATCTTGTCCTCAAGGGTATGAGGTGCATGATCTGAGCCTAAAACATCAATAATTCCCTGTTGAACACCGTACCAAAGAGCTTCACGGTGGCGCGGTTCACGAATAGGTGGATTCATCTGAATTAATGTACCAAACTGCTCATAATCATCAGCCGTGAGAGTCAAATGATGGTGTGTCACTTCAATTGTTGCAACATCTTTATGTTTTTTTAGAAAATCAATTTCTTCTTCTGTCGAAAGATGTAATACATGAATGCGTGCTTTCGTCTCATGAGCAATTTTTACCAAACGCTGCGTACACTTTAACGCCGCAATTTCATCACGCCAAACTGGATGTGATGATGCATCTCCTTCAATACGCAATATTTTACGCTCTTTAAGCCTTTCCTCATCTTCAGAATGAAAAGCTGCACGACGGCGTATATTTTTCAAAATAAGGCGTACACTTTCATCGTCATCGACCAAAAGATCACCGGTAGAAGATCCCATAAAGACTTTAATTCCAGCAGCACCAGGAAGTCTTTCTAACTCTGATAATTCATGAGCATTTTCACGCGTTCCTCCAACCCAAAATGCAAAGTCACAATGCATTCGATGAAATCCGCGCTTAACCTTATCGCTTAATGTTTCTTCTGATGTTGTCAATGGATTGGTATTAGGCATCTCAAACACTGCTGTAACCCCCCCTAACACAGCAGAATATGAGCCACTTTCCAAATCCTCTTTATATTCATTGCCTGGCTCGCGAAAATGCACTTGACTATCAATAATTCCCGGCAAAATATGAAGCCCTGTACAATCAATCACCTCACCAGCCGAGGCACATGTAAGGTCACCAATTTCAGCAATACGGCCATTTGTAACACCAATATCGCGCTTGCTTCTTCCATCATGATTCACAAGTGTTGCACCTTTAAAAATTTTATCAAATGTTTTAAACATAGGCAGGCTCCTTACATATTGCTCACTTATCGATTATGGAACTTTGAGCAGAAAGGCAAGAACCATGATTGAAAAACAAAACGCCATTTGCTTAAAAAACCGCGCAATTATTAAAATTACAGGCGAAGAAGCAACAGATTTTCTGCAATCCCTGATCACGACAGATGTAAAAAAAATCAGCTCACAAGAAATTTTCCCTGGAGCCCTCTTATCTCCACAAGGAAAGGTTCTTGCTGATTTTCTCATCGGAAAAAAAGAGGAGGGGTATTTTATTGATATTGTAATGTCTTTAGCCGATACACTCTACAAGCGTCTGTTGCTCTATAAATTGCGTAAAAAAGTAGAAATTACACAACCATTACAAGAGCTTGTTACAGTTTCTTGGAAGAATGAATCAGATACTTTAAATTTTGATTCAAGTTTTGTTGATAAACGCTTCCCACAACAAGAAAAAATAATACGAATCTATGGGAAAGTTCCTCTTTTAACTTCAGAAGATTATGACATATGGAATCAATTGCGTATCCGTTATGCAATTGCAGAAAGTGGTCAAGACTATGAGGTCGGCAAAGTCTTTCCTCATGATATTAATTACGATCAAATTAATGGACTTGCATTTAACAAAGGGTGTTATATTGGACAAGAAATTGTCTCACGAATGCACCACCGCCGTGCCGCACGGCGCCGTATTTTTATTGTAAAAGGCCAATGTGACCTCCACCCTCAATCGAGCCTTGAAGCAGGAACAAAAATCCTTGGCCA
This sequence comes from Bartonella queenslandensis, assembly GCF_018155095.1. Lineage (GTDB taxonomy): Bacteria > Pseudomonadota > Alphaproteobacteria > Rhizobiales > Rhizobiaceae > Bartonella > Bartonella queenslandensis_B. Next base: position 110,987 of record NZ_NAAI01000003.1, on the reverse strand, counting down.
CTTGGCAACATGTGTTGCAAATGAGGCTCTCGCTTTAATGCGTATTGACCACGTCAAAGATGCTATGGATCATAACATTTCCTTTTCTGTAAAAAACATTCCTGTCACCATACATATTGCTGAAAATATGAATTTTACCTTTCCTGAAAATACTGTAGAAAATACGCATGGCTAAAGCTGAACACTTAAAAAATGGAGAAGCACGCGCTTGGCAAAGAATGCTCTCTGGGCGCAGACTTGATCTTCTCAATCCTTCTCCTTTTGATATTGAAATTGAAGATATTGCCCATGGACTTGCTCGTGTAGCACGTTGGAATGGTCAAACACGAGGAGAACATGCCTATTCTGTTGCACAACATTCACTTTTAGTCGAACAAATATTTCAAAAACTTTTTCAACAGTCGCCCAGAAATGAATGTCTCTGTGCTCTTCTTCATGATGCGCCAGAATATGTCATCGGCGATATGATTTCACCCTTTAAAGCTATCATAGGAAAACAGTATGAACGCATTGAAAAATGCATCCAAGATGCAATCCACATGCGCTTTTCTCTTCCCGTTGACCTTTCTCAAAAACTTTTAAAAAAAATCAAACAAGCCGACCGTATTGCTGCGTATCATGAAGCGATCACGCTTGCTGGATTTAGTACAGAAGAAGCCCTTCGCTATTTTGGCACACCTAATAATATTTTACCCGATGACCTCAACTTACACCCCTACTCTACCCAACAAATTGAAAACGCATTTTTAACACGCTTTAATGACTTGGATGCCAAAAAATTTTAGAATTCTCCCATTATTGATTCCTTGTCATTACAGACACATCACACTAATTTATAATCATAATTTATTGTTTTTCATGTTGAATAAGAGCTCCGAATACATAGGATTAAATCATTTCAAACTTTCTTATATTGCATCAATCAAAATTATTTTCCTGCATATCATAAGCAGGAGGAGTGTGTGGGTAAAATTTTTATAAGAAAGGGCTAAAAATGCCTTTTATGGACGACCTCAAATACCAGCGTTTGTCTTAACATTGGAAGTTGGCAAAGTGTATGATGGTTCCCGCTTTCTTTTTTATGAAGCGTAAAGATGATCGTGCTTTATAAATTTTATACACTTCCTAGAGAATTCACTATCATACCATTCACAGGCACTGTCGCGAAAGTGAAATCAGGTTCTCAATGTTTTTTTTGAAAAAGCACGCAAATTAGTTGCCCAATGGCGCTCTGTTTTGCGTAAGAAAACCGCCCCTGTACAGCCAATGGAAAAAATCATCGTTCAAATTACATACAAAAATATATGAAATTACACACTTTCATTATAAAAAGAGCAAATGTTTTTTTCAAAACTCTCATCTTAAATTAAAGTTTATTTTAGTTTATAAACTTCACTCTCCGCTGGAAAAGCACGAGATGTAACATCTTCTGCATAATGCTTGATTGCTGCTTCCATGGCTTGTTCAAGGTCTCCATAACGACGTACAAATTTTGGCACATGGGAGCCATAACCTAACATATCTTCCATCACCAATACTTGTCCATCACATTGATTGGAAGCGCCTATCCCGATCGTGGGGATAGAAAGCTTTTCTGTAAGTTTCACCGCTAAAGGCTCGACAATTGCTTCTAGAACAACAGCAAAAGCACCAGCCTCTTCAATCGCTGCTCCATCTTCTTCAATTCTTTGCCAATCACTCTCCTTGCGTCCTTGTGTTTTGAAACCACCAAAACGATTCATCGCTTGGGGTGTGAGACCAATATGCCCCATCACTGGAATACCACGTTTACACAAAAAATCTATTGTTTCTGCTATATAAACACCACCTTCAAGCTTAACGGCACCACACCCTGTTTGGGCAAGAATACGCGATGCATTTAAAAAAGCTTGCTCTTTACTTTCCTCATAAGAGCCAAAAGGCATATCAATAACGACTAGAGCTTTTTGAGACCCACGTACCACAGCTTTTCCGTGTAAGATCATCATATCTAAATTAACAGGAAGTGTTGTCTCAAACCCATACACAACCATACCAACGCTATCACCAACCAAAAGGATATCGCAATAGGGATCAGCAATCCGCGCAGTATAAGCTTGATAAGCTGTTAAAGAAACAATCGGCTGTTGTCCCTTTCTTGAGCGTATTTCAGAAGATGTTATACGTTTGACCATTTTGTGTCCACTCATTTTCTACCCTTCTCTTGCAAGATATATTGATCAATAAGCCTTACCTCGCCAAAACGGACGGTAAGGAGTAAAACTGCTGGTTTATTCAATGTTCCTTTGACTACGCATAAAGTTTCCATATCCCGTAAATCTATAGCTTCAATGATTGCACGCGTTTCTTGTTGTAAAATATCACGAACAGTTTCGCATAATTTATCAACCGACCGCTCACCGTCATGGTAAAGCTTTTCAGCAGCTTTCCCACTTTCAGGAATAATTTTGGCCGCTTTACGATCTTCGAATGTTAAAAGTTGATTGCGTGAAGAATGCGCAACACCATCTGCTTCACGTAGAATAGGAATGCCAATAATCTCAACAGGAAAAGCTAAATCTTCAACCATACGTCGAATAATTAAAATTTGTTGAAAATCCTTTTCTCCAAAAAAAGCCTTGTCAGGCTGAACAATATTAAAAAGCTTCGCAACAACACTCGTTACACCACAAAAATGCCCTGGACGTAGTTTTCCCATCAAAATGCGTGATAATTTTTCCACCCGCACAATTGTATCATTTCCCAGTGGCCATATTTCATCGACAGAAGGAGCAAAAACGTATTCAACACCCACTTTTTTTAACAAAGCACAATCACCCCTCAAATCTCTTGGATATTGGGCAAAATCTTCATGAGGTCCAAATTGTTTTGGATTGACAAAAATAGACACCAATACGCGATCACACATGGCTTTTGCACGCTGTACTAGTGCAAGATGCCCCTCATGGAGTGCTCCCATTGTTGGAACGAAACCAATCGAAAAGCCTAAACGTCGTTCCTTTGAAGTATATTGGCGAACTTCAGCAATTGTTTTTAAAATTTTCATTTTCCCATTTTATTCCATTATTATCAGACCAGCGAATAAATGGCTGTATACCAAATCGACGCTCAAACAACTGCATCAAATTCATGCGCACTGATGGCTGTTTTATATCTCGTGGCTCCCAAACATGACGCATAAGAAAAAAACCCGTTAAGTTAAAACCATTTATTATATCCCTAAAATCAGCAGGACGAGTTGCTCTTTGCACAAGAAATTGTGGGAGAATGAGAAGCTTTTTTTTCCAAGATTCCCCTGCTTCTTCACAGACAGCCCGTCCAGATTTTGGCGATACGTAATAAAGCTTTTCACGACGGCCTGTTGCGGCACAACAAGATAAATCAAGACCAAAACCAAATTCTTCAAGAAGCCGCATTTCAAAACGTACCAGCAATTCTGCATTGATAAATGGTTCATCAAAATTCTGTATAAAAAGGTGTAAAATATCATATAAAACGGGATGTGGATCACGCTCTGGAAGAAGCCGCAAATGAAAAGCAATCAATTGCAAAGCATACAGTGCTTCTGGTAGACAGATTAATCGTGCCGCATGTAAATCAAGTGCTTCAAGGCGAAAAAGTCCCAAATGTTCTTCCAAACGCGCCCACCATTCAGCCTCCACAAAATTTCCGGGCTGAAGAAGAGCCGCCATACGACGCGAATGCCCCCCTTTTACCACACCCATATAACGGCCACGTTCACGCGTCATAATTTCAAGAATAACACTTGTTTCACCATATTGGCGCACCCCAAGAATAACAGCTTGTTCTTTCCACTTCATTTTATTTTAATTATTTATTTTAAAAAATCCAATCCCATTTCGCGATAACGTTCTGGATCGGTATCCCAATTATTGCGCACTTTCACAAAAAGGAAAAGATGAACTTTTTGATCCATAATTTCCATAAGTTCCTTGCGTGCTGCTTGACCAATCATTTTAATTGTATCGCCTTTTGCGCCCAAAACAATTTTCTTCTGACTCTCACGTTCTACATAAATAACTTGATTAATTTTAACGGAACCATCTGAACGCTCTTCAAAGCTTTCTGTTTCAACCGTTGAAGAATAAGGAAGCTCATCATGAAGACGAAGAAAAAGTTTTTCACGCGTAATTTCAGCAGCAAGATGACGCATAGGCATATCGGAAATTTGATCTTCCGGATAATACCATGGCCCCTCCGGCATCATGTTACTCAATGCATGAAGTAAATCCTTACAACCAGAACCGGTTAGAGCAGAAATCATAAATGTTTGCGCAAACTTTACACGTTCATTTATTTTAGTGGTTAACGTTAGAAGAGATGATTTAACAACTGTATCAACCTTATTTAGAACAAGAACTTTTTCTTGTTTCATATTGTTTACAATATCTAACATCATATCAACTTCATCCGAAAAGCCACTTTGAGCATCAATTAAAACGAGAAGGACATCAGCACTCTTAGCCCCTCCCCAAGCAGCAGAGACCATGGCACGTTCTAAACGCTTATGGGGACGAAAAACACCCGGTGTATCGACCAACACAATTTGCACATCATCATGAATGACAATGCCGCGGATTAAAGTTCGTGTTGTTTGTACCTTATGCGTTACAATTGAAACCTTTGTTCCAACCAATTGATTAACCAATGTCGATTTACCGGCATTCGGCATTCCAATAAGCACAACAAATCCAGAACGCGTTTTCATAACATCACTCATGATTATTTTTTTCCACCGTTTTCCATACTCCCTCTCGTCGCAAAATTTTTTCAGCGGCCATTCTTTCGGCATATCTTTTAGAGCTCCCCTGCCCAATCTCTGAAGCAAAACCTGAAATACTAACCTCTACCATAAAAACAGGATCGTGATCTGGACCTGAACGTTTGATAACCTGATAATGCGGTTGTGCATTGCCTTGGATATGCGCCCATTCTTGTAGCTCTGTCTTGGCATCACGTCGACCTGCATCCATTTTCTTTGCCCGACTTTGCCAATATTTTTGAATAAAAGGACGAACGCTTTCCAATCCTCCATCAAGATACATCACAGCAATCAAAGCCTCCACGACATCTGCATGCATATTGATAAGTCGACGTCCTTCAAAATTTCTTATCTCAAAACCAACTTGGATCATATCAGGCAGCCTCATTTCGCGTGCAATATCAGCACATGTCTGCGCATTAACCAGATGATTTAAACGGACTGATAATTCACCTTCACTTGCCTGAGGAAAAAGTTGATACAGCATTTCTGCGATCAAAAGCCCTAAAACCCGATCACCTAGAAACTCTAGTCGTTCATAATTCCCCTGTTCCGAATCTTGTACACTTGCGTGTGTTAATGCTCTTTTTAATTTCTCTTCATCTTTAAAACGATGCCCCGTCAGCTTGAAAAGCTGATCAATTATGAGACGTTTCATCGTTGTTTCCTTGCTTGATAAGCGGCAAATCATGCACCGTATTTATGAAAGAAAACAAACGTTTCCAACGCACATCAAATGGCCAACGCCAAAGCTGCCAAGCACTTGAACCATTACTGATAGAAAAGAAAATTATGCTCGCGCGACCAATAAGATTTTCTTCTGGAACATAGCCTACATCCAAACGACTATCATCTGAATTGTCGCGGTTATCACCCATCATAAAATAATGTCCCTGAGGAACTTCAAAGACTTTTGTATCATCAACTTTTGGGATGAAAGCTAAATCAAGCGTATCGTAGCGAACACCATTAGGCAGTGTCTCACGATAAACCTCAACAGGATAATTCACTTCCGTTATATCAGAATTATCAATCTCCCCCATAAAGTGACGCGAAACAGCCTCATCATTAATATAAAGGACACTTTGGCGAACTTGTATACGATCACCTGGTAGCCCAACAACGCGTTTTATATAATCAATCTTCGGATTACTTGGTAAACGAAAAACGACCACATCTCCCCGTTTAGGTTGAGAAGCCCAAATACGTCCAGAAAAAAGGGCGGGAGAAAAGGGGATAGAAAAACGAGAATACCCATATGCATACTTAGAAACAAAGAGATAATCCCCCACTAGTAAAGTAGGACGCATCGAACCGGAAGGAATACTAAAAGGCTGAAAAAAAAGTGTCCGAATAAACGCTGCTAAAAGCAAAGCTTGTATTAAAACAGAAATTAATTCAAGAATCCCACCTTTTTTTTCTTTTTTATGCACTTCATCTTTTTGGACCATCATCAACTACCTTCTCATCACAAATATAACTTTTTTCCATCATAATATTCAAATAATAAAAGTACAATCTCTCACGCCATCTATCCACGTGGAAGTGCTTCAATAATAACAAATGCCTGCGCCCAAGGAAAATCATCTGTTATGCTGAGATGAATAATCGCATCATGATGAGGAGGTAATAACTTCTGAAGTTGTACTTGCGCACGATTTGTTAATTGCATGATTGGTTTACCCGATGGCAAATTAACCACCCCCATGTCTTTCCAATTGATACCACTCGCGATTCCCGTCCCTAAGGCTTTAGCACATGCTTCTTTAGCGGCAAATCTTTTCGCATAAGAAGAAGATTTTTTTTTGAGATTTTCGGACCTATTCCTTTCAATATCCGTAAAAATACGTTGGATAAAACGCTCGCCATAACGAACCAACATTCTCTCAATCCGTCGTATATCAACCAAATCATTTCCAAGACCAACAATCATAAGATATTACCCGCTCTTTCTTACGATGAGCGCTTCTTTAAACGCCTTTTTTTTACAATCTTTTGATATCGCTTTTGTTTAAAACGAACCGTTGCTCTGTAAACACCTATATAAGATAAACCACCCAAAACAACACCTAAAATGGTTCCTCCTAAAATCATAGGACTCATAATTGAATCCCATGCACCTTTAAAAAGGAGAGAGAGATTTGACACTGTCAAACCATTAAACAGAGCACGAATTTGAGAAAGAGAAATTTCATTGACATCACTAAAAAGCGATAAACAAAAATACCCTACTTTATAATCAGCCATGACAATCAATAAAAACGTGAGTGGATTAGAAAAAACCGTCCCAATGATTGCAGCTGCAAAGTTTGCACGCAAAATCCAAGAAAAAAATATTGCCAAGATAATATGCACCCCGAATAAAGGGGAACAGGCTAAAAAAATGCCAATAGCAAACCCTAATGCAACTTCATGCGGTGTTGCTGATATACGCAAAATACGCTTATAGATGTAAGAAAATGAGCGAGAAAATGAACGACGTGGCCATAACCAAAGTCGAATACGCGTTACAAAATCTATTGGTTCTCGACGACGAAAAAGCATATGACTCTCAATATACACCTTTTGATGATGAAATAATCTATATCATCCAAATTAATCTTTTAAAGTTTTTGCATAAAAAAAAATAGAAAGACAATTAAATATTTCGACTACCTGGTTTAATTGCTGGAAGAACAGAAAGATCTGCAGGAAGTGCATCACTCGCGTAAGAGGCTATCTCGTACTCAGCAAGCGCAATCAATGGAACGCCAACATCAACCTTACCACCAGAACGATCAATGATACAGGCACTTGCCAATATCTCTGCTCCTGCTGCTGCCAGCGCCTCAACGGTCTCACGAATGGAAAGACCCGTTGTCACAATATCCTCAACAATAACAACCCGTGCACCCTTCTTGATTTCAAAACGACGCAATTCAAAGATACCATTGACACGCTCTACCCAAAGAGAAGGAACACCGAGGTGACGTGAAGTCTCATAGGAAGGGATAAGACCACCAATTGCAGGACCAACAACACAATCAATTTGTTCTTTGATAGATTCTTTTATTTTTTCAGCCAATCCACGACAGAGCTTTTCCGTCAAGTCAGCATGCATAAATACTTTCGCCTTTTGCATATAAGTTGCACTATGGCGCCCTGACGTTAAAATAAAATGCCCTTCTAGAATAGCATCTGCTTGTTTAAAAATATCAATGACATCTTGTGTATTCATTGCAAAATCTTTCTTGTTATCCATGAACCCGCCGTACTGTACTGACTGAATCTGCCTTTTTTAACTGAGAAAAAATACGATTCAAATGTTTTAAGTCCCAAACTTCTAAATCAATCATCATTTCTGTAAAATCTGGTGCTGTACGAATAAAAGATAAATTGTGAATATTGGCATCGTTAGCAGAAATTATTTGCGTAATTTCAGCCAAAGAACCAGGACTATTTACAGCCAAAATATTCATCCGTGCTGGAAAACGTTCATTCATTTGGGCATCAATATCCCAGCGGACATCGATCCATCTTTCTGGCTGATCATCATACGCCATCAAAGCCGAAGACTGTATTGGATAAATAACGATCCCAGCCCCTGGTTGCATAATGCCAACAATCCGATCTCCAGGCACTGCTCCTTCTGGTGAAAAACGTACAGGGATATCTCCACGGGTTCCTCGAATAGGTAATGCTTTAGATTGATGACTCTCAACCATTGTATCCTTTTCATTTTCTGGAACCTTGAAAATCATACCTTGAGCATTTTCAATATTGAACCACCCTTCTTCCCCAGGCTTAAAAGATGACTTTTGTACCACACGCTCTTGATAATCAGGATAAACCGCTTTAATCACATCAGCGGAAAACAGCTCTCCACGCCCAACAGCAGCCAATACATCCTCTACATCTTTACGTGCTAAACGTGGTAAAACTTTCTTCAAAACATCTTTTGAAAATTGTTTTCCCATATATTCAAACGAACGCTCAAGAATACGATATCCTAAACCCGAATATTGCTTACGTACCGCTGCTCGGCTTGCACGTCGAATAGCTGAACGTGCTTTACCTGTAACAACAAGAAACTCCCACGCCGCTGGTGGAATTTGAGCATGTGAACGGATAATATCAACTTCGTCACCATTTTTTAATTTCGTCATTAAAGGCATAATACGACCATTGATTTTTACGCCCACACAAGAATCACCGATGTCTGTATGAACGGCATAAGCAAAATCAATAGGTGTTGCGCCTTTAGGAAAAGCAATTAAACGACCTTTTGGCGTAAAACAAAAAACTTGGTCTTGAAAGAGCTCAAGTTTTGTGTGTTCTAAAAACTCTTCTGGATTATCTCCATCAGATAAAGATTGTATCGTTTGACGCAACCATGCATAGGCATTCGTTTCACTTGATAACTTCGAAGTCGAATAATTGGAACCTTGCTCTTTATATATGGAATGGGCAGCAACGCCATATTCAGCAACTTCATTCATGGCAGCCGTTCTAATTTGCAATTCAACGCGTTGTCTCGAAGGCCCCACAATGGTTGTATGAATAGAACGATAATCATTTTGCTTTGGTATAGAGATATAATCTTTAAAACGGCCAGGAACTACCGGCCATGTCGTATGGATAACGCCAAGAGCACGATAACAATCATTCACGGATTCAACAATCACACGAAATCCAAAAATATCCGATAACTGCTCAAAAGATAATGCTTTACTTTCCATTTTGCGAAAAACTGAATAAGATTTTTTCTGACGACTTTTAACATCTGCTTTAATGCCATTTTCCAAAAAAAGTTTTGTCAATTCATTTTCAATTGTGGAAAGCAAATCACGGTTGTGCTTCAATAATTCAGAAAGTCGATTGGTAATGGTACGATAACCTTCTGGATTTAAATAAAAGAAAGAGAGATCCTCTAATTCCTCGCGCATATCCTGCATACCCATACGCCCCGCAAGTGGCGCATAGATATCCATTGTCTCCTCAGCAATTCGTCGACGTTTATCGTCACGCATAACACCAAGGGTACGCATATTATGAAGGCGATCCGCAAGTTTGACTAAAAGAACACGAACATCATCAGAAATGGCAATAAGGAGTTTACGAAGATTTTCTGCCTGTACAGCTTTCTTTGATACAAGATCAAGCTTATTAAGCTTTGTAAGCCCTTCAACCAACTTTCCAATTTCAGAACCAAAAAGCTGATCAATTTCTGCTCGTGTAGCACTTGTATCTTCAATTGTATCATGCAAAAGAGCAACAGCAATCGTTGCTTCATCCAACCGCATATCTGTTAAAATAGCAGCGACTTCTAAAGGATGAGAAAAATAAAGATCACCTGACGCACGCTTTTGATGTGCATGCTTTCTCATTGCATAATCATAAGCTCTGTTTAAAAGAGCTTCATCTACGTCAGACTTGTAACGCTGAACACGCCCAACAAGCTCACACTGACGCATCATACGAGCATATCCTTTATTTTTTCACACCTCTTATCCTTATTGAACACATCTTATCAATAAAAGACAAGAAAAATAACTGCCCCTTACACGACAAGGTATCTTTAACTCCTGTAATATCAACAGATGCAATTAATAATCTAATAATCGTCACTTTTTTCTGGAACAACCAAACCTTCAATACCCGCTAAAAGCTCTTCTTCTGACATATGATCAAATGAAGTCCCTTCTTCTTGCGATGAAGTATTAAAAATACTTTCAGCTTCACTTGAATGGGTAATAAATTCACTTGCCATTTCTGGCTCATCTACTTCCACATGCTTTTGCAGCGAATGAATAAGATCTTCTTTTAAATCAGCAGGCGATAATGTTTCTTCTGCTATTTCACGCAAAGCAACAACCGGATTTTTATCATTGTCCCGATCAACTGTAATCTGCGCTCCTTGTGAAATCTGACGCGCCCGATGACCTGCTAAAAGTACCAATTCAAAGCGGTTATCAACTTTATCAATACAATCTTCTACCGTTACGCGGGCCATTTATGCCTCTTTCTCAAATAAAAAAATTTAATAGCGGACAGATGAGTATATACAATAATCAAAATAAAACACAAGAAAAACAACTCAAGCTTTCATATTTTTTGCTTAAAGAAATTATTTGAGAAAATTCTTGGAGACTTGATAAAAAAATGTATATCCTATTCATGCTCGTTATCAAAGCTGCCCTTAAAAGAATTTCCAATAGATTATCTTGAAGCAAAAGAAGGTGTCTCTTGACAAAATATCTCTTCAGAGTCTTTATCCCTTTAAAAGGAATACGAACTCTTAAAAAAACTTTCCAATAACAACAGCCTTATGCACGGTTTTTATGATTATATATTTATGAAAGACAGAATTTTTTCTTTAAATATCATTCTGTATTGTACTCTTATTCATTGAATAAATGACTGAAAAATTGCCTTTCATTACATTATAATCAGCGATAAGTTTATATTAAACTTTCTTCTAAAACAGTTTATTGATATTCTAGGTTGTTTATCAAAACATAACCCGTCATATACGCTATAAAAGACTCGAAAGAATAAAAAAATATTGATACCTAACGCCATGAATAGCCCATTAACATCGCTTTGCCCAGAGCCACCCCAAAATTGCAATTTATGTCCTAGGCTCCATCAATTTATCGCTGACTGGCGTGTGAAAGAACCACGTTGGCATAACGCACCGGTCCGCCCTTTCTTTCCCTATAAAGGTGCAGACACAACACGCCTTCTCATTGTTGGTCTTGCTCCTGGATTACGCGGCGCCAACCGAACTGGACGCCCATTCACGGGTGATTATGCTGGGCATTTACTTTATTCCACTTTGAAAAAATTCGGATTTGCCCAAGGAACCTTTGAAGAAAGAGCAGACGATAATCTTGAACTCATTGACGTTGCAATCGTTAATTCTGTTCGTTGTGTCCCACCAGAAAATAAACCCACCGGTGCAGAAATTAACACGTGCCGCTCTTTCTTTTCGCCTCTTTTAACAAATCTTCCCAAACTTAAAGCCGTTATTACCTTAGGCACCATCGCACACCACTCAACCATACGCGCTCTTAATGCAAAAGTTTTGGCTCATCCTTTTGAACATGGGAAAATCAATAACATTGGCAGATTACGGATCTTTTCAAGTTATCACTGTTCTCGTTATAATACGAATACTGGCCGTTTGACAGACGCTATGTTTCACCAAATTTTTCAAGCCGCAAAAACATACTTAGATCAATGCTAAATAAATAAAGGATATCCAAATCGATCATCCATATCTTTTTAAAAGTCTTGCTTTTTCACGTCCCCAATCACGTTTTTTTTCCGTTTCGCGCTTATCGTGAAGTTTTTTCCCACGTGCTAGAGCAATTTCTAACTTAACGCGCCCACGTTCATTAAAATAAAGTTTGAGAGGAATAAGTGTCATTCCTTCACGGGATGTTGCATTAAAAAAGCGTGCCATCTCACGTTTTGAAAGTAATAACTTACGCAAACGTCTCGGCTCATGATTAAAACGGTTAGCCTGCGTATATTCAGGAATATAGCTGTTTACTAACCATAATTCCCCATTTTCAAAACTAGCATAGCTTTCAGCAATATTAGCATGATTAGAACGTAAAGACTTCACTTCCGCTCCTTGAAGAACAAGACCCGCTTCAAGATTATTAAGAATTTCAAAATTAAAACGTGCTTTACGATTGTCAGCAATTATTTTCCGTACGGGCGCGTTCTTTTTTTTATTCATGGCTTTGTCAATATCATTTTATGCTTTTAAAAGACCAGCATGACTAAGGGCTACATCAATAATCTTCTTTGTGCTCTCTGTTAATGGAACAATCGGAGAACGCACAGTCTCACCACAAAATCCCAACTTTGCAGCAGCATATTTAATACCTGCTGGGCTAGGCTCAATAAACACAGCACGATTGAGAGGCATGAGGCGATCATTTAATTCCCGTGCTGCTTTATAATCACCACGAAAACAAGCAGCTTGAAGCTCCGCACAAAGTTTTGGAGCAACATTGGAGGAAACTGAAATACACCCGATACCTCCATGTGCATTAAAACCTAATGCTGTACAATCATCACCGGAAAGCTGCACAAAATCTTTGCCGCATTTTTCACCTTGTTCACTCACGCGCTCAATTCTGCTCGTGGCATCCTTAATACCAATAATATTGTTAAAATCTTGATAAAGATCTCTCATCGTTTCCACAGCCATATCGATAACAGAACGCCCCGGAATATTATAAATTATAATCGGAATAGAAACAGCTTTGGCAATGGAAGAAAAATGCTTGTATAAACCAGACTGATTGGGTCTATTATAATAGGGAGTGACAACTAAAACTGCATCTGCACCAGCCTTTTCTGCATGCTGCGCAAGCTCTATAGCCTCACTTGTGCTATTTGATCCCGCCCCAGCAACAACAGGAACGCGCTTTGCAACCTGCTCAACGCACAATTCTATAATTTTCTTATGCTCTTCATGACTTAAAGTTGCCGATTCACCTGTTGTCCCAACAGGGCTTACACCATTAATCCCTTGTGTAATCTGCCATTCCACAAAATCACAAAACACTTTCTCATCAATTTCACCCTTATAATCAAACGGTGTGATAAGCGCAGTTATAGCTCCCTTGAGCATGATAAACTCCCTATAATGTTCGCTTTTATTTTTTTATAATCGCCTTTATAAATTTAACTAGAGCATAATCTTGCTCTATCATTGAAGCAAGATGAATTTCAAAAAAAGCCTCTACAAAATGAACATCTCCCTCCTTAAATTTTGAACATTTCTTTAAAATAAGCCATCTGTATTAACGCGTTTTTCATGCTTGTGTTTTATAAACCCTTAAAAGTTTTTACAAAAAGCAAGGTCTCAAGGTCTTTTCTCTATGCGCGTATTTTCCACCTCTCTTTTCGTATCAACCTTTACTGCACTTATACTGGCAATAAGAATTTTATTTTCAAGTGCACATGCTCAAACACCTCTTTTACATGGGAAAGCACCAATCCCTTCGACACGTCCTACCCCCCTTACTATCAAACAAGAAACTCAAGGACTTCTTCAACAGAGACACACGACATCGCACAATACTGGGACACTCAAACAACTAAAAGCTGGATTAGATGCCCTTGCAAATAATAATATTACAAAAACAATAAACTTGCGTAATTCAATGGAGAAACATAGCCTTGATCGTTACATTTTGACATGGGCGCTAGGGCTATCAAACCAAGATAATATACCAAGCTCTGAAATATTTAATGCCATTAACATGCTAAAAGGATGGCCTGGTATAGAAACGATGCAACGCAATGCTGAACGTGCTTTTCTTAACGAAACCAATGTCACACGCGCCATTATCCAAAAATTTTCTCACCACCCCCCCCTCACGACACAAGGCATGGCCCTCTTCGCTAAAGCACTTATTGCAATGGGACAAATCACCCGTGCTCAACACATTATTGCACCATGGTGGCATAAAACACAGCTTAATGCAAAAGAAGAAATGTTTGTTCTTAAAAATGCAAGCACTGCCTTAAAACCTATTGATCATTTAAAACGCATGCAGTTTATGCTGTATGCTCATCGTTTTGATTCAGCGGCACGCGTTGCAAAATTAGCTCGTGCTCAATCTCTTTTTGATGCTTTTGTAGCCGTTGAAAAAAATGATCCTAGAGCAACGCAAAAATTACAAGCTATAGAGAGAACATGGAAGAAAGATCCTCTTTTCCAGTTTGCTCGAATGCGCCATCTTCGGCACACAGAGCAATATGATGCAGCCGCAACGCTCATGATGAAAACATCAAAAGATGCATTCCATCTTATGAACCCTCATTCATTGTGGAAAGAGCAACGCGCCCTTTCTCGAGAAATGCTTGATTTAAACAAACCAAAAATGGCTTATCAACTCGTTGCAATGCACATTGACATGCCATCTGCATTAGCCGTTGATGCTGAATTTCACGCAGGATGGTACGCACTACGGTTTCTTCATAACCCTAAATTGGCAATGCAACATTTTTCACGCATTCCTCAACTCTCCTCTTCACCTTTTTCTGTATCACGTGGATATTACTGGATGGGGAGAACAGCAGAAACACTAGGAGAACACAAAAATGCCCAGCATTACTTTTATCGTGCGGCTCACTTTGGTGCAACTTATTATGGTCAATTAGCCGCTGCGCGTCTCAACCAAAAAAAGCTTAACATTTCCTTTCCTAAACCAACAACCGCTGAGCGACAACATTTTAGCGCACGAAAAGTGATCAAAGCAATTCAACGTCTTGAAGAAGCTGGATATGCTGATTTTGCTAAAGTTTTTTACAGAGAACTCGGAAAAAAAATAGAAAGCCCCGGTGAATTAGCACTTCTAGCTGTTATGGCAGAAAAAAATGGTGACTATTATACCAGCCTCAAAATCGGAAAAATGGCTGCTTTTCAGGGAAAAAATGTTGGGGCGCTCTCTCATCCTCTAGGCGCTATACCAGCTTCTGCTCATATTTCTGTAGAAGAAAAATCGCTTATCTATGCCATCGCACGCCAAGAAAGCGAATTTAATCCAACAGCCATATCAAAAGCAGGTGCACAAGGAATACTCCAATTGCTTCCTAAAACAGCAAAAGCACTCGCAAAAAAATACTCAATCGCATGGTCTCATAAAAAATTCAGTAGTGATGCTCGTTATAATGTAACATTAGGCACCTATTTTCTCAATGAACAATTAGAACGTTTTAATGGATCTTATATCCTAACTCTTATTGGCTATAATGCGGGACCTCGTCGGGTCAATGAATGGATCAAACGTTATGGCGATCCTCGAGGACAATCTCTTGATGATGTCATTGATTGGATTGAACGTATCCCTTATACAGAAACGCGGAATTACGTGATGCGTGTTATGGAAAATTACGGTGTTTACAAAGCAAGACTCACTGGGAAAATAGATATACAAACCGACCTCCTTTCTGGTCGACGGAAATAATATACCTTAATCTTCCCAAAGAGCATTTGAAAGCGTTCTTAAAAGGCATTTTTATTCTTTCCTAAAGAGGATCTACATACAGCCTCACTTTTGATGTGCAAGTACGCGATTTTAATTGATTCAGTATCAATAGAGTTGAAATGGAAAAATTCTACGCTATTCGAGACTCTCATTCCAAATATAAAATAATGAATTATTATTATAAATCATCATGTTGCATAAATATTTCATTTCTTCTCAACACATAAACGATAACAGCATAGAAGTTTAATGTAAAAAGAGCGAAATGAATAGCGCATCCTTTTATGGTTGCTTATTAATCAACATTCAAATCTTGTATAATAGCATGTTTTGAGTTTTTTCTGTTGACACTATTTCTATACCAATAAGGGCGTGTTATTATGTATATCTGTTTGAAACATCTCTAAAGCAAAAAGACAGACAGTCATTGAGTGAGAAAACCTTATCTCTTCCCTTGTCATGCAGCTTTACAACTTTCAAATATATTAATATCTTTTAAGAATGAAGGTGAAGCTTTGCCTTTTGTTTCTCTCATTTTTATATATAAGTTCACATCCTTTATACAAAACAGAATATTTAGCTAAAATAATATGCTTTCTTATTCCTATTTTTATTTTAATGTCTCTAAGTCTACTTCACCATTGTATAGTTGAAAAGTACTTATGAAAATATTCTCACGATCGGTGTAAAATCTTATTAGACACGATTAACCTTCACTTAATAAAAGCTATTGTTCTATCATCTCCTAACTCCCAATGTTGCAACAGCCCTTTCATTTAGAGCATTCATAAGAAGCATGTTTACTGCTTTTTTAAAATTTTTTATCCATACGCTTCCCACTTGTGTCGTAAGTCAGTGGGTGATTTTGATTGCTTCAATGTCAAAAAGATTTCGAAAAAACTACATTTGAACTTTCATTAAAATTATAAAATGATAAATAGTCATTATAAACCAATATATTATATGAACAGAGCCCTTATAAAAAATCAGCTAAAGATCAAGGAGACTCTGATAATTTTATTCACTTTTGATGGTGGTGGTGGTGGAAAAGAACCAACGCGTTGAAGAGCTACCATAGCCAATCGATCAAGTTCTGGATCTCCAGCAGAAACGACGACGCGGCTGGAAAAAATACTCCCCCGTTCATGTACCCTAAATTCTAATTTCACCGTTCCTTTTGCTCGACTGATACGTTGTCCCACAACATAATTTTTTTGCTTTTCTAATTGCGACTGTACCTTTGCTAACCACTCCATTAACACCATATCTTCCAGCCCTGCTGTACTACCGCTCTGTCTGGCATTAAGTGAACGCACGGCCCTTACAGATGGCTTTTTTACAACTGTCTTTGGTATCCGTATCGTTTTTTTTTCAAATATTTTATCTTCTACTTTTTGAGGAAGAGATTCTTCCAAAGACTTTACTGTAAAATCATCTTTTTCTACGGTATGCTGGGACTCTTCTGGTTGAATGTCACCCACCGTTTCCGATATCTCTGGCTCTTGCTCAGAAAGATCTGGCTGCAATAGTTCTGATTTTGTGCTAACATTTGATAAATCTGTATTATGATCCAAATTTAACGAGTCTATATCAGCATCTAGATATATACTCTCTTGGGCAAGAGTTAGCATGACCGTCGACGAGAGCATACCATTACTGACACCAACCTTTCGAAAATAAAACTGCGCTCCCAATGCAATATGCAGAGACAGAGCACCAACAAATGCAATCATCCAAAGAGTTGATAACTGCCTCATATTTGCAAAATCCATCGTTTTTCCCGCCGCTATTCTAAGTACAATATTGGTATTTCATCTCATTAAAACAAGCTATTTTGAAATTGCAACTTTTTTCTTGACTGATTTTATCATGTTTAATATGGTTCCTCTGTGATTTTATATTTAAATCATCTCTGCTTGGTTGGCTAATTTTTGGTAGGGTTAAGTCAAGCATTTTTATATGTAAAATTTCAAGCTTAGAGAGGGGATGTTAAGAAAAAGGTTATAATGTGTTATGCAAATAAGACGGAAAAATATCCATAAAAGCTGTGTGATTTTAGGTGCGTTGTCGGTCTGTATACCTTCATTTGTTTTTGCACAAAACAGCGATAAGAATGTTGTGACTGAGCTCAAGCCAATCCTTATTAAAGGAAAAAAAGTAGAAGATTCTTCAAATTCAATAACTGTTCTGACTGATCGTAAAACCAACAAGAATATTGATGAAAAACAAATAACTGATGTTTATGATGTGAGTCGCCTTAATCCTTCTGTATCCTATAACTCAGAAAATAACAGTTTCGTTATTCGGGGTTTAGATGCAAACCGTGTTCTTACAACAATGGATGGTATTTCTCTTCCATGGTTTAATGATATATTCCGTGGTGGAGGTGGAAACACAACTTTTGATTTCAATGCTCTTTCTACGTTTGATACTATTCAAGGATCAGATTCCAGTCTTTATGGTTCTGGCGCCTTAGGGGGGGTGATTGCGTTGCGGACCCTTGATCCTGAAGACCTTATCGTGGAAGGAAAGAAATGGGGAAGCCTTATAAAAGGTGGTTATCATTCTATTGATAATAGCTGGCGCATTGATCAAGCTTTTGCTGTGCGTAATTACCGAACATTTTTGCTTTTCCAAGGATCTTATGTAGAGGGTCATGAGCGCAAAAATATGGGAACAGTGGGAGGATATGAAGAACGCACGCGTAAAAACCCTTCTCACTTTGATAAAAATAACTTGCTTTTTAAGATTCATCAATATTTGAGTGACAATCACCGGCTTGGTTTTACCGCAGAGCGTTTTGGTCATAACAGTAACACGCATGAATTAAATTCGTCTAAAAGGTATGCTCCAGGTTCTGTTTATGAGCGTGATGATAAGCTTCGTGAGCGTGTTTCTCTTTCTTATAATTATAAGGGTAATGGCGATGCGGTTCTTGATGCGTTTAGTGGGGTGCTTTATTGGCAAAGGCAATCAAGTCGTTACGTTATGACGGGCGTTCGTGTTTCAGCACCCAAAGGGGATTATTTAAGAGATAATTTCTTGCGTAATATTAATTATGGTTTCAATGCTGATGCATTTAAGAACGTGGATTTTGGCACTACAAACCATACGTTACGGTTTGCAACAAATGTTTCGTCATCTAAATTTCATCACTATTTGTTGGGTAAAGACAATTGTCATATAAAAGAATACGCGCGGGGATGTCTTTTTGTTCCTGCTAATCGATCAGATTCACCAGACACAAATGGTTACAATTTAGGCTTTGTTTTTGAAGATGAAATTGGTCTGGTTGATAATCGTTTTCGTGTAACACCAGGAATTCGGTATGATTGGTACAAATATGTTCCTCAGAAAACACCTGCTTATGAAAAAGCACTGATTTCTGATAAATTCCCTCCAGAAAGAAGTGGATCGCGCTTTTCTCCTAAATTGCGCGTGGAGTGGGATGTTCATAATCAAGTAACGCTCTATGCTCAGTGGGCTCAGGCTTTTCGTGCACCGCGTATTTCAGAACTTTATGTCTCTTATATCAAGCCTTCTGCTTACTACGTGAAAGGAAATCCTGATCTTCAACCAGAAACAAGCAATGGGTATGATGTTGGTCTACGGTATGGAAATGCAAATTTTGGTGGTTCCTTCAATGCCTTTATCAACCAATATAAGAACTTCATAGATACCGAGGATAGAGGGCCATCAGAAGAATTCAGATTTGCGCGTCGGCATTACATGAATCGTTTTCGCGTGCAAATTTTTGGTATTGAAACAAAAGCACATTTAAATCTTAAAAATGGTTTCCATGGCAATGTTTCTCTCGCTTATTCACAAGGAAAAGATCTTGATAAAAAGGAGTATCTTAACTCAATTCCTCCTTTAAAAGCAGTTATCGGCCTAGGGTATGCCAAAGAAGTTTGGGGAAGCGATATTATCCTTACTTTGGCAGCCAAACGTGACAAAGTCGCTAAAGAATCTGATTACCAAAAAACTCCAGGATATCATGTCGTTGATATGACAGGATGGTGGAAGCCATTCGGTGAAACAGGACCTGTTCTAAGAGCCGGTGTTTATAATCTTTTCAATACGAAATATTGGAATGCCTCTGAACTTCCTTCAGGGAAAAGTTCAACACCGAAAGATTATTATAGTCAGCCTGGTCGTAACTTTAAGGTGTCATTTGTACAAAAGTTTTAGTCACTTCTGTTAACTATTCGGTCAATAAAATCATATCGATAAAAGGATCAATTACTGTGTTTCTATTTTCAACATCTTTAAAATTACAAAGATTTGATAGAAGGTTTTTAATTCTTTCTGTTTTATCACTTTTTAATTGTCCGGCTGTTGGCGATAGAGCGTTATTTTGTGATAGATTGAACTCTTAAAAGAGTTTAATCTATTGCTTTGGAATTGTAAAATTTGAAAGTTAGTTTTTGAGTTAAGCATAAGGTAAAGTCATGGAACATACAGCTGAAATGATTCTTCGTTTGCGTGAAGAAAAAAAGGAAATGCGTAACCGTGATTTTGCGGTTTCGATTGGTATATCTGAAGCGGAACTTATTGCGGCCTATTGTAGCGTTGGAAAAGCAAAAAGACTACAAGTTGATGTTGCTACTCTCTTGGAGAGTGCTCCTCGACTTGGAACAGTTATGGTCTTAACACGAAACGAACATGCTGTTCACGAAATAACAGGACGTTTTGAAAAGATTGTTCAAAACGAGCATATTCCTATCACACTTGGTGAAATTGATTTGCGTATTTTTACAAAACAATGGAAGTTTGGTTTCGAATATGATGTTATTATTCGTGGAAAACCTACAAAAAGTCTACAATTCTTTGATCAACATGGCGTTGCTATTTTAAAGATCTATTCTAAAGATATGACAAATATGGAAGAGTGGAATGGACTTGTTGAAAAGCTCCTTCTTGAAGATCAGTCCTCTGCTCTTGACATTCTTCCCGTTTCCCTTCCAGTTCAATGTGATGTAACAAACTTAGATATTGAAGCTTTTCGGGATCGTTGGCGGAAAATGACAGATGTACATCAACTTCACAAAATTGTTTCTGAATTTAAAATTAATCGGCATCATGCTGTGAAATATGTTGGCAATGAATTTGCTGATGAATTACAGATAGATGCTGTTGAAATGATGCTTAACCAAGTCGCACAACAAGAACTGCCAATTATGTGTTTTGTTGGGAATAGAGGGTGTATTCAAATTTTTAGTGGGACTGTAAAGAATATTAAGCAAATGGGACCTTGGCTTAATGTTCTTGATCCAGGGTTTGATCTCCATTTACTTACGTCTGGGATTTCTCATGTATGGCATGTTCGCAAACCTACCCGTGATGGTTATGTTAGTTCACTTGAAGTTTTCGATAAAAATGATGAAATGATTGTTCAATTCTTTGGCTTGCGCAAAGAAGGTCAAAAAGAGCGTGAGGATTGGCGTTCTTTATTGAAGTCTCTTCCTCCCTATCAAGAATTAGTCGTCGCTTAGAAAGAGATAAAATATGCTTATACTTCTTTTGCACAGACGATTAAGGTTTTCTCTTCTTTTTATATTGTTTTCTCTTAGTTTCTTTTCTCACCATGTCACTGCTGAACCTACCACACATTTTTCTGAAAATGCACGAATTGTCTCTATTGGTGGTTCTCTGACGGAAATTGTTTATGCATTAGGAGCACAAAATCAACTTGTTGCCCGTGATAGTACAAGCGTTTATCCTAAAGAAGCCCTTAAACTTCCTGTGCTTGGCTATATGCGTGCTCTTTCACCTGAAGGTGTTTTGTCTCTTGCTCCAGAGGGAATCTTGCTCGTTGAAGGAAGCGGGCCTCCTTCAACAATTGAAATCCTCAAAAAAACATCAATCCCTATCGTGATCATACCTGAGAACTATTCTCGAGAAAGTGTCATAGAAAAAATTCACCTCGTTGGAAAAGCCATCCATCGTGAAGCACAAGCCGCTGCATTAATTCAAAAAGTGAGTCGTGATTTTGTAGATAATGATGCTCTTTTGGCAAAAGTAACGAAACCAAAGCGTGTCCTTTTTATTTTGTCCGTGCAAAATGGACGTGTTATGGCATCTGGAACAGATACAGCTGCTGATGGTATCATAAAACTTTCAGGTGCCATTAATGCCATTACTGATTATAAAGGGTATAAACTTCTCAATAATGAAGCGTTATTGAAAGCAAATCCTGATGCTATTTTGCTTATCACTCATAGTGGAAAATCTATTAATCTTGAAAAGCTTTTAGCTATACCAGCAATTCAAGCAACAACCGCCGCAAAAAATCATGCTATTAAACAAATGGATGCTATGTACCTCTTAGGATTTGGTCCACGCACTGCGTACGCATCAAGAGAACTTATTCATATGCTTTATGGTGCAAACCAAAACGATAAAAACGGATAAAATTGCTAGAGAAACCACCTATGGTTTATGCATCTGAAACAAAAAAAAATAAAAAAACAAATCGCGAGAGTTTGAGAAAAATACTCTTCTTAGGTCTAATAATATTCCTTATCTTCAGTATTTTAAGCGGACTTTTAAATGGTGCTTCAAATACTTCTCTCTTTGATTTTCTTTATAGCATATTTACGCAAGAATTTTCTGTCAGTAGTAAAACACGCAATTATCTCATATTTATTGATATAAGGTTTCCTCGTGTTATCTTAGGGCTATTGATCGGAGCAGCTTTGGCTGTCTCTGGTGTTCTGATGCAAGGACTTTTCCGTAATCCTCTTGCCGATCCTGGAATTGTAGGTGTATCAGCGGGAGCCGGTCTTGGTGCTGTTTTAGCAATTGTTGTAGGTTTTGTCTTTCCCGTTTCATTTGCACCTTTTCTAGAGCCGTACAAAGTTATCATAGGCGCTTTTTTTGGTGGGCTTTTGTCAACGATTATTCTCTACGTAATAGCAACGCATCATAGCTTTACCTCTATTGCAACGATGTTGCTTGCCGGTATTGCCCTTGGTGCCTTGAGCAGTGCAGTTGTCGGAACATTGATTTTTATCGCAAATGACCAACAATTACGCGATATCACTTTTTGGAGTCTTGGCTCTCTTGCGGGGGCGACATGGTTGAAAGTATGGCTTGTTCTCCCTTTCATCTTTATTGGTCTTCTTTTCTCCCCCTTTTTATCACGAGCACTTAATGCTCTTGCGCTTGGAGAAGCCGTTGCTGGTCATATCGGTTTTCCTGTTCAACGTGTTAAAAATATTGCTATTCCCCTTGTTGCTCTTATGTGTGGAAGTTCTGTTGCTGTCAGTGGTGGTATTGGTTTTATTGGTATTATTGTTCCTCATATTTTACGTCAGCTCATTGGTCCTGATCACCGCTATCTCATTCCTTATTCTGCTCTCTTGGGAGCAGCATTGCTTATTTTTGCTGATACATTTTCACGCTTAATCGTCGCTCCCGCAGAATTGCCAATTGGAATCGTAACAGCACTTTTTGGAGCCCCCTTCTTCCTGTGGATCCTTATATGCAAACGAGGAACAAACTTTTCATGATTGAAGCGACAAATATTTACGTTCAGCGTGGAAAGAAACAGATTCTTAACCACATTAATCTTCAAGCTAAAAGTGGAGCTTTTACCATCATTATTGGTCCTAACGGATCAGGAAAAAGTACTTTTGTCAAAGCATTGAGTGGAGAAATTCCTTACAGTGGGAAAATAACCTTAAATGGTTATGATGTACGCCAAACAAAGACTTATGAAATGGCAAAAATGCGCGCTATTTTACCACAATCAACAACGCTCGTATTCCCATTCTTAGTCCATGAAGTTGTAGGACTTGGCCTTTCTGTAAACCACATTGCCAAAGCCGAATTGCAAAATCTTATTCAAAAAGCTTTAGAGCGCGTTGACCTTTCTGATTATGGTAACCTGTATTATCACCAATTATCAGGTGGAGAACAGGCGCGTGTACAACTTGCGCGTGTTCTCTGCCAAATCTGGAAACCCGTTTATAAAGGAATTCCTTGTTGGATGATATTGGATGAACCTATTGCTAGCCTCGATATTCAACATCAAATTATTGTTATGGATATTGCAAAACAATTTGCTCATTCTGGTGGTGGTGTTCTTGCCGTTCTTCACGATCTCAATCTCGCTGCACATTATGCAGATAATATGATCTTGTTCAAGGAGGGAGAGGTTTATTGCGAAGGGAATGCTCCTGCCGTTTTGACAACACAAAATCTCCGCGATGTTTATCATTGCTCCTTAAACGTTTCTGAATTACCTAAAGAAGATATCCCGTTTATACTTCCTCAAAAGGCATCCTCCTATGAAATTAAATCCTAAAGCTATCGGCTGCAATCTAAAAATTAAAATCCACAGAAAAAATAAAACATGCAAATATTAAAAAGTCTGTTTTATTTTTAAATGAGCACCTCTCTATCATCTGTCATTTTAAAAAAGAAAATCCAACACACCATATTTTGTAAAAAACACCCTGTTTAAAATCTTTCAAGATTTTACGTAATTCAAAACACTTGAGATTTCATTTTGTATAATATCGATATGAACTCTCCTGCTTTTTCTATAACTTTATGTTTTTATAAACATAATCCAAGAAATATATACAAAATTGACATACAAATATTAATTTATAATATCTCTATAGTAAAAGCATATAAAATCATATTTTTTACTTTTCTCTCTTTATTTACAAATTGTTTTTTAACTCTCTCAAGTATTGTATAAATAAGATAGTTTTTTTCTTCACATGCATAGAAAATAACGCGGAACTCCTCCGCGTTAATAAAATTATCAGAGTGTATCGATTATTGATTACCCAATCATACTTATGATTTTATAGCGTAGACAACTGTTGTATTAATAGGGCGTGTTTCTGTCTCACCCGTATGGGAAAGAGTTATCTTGTGTGTATGGGCACCAGCAGAAGCTGTTGTTCCTTTTAGGGTTGTATTATAGGTATAATAATTCGGTAATCTCCCGATATTACCAGTTGGCCATCCAACTCCTTTATACTCAAAATCGTGCACATGTTCTCCTGATTCTTCAATGGTCCCAATATGCGTATGTGATTTTATGCTATCTTGTTGCTCATCAGCAAATTTTCTATTATCATCTAACCCCCGACCATCATCAAAGCCACGTAGAAACATGCCTCTAAAATCAGGAACTTTAAAAGTCGTATCGCTATCTTTTCCCCATTTATAACCTATAGCCTTAAATAATTGCGGATAATCTTCACGTTTATAAGCCGTACCATCACATAAAAGCCAACCATTCGGTATATTTTGCATAGCAAATGTTGCAATGAATCCAGCGGGAAAACTTTCTACCTTTGGTGGTGTAGGGTTTAATAAATACCAACCCTCATGCTCTTTTATTAAAGCACCACTATTATATACCATTTCATAAATGCCATCTGTTTGTAGCTCTCCACCTTCTAATGGTATAACCCCCACATCAGTAGCTTTATAGATAAACTTTTCTCCTATATTATTAACAGTTATTGTCGTCGTACCAATATTCACACCACGAGCTTTAAAACGAACAATAATATCATTGCTGTATTTTTTTATCGGTGAAACTGTCTTTAAGGTAATTAATGTTGTTTTATCTTCTGCATTTACCATAAAGTGTGAATCAATAGATCCACCATTATCTGCAAGATATTCACGCACACGCTGCATCATTGCTCGTGCACTATCATTGACAGAACTAGGTGGCTGACCTTCTGCCCAATTAATGATATTATCTGAATGAGCATTTTCATCAGCTTTTAGCGACCAATCGTAAATATTAGACATTATAAATCCCCCATTATTTTCATCGTTTTTCTAATAATTTCTCGTTCTGTGTTCTAAAATGTGCCCGCCGCATTAGTACATCATAACCACTGCACCATCCGTATTTTACGTATTTTTTCTCTCTTCACCTTCCCATTTAATAAGCTCATTTCATCAAACTTTTTTTCATAACATCAGTCTTAATGTTTCCACTTCTAATGTGTAATGTAGCCTCATCTGATATTATTTGTATCTTGTTTTGTTACTTAGCTATTGATTACATAGTTTTATCTTCAAATCCTGTATCTTATTGTAAAGTTTACAAATACTGTTCAAATTTTCCCTTACGATGGGTTTTATATAACCATTATTAAATGTAATAATTTGTCATCTGCATAGAAAGTCACTGATTTAAATTTTTAATGAAATATTCTATTTTTTTCAGCATGTTAAGTCTGTCTTTTGACTTTGATTTGTATTTAAAGAAATCAAAAACTAGCTTCAAATTCTCTGCATGCCCCGTTCTATTTTTATTTACATGCATATACTTTGCTCTATTCTATTTAATTTATTCCTGAAATTGTGCTATGAGATCAACATCAATGTTTTTTGAATAGACTTCTTCCCAACCTCAATGTATTATAGAGAATATATTCGATATGATAATTTTTCATATTTTTAGTGAACTGAAATACTCAGAAAATACCACAGAATTCCCTCAATTCTGAAGATCTCCCTTGTTCTGGATGTTAAAAAATATAACCTCATCTCGGATCTTTTATGAACACACACCGTCGGTTTTTAAAATCCAACCCTCCGTAATCGCTTGCCTCCTCCAACATTTAGAACGGCTCTCTCGGTGTGTATATTTTATTATAGGTATATTTTTTTTGCAAGAACAATAAATCCTTCTAAACAACATCTTGCAATTATTGATATCTCTTTAATTCATTGAAATATAAAATGAGTATTCTAAAAACTATTTTGCTAACTCATCTGCCTTATCAATCGAAATAAAAAATACCCCTTTGATTTAACATTTGCTATCCCCGCAGCTATCAAAGATAACTTCTTAATATTATCGTTTATCACTTCACAAGACCACTTTTATTCTTAAAAAATACACCAAAATCGTTAAAAATATATCTTTGTGATTGACAATGTCCGTATTTAAGCCAATCATATCGGTGCTAACAAAAGTGTTTACATGGGGGAGCGTGAGATATTATTTAGATATCGCATTAATCTTTTCAAAATAAATTTTCTTAAGCTTTATTAAAGATCGCTTACTATAAAAGTCTTATAAGCATTTCTTCATTCAAGAGTATGTAATTGATTATTTGAATATATCCCATGATACCTTAGTTTTTGAACTCTGTGTTTAGAAGGAAAAAATTTGTGCCGAAAAATATTCCATTAATCAGTTGCTGCCCCTTTCCCGCCTCACGCAAAATTTATCAACAGAGTCCTCTTTTTTCTGATGTGCATGTTCCATTGCGTGAAATTTCGTTGACTGATGATAGTGGTGAAAAACCTTTAAATGTCTACGATACTTCTGGTCCCTATACCGATAAAGATGCAATCATTGATATTACAAAAGGTTTACCTGCGATTGGCTCATCTTGGCTCTTTCAGCGTGCTGATACTGAATCTTACCCTGCGCGCCCAATTAAACCTGAAGATAATGGATTAACGAGCTCTCCTATACCAGAATTTGAACAAAAACGTCCTATTTTACGAGCCAAAAGTGGCAAAGAAATTACACAAATGGCATATGCACGCGCAGGTATTATTACCGCCGAAATGGAATATGTTGCTATACGTGAAAATGAAGGGCTAGCAATAAAAAACCAACAAAAAGTGCACTCAAATATATCGGGTGGAGAAATACCAGAAATTTACACTGCGGAATTCGTTCGGAATGAAATTGCAAACGGACGAGCCATTATTCCGCAAAATATCAACCATCCAGAATGCGAACCAATGATTATTGGACGTAATTTTCGTGTTAAAATTAATGCCAATATTGGTAATTCAGCGGTAACCTCATCAATGTCAGAAGAAGTTGATAAAATGGTTTGGGCTATTCGTTGGGGGGCCGATACAGTTATGGATCTCTCAACAGGGCGTAATATTCACAATATTCGTGAGTGGATTATTCGAAATTCTCCTGTCCCCATCGGAACTGTTCCTCTTTATCAAGCACTCGAAAAGGTACAAGGTATTGCTGAAAATTTAACATGGGATATTTTTCGCGATACTCTTATAGAACAAGCAGAACAAGGCGTTGATTATTTCACCATTCATGCAGGATTAAGATTAGCATTTATTCCTATGACCATTGATCGTGTAACAGGTATCGTTTCACGAGGCGGTTCCATTATGGCAAAATGGTGTCTCCATCATCACAAAGAAAGCTTTCTCTACGAACATTTTGATGAAATTTGTGATATTGCAAGAACATATGATATTTCTCTTTCATTAGGAGATGGATTACGCCCTGGCTCTATTGCCGATGCCAATGATGAAGCACAATTTGCCGAACTTAAAACGTTAGGAGAATTGACAAAAATTGCTTGGGAAAAAAATGTACAGGTTATGATTGAAGGACCGGGACATGTCCCAATGCACAAAATTAAAGAAAATATGGAACAACAACTCTATCTCTGTCATGAAGCCCCTTTTTATACTTTGGGACCTCTTACAACGGATATTGCTCCTGGTTATGACCATATTACATCAGCAATTGGTGCTGCTATGATTGGGTGGTTTGGAACTGCTATGTTGTGCTATGTAACACCTAAAGAACATTTAGGACTTCCTGATAAAAATGATGTTAAAACGGGAGTTATCACTTATAAAATCGCCGCTCATGCTGCTGATCTTGCAAAAGGTTTACCCAGAGCGCAGTTACGCGATAATGCTCTTTCACGTGCACGATTTGACTTTAGATGGCATGATCAATTCAACTTATCTCTTGATCCAGAAACAGCTTGTAGCTTTCATGATGAAACATTGCCTAAAGATGCCCATAAATTGGTGCATTTTTGTTCTATGTGTGGACCCAAATTCTGTTCTATGCGTATTTCCCATGATATTCGTGATGCTGCAGTACTCCAAAAAACAAAAGGTGAAGGTATGGTTGCTATGGCTGAAAAATATCAAGAAAGTGGAGATCTTTATGTTGATATTGCTCAAAAAAAGAGAGTAAATAGTTGAGGAATATTCTTATCAAAGGTGCGGGCGTTGCTGGTTTAACCGTTGCTTTTATGTTACGACAAAAAGGCGCTCGTGTTACTGTATCGGCTCCTCGACATTCTCCTATAGGATCATCCAGTTGGTATGCAGGAGGAATGCTCGCTCCTTATTGTGAAAAAGAAAACACTGAACAGATTGTTGAAGACCTTGGTGTACAAGCTATACAATGGTGGCGCAAAACATTTCCAGATCTTGTTACACAAAAAGGTACCTTAGTGGTTGCTCCTACACGCGATAGAGGGGAACTTGAACGATTTTCACTTCGCACCCATCATCATAGAACCATAAATCGCACAGAAATAGCCCATCTGGAACCAGATATTGCTGAACATTTTGACTATGCGCTTTTTTATGAAAGTGAAGCTCACCTTGATCCTCGTAAAACACTCATCGCTTTAAAAGAACACCTGATAAAAAATGGTGCATGTTTTGTTGATGTCAAAACATCTGAAACAGATTTTGATATGATCATTGATGCAACAGGAATAGCACGTTTAGGAAAAGATAAAAATATACGGGGAGTGCGCGGTGAAATGCTGCTCCTACGCAGTAGGGATATTAAACTTTCCCGCCCAATTCGTCTTCTTCATCCACGGTT
The DNA here is from genome assembly GCF_018155095.1 of Bartonella queenslandensis. Classification (GTDB taxonomy): domain Bacteria; phylum Pseudomonadota; class Alphaproteobacteria; order Rhizobiales; family Rhizobiaceae; genus Bartonella; species Bartonella queenslandensis_B. Next base: position 81,583 of record NZ_NAAI01000003.1, on the reverse strand, counting down.
TCCACTCTATGTTGTTCCACGGCAAGATGGTATTTTCATGATTGGTGCAACAATGATTGAAAGTGACTTTGGAGGTCCAATCTCTGTGAGGTCCATGATGGAATTGCTCAACGCTGCCTATACATTGCATCCTGCTTTTGCTGAAGCAGAAATTATTGAATCCGGCGTTGGAGTTCGTCCAGCTTATCCTGATAACTTCCCTTCTGTATGCAAATATGGTAATCATATTTCTGTGAATGGATTTTATAGACATGGTTTTCTTTTGTCTCCAGAAATGGCAAAACGAGCAATGAAATTGGCATTGGAATAAAACATGCAAATATTTGTTAATGGTGAAACAATTCAAACAGAAACCTCTTTTCTTAGTCTCTTGCTTGTGGAATTGGGGTATGAAGGGAGTTGGCTAGCAACTGCTGTTAATGCTGAAGTTATTCCTGTAGAGGCGCGCGATCAATTTATTTTACATGAAGGAGATAAAGTTGAAATTTTAAGCCCAATGCAAGGAGGCTAATATTCATGTTGAATCTTTATGGACGTGAATTCTCGTCCCGTCTTATGTTAGGTACAGCGCAATATCCTTCTCCCGCTATCCTTCGTGATGCTATTCATAAATCAAATACAGAAATTGTAACCGTTTCATTGCGTCGAGAAAGTGCAGGTGGAAAACAAGGAGGGAAGTTTTGGCAATTTCTTCAAGAACTCGATATAGCAATACTTCCTAATACTGCTGGTTGTTATACTGTTAAAGAAGCCGTAACGACAGCCCATTTAGCTCGTGATCTCTTTAAAACCTCTTGGATTAAACTCGAAATTATCGGTAATGCAGATACCTTACAACCCAATATTTTTTCTTTAATTGAAGCAGCAAAAATTTTAAACAGCGAAGATTTCAAAATTTTTGCCTATACGACCGATGATCTCATTGTTGCTGAAAAACTCTTAGATGCTGGTTGCCGTGTCATTATGCCTTGGTGTGCCCCTATTGGATCCGCCAAAGGACCTCACCATACCGATGGACTACGCTCTATCCGTGCTTATCTTCCTGATGTTACTCTCGTTATTGATGCTGGCATTGGGCGCCCATCCCATGCTGCTGTTGCTATGGAACTCGGTTATGATGCAGTTCTTCTCAATACGGCAGTTGCTAAAGCAGGTGATCCTGTCTTGATGGCTGAAGCGTTTTCCAAAGCTATTCAAGCAGGACGTATGGGGTATAAAGCAGGTATTCTCGAAGCACGCAATGTCGCAGTTCCTTCAACCCCCGTCATTGGTAAAGCGGTATTTTGATGAAGTTGGATCCCTTTTACCTCATCGTTGACAGCGCTGATTGGGTTGAACGTTTGATTCCTCTTGGTGTTAAACTCATACAATTGCGTATGAAAGATGAAGATTTTAAAACAATCAGTCAACATATTAAGCGCGCAAAAAATATATGTGATAAATGGGGCGCACAATTAATTGTTAATGATCACTGGAGCATCGCTATCGATGAAAAATGCAATTTTATTCATCTTGGGCAAGAAGATCTAAGCAATGCTGATCTTCCTGCAATTCGTAAAAATGGTATAAGATTTGGTCTTAGCACCCATGATGAAGATGAATTGGATACCGCACTCTCTGTTCATCCTGACTATATCGCTCTTGGTCCTATTTATCCGACAATCTTAAAAAAAATGAAATGGATGCCGCAAGGACTAGAAAAAATTAAACAATGGAGAAAGCGGATTGGTCATTTACCTTTCGTTGGCATTGGTGGTTTAACGCCAGAACGTGCAATAGATGTTTTGAAAGCGGGCGCCAATAGCGCGGCTGTTGTCACCGACATTATCCTTCATAAAAAACCAGAAGAGCGCGTACAACAATGGATCAAGGTAACCCAACCATGGCGTTGACACCTTCTATTCTTATTGTCGCAGGCACTGATCCAACAGGAGGTGCTGGCATTGTTCGTGATATAGAAACAGCTGCACATTTTCACATTAAAGCAAACTTAGCCATCACTTGTGTGAATGTACAAGATGATCATCACGTCGCTGAAATCGTGCCTATGAATGAGAAACTTATCGCCGCACAAATGCGCATAGCCTTAGAAGCTCATCCTATCAGCGCAATAAAAATTGGTATGACAGGAAATCAAGCAATTATAGCAGCAATTTGTCATGTCCTCGAAGATTACCCCCATATTCCGGTTATTCTTGATCCTGTACTGGTTGCCTCATCAGGAGGAAAACTAACAACGGAAAAAATCATAGAAATTATGATAAATAAGCTTCTCCCATATGTTACTCTTTTGACACCAAATAGAGATGAACTCGCTCTTCTTAGCCAAACCCCACTGACATCTCATCATGAAGAGACAATACAACAAGCAAAAAAACTTTTGTCATTGGGAGCTCGCTCTATTTTAGTAAAAGGTGGACATGCAGAGGGATCTCTTGCAATTGATAGCTTCATTGACAAAACTGAAGTCATCAATATTTCTGCTCCACGTTTAAAAGGAACAATGCGTGGAACAGGTTGCATTCTCTCAACTGCTATTGCAGCTCATTTGGCACTCAATGAATCTCTTATTTCAGCTGTAAAAAAAGCAAAAGCATATACCCACACATTGCTTTTAACCCATTGTAAAAATAGTTTTTAAATAATACTAGATTATATAAAAGTAATATTTATGTATTTTATCTTATTTAAATAAAAATATTATTATTCACATCACTTGCATTCAATAGAGAATTCTTTTATCATGAAGAGATTATTCTGTTTAAAAAGTTTAAATCGTGCGATTTGAATAAATTATACATTTTAAAATGTCTATAATCACAAATATCTGTATTTGATGGTTTGTCTTTTTTGTGAAAAGAGAAAATACTGTCGGCGTTTTTATGCACGAATAAACATATTTATAAAACTTGAAGAATAATTTTGTTTGATCTATAATTGTCAGATCATTAGAAAAAATAAAATGTTCAATCAAACTCTGTGCCCAATTTCCTATGAAGAACTCTTAAGCTTTTATAAAGAAAGTGGTGCGGATGCTGTCTTGGCAGATTTACCTATTGATCGTTTTAAGCAATCTGCTTCTTCAGAGAAAAAGTCAACGCCTGTTGTTAACGCTTCTCATCATCAACAAACATCCCCCAAAACATCCCCAACCATAAAATTAGATCATCACCCGCTGCATAACTCTAGGGCTATACAAAACGAACCTACAGCTGTAGAGAGTGCAAAAAATGCAAAAACACTTGATGAATTAAAATCTGCTCTCCTTGCATTTAATGGCTGTTCATTAAAATTGACAGCAAAAAACACCTGTTTTTCAGATGGAACAGCAGGAAGTCCCCTGATGCTCATAGGCGAAGCCCCAGGACGAGAAGAGGATATACAGGGTATTCCTTTTGTGGGAAAAGCAGGAATGTTACTGAATAAAATTCTCGCATCAATTGGCTTAACAAGAAATAATGTGTACATCGCCAACACTATTCCTTGGCGTCCACCAGGAAATCGTACACCAACACCAAGAGAGGTCGCCTTGTGCCGCCCTTTCATTGAACGACACATTCATTTAGCGCGTCCTCGTGTTCTTGTAGCACTAGGAGGCGTTGCTGCACAGTTTCTTACCGGATCTCAAAACGGAATCATCCGAACGCGAGGCAAATGGTATATTTATGAAAGTGAGGATAATATAAAAATACCTGTCATGCCAACTTTCCATCCTGCCTATCTTCTTAGAACCCCTAGTCAAAAGAAGCTTACATGGATAGACTTCTTAGAAGTAAAAAGTCGCCTCGATAGCCTTTTGTAATTCATCCTATCTTGCTTCTAAAATTAAATACCTTCTTTAACTCTTAAAATATGAATGTGAAAACTATGGAACAGCCAACAACATCTATGTATCGTTTGGAAGATTACCAACCAACCCCTTATACTATCCCCAAAACACAACTTTCTTTCCAATTGGCACCAACAAAAACCTATGTTAGCGCCCTATTGTCCATTGAACCCCGTTACGATACAAAAGAATTCACACCTCTTGTACTTTCTGGAGATGACCTTACTTTAATTTCTGTTGCGATTAATGGTGAGATATTAGCCCCAAACACTTATAAAGTTACGCCTTCACATTTAGAAATTACAATGCCACCAGCGGTTCCTTTTACATTGAAATTAGTTACGGAAGTGAATCCTGAAAGTAACCGCCAACTCATGGGGCTTTATCTTTCAAATGGTGTTTATTGCACACAATGCGAATCGGAAGGTTTTCGTCGTATGACTTATTTTTATGACCGTCCAGATATTCTTTCTACCTATAAAGTGAAAATTGAAGCAGACTCACAAACAATCCCAGTCTTGCTTTCAAACGGTAATCTGGTGGAAACTGGAACTTTAGAGAATAATCGCCATTTTGTCGTTTGGGAAGATCCTTATCCTAAACCATCTTATCTCTTTGCTTTAGTAGGTGGTGATCTTGATAAGTTAGAAGACCATTTTACAACTGTATCTGGACGACGTATCGAGCTTGGTATCTATGTGGAAAAAGGAAAAACAAAACGTGCAACCTATGCAATGGATGCTCTCAAACGTTCCATGCGTTGGGATGAACAATGTTTCGGGCGTGAATATGATCTTGATGTTTTCAATATTGTTGCTGTTTCAGACTTTAACATGGGGGCAATGGAAAACAAAGGACTTAACATTTTTAATGATAAATATGTTCTTGTCGATCCCGAAACAGCAACCGATCATGATTATAGAAATGTTGAACGCGTCATTGCCCATGAATATTTCCATAATTGGAGTGGTAATCGTGTTACCTGTCGCGATTGGTTTCAACTCTGTTTAAAAGAAGGATTCACTGTTTATCGTGATCAGGAATTTTCATCAGATCAAAATGTACGCAGCCTACAGCGAATTGAAGATGTAAAAACATTAAAAGCGATGCAATTTGCCGAAGATGCAGGACCTCTTGCTCATCCTGTTCGTCCTCGTCAATATAGCCAAATTAATAATTTTTACACCACAACGGTTTACGAAAAAGGTGCTGAAGTTGTTCGCATGATACGAACGATTTTAGGTCCCTCTCTGTTTCGTAAAGGCACTGATCTTTATTTTCAACGTCATGATGGACAAGCTTGTACAATTGAAGATTTTATCACTTGTTTTGCTGAAGTGTCTGGCCAAGACTTCTCCCAATTCATGCTGTGGTATGAACAAGCTGGAACTCCTAATGTAGAAATCGATAGTCATTATAGTGATGGAGTTTTAACAATTCATGCAAAGCAACATATTCCCACAACTCCACAACAAAATACAAAAAAGCCCATGCTCATCCCTATTGTATTTGGCTTGTTAGGATCTAACGGGGAAAAGCTCACTTATGAAGCGGATACAGGTATTCAATCAGATATTATGCTTTTATCTGAGGAAAGCCAAACCTTTACATTAACAAGCCTTCGTGAAAAACCCATTTTATCACTCCTGCGAGATTTTTCTTCGCCAATCATTCTACACACGCCATTCAATGAAAGTGAACTTATTTTTCTTGCACAACATGATGACAATCACATCAATCGCTGGCAATCTCTTAATCAGTTAATGACACAAGCTTTAATTCAAAGCATTCAAGATAAGACACAGACAACAGTAACACTCCCCTCTGCTTTGCTAGAGCTGATTGAAAAAATTATAACAGATGAAAACTTAGAGTCTGAGTTTCGTGCCTTCTGTTTAAATTTACCTAGTGAAGTTGAGCTTGCGCATACAATCGGTAAAAATATTGATCCAGATCGTATTCATTATATCCGCAATCAGTTTTTAGCTTCCCTTGCACAAACACATCAAAAGCTCTTAACAAAATTTTATGAGCAAATGCAAACCCAAGAACCCTATTCTCCCAATACCGTACAAGCTGGAAAGCGAGCATTTAAGAATATAATATTGGATTATCTTTCCATTGCTGAGAACAATCCAAATCGTGCAGCGACACAATATGCAACAGCTGATAATATGACTGACCGAATGGCGAGTATTGCTGTTCTCGTAAAGCATTTTAATGAAAGTGAGCAGGCACAAAATGCCTTAAATGACTTCGAAAACCGCTATCGGCATGACCCTTTGGTCATGGATAAATGGTTTTCTGTTCAAGCAATGGTTGCTGGCGCAGAAACACTCGAGAATGTTAAAAAGCTCATGCACCACCCGCTGTTTTCAAAAGATAATCCTAATCGTGTACGGTCCCTGATCGGTGTCTTTGCATCTCACAACCCCACAGGCTTCAACAGGATGGATGGAGCATCTTATCATTTTCTTTGCCAAATCATTTTGGAAATTGACAAAAAAAATCCACAGCTCGCTTCACGATTATTAACAATGATGCGCTCTTGGCGACAATTAGAACCCATTCGGCAACAAAAAATTGAAGCTGAATTAAAAACGATTGCTGCTGCGCCAAAATTATCAAGCGATGTGTCTGATATCATAAATCGTCTGCTTGCTTAAAACAAAAAATTATTTTAAATCAATATTCTATAATATTTTTAAAATAAATTCTATAAACACATCGACCATCATTAAACCAATAAACAGGCAATCTAAGCCTGTTTATTGGTCATGTTTCAAATACCTTTTCCTTTTCATATTCCACATTCATAAAAGTAAAATACTTTTTTTTAAAAAAAAGACTGGACAGAAGACTCCTGTTTTGATTCATTGCATTCTCATGGGGTTTATTCATGAAGATCGAAGCAGTTTTTAAATCACATTATTCCGGAATTAAAGGAACAAGAGATGACTAAATTGGACGCATATAATGCGCCAACGGAGATATATGCTGATTCAAAATCGAGCGCTCAAAGTCATAAAGCGCAGACAAAACCTACTCATCTGCTTTCTGGCTTTGCCTATAAAAAACTTCTCTTTATTGAACCTTGGTTACGACGCTCACTTCCTTTTATCGTTGTCGCATTTCTTATTATCCTTGCAGCAATTCGTTTTGTATCAGTCTATGATTGGCGCAATACAATTGATAAAAACACGCGTTCTACCATTGCTCTCTTAGCTTCTCATATTACCAATACTCTTGATCGTGACTTATTGGCTGTTTCTCAGAAAGGAAAAGGCTCTGCCCTTTCTCATAATCACTTACAAAATATTCTCGCCACTTTTCGCAATCAAGATCTTATTAATCCCAGCACGCTGATTGCCATTGTTGATCAAAAAGGCAATGTCTTGGCTTCATCCAGTTCAGAAATCGTCTTAGGAAAACCTTTGCAAGATTTTATCTCTGATAGCATTGCTTTGCAATCTCTTGGACAAGACGCTGGAATTATGAAAATCACAATAGGCAAAGATACCCCTGCTCTTGCCTCATTTCACCAAACAGAAAACGGGCAATATGGCGTATTTATTAGTGAAAAGATACAAGATAGCGCTATGAAATGGCGCAAATTTTTTTCGCTTAATATAACCCTCTTCATCGGAACAAGCGGTATTATTCTTGTTCTTCTTTATGCTTATTATAATCAACTTTTACGAGCGCGTAAGACAGATCTTGTTTCAGAAAAAATTCAAAATCGTATTGATATGGCAATGATGCGTGGGCGTTGCGGATTATGGGATTGGAATATGGCAAGTGGGCGCGTCTATTGGTCACGAGCAATGTACGAAATGCTTGGCTATGTCCCTCAAGATGCATTGCTCTCAATTTCACAAATTAGCGCCATTATCAATCCAAATGATGCTAATTTTTTTGACCTCGCTCAAGAATTAATGGGAGGCAAAAAAAAGCATATTGATATCAATGTTCCCATGCGTCATGCTGATGGTCATTATGTATGGATGCGACTTCGCGCTGAAGTTACTGAAGAAGAAGAACCTCATTTGGTTGGTATTTCTTTCGACATTAGTGAACAGCAACAACTGGCTGAACAAACAGCGCAAGCCGACCTTCGCATCCGTGATGCAATTGAAAATATTTCAGAATCTTTTGTCTTGTGGGATGCTGAGGGACGTTTAGTCATGTCCAACAGCAAATTTTGCGAATATGCCGCTATTCCTAAACAAATTCTACAATCAGGAATCCAACGTGCGACCGTCGAAGCTATGGCCCGCCCTGCACTCAGTGAATATCCTCTTAAAGATGATGGTACCGGTAACTTAACCAGCATTCGCCAAACAGCAGATGGTTATTGGCTTAAAATTAATGAACGGCGAACTCAAGATGGAGGATTGGTTTGTATTGGTACTGACATTTCTGAACTTAAACAACAACAAGAAAAATTTGAAGACAGCGAAAGACGTCTTTTTTCTTTCATTCAAGAACTCAAACGCACGAGAGGAAATGCTCAACAACGTGCAACAGAAGTTGAAAAGCTTAATAAAAGTCTGAAAGAAGAAAAAGAACGTGCCGAAAGTGCGAATAAGGCTAAATCAGAATTTTTAGCCAATATGTCTCATGAATTGCGCACTCCATTGAATGCTATTCTCGGCTTTTCAGATATCATGTTGCAATCGACTTTCGGCCCTCTTGGTTCACAACGCTATAAGGAATATATGCATGATATTTACAATTCAGGGACCCATCTTCTAACCCTTATCAATGATATCCTTGATATGTCAAAAATCGAAGCTGGAAGATTTACACTTGATTGTAAAAATACCGATCTTGAACCCATCATTAGTGAAGCAGTCCGAACACTAACGCCTCAAGCTCAAGAAAAAAATATTGCTGTTACAACAAATATCACCCCAGAGCTTCATGCTGAAGTTGATGGGCGTGCAATGAAACAAATTTTCCTTAATCTCATCTCTAATGCCGTTAAATTTACGCCTTCTGGTGGAAGTATTGATGTCTGCGCTTTCAAGAAAAAAAATAATCTTATTTTTAAAATTACAGATACTGGTGTTGGTATTCCGCAATCAGCCATCAAAAAACTTGGACAACCTTTTGAACAAGTTGAAAATCAGCTTACTAAATCTCATACGGGATCGGGTCTTGGGTTGGCTATTTCACGCTCTTTGTTAGAACTCCATAAAGGGAAACTTGAAATTACGTCAAAAGAAATGAAAGGAACAACGGTAACGATTATAATGCCCATCACACAAAGTTAAATTTGTTTTTAATTCAACCATTTTGTTCCCGTTGTAGCAAAATCTGTTTTCGTTTCTTCCCCCAACGATACCCTGAGATACAACCATTTTTACGCACAACACGATGACAAGGAATGATGACAGCCAATTCATTACGTGCACACGCATGAGCAACAGCACGAAAAGCATTTGGCATACCCACACGGCATGCTAATTCCTTATATGAAATTGTTTCACCACATGGTATATTACATAATGTTTCCCATACTTTTCGTTGAAAAACTGTACCACTTATATCTAAGGGAAAATTATATTTCTTTACCAACTTAGGCGTTTCTATCATGGCTATAATATGAGCAACTTCTCTTTTAAATGCATTGTCATCTACAACTTGTTGTGCATCACCAAATCGTACCATGAATTTCTGCAGTAATTGCTCTGTCGTATCTCCTAAAGCTATATGAAAAATCCCTTTTTGAGATTTTCCCACCAAAAGCTTTCCTATGGATACATCTTTAAAACAGAATATTCTCTTTTGGGAAATGTTCAGCATTTTAACTTTCTCTACATTTAAAAAAGTTTTGAACATTATCTATAAAATAAAGGGAGAGTATTTACTATCTTTTAAATCCAAACATGATTATCCTGAAATTATCTTCTTCGTTATTGTACCAAAATACACTCTCACTATTTTACGGAATGGAATCATACAGAGATTGGCTTTCTTCTTACCCTAAAGAACCAAAACTCTAACCCGATCTGATCTATCAATAATGTAGCTTCTTATCTTACAGATTCTAACAAAAAACACCTCATGTATAAATTTTCATGCCCTATATCATCGCTCTAAACAGTAGTAGCTTAGGGAACAACAAGATTAAGTTTCCCATTTCATTTTACGAAACTCTATCGAACCATAAATCATCGTTCATGTTTTATCTCCCGCGAATGCTTGAATATTCTCGTTCTTCAAAGCACTCTTATTTTCTTATAAAAGGTTATCTTTTTGATATACTGATAAGATCACTCAACCCAAAAAATAAATTTATCTTTAATTTTATGAAAAAAAGCATGGAAAAGGTATTTTAGTACTTACTTTCTTTGTCACTTAACTTATAAAATAACTTTAGCCTCAGAACTTAAATATTTTTCTTGCCACAATCGCACACGGATATTTGTCATAGGAAAAAGCCATGCCCAAACGCACAGATATAAAATCTATTCTTATCATCGGAGCAGGACCTATTATCATTGGTCAGGCATGTGAATTTGACTATTCAGGTACACAAGCTTGTAAAGCATTAAAAGAAGAAGGGTACAGAATTATTTTGGTCAATTCTAATCCTGCCACAATTATGACAGATCCAGATCTAGCGGATGCAACTTATATAGAACCCATTACGCCTGAAATCGTTGCTAAAATTATTGCCCATGAACGTCCTGATGCTCTTTTACCCACCATGGGAGGACAAACAGCTCTCAATACCGCTTTATCATTAAAGCGTATGGGTATTTTAGACCGCTATCATGTTGAAATGATAGGGGCCAATGCCGAAGCTATTGATAAAGCGGAAGATCGTGCTTTATTCCGCCAAGCGATGGCAAAAATCGGCTTGGAAACACCACGGTCTATGTTAGCCAATGCAACAGAACTGAAAGAAGAAAATCGCCGACAACATGCAAAAACGCGAGCTGAACTTAAAGACAAACTTTCTGGTGCAGCCCTTGACAAAGCCCTCGAAGAACTTGAACGCGACTGGCGACATACCGAAGCTGATCGCAAACAACATTATATCGCCCATGCAACAGCAAAAGCAGTTCAGGCGCTTGATGTTGTTGGGCTTCCAGCTATTATTCGTCCTTCATTTACCCTCGGTGGAACTGGAGGTGGGATCGCGTATAACCGCTCTGAATTTTATGAAATTATTGAACGTGGGCTTGAAGCTTCTCCTACAACAGAAGTTCTCATTGAAGAAAGTGTTTTAGGGTGGAAAGAATATGAAATGGAAGTTGTTCGTGATAAAAACGACAACTGTATCATTGTTTGTTCTATTGAAAACATTGATCCGATGGGGATTCATACCGGTGATTCGATCACCGTAGCACCTGCTCTCACCTTAACCGATAAAGAATATCAATGTATGCGTAATGCTTCGATTGCTGTCTTGCGTGAAATTGGTGTTGAAACGGGTGGATCCAATGTACAGTTTGCTGTCAATCCTGAAAACGGGCGCCTCATTGTTATTGAAATGAATCCGCGTGTCTCGCGCTCTTCAGCGCTTGCTTCAAAAGCAACGGGTTTTCCCATTGCCAAGGTAGCAGCAAAACTCGCTGTTGGCTATACGCTTGATGAATTAAAAAATGATATCACGGGAGGTGCGATACCAGCATCATTTGAGCCTTCTATTGACTATATCGTGACAAAAATTCCTCGTTTTGCTTTCGAAAAATTTCCTGGAGCATCACCTGTTCTGACGACTGCGATGAAATCTGTAGGAGAGGTCATGGCCATTGGACGTACTTTTCAGGAATCATTACAAAAAGCACTCCGTGGACTTGAAACAGGACTCACTGGTCTTGATGAAATTGTGATTCCAGAACATGCTGAAGGTGATGAAAAAAATTCTATACGCTCAGCCATTGCCATCCCAAGCCCTGATCGTCTGCGCTATATTGCCCAAGCCATGCGCGCAGGCTTACCTTTAAATGAAATTCACCAAATCAGCAAAATTGACCCGTGGTTTTTAGAACAAATAGCCTCTATCATTGAAATGGAGCAGCGTATCCGCATCCATGGCTTACCCCAGGACGCAGATAACTTACGTATGTTAAAAACTATGGGATTTTCAGATGCACGATTAGCCGCTCTTACCGGAAAAGAACCCGACGATATCGCGGCTTTACGCAAATCACTGAATGTTAAACACGTCTTCAAACGGATTGACACTTGTGCTGCTGAATTTTCTTCTCCTACCGCTTATATGTATTCAACATATGAAGTTCCCTTTGCCGGTGTAGAATACTCAGAAGCACACGTTTCTGAACGCAAAAAAATTGCTATATTAGGTGGTGGACCAAATCGCATTGGACAAGGGATTGAATTTGATTACTGTTGCTGCCACGCGGCTTTTGCACTGCGTGATGCAGGTTTTGAAGCGATTATGATTAACTGTAATCCTGAAACTGTTTCAACTGATTATGATACTTCTGATCGTCTTTACTTTGAACCTTTAACAACAGAAGATGTTATCGCTATTTTAGAAGCAGAACAGGAAAAAGGCGAACTCGTTGGAGTTATCGTTCAATTTGGCGGACAAACACCATTGAAATTGGCAAGCGCCCTTGAAAAACACAACATTCCCATCTTAGGGACCTCACCTGACGCCATTGATTTAGCAGAAGATAGAGATCGATTCCAAAAACTGTTATTTAAACTTAATTTAACACAACCTAAAAATGGAATTGCCCACTCTATCGAACAAGCACGCCTTATCGCCCATGAACTAGGCTTTCCTCTGGTTGTACGTCCCTCTTATGTTTTAGGAGGACGTGCTATGCAAATTATCCGTGACGAGCGAAGCTTGCAAAATTATTTACTTGAAACTGTTCCTGAATTAATTCCAGAAGATATCAAAGCCCGTTATCCCAACGACAAAACAGGACAAATCAATATATTACTTGGTAAAAATCCGCTTCTCTTTGATACCTATCTAACAGAAGCCATTGAAGTAGACGTTGATTGTCTTTGCGATGGCAAAGAAACACTGATCGTAGGGATTATGGAGCATATTGAAGAAGCAGGAATCCACTCTGGTGATTCAGCATGTTCTTTACCCGTCCATACGCTCTCCCATAGCATAGTCGATGAATTAGAGCGCCAAACCAAAGCATTAGCACAAGCACTTCATGTTCGTGGCTTAATGAATGTACAATATGCCATTAAAGATGACACCATTTATGTTTTAGAAGTCAATCCCCGTGCCTCACGTACTGTCCCATTTGTTGCAAAAACAATTGGTCGCCCTATCGCTAAAATGGCTGCACGTATTATGGCAGGAGAAACGCTTCATAATGCTCTCCAAGCTTATGGTGGATTGCCTTCTTCGCAGAAAAAACAACATATTGCCGTTAAGGAAGCCGTATTTCCTTTTGCTCGTTTTTCAGGTGTTGATACGCTTCTTGGTCCAGAAATGCGCTCAACCGGTGAAGTTATGGGACTTGACTATGAGTTTGCGCTTGCTTTTGCTAAAGCGCAACTTGGGGCTGGTGTAAAACTTCCTAAGGAGGGAACTTTATTCGTTTCTGTAAGAGATGAAGATAAAAAGCGCATCTTAAATCCTATAAAACGTTTAACAGAGCTTGGCTTTTCTGTTGTTGCTACAAGTGGAACACAAAAGTTTCTCACCGAACATCATGTTGAGGCAAAAAAAATCAATAAAGTTTTAGAAGGGCACCCACATATCGAAGATGCCATTCGTAATCGCCAAATTCAATTGATTTTTAATACAACCAGCACTGCCAGTGCCATCTCAGATTCCAAATCATTACGCTATGCAGCACTCATGCAAAATGTTCCCTATTACACAACAATAGCGGGAGCCGAAGCTGTTGTAGAAGCGATCAAAGCAATCAAGAAAAAGCGCCTTGAAGTACGTTCCTTGCAAAGTTATTTCAGTTAACGTTCTTGCTATGCGGACAAGCATACGCTTTTTGATACTTTTTCTCGATTTTTTCTTTGTAGAAAAAAGAGCAATTAAAGCTTGCTTTTTATTCTAAAGGCTCCTATATGAGTTTTATCGAATTTTCGGTTACGTGACTTTCTTTCCTGTGCTTTCTGCACTTTTTACGAAACTTCTCCCACCTAATTTCGATCTAAAATCGTATTGAAGAATTATCGCTTCAGTGCACAATATAATTATATATCTAAGGAGTTTCCTATGTCTACAGGAACAGTTAAGTGGTTTAATACAACAAAAGGTTTTGGATTCATTCAGCCTAGTGATGGCAGTGCAGATGTATTTGTACACATTTCCGCCGTTGAGCGTTCTGGTCTCAGTCATCTTAATGAAGGGCAAAAAATTTCTTATGATGTTCTTCAAGATCGTCGTTCAGGAAAATTTGCCGCGGGCAATCTTGCAGCGCTCTAAAGTTAAATTCTGCAATATTTTATTTGAGAATCTTCGTCTATAACGACGAAGATTTTTTACTTTATATAAAGTAAAATTGACCTCGAGAAAAAAATACTGCTTAATCTATTTTGCACAATATATCAAAATATTCCTATCCTTCTTCTAAAACTTTTATAATCCTTAAGAAAAGAATTTCTCGTTAAAATTCTCAAAAAACAATACGAAAAAAACGTATGTCAAAGTATTTTAGAAGTTTTTTATTGCATACAATATAATCTCTTATAGAATATCTTTAAAGCAATAACCATTTGTTGATATAATATAAGGATTTTAAATTATGGCTTTTATTGCCGACAAGCTGTCTCATATCAAACCTTCTGCAACAATTGCTGCTTCCCAAAGAGCCCGTCACTTAAAAACATTAGGGCACGATGTTATTGCTTTAAGTGCTGGAGAACCAGACTTTGATACCCCAGATAATATCAAAAATGCCGCCATTGAAGCCATTCGAAGGGGAGAAACAAAATACCCTCCTATATCTGGAATTGCAGAATTGCGCCAAGCAATTTCTGCAAAGTTTAAAAGAGAAAATAACCTTCTTTATCAACCTGAACAAATTATTGTTGGTACCGGAGGAAAGCAAATTCTCTTTAATGCTTTGATGGCAACATTGAATAAAGGGGATGAAGTCATTATTCCAACCCCTTATTGGGTAAGTTATCCAGAAATGGTCGCACTTAATGATGGTACGCCTGTCTTTTTAGAAACAAAAGCCGAGTTTTCTTATAAACTCCAACCACAAGAGCTAGAAGCTGCCATTACACCCAAAACAAAATGGTTCATCTTTAACTCTCCTTCAAATCCATCAGGTGCCGCTTATACATATAATGAATTGAAAAAGCTCACGGATGTTTTAGTAAAATATCCTCATATCTATATCCTTTCCGATGATATATATGAACATCTCACGTATGAAGATTTTACCTTTGTGACTCCCGCTCAAGTAGAACCTGCGCTTTATGAGCGTACACTCACAATGAATGGTGTTTCTAAAGCCTATGCGATGACGGGCTGGAGAATCGGTTATGCAGGTGGTCCACAAGAACTCATTAAAGCTATGGATACCATTCAAGGTCAGCAAACATCTGGCACGAGTATTATTTCACAATGGGCTGCGGTTGAAGCACTCAATGGGCCTCAAGACTTTATCGCTAAAAATAAAAGTATTTTTCAAGCACGCCGTGATCTCGTTGTTTCCATGCTAAACCAAACACCTGGCATTCATTGTCCAACACCCGAAGGTGCTTTTTATGTTTATCCTTCTTGCGCAGGACTTATTGGCAAAAAAACACCAAACGGCCAATATATTAGGAATGATGAAGACTTTACTATGGCGCTTCTGGAAACAGAAGCTGTCGCTGTCGTCCAAGGATCTGCTTTTGGACTTGGATCAACTTTTCGTATTTCTTATGCAACTTCAAAAAAACTACTTGAAGAAGCTTGCACACGTATCCAGTACTTTTGCAACAGCTTAATTTAAAATTTTTAACATCATCTCTTGTGATTATTTTTTGCTGAATGTCAATCTATCCTACAAAATATCAAAAGCTATATTAAGGATAGATCCTATCGATTCAGTAAAAATATTCACGCATAAACATAACAAAAAAATAGAAACTGCAGATAAAGATCAAAAAAAATCCAGCAATCAAAAAAATGAATCTGTCTGTTGTCATGAGAGATAAAAAACTGTTTAGTTTTCTCTATCCAATTTATAACATTAAGAAAGAGCTTGTACTTAAAAAAAACGATTGCCCTTATAATTAAATGGCCTTTACAATTAAATCTTTTCTATTTCTTGGCATCCTTTTCGCCTGAAAATGAAAAAATGTCTCCCCCCTCTCCGTTATACAAAATAGTTCAATTTCCCTTAATTTTTCACTATTAACCCCTTAATTGACTTACAGGTTTTATCAACAAGCCCTCAATATCCATCCTCATACTCTCATAAAAAACACTTCATGCACAAAGTTTTACATGTTTTATAGCACACTCTTAAAGAGAGAGTTTTTATGGTCCAACAGAATAAACCTCTCCCAAATTCCTCGGTGAGCTTTAGTCTACGTAAAAAAAAATTTGGATATCCGCAATTTTTGAAATCTTTTCCTTATCAATCTTCCTATGCATTGCAATCTCTAGGCATTCTTTTAGGAATAAAAAAAAGCCGGACAAATGCCCGGCAAATCTGGAAAATCTTCAGAGATAAAATCAATCTGTCAGATTTTCGTAAGGGAACACTCAAGAAAATGCAATGGGAGGCAACATAATCAAGAGATGGTATTTTATGTCATTTTATAAGCAGAATCACAATAAAGACTTAAGCGTATCTGCTATGCAATAAACACATAGCTTTAACTTTTTCTCAATCTTGGACTTCTCTCTTTAATTAAATAGAAAGAAGTCATCCTTCATATGATTGTCCAATTTTCAATGTTATAATAGCCTCCACATTTCAACACATTTATAAAAGATATTTTATCCCTTTCTGCAAAAGTATTTATCCAAACGAATACCTTCACCATATAACCTAAAATGGTTTCAGCGAGCCAATACCGTCAACTAGAGTGAAACTCATGCAAACAAGCTTGAAGTTTATTCTTTCATATCCTTTGATATACAACTATCAAAAAAGTGACCACAACTTTTAACAGAAAAAATTTTTGTGAGACAGTAGATGCGCTTGTTTTAAAATTTCTAATACCTCTCATGATAAAGGTACGTGAAACTCTGTTATCGTATCTGTCGGTCTTTCATATTCTCGAATCAATGATGATCCCCATATCATCCTCAACCTGATTTTTATGAATATAGCATAAGGGAAAAGAATGCCTCCCTGTAAGAATAAGAAAATGCAAAGTCAATTGTGGTTATGGTTGTTATTCGGCAAAATATTCTGTAAAAAGTCGAGATATCTCTCTAATCGGTTGCTGGTATATTTTGAGTTTTATAGCGTTATTTCCTTAAGAAAGTTCGTCCTTATTCTACTGCTTGTCAATCAACATCCAAAACTAACCAGCCGCAGCATATTTGAAAAAATCCTTACGATAGTTCAGCGCTTTACGAGTCCTATTAGCTTTTATATGCCAGATGGAAGTGAACGTATTTCTGTTCTGTGTAATTTTTGAAAAGAGAAGGCAACCTAATTGGAGAAAAAATATGAATTTTTAAGGGGAAAAAACAAACTGCTCTCTTTACCATCGCCTTTTAATTCAGCTTTTCAACTTTTAAAAGTCTCTAGAAAAATATCCTTTAAATAATAGAAATTGCTTATTGCCTCACGCTTTTGTTTGTCGCGTTCTTTAATGGAGACACACCCTTCAACTTTCACGTAAAATAGATCGCCATTGCGTTGCATACATACTCACGTGCTTGTTTTAAAGAAACATCTCTTCAAGACATCTACCTCCATCTCACGACTGCCCTCGTGAATGTTATAATGATAAAGCCATTTCCCCTCAATATTTATACTTGTGAAGAAGAAAGCAGACACCACTCACATACTTTTCCAGTCTTTTAATATTGCAAAAGCTCTTGGCACTTGAGGCTGTTCAAAAGAGGTATATCTTTCTTGTACATTTTTATCCACATGTTCCACGCGCTTGTGACGTGTAAGCAAGTAATTTTGATTGATTCAATATGGGAAAATTTAAAACGAAAGAATATTATGAAAATCTTAAGGTGTAAAACGCTTAATTATCTCTTATAAATTAAGGCATGAATATTAAAAAGACCACTGACGCGCTTTTAAGAAAATATAATCCCGAAAAGCATTCAACCTTGCCAAATTCTTTAAATTATAAGGATAACAAAAAAAAGTATCAAAAGAAGGGATATCGACCATATCAGGAAAAAGACGTACCAAGTGCTCATTATTATTGACAATATAATCAGGTAGCACAGCAATCCCAAGATCACGCATAAGCGCATTCTTTATTGAAATAATACTGTTGATTTGTAGAACTGAAATGCGCAATGATCCATCACTTCTACCAGCTTTTTCCAACCAATTTAAACCTGACAAATAAGGGGGAACAGGTTCACCGAACGAAATAATACGATGTTCATCGAGATCAGACAATTTTTCAGGTTTTCCGTAATTGGCAATATACTTCTCCGAAGCATAAACATGCATATGAATTGTAAATAATTTTCTTTGTATAAGATCAGGTTGTTGGGGTTGATGTAAGCGAACAGCACAGTCTGCATGACACATTGTCAAATCAAGTTCTTCATCGGAAAGCAAAAGCTGAACTTGCATATCTGGATAAAGACTAAGAAATTCTGGCATACGCTCTGCAATCCACCCTGCCCCCATTCCAAAGGTCGAAGTTACACGCAAATGCCCTGTTGGTTTTGTATAGCTTTCACTCAATTGCAAACGTACACTTTCAAGCTTCATCAAAACATCATGAGCTGTACGATAAAGAGTTTCTCCCTGTTTTGTAAGAATCAAACCACGTGCATGACGCTGGAATAAAGATACTCCAACCTCTTGTTCTAAAGCCGATACCTGTCGTGAAACTGCTGATTGGGATAAATGAAGCTTTTGAGCAGCGTGCGTAAAAGATCCCGCTTCTGCTGCAGCGTGAAAAACTCTTAACTTGTCCCAATCCAACGGTGGCGCCACAATTAATCCTACCTCTAGATTCTCTATGTTCTCGATGAATTATGAACGCTTAGTAGATATATCTAAAAAACGTTCTGCTTCCAATGCTGCCATACATCCCCTTCCCGCTGCTGTTACAGCTTGGCGAAATGTTTCATCGGTTACATCCCCTGCAGCAAAAACACCAGTAATGCTTGTTGCTGTTGAATCCGGTGCTGTCCATAAATAGCCGCTTTGCTTTTGTTTCAGCTGTCCTTCAAATAGAGAAACAGCAGGATCATGCCCAATGGCAATAAATATTCCCTCTGCCTCCACTTTCATCTCGTCACCCGTCTTAACATTTTTCAAACGTGCCCCTGTTACAACAGCGCCCCTTGCCCCCTGAGCTGGAAGCCCCATAATTTCTTCAACCACATGATTCCAAAGAACACGTACATTATTACACGCAAGCAACCTATCTTGCAAAATTTTCTCTGCCCGAAACTGTTCTCGCCGATGAACCATACTGACACTTTTTGCTATATGCGATAAATAAAGGGCTTCTTCAACGGCTGTATTCCCTCCTCCTACAACAATAACATCCTTGTCCCGATAAAAAAAGCCATCACATGTAGCGCAAGCAGAAACACCACCGCCCATAAAGGTCTGCTCACTTTCTAAACCAAGCCAGCGCGCTTGGGCGCCTGTTGCAATAATCAGTGCATCACAAGAATATTGTGTTCCTGAATCTCCATATAAGACAAAAGGATACTTCAATAAATCCGCCTTTATAATTGTATCATAGACAATTTTTGTCCCCATATTTTCAGCTTGTTTTGCCATTTGTTCCATTAACCATGGTCCCTGAATAGGATCAGAAAAACCTGGATAATTTTCAACATCCGTTGTAATTGTCAATTGTCCACCCTGCTGCAAGCCTGTCACTAAAACCGGCTGGAGCATTGCTCTTGCCGCATAAATCGCCGCTGTATAACCAGCCGGACCTGAGCCAATAATCAGCAAACGAATATGCGATTGTACCATTCAATCCCCTTCACTTTTTACAACTTAATTATTCTATAAATGATAACGGAATGCAGCCTTTTAAAAAAATATTTTTAAAGAGTCTCAATTATGTTATATGTATATCCCTTTTCAAGTTTTATGAAAAGGTCTGATTACCAATTCATTAAGGCATGCTCATGTTAAGAATTAATCTTTATCCTATAACGAGAACAACGTAGATTTTTATGAGCACAAAACCATATTAAAAAAGAGATACAAAGATAGGGAACGGTCATTTTTCATTTTATTATCAATGTCTGTGCACGTTTTGCGTTAATCATGGGAGGAGCGATGCTTTTGCCAATTTTTGTGGATTTGCACGACAATAACCGTAATTGGATAATCTTTCTCTATTCTTGTGCCATAACCACCATGTTAGCCACGCTGCTTCTTTTGGCAACGAAAGGAGCTACTTGTCGTTTTTCAGCACGACTTGGCTTTATGCTCACTGTTTGTCTGTGGCTTACAGGAAGCATCGTAGGTGCCTTACCTCTTTATCTTTCCCCTCTTCCTATTTCTCTAGCAGGAGCCATTTTTGAATCTGTTTCTGGCATTACAACAACAGGTTCCACTGTTCTTTCTGGTCTTGATAATTTATCGCGAAGTATTTTGTTATGGCGTTCTATTATATGCTGGATTGGAGGCATTGGTTTTATCGGTTTAGCTCTCTTGCTTTTGCCTTCACTGCGTGTGGGGGGCGTACGACTTTTTCATATGGAATCATCTGATAAATCTGAAAAAATATTGCCTCGCATCAACCAAATTGCTAATGGAATTATTATCGCTTATGTTGGACTTACATTGGCTTGTATGCTTTCTTATTTTGCTGCGGGCATGAGTTTATTTGATGCCATTAATCATGCAATGAGTACAGTAGCAACGGCTGGTTTTTCAACGCATGATGCTTCTTTTGGCTATTTTGCTGATACACCAGCTATTTTAATTATTTCAACAATCTTCATGTTGCTTTCTGCTTTGCCTTTCGTACTTTATGTTAAATTAGTCCTTCCTGGACACTCCAAACGATTTCTTGACCCACAAGTGATTGTTTTCCTCCATATCGTTCTCCTTTTCAGCTTTGCTTTAGCAGCATGGCTACGATTTCATGATCATCGTGCTTTTCACTTAATTTTCCTTGATGTCATTTTTCACCTTTCATCCATTATTAGCACCACAGGTTACAGCGCTGAAGATTATCAACTTTGGGGACCATTTGCGCTTGGAATTTTCTTCATTTTTTCTTTTACAGGTGGATGTGCTGGCTCTACTTCTGGTGGAATGAAAATCAATCGTCTCATTATTCTTTGGCGTCTTACACAAACAAATATAGAAAAGCTTCTTTCTCCTCATGTCGTTGTAAAGGCGCGCTACGATCACTCAAATATATCAAACGATGTTGCTCAAGCCGTTTTGTTTTTTGTTTGTCTTTATATGTTCTGCCTTATTATCGGCACTGCACTTTTGCTTACAACCGGTCTTGATTTTACCTCTTCTTTTACGGGAGTCTTAACAGCACTTTCAAATGTTGGCCCAGGCTTTGGAAATATTATTGGCCCCGTTGGTAATTTCTCTACAATCAACGATAATGCTTTATGGATTTTAAGTTTTCTAATGTTAGCTGGACGCCTTGAAATCATAACAATATTCGTCCTTTTTATTCCCGCTTTCTGGCGTGAACAATTCTAATGCATAGAGCATTTTATTCTATCATGGTAAAAAATTGACAAGATAAACAGGCATTAACAATATGCAGAATAATATTCACTCTTCAATTAATCGACTGAATATTTCCTAAAATTTTAAATAAATCATCGTATAAATGATTGACATAAAAATATTTCAGAAAAGACAATCAAGTGTCAACAGCTTTCAAAGCCATAATATATAACACTTTACATGACATTATTAAGCTTTTTTATAGAATAAAATGGATACATAGAACATCCTTTTTTTACGAATAAGCTCTCATTAAAAAAATATGAATATTTGCTGATAAAAATGTTTTTTCTCTAATAAGTTATGTCCTTGTAAAAAACAAAATATTATTTATTACAAACTCACAATTTTTTAAAAAAACATCTCACAATACTCATCACTCCCATTTCACGATAATCCTCCTAATATGTATAAAAGTGGCTCTTATTGATTTAATATTAATAGGTTTGACTTGAGAAAATCTTACGATATTCAAAGCTCTTACTCAAATTCAAAAGAAAAATTATATATATTAATCAATATATTGAGCTTATATCCATCTTATTATGAATTTGTTAAAAATATGTACGACTATTTCATCTATGGATAATACCATCACTATATTTTTTAAGATAAGGAAATATTTTTTCTATCTATTTAAGTCTTACAAAACGTAACAATATCAACACAACACCGTTAAGATAGCGCATAAATCTCTAGACTCGAGTTACAATATTATTTTCTTATTTTAAAATATCACGAGAACGAAAATAGCTTTTCTTCCTCCTCGTATGCTTTTATCATAAGCCACATATCGCTCTCAAGCGTATACATTTTTAATCCTTGATCTAAAATTTTGAAAACTTCTTATAGTATTCTACTGAAGCCAAGATCAATTTTATTAAATAACATTATATCATTGAGCTATTCTCTTAATGATTATGAAATAACCTTTAAGGGAAGTATTTTTTATCATTCCTCAAGCAGATTTTTGATATAATATTAAAGTGTTTTTTCCGCAAACAGTTCTTTGTAAACACTTTCAATCTCTCTTGCCTCTTTTTCCAAAGGAAAATGCGTACGGACATGGGTTAAAGCTTTCTTTCCGGCTACCAATGTTTTCTCCACATCAGCAAAATAAGGCTCAATTGCTGCCGTTAAAGCCAAACCATCTCCTGCTTTTACAACCGTTCCTGTTTCTTCTACAACCAATTCTTTATAAGCTCCTGCATCACTCGTTACAACCGCAACCTGTGATGCCATTGCCTCCAAGGGTGTCAAACCAAACCCCTCTGTACGAGAAGGCGCAACATAAAGGGACAGGCGACGATACCACACAGGGATATCCAGAATCTCACCAAGAAAAATAATGCGATCATTCAGACCAGCCTTAGCAATCTTTTTGCGTAATTCTTTTTCAAAATGATAATGTTGTTCTGTCGTACGACCAGCAATAAGTGCTGTCCACTCAGGATAGTGGGGCAATAATGCTATCATGGCATCAACAAATAAATCTGTTCCCTTTGAGCTGCGAACACGTCCAAAACATCCTACCGCATATTTCCCTGGAAATCCTGTCGAAGAAAAGTAATCATTAAGAGTCTGTGGTGGCGTAAAACGCCTTACATCTACCCCATGCATAATAACTTTATGAGGCACTTCTAGATAAGCACCCGTATGTGTACTAGTAGCAATAACCCTATCCATACGGCGAATCAACCATTTGGTAAAAGGCTTATGATGGCGTTGTGAAGCCGATGTAAAGATAAGTTTCAGCTTCATTTTTAAGATATCGCGCAAAAAGACCCCACAAAGCATCTCAATATTGCGCCTTGCATGCCAAATACGAAACAGCTTCCCTTTCGGACTTTTCCAAAGTCCGAAAAGGTCTATAAATGCAAGAGCCGGCATTTTTTTTGGCAATCCAAACCCCAGAGTGGATATACGCATCCCCTGTTTGCGCATCAATGGAATAAGCTGAATAATCGTAGATGTCACCCCCGATAAACGCCTCTTAAAGTGAGGTGCAATAATTTCAGTTTCTTCCAAAGATACACGCATAACACTTTAGATATTTAAATGTACTGAACCTTAATGATCTCGTAATTATGCGCACCACCAGGCGCATTCACTTCAATCACATCACCCTCTTGCTTACCAATGAGTGCACGTGCAATCGGTGAAGAAATAGAAATTTTACCAATTTTTACATCAGCTTCTTGATCCCCTACAATCTGATATACTTTTTTTTCTTCAGTATCCTCATCTAAGAGTTTAATGGTCGCTCCAAATTTGATTTTGTCACCTGAAAGACGAGAGACATCTATAACTTCTGCCCGCGCGATATAATCTTCAAGCTCATTTATACGCCCCTCATTATGACTTTGTGCTTCTTTAGCAGCATGATACTCTGCGTTTTCTGACAAATCACCATGTGCACGCGCCTCAGAAATTGCTTCAATAATTCGTGGACGTTCTTGTTGTTGACGCCAACGCAACTCTTCTTTAAGACTTTCAAAACCAGCTGTAGTCATCGGAACTTTTTCCATAACCCGTCCCTTTCTATTACACGGAAAGTTTAATAAAAATACAAAAAACGGCTTCCAAAATTACTTTTGGAATCCGAAAACTACGATCTTTTCCATTATATAGTACAGTATCCCTGTTTTCCATATAAAAAATAAATAAAGGGAACAAAACATGCACTAATAGTGCTTAAAACATCTCATTTTGGTGTTAAAAACGTTAAACTTCACTTTCCTCCTTAAAACCTCATGAAGAAGAAACAATTGTAATTTTTTTTATTTTATCATAGTCTAGTAAAAGAAATCACATTAGGATACGAAGAGAGAAAGATAATTTCTAAAGAAGCTCTTTGCAGAAAAATGAAAATTTTCGTCATTTTTTTTATGTTGGATCTTTGCTTTTTAGCCACAACGATATCTAAGGCAGCAGAGGCCTTTGTGACGACAAGTCTTAATTTTAGAACAGGCCCCAGTACTCAATATGCAGTTTGTGGCTTAATCTCTGCTGGAGAATCGGTTTTTGTTAAAAATTGTGAAGGCAATTGGTGCCATATCCGGTATAAGGCTCAAAGAGGCTGGGTATCATCGCGTTATCTTTCATTTAAAGATGGAAGTGATCTTTATCACACATATACAATGTCTTTAGTTCCAAAACCATAGTCTTTTGCTCCCCAATATACCACAATAAACTTCATATAAGATATTGATTTATAATGCTAATTTAGCATTATTTACATTGAATTAGAACCTCGAATAACGTAGGATTCTCTCATTTCAAACCTGCTTATCTTGAATCAATCAAGACCATTCGCTTGCACGTTACAAGCGGGATGAGCGTTTGGATTAAATTTGTATAAGAAAGGAATAAAAAATGCCTCTTATGAACGCTCTCAAGTGCCAAGAACTGTCGCAGCGACACCCACGGGCTGGCAAATAGTGTGATAGTGCTGGCTTGCTTCTTCATAAGCGTAAAGATGCTGGTGCTCAATGGATTTATCGTTATACCCTTCACGGACGCCACCGTGAAATGGGATTGGGAGCGTTGCGAGATGTTTCTTTAAAACAAGCCCGTGCATGTGCAAAGCAATGGCGTTCTGTTTTACGTAAGGGACGTGCCCCTATTAAAGAACGTGAGAAACAAAAGCGTGAGGCAATCAGCAATCTCCATTACTTAAAAGACATTGCTTTAGATGCTTTTGAAAGTCGTAAAGCTGAACTAAAGAATGATGGTAAAGATGGAAGCTGGTTTGTACCTTTACGCCTTCATAACAGCCATAATACCCCTTTAAATATCATCACGGCAAAAATATACATAATCCCCGAACAACCGCAAACATGTCCTTTACAAAGAAATATTTCGAAGAATTCATCTCATAAAAAACTTGATCAATATCCTAACGAAAGCTTCAGTCAACCAAAACAAACCTGTTCAATAACGCTTTGCTGTTATCGTAATGAAGTTGTAAAAATTTGTATTCCCTTTAAAATTACGAGCACTTTTCTATCAAAGGATACAACAATGAAAAATGGTGTTACTGCAACCGTAGAAGCTCTTTCTGCTCTCATTGCTTCAGGTAATCCTCTTTTTAAGAATGGTGCATTATGGACACCTCACCGCCCTATTCCTCCTGAAAAATCTGAAGGTGGTATTCCGTTTCAACTCGAAACATCCTTTAAACCGGCAGGAGATCAGCCTCAAGCCATTAAAACTCTGGTTGAGGGAATTGAAAAAGATGAACGCACACAAGTACTTTTGGGGGTTACAGGCTCAGGAAAGACCTATACGATGGCGAAAGTCATTGAACAAACACAACGTCCAGCTCTTATCTTAGCCCCTAATAAAACTTTAGCGGCACAGCTTTATGGGGAATTTAAAAGCTTTTTTCCTCACAATGCTGTCGAATATTTTGTTTCTTATTATGACTATTATCAACCAGAAGCCTATGTTGCACGCTCTGACACTTATATTGAAAAAGAATCCTCTATTAACGAACAAATCGACCGGATGCGCCATGCTGCAACACGCGCCGTATTAGAGCGTGATGACGTTATCATCGTCGCATCTGTCTCCTGTATCTACGGAATTGGTTCCGTAGAAACCTATACGGCCATGACCTTTCAAATAGAAAAAGGGGATAAACTCAATCAACGAAAACTCTTAGCTGATTTAGTCTCTCAACAGTATTATCGACAAGATATCAATTTTACTCGTGGTTCTTTTCGTGTGCGAGGAGATACAATTGAAATTTTTCCAGTCCACCTTGAAGATCGCGCTTGGCGTATCTCGCTCTTTGGCGATGAAGTAGAAACAATTACGGAATTTGATCCTCTAACGGGACAAAAAACAGAGGATCTTAAATCTATTAAAATTTATGCCAATTCACACTACGTCATACCGCGTCCAACCTTAAATCAAGCCATGAAAGCCATCAAAAAAGAACTGGTTCAACGTCTTGATGAATTGAATGCTGCTGGACGTCTTTTAGAAGCACAACGCTTAGAACAACGTACAATTTTTGATTTAGAAATGTTAGAAACAACAGGTTCATGTCCGGGAATTGAAAATTATTCACGTTATTTAACAGGGCGAAATCCTGGTGAACCACCACCAACCTTATTCGAATATATTCCACTCAATGCTCTTGTTTTTATCGATGAAAGCCACGTCACTATTCCCCAAATTGGTGGTATGTATCGCGGGGACTTTCGCAGAAAAGCCACTCTCGCAGAATATGGTTTTCGCCTCCCTTCCTGTATGGACAACCGTCCTTTGCGCTTTGAAGAATGGGACGCTATGCGCCCACAAACCATTGCTGTCTCCGCAACACCAGGACACTGGGAAATAGAACAATCCCATGGCATTTTTGCTGAACAAATCATTCGTCCAACAGGGCTTGTGGATCCAGAAACAGAAATTCGTCCAGCACGCACCCAAGTCGATGATGTCGTCAATGAAATTCGTACAACAATTCAAAAAGGCTATCGCACATTAATCACTGTCCTAACCAAGCGTATGGCCGAAGATTTAACGGAATATCTTCACGAACAAGGTATTCGCGTACGCTATATGCATTCCGACATTGATACATTAGAACGTATTGAAATTCTTCGTGATCTGCGGCTTGGCACCTTTGATGTTCTCATTGGCATCAACCTCCTTCGAGAAGGTTTGGATATTCCAGAATGCGGTTTTGTTGCCATACTAGATGCCGATAAAGAGGGTTTTTTGCGCTCAGAAACCTCACTCGTACAAACCATCGGTCGTGCTGCACGCAACGTAGATGGTCGGGTTATTCTTTATGCCGATACAATTACAGGCTCTATAGAACGTGCTTTACGAGAAACACAAAGACGTCGACAAAAACAGATAACCTACAATAAAGAGCACCATATCACACCAACCAGTATCAAAAAAAATATCGACGATATTCTCAATGCAGGAAATGAAAACCATCAAACTCTTACAAATATTTCTAATTTTATCACGCAAAATAATATGGATCGTAACAATTTAGTAAGCCATATCCAATCTCTGGAAAAATCAATGCGTAAAGCAGCAGCAGATCTTAATTTTGAAGAAGCAGCACGACTTCGTGATGAAATAAAACAACTCCAGAAAATAGAACTAGAAATCGTAGATGCTCCCTTTAAATAGCCTTAGCAAATACCCTACCCATGATCCTCCCATTACTTCTTAAGTGACACAAATCTTAATCACGAAGATGCCGCCATCAATACTAACATTTTAAAAAATCAAAAAAAGAAAAATTTAGCTCAACAAATAACCTAAAAAGTCTCAAAGACTTTCAAATAAATCTTGAATTTTCAAAAACTCATACTAGATAGCTAGTAAACAAAAGTGTGTTATAAAGCTCAATATAAAGGAAAAAGAATACTTGAAAAATTTCAAATATGAGTCTTTTTCAAAAAAAAATTTCTTAGTGAACATATTATACTGAAATAACTATAAGTTTTTCTAAAAATGCTTCTAAGTTCTCAACCAATAATAATAAATTAAAGGGAGTGTTTTTTTATGACTCCAAAAATTGATTTATAAACATAATTTATTGTTTTTCATATTGCATTAAGAACCCAAAATACTGGGAGATTCTTTCATTTCAAACCTGTTCATGATGAAATAAAAAACGTTCAAATTTTACCTGATAAACGCAACGTGTGCTTAAATAAAACTCATTATAAAAAGATTCTTATCTCTTCTGAACTATCTCAATGCCAAAGCATACTGCGAAATGAAGAGCTCAATAAATATAATGATGTCATCACCTTTGTACACTTTACAAGTGTCGAAATGGTGCTGGATTCCCCTCACGAGCAATATGCTGAAATGAAAGTGAGAACAACAAAAAATATCTTTTTAATAAGTGCATAAATTCAAAACATAATAGCATTTTATTGTATATAAGAAATATATCTTTGAAAAAGCTATAGAGCAATAATTTAAAGCAATACGTAATCTTTTCTTTTAAAGACATTGCACGTGAATAGTTTTAAAATCGTAAAGATAAATTTAAAAAAGACACTCAAAATGGGAGCTATTTTTTATCTTTACGCTTTACATATGATATGATTTTTATTGATCAAGAAAAATCACGCTAGTTTAATGCATTTTGAAATAAGTAACAAAACTCTTGAATTTTCTCTACCCAACACTTTTTTTCTACAAACTCTCTGTTAATGAAAAATAACATAAAATTCTAGAAAACATATAAACAATATCATGGTCAAATAAATACGGAAACCTTATTGTAAAAATCTTTAGGGTAATTATTTGTTTTTTTTAGAAAGAAAATTGCAAATCTCTCGAACAAAACACTTTTTTCACTAATTTTTCTCACTTTTCTAAAAAATTTACCTTATCGAAAAGTGACTAATGGTCTATGCACTTTAAAATATAAAATATTTTCTTATAATAAAAGCATAACTCTATGATAATATTGGTGATACCTTTGGTTCATATTTTTATTTTTTGAGTTATATGGAATCGTATGATGCAAGAATTATCTATTCAATGAGAAGTTTTGTTATTTTGGTAGAAAATGAGACTTTATAAATATAATTTTTATCAATTAATATAAATAGAGTGTTTTTTTTATGAAAAAAGATCTTTATTCTTGGTTTATTTTATCATTTTTTTGTCAACCAAATAGCTCTTTATTCGTTTTGTCAAAATAAAGCCAAAAGTCATTCAGATTATATTCAGTTTATCAGGTATATGATGTGAAGAAATGTGAATTTAAGTTAAGGAGTGTCGCTATGAAAAAATCTACTAAACTAGCGGTATTATCGGCGGTGTCAGCAGCAACCATTTTGGTGCCAATAGGTACAGCACTTGCAAATAGCCAATGGATGAATCATGAACATCCTATTGAGAAGCAAATAAATGATATGAGAAACGGTATGAATAAGCAAATAGAGGATATGAGGAAAGGAATGAATTCCCATTTCCCTTCTTATAGTTCTAACAACCGTTCTACTGTTGAAAGACATCATTCCTCTCATTCTCATCCTCACCGCCATGTTGACCATAAAAGGCGCGAACATCATCGTCATCATGTTGAACGCAACACATATCATTATGTAGAGCGCAAAAAAACAACACATCATCATATACATCAGCATCATGTAACGCCTAATAACTCAGGAGATGCTTTAGCAGCGGGTATTCTTGGTCTCGCGGCCGGAGCAGTTCTTGGTAATGTTTTGAAAAAACCAGAACAGCCACAAATTATCTACCAACCCATGCCCCAAAGGCAGGTTGTGTATCAAGAGGTTCCGCAAGTGGTGTATCAACAAGTTCCTCAAACCCAAATTATTTATGAATCTCAGTCAACAGCTACATACCAACCACTCCAGCAACCATGGACGCGTGGCTGGCTTCAATATTGCAAGAAAAAATACCGTTCATTTAACCCCCAAACAGGTACTTTTCGAGGCTATGATGGACAAGACCACTTTTGTTATGCTCCATTGAACTAATATTTTTACTTTGCTGAGAAGAGTTTCAGTGACCTCAAAACACTTTAAAGTGTTATGGGGTCATGTTGTTATGGGGTCATGTATTGAGCTCTTGAAGAAAAGGATTCCATTGACGCTCATAGCCTAGATAACTTCCAGGACCATGCCCACAAATGAAACGAACGTCATCCCCTAAAGGTAAAACTTTTTTTCGAAGTGATCTCATCAATTTTTCATGCGAACAAAAAGGGAAATCTGTACGTCCAATAGAACCACGAAAGAGAACATCACCCAATAAAGCAAAACGTTCTTTTTCATTAAAATAAATAACATGACCAGGAGAATGCCCTGGTGTATGAAAAACCCTGAACACGTGTTCAGAAAAATGGACACTATCGCCATCTTCTAACCATTGATCAGGAATACAAACAGATGCGTCCATGATACCATAGCTTCTTGCACTTTCACAAACAGCATCCATCACAGGCTTATCATCACAATGTGAACCAATAATTTTAACGCTAAGAGCCTCTTTTGCTTGCATTGCAGCTCCCACATGATCAAAGTGACCATGGGTTATCCAAATTGCTTCAACGGTAATACCCTTCTTTTTAATGACCTCTTGAATTCGGCTCCAATCTCCACCAGGATCCACGAGAACCCCTCTTTTTTGTTCTTTATCAAAAAGCAGGGTGCAATTTTGCTGAAAAGGCGTGACGGGAATAATATGGATACTAAAATGACTCATGAAATCCTTTTTAAAAATAAATCTTTTTAAACTGACAAGAAACATTTCCTTCACTCTATAGGATAGCCTGCTCGACAGCTTTATGCAACTTATGTAAAGTTAAATCTTTTGAAAACGCCGTTTAAAGGTTTTGAAGAATGACCAATCACGTTCAAGTTTTGTGTGACGATGCGCTCCATCTTCTTGTGATTGATGATGTATTCGCAATCTTTTATTTCAATTTCTCATTAAAAATGGATTTCGTGTTTCAGTTTCAGCGAATGCCAATGAAGCAAGAAAACTGTTGGCAAATTTAGATTTTGATCTTCTTATTGTTGATGTCATGATGCCTGGTGAAAACGGTATCATCCTGACCTATTCCCTCTGCCAAACAAAAGATGTTCCTATCCTCATGCTGACAGCTTTATCCGAAACAGACAATCGTATCCGTGGATTAGAAGCAGGCGCAGATGATTATCTGGCTAAGCCATTTGACCCACGTGAACTCCTTCTTCGTATCAACGCCATTTTGCAACGAGATTTTTCTCTTAGCCAACCCAAAATTGAGCAAATCGTTTTTGGTCCTTACATATTTTCAATTTCACGGCGCGAACTCAAAAAAGGGGGAGAAACTATTAAATTAACCGATAAAGAACAAAAAATGATGGTCATTTTTGTCGAAAATGCAGATGATATTATTCCGCGTCATCAATTTGCAATAGATGACAACTCCATCAGTGAGCGTGCCATTGATGTACAAATCAACCGCCTTCGCCGTAAAATCGAAAAAAATCCGGCACTGCCTATATGGCTCCAAACCGTACGAGGAATAGGGTATAAACTCTCAATTGAATAGGCACAAGAATGATCAAACCTTTAAGATTTTTCTTTAGGTAGTTAACAAAAAAGATGCCTAAACGGCTTTATGCTCGCTCTTTGATCATTATTATTGCTCCCATGGTGCTTCTGCAAACGGTCATTGCCTACGTCTTTATGGAACGTCATTGCAAATGGTAACTGAGCGTCTCTCAAAGACTGTCGTGCATGATATTTCAGCCATTATCGATATTATTGAAACATATCCGCAACAAGATAACTATGAAGATATCAAACGTATTGCACAACAACGTATGGGATTAAACATTTCTATTCTCTCTCCTGCCCCTCCCTCTCCCCCCAGGACCTAAGCCATTTTTTGCAATTCTTGATTATTTTCTAAGTGAAGAAATCACTCGCCAAATCAATCGCCCTTCTGGATTAATACCGTAGGGGATTCTGATCTTGTTGAAATCCGTATCATCTTGGTCACAATATCTTGCGTGTCTTTGCCCCACGCAGCCAAGCCTATGCTTCCAATACCGCTATTTTTTTAAGCTGGATGGTAGGAACGGCTCTTGTTTTATTGCTGATAGCAATTTATTTCTTGCGCAGCCAAATAAAACCAATTCAACAACTCGCTAAAGCGGCTGAAAGTTTTGGACGAGGTCGCCCCTTACCAAAAGGATTTCAACCACAAGGAGCCGATGAAATCTGTCGTACAGGCATTGCTTTTTTACGCATGCGCGAACGTATTGAACGCCAAATAGAGCAACGCACTATGATGCTCTCAGGCGTAAGCCATGATTTAAGAACTATTCTTACACGTTTTAAACTTCAGCTAACGCTAGCAAATACTGACTTTGATATTAAACCGCTTGAGCAAGATGTCAATGATATGCAAAATATGTTAGAAGATTATCCTGCTTTTGCCCGTGGTGAAGGAAGCGAAAGTGTCAAGAATTTTGATCTAAATTCTCTTATGCAAAAATTCTCCGCCGATGCTCATCTTCACAAACGTCGATTTTTTTATACCATTGAAGGCGCTAAAGAGATAAAAATACGCCCTCGTGCTTTCGCCCGCTTGGTTAGCAATCTTGTATCCAATGCATTTTGTTACGGCACAACTATTATACTAACAGCCAACTCTCAACAAAAATCTTTTATATTGATTATCGAGGATGATGGTCCTGGAATTCATAAAAATATGCGTACAGAAGTTTTTAAACCTTTTTTCAGAATTGATAAAGCACAAAATCAAGATGCAAGCGGTACAGGACTTGGTCTTTCTATTGCCCAAGACGTAGCACGCAGCCATGGCGGCAACATACAATTAGATGAAAGCCCTCTCGGGGGATTACGCGCTATTCTTGATATCCCCCTATGAACAATCTTTCAGCAAAACATCTGTAAAAATAACAGACTTAATATTTTAGGCATTTCCTACAGTTTCAAACAAAGTGTATTGCAGTGCCTTGTAAGCGCTTTCTCCCGATAAAGCCACCATCTGAAAGGCAACATAATGACTTTCACAGGCTTTAAGTGCGTGTACCAACAATGTTTCAACCTGTATATGAGATGGATGCACTCCACCAGCTAAAAGAAGACCTTGCCGATAAATAACCGAATTATTCCCTTGCCAGTAATCAAAATGTCCCAACAACAACTTTTCATTAATCGCTAGCAATAAACGTTGTATTTCGGCTGTTCGAGCATTTTCAATAGAAAGATCAAATGAACAAGCCAAATGAAGTGCTTCCTGCTCTTCCATCCATGAAAAAGCAAGATGATAATTTGCCCGTTTTCCTTCCACACAAACACTAATTTCATCTTGTGCATTCCGCTCAAACGACCAATCATATTCACAGGCAATCTGCTCGATAAAGTCAACAGGATGCTCTCTTCTTTCTGTGGTGCAAAATGCAAGCCTCATCACAATCCTCAATCATCTTAAAACATTGTCAACAGAATATAAACCGCTTAAATTGTAACAATATTTTGTTACAATCAGAACCTTTACACCAAACAAATACACATTAAAAACATCGATACTACACCCCCCAGAACACTATCGCGCTCTTATAGGGCAACCTGATAATCATAAAACGAATCATCAAGTCTTTTCAGTGTATTGATACAATTTCATAGCGCTAGCCCCCCTGATTCAAAAAAATGTATTTTACCCCCAAAAAAAATTAAAGATAAATAAACATTCCGCTCTAACAGACTCAAGATTAAGCATTTTTTAGTTTCACGCATCATACTGAAAAATTGGGGATATTTTTTAAAAGTTTCTTTATTGTAGAGAAATTATTTTACTTTTTTTCTATCTGCTTTTTTTCTAAATTATCTTTTTCTAAATCATCAAGGCGCCTTTTCAAATCAGCATTATCAGCATGAACTTTCAGCACCATCTCCTTAAAAGTCTCAAATTCTTCGCGTGAAACAAGATCAAGTTTGTTGGCTATCTTTTCAGCCTGCACACGAAAAGCTGTTCCAGCTTCACGTCGTATACCTTGCGCAACGTCAGCGGCATCTGTTGCTAATTTTGCTAATCCATCAAGAATACGGTTTGATCCATTACGCATAACATTTTTCCTTAAATTTTAATTATTGACGCACGCATTATAGCGTATTCTCATAACATTTAGATACTGTAATTTGTTCCTTTTACCATTATAATTTTTTACCACAATAAACTAGTGGAAATCTATTCTCCTTTTTGACTTGTTTCCTTCCTGACTTGACCGTTGTGCCTTCATCTGTCATTCCTGTTCATGAGAGTCACTTCATATCCATCCCATATAATGTAAAGTGCTTAATTCATGAACAATCTTGTCTGTCCAGCTATTGCTTTTCCGTCTTTTCTTGATCCTGTCATTATCCAGCTAGGCCCCATAACACTTCATTGGTATGGACTTGGTTACGTCGTGGGTATTCTTTTTGCTTGGTGGTATGCGCAAAAATTATTAAAAAAACCATCTCTATGGCATAAAAACCACCCTCCTATGACTAAAGAGAAAATCGGAGATTTTGTGGTCTGGTCTGCGATCAGTGTTGTTGTCGGAGGGCGTTTAGGACAAGTCCTTGTATGGGATCCTCTTTATTACTTTAGTCATCCAAGTTCTATCATTGCCGTATGGGATGGAGGAATGTCCTTTCATGGCGGTCTCATTGGCATTATCATTGCAATGATTTTGTTCGCTCGTAAAAATAACATCAACATACGAGCCATGTTTGATATCATTGCATCCGGTGCACCTATCGGTATCGGAATTGTACGAATCTGCAATTTCATCAATCAAGAATTATGGGGTAACATTACCACACAACCTTGGGCTGTTTGTTTTCCCCTAGATCCTTACTATTTACCGCGCCATCCAAGCCAACTTTACGAAGCATTCATGGAAGGATTTATTCTCTTCATGATTCTTTTCATTGTTATTTTTTCCTTCAAAGCATTCAAACGCCGCGGAACTGTGTCAGGAATATTTATTATAGGTTATGCGATCGCACGCAGTATCTCAGAAATTTACCGTGCTCCTCAAGAAGATCCAGAATGGTTTTCTACTCTTTTCCATTCTACAGGCTTTACCTATGGCATGGCTTTATCGCTTCCCATGCTTCTTTTAGGATTTTATCTCCTCCTTCAAGCATTTAAAGACAAATCTACCGAAAATGGCATCCCTCAAAGAAAAAATTAAAGAAATTATCGCATCTCATGGTCCCATTACTGTCAGTGAATATATGACATTGGCGCTCACAGATCCTCAGTTTGGCTATTATCAAACACAAACACCTTTTGGGCGCACTGGTGATTTCATTACAGCGCCTGAAATAAGCCAATTATTTGGAGAAATGATTGGTATTTGGACTCTTGCGAGCTGGAAAGCTCAAGGCTGTCCTCATCCTTTTATTCTCGCTGAGATAGGTCCAGGACGTGGAACTTTGATGGATGACATTTTGCGAACCATCCAAAAGCTTTCTACAACAGCATTTAATGCTGCTGAAATTTTTCTGATTGAAATAAGTAAAAAACTCGCAAAAGAACAAAAAAAGCGCCTTTTCTCTTATCAAAAAAAAATCCATAGCGTTGAAAGTTTTAATCAAATTCCTTCAAAACCTCTCTTTCTCGTTGGCAATGAATTCCTTGATACACTCCCCATAAACCAATATATTAAAGTTAATGGAGAATGGAAAGAACGCTGTATTACAGTCAATCAAGATGGAGATTTCATCTTTATTGCCTCATCGCATAAACTTCCTTCTTCTTGTCTACAAACCTATTGTTCTGAAGTCCCTGACGGAACAATTTTTGAACATGCCCCCTTGCGTCATCAATTTATGCAACAAATCAGCCACCATTTAGTACAAGTAACAGGTTCTGCTTTGCTTATCGATTATGGAGCTCGTGATCTTGCCTTTGGTGATACCTTGCAAGCACTTTCAAAACATAGATTTCGTGATGTCTTTGATGCTCCCGGTGAACATGATTTAACATCCCATGTTGATTTTTCTTTTTTAAAAAATATAGCTCTTGAACAGGGCTGTTTTGCTGAAATCTTCGAGCAAGGAGAATTTCTTTTTAAAATGGGACTACTGGAGCGTGCAAAACAACTTGGTGTGGGTAAAAGCATTTCCTTGCAAGACAAAATCCGCCAAGATATCGAACGGCTCTCTGGACCAAATCAAATGGGAAAACTATTTAAAGTTCTCCATTTCAGTGATAAAAATATATCCATACCTCCCCAATTTTGATGATCGGTAATTTTGTCAATAAGCACATCATTATCTGAAATATTCATTGACAAGTATAAACATCTCTCCCACTTTACATCATCACCATAAGGAATTTTTATGAATCCTATCCCTCATCCCATCCTCGCAAAAAATCTTTCTCCTTTACACACCCAAGGGATAAAACATGGATTTTTCACACGTCAAGCTGGTGTTTCAAAAAAAATTTATCATAACCTTAATGTCGAAAAAAGATTAAATGATCAAACTGAATATAGTGCACAAAACTATCTTTTGATCGCTGATTATTTTTCTATTGAAGTGAAAAATTTAGTCACGGTCAATCAAATACACTCCTGTAACGTTGTCCTAGCCCATCAAGCAATTATCGGTACTCCTCCTAAAGCTGATGCTCTTGTTACAACCACACCCCGTCTTGTTATTGGAGTTCTTACAGCAGATTGTGGCCCAATACTGCTTGCTGATCCACAAGCTGGAGTCATCGCCGCAACGCATGCTGGCTGGCGCGGAAGCTTAAATGGAATTATCGAGAAAACAATTGCTGTTATGGAAGAACAGGGAGCCAAAAGACAATCAATAATAGCAGCCCTTGGACCTTGTATTGGCCCACACCACTACGAAGTAACAAGTGAATTCTATAACCAATTTATTGAGTGTCAGAGCAAGTTTCAAAAATATTTTTTAAAAACAGAAAAAGACAATCACTTTCATTTTAATCTATGGGCATTTATTATTAATCAACTCAAAGAAGCCGGTGTTAATGCTTCTTGTGTAGAGCTTTGTACCTATCAAGATGAACAGCATTTCTTTTCTTATCGACGTGCAATACATCGCAACGAACCTGATTCTGGTCGGCAAATTTCTGCTATTATGTTGAAATAAATATTTTTTCACAAAAAGATCAAAACCGCCAACAAAAGAATGTCAATAAAATAAGTAAGCTTTTTTCTAATATGTCTTTTTCATAAAAATTCTTATTGGCTTCACAAAACACGAAAACTGTACCTATGAGAAATAAAACGAACTCTTCTTTTCAACGTTTGCTTATAATAACCTTTAACACGTAATGATTTAAATATAAAATATCATTAAAACTGTTTTCTAAATCAAGCAATTGAAGAAAAAGCTAAATTTTATCATTAAAAATATCTTTATTGCTTTCACTCTATCTACAAACAATGACATATCAATTTTAAAAAATATCTAGAAATACCCCAAAAATAAAAGACATGACATGCATCATAATTAGAAAAAGTAATATATAAAAACTCATAAATATAAAAAATAGTTCTCAATTATGAAATAAAATTCATTATGTTATAGACAATCTCATTTTTAAAATAAAAAGAGCATACCTATTTAGATGGAATTTTGTAACAAAGCTCTTTAAGCGATCTTATTTATCAATGATCACAACAGATAAAATAAATAAGTCTTTCTCTATCATAGCACCCCGTACAAATAGACCGCATACTTTGTTTTGTCTTAACAATTTCAATAATTAACTCCAAAAAGAACAAAAATTTTGGAAAAAGAGAAAACACACCGCATAGCTCTTTAACAATAATCGATAAAATTGTAAGGCTTTTGTAATTGTTTTCTTGCAATTTCATAAAAAGAAATTAAAAACCGTGTCGCATTCCTACCATGATTATTCAGAGGTTCTACTATGAAACTTTTCTGCGGAAATTCTAATCCACGCCTAGCTCAAGATGTCACGAATTACTTGAACATACCCTTAGGCAAGGCAACTGTAAAGCGCTTTGCTGATCAAGAAATTTTCGTAGAATTACATGAAAATGTACGGGGACAAGATGTTTTTGTTTTGCAATCTACATCTTATCCCGCAAATGATCATTTGATGGAATTGCTCATCATGATTGATGCCCTCCGTCGTTCTTCTGCGCGTCGTATTACAGCAGTAATACCTTATTTTGGCTACGCCCGCCAAGATAGAAAACCTGGGCCACGGACTCCTATTTCTGCAAAACTTGTTGCAAACCTGATTACTGAAGCAGGTGCACATCGCGTTTTAACGTTGGACCTTCATGCCGGACAAATTCAAGGTTTCTTTGATATCCCTACAGATAATCTTTATGCTGTTCCTGTCATTTCTCGCGATGTCAAAGTGCATTATTCTCTTGAAAATGTTATTGTTGTTTCACCTGATGTGGGCGGTGTGGTTCGCGCTCGCTCGCTGGCTAAGCGCTTGAACAGTTTGCTGGCTATTGTAGATAAACGTCGCGAACGTCCTGGTGAATCAGAAGTTATGAATATTATTGGTGATGTCTCTGGGAAAGACTGTCTTTTGCTGGATGATATTGTTGATTCCGGTGGAACTTTATGTAATGCCGCCAGTGCTCTCCTGAAACACGGCGCCAATAGTGTCACAGCTTACATTACACACGGTGTTCTTTCTGGAAATGCGATCGAACGCATTACCAATTCGGAAATGAAAGAATTGGTTATTACAGATTCAATTATGCCAACAGAAGCTATTGAGAAAGCTCATAATATTCGTGTTTTACCCATTGCTGATCTCATTGGAGAAGCAATCGCCAGAACAGCAGCAGAACAATCTGTCTCAAGCTTATTTGGTTAAAGGGGTTCTTTGGGATCTCCTGGTGCCGTTTCGACCCCAAGATCAGGAAATGCAACAATGCGTTGACCACTAAAATGCGTATGAATAATAATGAGTCCGCGCTCTTCAAAGTAAGTTAAAAGTCGACGAGCACGGCTTAGAGAATGAGTCCCATAAAGACGAGCTAAAAATGCATCGGATGGACATGGCTTTCCGCTCAATGCGGCTTGTGCCACATTCAAGAAAACTCCTTGAACATCATCTTCCAAACTTTCTGATATCTGCAAAATATGTTTCCAGTGCTCACTAATAGCTGTTTGTTCATCGACAAAAGCTTGAGCAATCGCCAATTTACGCCGAAATTGTGAAAGATTAAAAGGAACCTGTGACATACCATGGATACGGCAACGAACCGAAAAATCTTGATAAAGAACCGCTGTTGAACGATAAAAAGCCTCATGGTCCTCAAGAATTTCCCGAATAATATATTCTGCTTGACGATCAAGCTCAACATCAGAAAGTTCAGGAAATAAACTTAGGGGTTCTTCCAACGCCTCTTTTCTTTTATGCACGACTTCCTCTAACATTTCGTGCATCGATTTTTCTCTCACGGGCTCTCGTATTTGTTTAAATGGTGTTAAAATTTCCTCTGGTGAGGCCGTAAAAACGAGTTCTTGTAAATCATCCCGCTCTGTTGGAAGTGGCATTAATTTAGGGCTAGAAGAGCGTGCTAAAGTTTCAACAGAACCAATGATAATTGGTAAGGGGCGTCGTGATAAAGCAGGGCCTAAAGCAATAAAATGTCCCCGCTCAAGATCTCTAAACATTTCCGCTTGACGACGCTCCATTCCCAAAAGATCAGCTGCACGCACCATATCAATATCTAAAAAAGTCCGCCCTATTAAAAAGTTTGAAGCTTCAGCAGCAACATTTTTAGCAAGCTTAGCCAAACGTTGTGTCGCAATAACTCCAGCAAGACCACGTTTACGTCCTCGACACATAAGATTGGTCATAGCGCTCAGAGAAAATTTACGTGCTTCATCAGAAACTTCTCCTGCCGCAGTTGGCGCAAATAATTGTGCTTCATCGACAACAATAAGCATAGGATACCAATAATCACGCTCCACATCAAACAATGCCCCAAGGAAAGCTCCCACAGCACGCATCTGTTGTTCGGTATCCAACCCTTCAAGATTAAATACCACTGAAACTCGATGTTGCCGAATGCGATGGGCAATACGCGTCAACTCTAATTCGCTCCGTTGAGCCTCTACAATAACATGACCAAATTTATCAGCCAAAGTTACAAAATCACCTTCTGGGTCAATCACACAGTGCTGCACCCACTTAGCACTTTGCTCTAAAAGACGGCGTAAAAGATGTGATTTCCCCGAGCCGGAATTACCTTGTACAAGAAGACGTGTCGCCAATAATTCTTCCAAATCAAGAAGTGCCGGCATCGATTTATGCAAGGCACGACTCTCTGACATCTCACCCAAGGCAATTTCAACCTTCATAACATCTCCAGTGTTTGATTTTAAATAGCGCCTATTGGTTGATTCTCCATCCGCACCGCAATTTGTAACATTTCCTCCTTTTTAACGGTAGAAATCATCGATTTTTCCCACAACTCTTGCATCTATGAATAGTTTGAATTATAGAACAAGCTTCTACGTAGACACCCTTGGAGGCAACGTAGAATGGAGCAATCGCTGCTTATTAGCGCATATCTTCATGTCCATGCAAAAACTGTTATCGTTTTTGAAGGATCTCCAAATTATGTAAACAAGGACTTAAATTATGAGCAAAAGCTATACTCTTAAGGCCGAAAAACGCGAGCGGGTTGGTAAGGGGTCCTCCCGTGAACTTCGCCGCAACGGTCTTATTCCTGCTGTCATTTATGGTGAAAAACAACCTCCTTTGGCAATAACAGTTCCCTATAAAGAAATTTTCTACAAAATCCATGCTGGTGGCTTTCGTACCACCATTGCAACGATTATTCTCGATAAGCAAAAAATTATGGTCTTGCCAAAAGATTATCAATTAGATCCTGTGCGCGACTTTCCCTTGCATGTCGATTTCTTACGCATTTCAGCAAAATCTGTTGTAGAAGTGAATATTCCTGTTCACTTCATCAATGAAGATACAGCACCTGGACTTAAAAAGGGTGGTGTCCTCAATATTGTTCGCCACGAAATTGAATGTACGGCTCCAGCAAATGCTATTCCTGAAGCCATTGAAATTGATCTCTCCAGCTACTCTATTGGTGATTCTATTCACATTTCAGCTGTGCAACTGCCAAAAGATGTGACACCCATCATCCAAGATCGAGACTTTACCATTGCAACCATTGCAGCTCCTGCTAGCTTGGATACCAATGATGAAACTTCTGAACAAGAAAAAGATGAAAACGAGGCGTAAACTTCATAAAACTCAACAGGCGGGAATTTTTCCCGCCTTAATTTATGAAATACCCTCCCCACACTTTGGCTGAAGGTACACATGTGGCTTATTGCTGGTCTTGGCAATCCTGGTTCACAATATCAAAATAACCGCCATAATATCGGTTTTATGGCTGTTGATGCTATTTATCAGTCCTTTTCTTTTTCTCCATGGTCGAAGAAGTTTCAAGCAGAAATCTCCAATGGTTTCATCAATAATGAGAAAATTTTTCTTATAAAACCGCAAACTTTCATGAATCTCTCTGGTCAAGCTATTGGTGAAGCTTTGCGTTTTTATAAATTAGATTTAAAGAATTTGATCATCATTTATGATGAGTTAGACCTGTCACCGGGAAAAATTCGTATAAAAATCGGAGGAGGGAATAACGGACATAATGGTATTAAGTCTATCGATGCTCATTGTGGCACTGACTATTGTCGTATACGTATAGGTATTGGTCACCCTGGAAGCAAAGAACTTGTTCATCAGCATGTGCTAGGAAATTTTACCAAATCTGATCAAGAATGGTTACCCCCTCTTTTAAAGGCAATTGCAAAAAATATTGCTCTCCTCATAAAAGATGACAAATCTCTCTTTATGAATGAAGTTTCACAAACGATAAAAAACAAGAACTTATCCTAATCACTTATTTCTCTCATTGACAAAAAATCAGCTCTTCTCTATAGAATCTTTATATCTAACATATTGATTTATAAAATTATTTTTTATAAACTAAATAGGAACGCCAGATATCATCAGATTCATTTCAAATCTATTGATAATGAAACAATCAAAACCATTGGCTGACACCTCACAAGTTGGAGAGGTATACGGACTAAAACTCTTGAAAAAAGAAAGAAAAATGCCTCTTATAAATCTTCTCAAAGGCAAAGCCTGTTGAAAAACATGAAAAGCTGGCAAATAGAATAATGATATTTGTACATATCTGTTGAAACAGAGAGGTCTATATTCTCTTGTTGGAGAAAGAGAAGATTGAACAGCAAACCGAAATACTCAAATGGCCCTCGCCAATCTTCTCTCTAGAATTAAAAATCATCTGGCTGAATGGTTGATTGTAGCGGATCGTAGCCATTAGATTGTTGACTGTAAACTGTAGGCATACTTCTATTGTTTTGTAACACTACGACACGCGAACCAACAGGAACACGATCATAAAGATCAATGATATCTTGATTGAGCAAACGGATACACCCGCTTGACATAGCATGCCCAATTGACCATGATTCATGTGAACCATGAATACGGAAAAGTGTATCTTTCCCATTTTTGAAAAGATAAAGCGCGCGCGCACCCAATGGATTATCAGGTCCAGGAGGCATTCCTTTCCCCAAATGACCATAACGTTCTGGTTCTCGAGTCATCATTGCTGCAGTAGGAGCCCAATTTGGCCACCGGCGCTTGCGCTGTATAACCCCCTCACCTTCAAATGCTAGACCTTCTTTACCGACCCCAATCCCATAACGCAAAGCTTTTCCATTTTCACCAATAAGGTAAAGAAAACGTTCTTGCGTATCGATCACCAATGTTCCAGGGGGATAAGATGTATAATAAATAACTTCTTGTCGCCAATATTTTGGATCAATTGTCGTAAGATCAACGGCAGGTAACAAATAAGTCTCATTCGTTACAGGACCATACAAAGCCTGTATTTCTGGTGGAATGTATCGAGCTTGTTGAAGAGAAGCCGATGACATATCTGACTGATGTATAGCACATCCAGCCAAAGCTAAAAGTGCTGCAATTAAAAAGGCATGACGAGATAACACTCTTCTATTTTCTCCGAGTTAATTATTTATGTAGATTTGCGTACCATGAAAAACTTAGCACACTATTAACATTAACTCGAAGTTTTCTCATTATTAAGATAAAAAGAACTTTAAAAACTAAAAAAAAAGCAGATTATTTGCCGCTGTCGACTTTTTTCTCATTTATCGCAATACAAAGACTATAACTCTTCTGAAAATATGC
Organism: Bartonella queenslandensis; assembly: GCF_018155095.1. Lineage (GTDB taxonomy): Bacteria > Pseudomonadota > Alphaproteobacteria > Rhizobiales > Rhizobiaceae > Bartonella > Bartonella queenslandensis_B. The sequence continues at coordinate 38,151 of NZ_NAAI01000003.1, read as the reverse complement.
TATAAAAAAGAAGCTTTATCTTGACCATAAATCAATAGAAAAGAAAGACTCTCATGGGCTTTAAATGCGGTATTGTCGGATTACCTAATGTTGGGAAATCAACTCTTTTTAATGCATTAACAAAAACAGCCACCGCACAGGCTGCCAATTATCCTTTTTGTACCATTGAACCCAATACCGGTGAAGTTGCTGTTCCAGATTTACGAATGGAAAAAATTGCATCGATTGCAGGTTCAAAAGAAATTATTCCCACACGTATTAATTTCGTTGATATTGCGGGGCTTGTACGAGGCGCTTCAAAAGGTGAAGGTTTAGGGAACAAATTTTTAGCCAATATTCGCGAAGTCGATGCTATTGTCCACGTTTTACGCTGTTTTCAAAACGAAGATATTACTCATGTAGAAGGACGTATCGATCCTGTTTGTGATGCGACAACGGTTGAAACTGAACTCATGCTTGCTGATCTTGAAAGTCTTGAAAAACGAATCGTACAAATCCGCAAACGAGCAACGGGAAAAGACAAAGAAGCCCTCACAATTCTACCCGTAATGGAAAAAGCATTAAACATATTGCAACAAGGGAATCCTGTCCGCTTATTACTCAATGATATCTCTTCCGATGAACACTGCATTCTTAAAAATTTGAATCTTTTAACCTCAAAGCCTGTACTTTACGTTTGTAACGTAAGCGAAAATGACGCTGCTCATGGAAATAGCTTTACCCAAATAGTTGAAAAAATGGCAACAGAGCAAAATGCGCAAAGCATTATCATTTCTGCTTCTATCGAAGCGGAAATCACACAATTGAGTGATGCTGAAGCATCAGAATATCTCGATGCTCTAGGACTCATTGAACCAAGTTTAAATCGCCTTATTCGTTCTGGTTATCATTTACTTGACCTCATTACTTACTTCACCTGTGGACCTAAAGAAACACGAGCATGGACAATTCCACGTGGTACAAAAGCTCCCCAAGCCGCTGGCGTTATTCACTCAGATTTTGAGCGCGGCTTCATTCGTGCTCAAACCATCAGCTACGATGACTATATTGCTCTGGGGGGGGAAAGTGGTGCAAAAGAAGCTGGCAAAGCTCGCGATGAAGGAAAAGAATACATTGTGCAAGATGGCGATATCATGTTATTTAAACATAATACCTAATTTTCACTCTCACTTAATATTTTAGCTGGAAAATTTTTTAATAAGCTCATGGAAACTTGTGGAAAAAGCTCCCAAAAGTCTCCGGAATAAAAAAACTGTTGCTACTCTATTATTATGATAGCAACAGTTTTATCCATTAAAGAATGAAAATATAAAATTAGCGTGTCCAACGTCCTTCGTATTTAAATGTTGGAGCGTTCTTTAAAGAATCCTTTGTCGCATTTGTAATAAGTTTCCACTTACCATAATCATTTGTCATCTGAATTGTTTCTGGAGAAACGACCACATAACTCTCCCCTATGCCAAGGAAACCGCCAACAGCAATAACAAACCCTGCAATGTTATTTTCACGTAAAATAATATCTTTTACTTCACCAATATTTTCATCTTCTATATTATATACATTGGCACCTATAAGGCTGGAAGCAACAAAATCCGTTGCTAAAGGTGTTACATAACGCGCAGACTTATCTATCCCTACCTGTACAATACCTGTTGAAGAAATCATTTCAGGTTTAGAAGGCATTTCAAAAGACTGAGCATAAGTATTAGAAACCATAAAAATTGACATAAGAGCAGCACATGTAATTTTTTTCATTTTAACATCTCCATTTTTACTTTGCTTTTACTTTATAAAACCTCAATGCATCATAAACAGATTTGTTCCTTATACTCTTTATGCTCTCCACTCTTTTCAAGAGTCATCAATTTATCCTTTTCTTTCTATTTCCTCTTTCGTTTCTTCCTCTAAGCCACACCAAATACGATTTTTTAAAATATAAACAAGCCCTGCAAAAATGATTAAAAATAAAATAACACGAAAACCGGTTTTTTTACGAATTTCCATATGAGGATCAGCAGCCCACATCAAAAAAGCAGAAACATCAAGCGCATAATGTTCAACGGTTTGGGGAGTTCCATCTTCATAAGCAATCATACCATCACTCAAAGGAGGCGCCATGGTTAAAGAATTACTGGCAATAAAATAAGGATTATACCAATAACCATCCACAATTTCTATCTTCTTTGGTGCTTCCTGATATCCTGTTAAAAGAGCTGTAATATAATCTGGACCAGCCGTATCATAATGAGTCAATATATCGGTAATTAAAGCAGGAAATGGTAGAGATACACTACGTGCACGTGCTATCAATGATAAATCGGGAGGATAAGCACCATCCAAAACAAACCTTGCTTCTTCTTCGTGCGCAAAGGGAGAAGGAAAATAATCTGTTGCAACCCCAGAACGTTTAAAAAATTTTCCTTCTCGATTGGGTCCATCACGTACTTCATATTGCCCTGCCAAAGCTTTGATCTGTTCTTGATCATACCCAAGAGCTTTTAAATGGCGAAAAGCCACATATTTTAGCCCATGGCAGCTGGAACAAACTTGTTTATAAACCTTTAACCCACGCCGCAATTGCGCCTTATCATAAAACCCAAATGGCCCTGAAAAACTCCATTCTTGTTTTTTAGGAATCCGTAAAGGAAAAGAAATAAGTTCCTCCTCTTGATCCGATCGATCAGAAGCATGACTGACCACACTCTGAACAGAAAAGCTCATCGCAACAATAACAATCAATCCAACAAAAACATTTACCATAGTTTCTTTTTTTTCTGTTTCAGATCATGCATAATCGAAGAAGGAAGAGAACAACTTTTTTCAAACGTAGGCAAAACCGGCAAAATAACCAAAAAGAATATAAAATAATAAACCGTAGCCAATTGCGTCCATAAAAGAACTCTCTCACTTATTTCTCTTGATCCCAGCCAACCAAGAAAAACGACGTCAAAAACCAACGCCCAAAAGAAAATTTTATAAACAGGTCGATATCTTGCTGAACATATTTTAGAGCGATCTAACCATGGAACAAAAATTAATACGAGAATCGAACTGACGAAGAGAAAAAAGCCCACAAAAGTTGAAGAAAAAATACCAATATCAAAAGTTATAGCACGCAGCATCGCATAAAAAGGCAAGAAATACCATTCTGGAACCACACGAAGAGGTGCCTTTAAAGGATCAGCTACGCTATAATTTTCGGCTTGTCCCATATAATCGGGCATATAAAACAAAAACCAAGCAAAAAAGATCAGAAAAACAGTAATGGCAAAAATATCTTTGATCAGCGCATAAGGCGAAAATGGAACCGTTTCCTTATCTGATTGTATAACAAGACCCGTTGGATTTCCTTGACCAACACAGTGGATTGCCCAAATATGAAGCCCAACGAAAAGAAGCAACACAAATGATAAAACATAATGGAAAACATAAAAACGATTCAATATTGGTTGTCCTACACCATAACCACCAAGAAGCGTCTCATGCAACCATGCCCCCACTAAAGGTACCGTTTTTAAAAGTCCTGCAACCACTGAAGCAGCTGAAATAGACATCATCCCCCAAACCAGCACATAACCAAAAAATGCGATTGCCATCATGATGATATAAATAAAAATCCCTGTAACCCAAACCATTTCTCGCATATTTTTATAAGAACCATAATAAAGTCCGCGTGCCAAATGGATATAAACGGCAATAAAAAAAAATGAAGTACCTACACAATGCCATGGACGAAAAAGCCATCCAAACTGCCCTTCACGCCGAAATCGTTCACCTGTTTCAAAAGCTAAATGAACATCTGGAACATAATGCATAGCCAAGACAAGACCAGTCAAGAGCTGTGATAAAAGCATAATGGTCAAAATACCGCCAAATGTATAAAAGTAATTAAGATTACGTGGAACAGGAAAAATCACAAATGCATTATAAAAAAAACGAGGAAGAGGAAAACGCTTATCAAACCAACGAGCAAGAGCATTTTTAGGACAATAAGGAGGAAACCTTGTCATGACCTTATCCTATTTTGAGCAAAGTATTAGAAAGAAATTGGTAAGGTGGAATAGCTAAATTATAGTTTGCTGGACCTGACCGCACTCTTCCAGCAGTATCGTAAACAGATCCATGACACGGACACAACCATCCTCCAAATTTCCCCGATTGCCCAAGTGTTACACAACCTAAATGCGTACAAAGATTAATGACAATAAGCCAATTTTCACGCCCTTTGCCTGCTGAACGTGCAAAATCCGTCGCTTCTTTTTCATCTTCAAGATTAGGATTGCGGGCTTGACGATCTTTTAGAAGACTCAAATTCGTAGCGCGCGCATCAGCAACTTCTTTTGCCGTACGATTTCGAATAACAACAGGCTGTCCTCGCCACTTTACCGTCACCGACATCCCCTCTTCAATACCAGAAAGATCAACCTCAATGGAAGAAGATGCTAAAACAGCCTCATCTGGACGCAACTGACGGATAAAAGGCCATGTAACCACCCCCATTCCAACTGCTCCTGCAACTGCTGTTACCAAAAACAGAAAATCCCGTCTCGTCTGATCACCCATTGCCTTAACTTAAAGAAATTATTCGCTAAAATGCTCTTTTATCATACCCTCACCCATTGTACAATGCCTGATCAATCAGTTGTCTTAACTCATAAAAATATCCCTGTAGAAAATTTCTACTATTTGTATGATTTACGCAAAAAATGAGTTTAATGATAATTTATTGTTTTAAAGAGTGAATTAGAAACCTGAATACCGTAAGTATCTTGTATTTCAAACCTCTGTTCCTATTCAATCACTCAAAACCTTTCCTATACCTGACAAAAACCGAGAGTGTGTGTAAATAAACACTTCGATTTTCTTGTTATGGTCAAATCTCAACCAAAATAAACGAGCTAATCTCATTAAATATTCTACTTTTCAGCATAATGAGCCAATCCATTTTATGTATCGCTCAATCAAAGGAAACCCCTAATCCGGAGATTCCTTCTTATTTCAAACAAATCTTTATCCGTAATTTTTTCCCTGAGACTTAAAGTGAATGAAAACTAAATGCAAAAAACGTGTATTTCTCAAGCATATTTTTCAAATAAATTATGGTGCTGCTTTACAAAGTTGAAAAAAAACATATTACAGAGAACATGACACTTCATATAGCTCTTTTTCAACCTGATATTGCTGGTAATACTGGAACGATTTTACGTCTTAGTGCTTGTTTTGGTTTACATGTACACATTATTGAACCCGCAGGCTTTAATCTGTCGGATCGTAATCTCAAACGTGCTGGATTGGATTATCTCGAATATGCTTCTTTAGAACGACACGTTGATTGGCAACATTTTATAAGCTCTATGAAACACTTTCAACGTCGTCTATTGCTTTTAAGTACAAAAGCAAAAACATGCTATACGCAGATATGCTATCAAAAAAATGATGTTTTACTTTTTGGTCGTGAATCAGCTGGAGTTCCGGATTATGTTTATGACGCTGCTGATTATACATTGAAAATTCCTATGCAACAACAGGCACGTTCTCTAAACCTTGCTATGAGCGTAGCCATAACAACAGGAGAAGCACTACGCCAAATTGGTTATCATGAAGGAAACTGCAATCTATAAAAACACAACAATTTTATCAAATCTTTAATAGAGTGATCAAAATACATGAACTCTGCTCTAGTGTTCAAATAAGTAGAAAAAACTTATCTTTCAAGAATTTTATAAATATTAAAACCCCATACTTTTCAACGATACTTTTAGATTAAAGCCCCCTAAAAGCTGATAAGCTGTTACATAAATAACAGTTAAAGCATCTAACACCTGGGATTTCCCGATAATCAATGGCTGTTCAAATGAACAGCTATAAAACAAGAAGAACTCTTTAATCTAAATCACTTTCTCACAAAACGCAAAATGCCATTGTGTTACTCATTCATACACTTGATATAAATATTTCCTAGTGCTCGTTACATCCATCATATACCATCACCTGTGAATAGTATACATATCCCTTGTGCTCGTATAAAGTCCATTGAGTATCCCCCTTTTTATACCGATACAAAGTGCAAACCATTATTATTATCTTTTTTCGTTTAATTTTTTCCTTACTTTGATATAGTTCATAAGAAGCGTTCTTCCTCCCTATAATCGCCTTTTCTCAAACGACTTCCCTCGCTTGTACTATGTAAGGTAATAGCTTTTGATTGATGTAGTATAAACAAGTTTGAAATAAGGTAACATTTACAATATTCAGCGCTCTTATTTCATATGAATAATGATGAATTATTAAGTAAAAACAACCGTGCGTTTATACCCCTAATATTATAAATCAATTTTTTCTAATAATGCGTAACGATCCATTAAAAATCCGCTTTCAACCCATATCATTTCTAGCTCTTTAAGCTTTTTTCCTAAAAGGATACCTTTTGAAAAACCTTTTTTTATTAAATCGTTACCATTAATGGGAAAAGTTGGAATCGGCCATTTTTGAACAAGCTGATAAAGTTTGAGATAATCTTCTGCTTTTTGCAAAGACTCCTCTTTTTCTAGAGTATCGACATGTGATGCAGCGACAGACAAGGATAATTGATCTAAAATCGGCTGTCGCCCATGAAAATAAATCAGTTTTTGCACAAAATGATCAGAACAGTTTTGGTTTATTATTTCTAACTCTGCCCATTCCTTTAACCGTGTTGTTTCCTTATGGGAAAAACGCAAGCGCTGTGCCATTTTATGAAGACGTATAGGATCTGGAGGAAGAAGACTTTCTAGCCGTAAAAATGGATCAACTTTCCAACCAAGCATCTGCTCTGTTTTTACCAATGCGTGAATTGCATCAATGCCCCATTTTTCTGTTTCGGGAAAAATGAGTGACAAAATTCTGCTTTGTCGCATCCATAAAAGAGCACGTGTTGGATCACAAGCCAAAAGAAGCTTTTTCATTTCTGCCCAAATACGCTCAGAAGAAAGTTTTTTTAAACCGTGTTTTAAACGAACACATGCCTTCAATCCTTCCCCATCCGGTCGCCCCGCTCCATACCACGCAAAAAAGCGAAAAAAACGTAAAATACGCAAATAATCTTCGCTAATACGATTTTCTGCAACACCAATAAAACGAACTGTTTGGCTCTCAATATCGCTCAACCCTCCTACATCATCATAAAGGTTGCCAGCAGCATCACAATAAAGGGCATTGATCGTAAAATCACGCCGTTCAGCATCTTTTTTCCAATCACGACCAAAAGCCACTTTTGCATGACGACCATCTGTTTCAATATCGCTGCGAAGTGTTGTGACCTCATAAACACATGAATGCGCAATCACTGTTATTGTACCAAACGCAATCCCTGTAGGAATAGCTTTAAATCCTGCTTCTTCTACACGCGTGATAATCTGTTGCGGTAAGCAGGTTGTCGCAATATCAATATCACTAATAGGCTGACCTAATAGTTGATTGCGCACTGCTCCCCCCACGATACGCGCCTCTTCCCCCTCTAAAGATAAAACACGAAGAAGTGTCTGGACATCATTTTGTTGTAACCACGCAACCTGTTTGAAGTTCTGCCTTATATTCACCCTTTAACCTTCCCAAAAAGTTGTCTTCATTGCTTTCAAAAACTCTCTTTATAAAAAAAAATTTAAAACATCCCTTATAAAACATATCTTCTTCTTTCAAAGAAACTTTCCTCTTCGTATATACGAATATAAAAAAACGACTTATGATGCTTCTTTTCTTCTCATTTTCTGTTACAAACAATAAGATATCCGTTATCATGCAGAGAAAATTGCTATTTTTGTGATAAACGCCTTAAGGAAAAAATATGAATCACCGTGATCCAGCATCTAATTCTGTGAAAAAGGTTAATACCAAACATGAGGCCCAAGTCATTATTGAGGATATTGATACGGCACACAAAGAATTAGATATTATACAACAAGAAATTGACAAAGTTATTTTTGGGCAAAGTCATGTCATTGAATATGCTTTAACGGCTATTTTTGCTGGTGGTCATGCTCTCCTTATCGGCGCTCCAGGGCTTGCAAAAACACGCCTTGTGGAAACATTGGGAACCGTTTTAGGGCTTGATGAAAAGCGTATCCAATTTACCCCAGACTTAATGCCATCGGACATTATCGGTTCTGAAATTATGGATTCCGATAAAGAGGGAAAACGTTCTTTTCGCTACGTTCAAGGCCCTATTTTTACGCAACTTCTCATGGCTGATGAAATCAATCGTGCCTCTCCACGTACGCAGTCAGCTCTTTTACAGGCTATGCAGGAATATCATGTAACTGTTGCAGGTACTCGTTATGATTTGCCACAACCTTTTCATGTTCTTGCAACACAAAACCCTCTCGAACAAGAAGGGACCTATCCACTTCCTGAAGCTCAACTCGATCGCTTTTTGATGCAAATTGATATTGACTATCCTGATCTTACAACAGAGCGGCGGATTATTTTAGAAACAACAAAAGAAAAAAAATCAAATGCAAAAGCGATTTTATCTGCCAAAAAATTGCAAAAAATTCAAAATATCGTTCGCAAAATGCCTCTTTCAGAAAATGTGATCGAAGCTATTTTAAAAATTGTCCGTTCAGCCCGCCCTGATAAAGACAATAGCCTCGCCAATACTTATGTTTCTTGGGGTCCTGGTCCGCGCGCATCACAAGCTCTTTCACTTTGTGTTCGCGCCCGTGCTCTTTATTATGGGCGTTTAGCCCCCTCACTTGATGATGTTGAAGCGTTGGCTTATCCTGTATTACAACACCGCATGGCTCTTAATTTTTCAGCCCGTGCTGAAGATATAACCGTAAAAGATATTATCAATAATCTTGTGAAAGCTGCTCTTTGAAAATGGCTATTGGTAAAAAAGTTTTACAAACATCTCCATTGTCTCTGGCAAAAGAATTGTTTAAGGATACTGGAAAAATGCCATATTTCCTTTTACAAGCACGCCATATTGCCAATACACTAATAACCGGATGGCATGGGCAGCGCAAACGCGGTAATGGAGAAAACTTTTGGCAATTTCGTCCCTATATGGAAGGAGAATCCATTACCCGCATTGATTGGCGTCGCTCAGCGCGGGATGAAAACGTGTATCTACGCGAGCACGAATGGCAAATGACACAAACCGTTTGGCTTTGGCCTGATCAAAGCGCATCGATGCATTACTGTTCGCGCTTTTCTAAAATCTCTAAAGGCAATCATGCCATCATTTTGACCCTCGCCTTGGCATCACTTCTGGTACAAAGTGGCGAACATATTGCTATTCCCCACTTAATGCCCCCAACAATGACTTCCAATGTCGTAGAAAAAATAGCTTTCGCTTTAGAAAATCATTCAGATGAAAATTCATTTCCAGACTTTTCAATGATTACACGCTTTTCACATGCCATTATAATGAGTGATTTTCTCGACCATCCTGATAACATTATCCAGCATTTAACTACTTTATCGAGAAAACAGGTGACAGCTCATTTAATTGAAATTGCTGACCCCGCAGAAGAAAGCTTTCCCTACACAGGTCATACAGAATTGTTTGATCCTGAAACGAAAGAAAAACACATTTTTGGAAAAGCAGAAAATCTTCGTAAGAGCTATTGTAAGTTATATCAAGCACGGCGACAAGAATTGATCAATTTTTGTGCACGCCAAGGCTGGTCTTATCACGTTAGTACAACGGATCAACCTTTAACAGAAACCATTTTACATCTTGCAAATACAATGAGTGACTCTTCATTGCAAAAAAGGAGGGCATTTTGAGTTTTGCTGCTCCCTTTCTGTTATTAGGCCTCTTGTTTCTACCGGTCATTTGGTGGCTGTTGCGGATAACCCCTCCAGCTCCGCGTAAAGAACTCTTTCCTCCTTTACGTTTCTTACCCAAGCCAACTCATCAGCAGAAAGAAGCAAAACATACCCCTTGGTGGTTGCTCTTGTTACGTTTAACCATCGCTGCACTTGTTATCATAGCTCTAGCCCGCCCCACTTGGAATCAAAAACCAATAAGCTTTTCCGGATCTCACCCCCTTGCACTCATTATTGATAATGGTTGGGCATCTGTAAAAGAATGGAAAAAACGCATCTCTATTGCTGAAAAGCTCCTTGCACAAGCAGAAAAACAGAAAAAAAATATTTATCTTGTTGCAACGGCTGAAAATGATATCTCCAATGTAGAGCCTCAATCAGTAAAGATTATAAAACAGCAGTTAATGCATTTGCAACCGCGTCCTTGGCCTGTAAACCGTGTGCATACCTTAAAAAAACTCAGCAAAATAAACAAAGGAAAACCTCTTGATATTGTTTATTTAAGTGATGGATTACAAACACATGATGATGAGCAAACTTTTGCTCTGCTTGAAGAATTAAAGCCTAGAAACTTCTTATGGTATTTGGCTGATATTTCCGATTTAATCGGCATAACATCCATAGAAAATAACGATGGAAATATGATCGCGCGTATTATTCGCTCAACAACACACGGCACAACACCTGCTACACTCAGCCTTTACGATTTAAACAATCAACTTCTCGGTCAATTTACAAAAAATTTCTCTGAAGGCGAAACAGCAGCACTTGTTCCCTTTGACGTCCCCCTTGAACTACGCAACGATATCGCTTGGATAAAAATCAATAACCAAAACCATGCTGCTGCAACTTTTTTAGTAGACAGTCATAACAAGGTGAGCCGCGTTGCTCTTCTCTCCCCTGATACCAATGAAATGGCACAGCCTTTACTTGCTCCATTTTATTATATTATCAAAGCATTACGAGGTCATACACAGCTTATAACTTCCGGTGGAAGAGAACTTTCAACGGATATTGATCATTTGCTTAAACAAAATCCATCCGTTTTCATTATGGGCGACATGGTTAATATCCCTGAAAAAGCAGAAAAAAAGCTTTCTAATTTTGTGAATAAAGGCGGAACACTCATTCGCTTTGCAGGAGAAAAACTCAGCGGTGCAGAACATTACGATAGTCTCCTTCCGGTACCACTGCGTCAGGGGCAACGTTCCCTTGGAAGTATTATGTCTTGGACAAAACCACAAAAGCTTGCCCCTTTTGCAAAAAATAGCTTTTTCTTTGATCTTCCTTTTCCAGAAGATGTCACTATCTCGCGCCAAATCCTTGCAGAACCAACCTCAGATCTTTTTGAAAAAACATGGCTTAGCCTTTCGGATGGCACCCCTCTTATTACCGCAGCAAAACATGGTAAAGGAACCCTCATTCTCATTCATATTACCCCTGACCCTACATGGTCTAATCTCCCTCTTTCTGGCTTTTTTGCACAAATGTTGCAAAAACTAATCACATTAGGGGCTTACAAAAACACAAACCTAACACACAAAGAAAAAAGAACAACGGTACAAAATCCTTGGCGAACCATAACCGCTGATGGACAATTACAAATACCCCCCTCTACTGTTGTACCACTAGTCTTTGACGCTCAAAATCCACCCCATCCTTCCTATCACACGCCCCCAGGACTTTATGGTGTCAAAAACAATTTTTATGCACTCAATCTCTTAACTGATTCATCGCGCTTGATGAAACAATCATCATTGCCACCTTCTCTTAATAAGAGCCCTTTATCTTACGATACAAAAGAACAAAATCTTATCGGTCCTCTTTTAGGATTAGCCCTCTTATTATTCGCCTTTGATAATTTTCTCATTTTATGGATGGGAGGTATTTTTTCTTTTCATAAACGGCGTAATATGTTTCTCCTCCCTCTCATCATTTTGATTGCCCTGTTTTCATATGACCAAAGGCTTCATGCACAAACGACAGAAAATCATCATGATAGTGTAGAAGCCGCTGGTGCAATGCATCTTGCCTATGTTATAACTAACAATCATGAAATTGATACAACGAGTAAAAGTGGTCTAGAAGCCTTAAGCCAATTTATTGCAGAGCGCACAATGCTTACCCCCGGCTCTGTTATAGCACTTGATCTCGATAAAGATGAACTCTCCTTTTATCCTCTTATTTACTGGCCAATTGATATTAAGAGTCCTATGCTAACTCCCAAAAGTCTTGAAAAAATAAATAATTTTATGAAGCATGGGGGAACTATTTTATTTGACACACGCGATCAGATAAAAAGCAATCTTAACCTTGAAGGAGATGCCACTCCAGAAACGCAAAGATTACGAGCCATCTTAAAAGGATTGAATATTCCCTCCATTGAGCCCGCATCAACAGATCATGTTGTTAGTCGTTCTTTTTATATTATGCCAGATTTTCCTGGTCTTTACCGTGGTTCACCTTTATGGGTTGAATCCTCATCAACAAACAAAAAAAATAAAAATTCTCTTGCCAGCGGCGATAATGTAAGTTCCCTGCTCATCACCGCAAATAACTTTGCCGGAGCTTGGGCACTTGATGAAAAAGGGACATGGAAATATCCCCTTGTTCCCAATGATCCAATGCAACGTCTATGGGCATTTCGTGCAGGACTCAATATTGTTCTTTATGTGCTTACTGGAAACTATAAAGCGGACCAAGTTCATGTTCCTGCACTCTTGGAACGCTTTAAAAGAGAAAGAAGGCAATGATACCATTTTTCACTTTTCAGCCTTTTTTACCACTCTTTTGGATTCTGCTGTTAAGCGGAATATCCATTCTTTTTGTCATTGTTGGTCTCGTTACACAGCGTCAAGGGTCTTTATTGCGTCTGATGGCATTGGGCACTCTCATTCTTGCTTTGCTCAATCCAATGTTTATCAAAGAACAACGCGCCCCTCTGAAAAGCACGGTAGGTATTGTCATTGACCGTAGCAAAAGCCAAACTTTTGGAACACGGATAAACGACAGTGATCAAGCGCGCGCGCAATTAATCGAAACATTGGCGCATTATCCACAATTTGAACCACGTTTTATTGAAGCTGGAAAACTTGCTAATAACCAATATACCTCCTCAACGAAGTTATTTGATGCTTTAACACAAGCACTTTCTGATGTACCGCCCTCTCGTTATGCCGGAACTATTTTTATCACTGATGGACAAGTGCATGACATTCCTGACCTATCAGATCTTCATCATGACGCACCTCTCAATGCTTTGATCACAGGACGTTCAGATGAATTTGATCGTCAAATCAAGTTTATTTCTCCTCCACGCTTTGCCCTTGTCAATAAACCACAAAGGCTCTCCATTTTGGTAGAAGATAAAGGCCCCCCCCAGACAACAATACCCCAGAAAGCCAATATTACACTCAGCGTTAATGGGCAAGAAGTTGGCCATTATTCTGTGACTCCTGGTATTATTTTTCAAGCTGAAATTACCCTTCCTCACGCTGAAAAAAATATTATCCAAGCGACAACTGAACCTTACAAAGGTGAACTAAGCTTTGAAAACAACCGCGCCATAACAACCATTGAAGGCATTAGAGAAAATTTACGCGTTCTTCTTATTTCAGGTGCCCCTTATAATGGAGAACGGACATGGCGTGACCTTTTAAAAGGAGACTCCAATATTGATCTTGTTCACTTTACGATTTTGCGTCCCCCCAACAAAGCAGATAATACGCCTTTAAGCCAATTATCCTTGGTGGTCTTTCCCACAAGAAAACTCTTTGTTGAAGAGATTAATAACTTTGATCTCATCATTCTTGATGGTTACCAGCACTCTGCTGTTTTGCCTTTAATCTATTACGATTATATCGCCCAATATATACAAAAGGGTGGTGCATTGCTGATGGTAACAGGACCTGAATTTACCCAAAAAAACTCCCTTGCAAAAACACCTTTAATAAGCATTCTACCGGCATTGCCTAGTGGTGCTATTATTGAAAAACCTTTTCGTCCCGCATTAACCAGAGAGGGTGAGCGCCATCCTGTTACGAGGGATCTTGCAACACTTAACCTTCCAGCATCTCAATGGGGGCGATGGCTGAGACAAATTGTTATTCAAAACATAAACAACGGAATTGCTCTCATGAAAGGAGCCGATGAACAACCACTTTTACTTCTTTCCCATGTTGATAAAGGGCGTGTAGGCATGTTGCTTTCCGATGAAAGTTGGCTTTGGGCAAGAGGCTTTGAAGGTGGTGGTCCTTATGCGGCTCTTTATCGCCGAATTGCCCATTGGCTTATGAAAGAACCAGAACTTGAGGAAGAAAAATTAAGTGCGACCAGCAGCCATCATCATTTAACAATTCACCGACAAACTCTGAAAGACCATCCAGAACCCGCTGAAATAACTTTTCCTTCTGGAAAAAAACAAAAGATCATCTTGACTAAAGAGCAAGAAGGCCTCTTCACCGCAACTATAGCCACTGATGAGACAGGGATTTTTACCATAAAAAATGGAGATCTAACAATACTGTCTTCTGTAGGTATGCTCGATAATCTTGAACTGTTTGACTTAATTTCAACACAAGAAAAATTAGCTCCTATTATTAAGCACACTGGTGGCTATATTGGACGTTTACACCATGAGGGAAAAGAAAACATTCATCTTCCTCCACTCAAACTGATTCAATCAAAAATAAATCTGTCATCTTCCCCAGCACATTCAATTATTTTGAAAGAAACAACAGAAACTCGTTTAATCAATACCTTTTATTTTTCGATATTTTCTGGTTTTTTCGCACTACTTATCTGCCTTTTAATGTTGAGTAGCATGTGGTATCGTGAAAGCCGTTAAAAAATCCTGAGATTTCGTGGAATAATTTTAAAATTCAGCTGATCTTTTTATCTATTTACTCGTTTTTTTACACTTAGATAACATATTGACTTATAATAGACAAATTATCATTTTTTCATATTGTGCTGTTATTCTCTATAGAATTTTTCTTATTTGTCATTCTTTCCATATTAAAACAATTAAAATCATTCTCTTCACATCATGAGGAGAAGGCTGTGTGAATAAAAACCATTGGAAAAGAGAAGAAAATGTTTCTTATGAATCTTCTTAAAGGAAGAGGTTTTATAAAGTTGGGATGGGGTATGGTTAGCACTTTGTATAAGTCTAAAGATGGTGGTACATAATACCCCTTATAAACGAGACTTTTCATAGTATTGAGAATTTTCGTGAAATAAAATCAAGCGCTCTGGGAAATATTCTTTCAAAAAATATGTGAATGTACAACACAATAATATTTTAATCAGGGTATATTTTATTTGGAATATTCCTCTTGAAGCGTTCTGTTTTGTGTAAAAAATATTTCCCATTAAAAGTGAGATATGGCAGCGTAAAACCATAAAAATTCCTGATAAATACAATAACATTCTTTTGCATTTTACACTGAACAATTAGATTTTTTTTATGATCATGTATGGTCGTATAAAAGCCGTTTAAAAATCTTAAAATTTTATGACCATTATTTTAAAATTTATCTTATCATACAAAAGACATATCGATTGCTAGGAATAATTTGTTGTATTCCTCTGTCCTTTTTCATAAAAAATACAATACAGCATCAATTCTCTCCCTAAAATTTTCTCCTATTTTCAACATGCTATTTTTCATTTTACAATCCTTCTTGCCTTTCAGCACAAACTCATCTTATGATTATTCTTTAAATCGTTTTTAATATTCTATGAGCTTTTATGTTTTATCTTGCCCATATATCGGATGTACATCTTTCCCCTCTACCCAAACCTTCCCTTTTTGAACTTTCTGGAAAGCGTCTTACCGGTTATTTGAATTGGCAAAAAAAACGTAAGAATCAAAACGTAACAAATGTCCTCGGAACTTTAATAGATGCCTTGAACAAAACAAATCCTGATCATCTTGTGATCTCTGGCGATCTTGTAAACCTTGCTCTCGATAAGGAATTTGAACAAGCCTATCTTTGGCTCCTTAAGTTGGGACGAGCCCAAGATATTTCTTTGACATTTGGAAATCATGATGCCTATGTCCGTGGAGCCCTTAAAAAAGCATGTACTCTCTTTAAACCTTGGATCACAGGTGATGTGCCTAAAAAAAGCGTCTTTCCTTTTCCTTATATGCGCATTCGCAAAGATGTCGCCATCATAGCTGCTTCTTCAGCTATCTCGACCCCCCCTTTTCAAGCTTTTGGTTATTTTGGTAAAATGCAGGCGCAAACTTTATCACACCTTTTAAAGGAAGCAGAACAGCGCAACCTTTTTCGTGTCGTCATGATCCATCATCCTCCATTTCCTAAAGCAACATCTTGGCATAAAAAATTACGGGATACAAAACGCTTTCTAGACGTTATCAAACGTCACGGTTGTGAACTTATTCTTCATGGACATACTCATTTACCCACATTGAAGTACGTTGAAGGACCAATTAAAAAAATTCCTATTGTTGGTGTTCCTTCCGCATCACAAGCTTTTGGTTATAAAAAACCACCCGCAGGCTTTAATTTATTTTCCATTGAATGCTTACAAAATCAATGGCACTGTCAGTTGCAACGTTATAGCATTATCAACCCCCAAAACGAGATAGCCTGTACCGAAACAATTAATCTTTAAATGCTTCAGCACATCTAACATTATCCACACAATCTAAAGTGAAAATATTTTCGCTTCATATTCCTTTGTAAATCATAATTTTATTGCCCTCCTTCTCTTAACAAGACAAAATTCACCCTTCTTTTTCGATAGATCAATTTCTCTCAATGAGCCCCCATTATCTAACCCCACTTATGTGGCTAACTTTATAAATTCATTGGTTTACTTCCTTCCCATTCTCAAGGACGAAGATTACTCTCTTATCTAATCTATAAATAATCCAGATTCTTTTCATACGGGCTTCTCCTGTCGATTGAGCTCTGTGTTTTACTTCACAAAGTTCTAACAAGCCTTGCTTTGCAGTTCATCGCGCACTCCCCCCAAAACATTCGCACATTCCCCCTCCCCCAAAGCATCTCATAAGTAAAATGCTTATACCTCTACATTCATGATATTTTTTAGGATTATAGAAAAACTCATTTAGCTTCTATATCTAAATATCAATGACGATAAAAAGCCCAATAACGATAAAACTTATAATTTCAATAATCCACTCCCCTTGTAAGCTATAAAATTAAACGATGTTAGTTGATTTATGGTAAATAGATTTGAAAAATCCCCCACTATTATGCTTGGCAGTTATTATCGTACATTTAAAAAATTTATAAAAAATGACCGATTATATTTCAATAATAAGCACAGGTAATAATGTTTTTTATGTCTCTATAAATTCCTAATTTTCTATCTATTTTTTCTTGTAAATCACTTTATAATACTCTTTATGATTATTGTATTACTCTGTATTATTATCTATCATAAAATATCTAATAATAATGAAAAATTACACTATGAACTTTTATTATTATTCAGTTATCTTGCAGATGACGTTTTATGCGATTTTTTCGTTATTAAATAAAATATTTTATGATAACGTAAAATAGAAAAGTCGATTGTATGAGAGAGATTTCGAATAAAATAGCATTTCTTTTGAGTGAAGGAATATTTTCCAGTACCTATTTGAAAAATAAAAGCCTCATTCAAAAATGAGACTTTTAAAGTGTTTAATTCTGAAAAAAATTAAAATTTATAAGCCACACCCACGCGGAAATCGTTTGTCTTGTAACCCATTTCAACTCTATCCTCTACAAACTTTTTCTTGCCAAAATCTGAATAACGATATTCTGCACGCACAATAATGTTATCAGTCATTGCAAAATCAACACCACCTCCTAGGGTATAGCCAATCATGGTCTTTTTTTCATCATGAAGCCAATCAGAAACATTAACTTCTTCATGTTCGCTATCCGCTACTGCCGTAAAAATATTCTGAAGTTGCGTATAAGCAATCCCTCCGGAAATATAAGGCATCATACGTTCAATCGCAAAACCAACTTTCACCCGTGTAGCTCCAGCCCATTTCTGTTTTAAAGTATGACGTATAGCTTTAATATGCGTTGTTAAATCATCCTCATGCAAATCTCTTGTTAGATTTGTCTCTTCTGTAGACTGTGGTGTGTTTCCAGGTAAACTTATTTTCGGTACATTAATATCTTTCACATCCTTTTTACCAAACCACATAATATCCGTATCAATACCTATAATAAAAGTATCATCGATATCAATATTGGAACCAGCATAAACGCCCCCTATAAAACCAGAAAGTTTAGGTAAATTCTCTTTTCCAACTGGATTCCATATCCCTGCTGTCTTACTTTTTGCATAACTTTCAGCTATTTTATCTGAAAAGTTACCAATTTGCCCTCCAAGATAAAACCCTGTCCAAGAAAAAGTAGGCGCTGCAATAACAGGAACAGGCTGTTCAGGAATAATGCTATCCGCTGCCTGTAGTACAGAAATTGAAATTAAAGAAAAGATAGATGTTGAGACTAAATACTTTATAATCATAATTGCTCCCCTAAAAGCTAATGTGATACATAAATAATAGTAAATCGTTTCACACTTTTTGAAAAAAATCTATAGCAAAAATGACACAGTTATAAAAAATTAAAGTTTTTATTTAAAAATAAAAGTATTTTACTAATAAATATATTATTAAAAATTTAAAATATGCTTTACATTTCCATTAATTATTACTCTGTATTATCTTTTATAACTTTATATTTTTCATTATTATCTAGCATTGTATAAATAATTATAATATCAATTTTTTGAAAAAATGAGAGTGATAATCAATAAAAAATTTTGCCTTATTAATAACTTTATAATATTAATGTTATAAGGAATTATATATAGCCACTCCCTCTATAAGAGGTTATCTAAAGCTGTGTGATAAAAATACCCTTGCCCATATTCTCGTGTTAAAGATCTCTCAATTCATCGATGAATCTGAGAGACTGCTGCTTTGTAAATGAGCCATATACTTCTATCATATTCATGGGCTAAGACTCTTAATTCTCTAAAAGGTCGTCACTACATTGCTTTTTCATAAAGAATCATGCTTAGAATAAGCTCGTTGAACAAAAAAATCTTTCATCACACTTGAAAAACCAATAGAGAAAATTATTACTCTCTAAAGCTCTCAAGCATATAATGAAATATAAAAATGGAATGAACAGTGTTTATTATTAATATCTATTTGTGTTTTATCTAAAAATAACATTCAATGCTTTCAGAAAATTATTATAAGCATTTAATATTTCATAATTTTTGTAAAAACTGAACAGACCAATTGCCCAGTTTCTGCAATTAATTTTTCAATACGAAGCAAATCAGGTTCACCAACACTATTTAACAAAAGGTCACTTAATCCAGGTGGCATATCATTGGGATCAAGAGGATCATTTAAGCAAAGACGTATAATTTGACTCAAATTTGTATAGAGACCATAGGCATAACGTAAATCAGCAATACATGATTGATTAAGAAAACTATTTGGTAAGTGGTCTAAAATATCCGCTGTCGTCGCCCCAATTTTAAACTCAATGACGTGCGTAATAAGAGCAAATTGAGCGATAAACTCTAAGTCCATAATGCCACCAGACATCGTTTTAAAATCCCATTGATTTTTTGGCGGCTTTTCTTTTGCAATCAAAGAGCGCATTTCACACACTTCTTTTGCAACTTCGTTCTTATTACGAGAAATAGCAATAATTGTACACACTTCATTTTCTAACTTTTGTAAAAAATCAGGATCTCCTGTAATGCCTCGAGCCCTTGTTAAAGCAAGATATTCCCATACCCATGCTTCTTGACGATAATATTTTTTAAAAAATGGAAAAGAAACAGCAATAGGTCCTTTATTACCTAAGGGCCGTAACCTTAAATCAACAGCATAAAGAACACCTTGACTTGTAAGTGTAGATAAAGCAGAAACGAGGCGCTGTGCTAAACGCGTATAATATTGAGAAATGTAAAGAGGCTTTTCTCCATCAGATATTTCTGCATCATCATCGTGTTCATAAAGCAAAATGATATCGATATCCGATCCCGCTGTTAATTCACGACTTCCAAGCTTCCCCATTCCCAATATGCCAACACGTCCCCCTTTAATACGGCCATGAAGACGAAAAAACTCTTCTTGAACGGCAGAAAATGTTTTTGTAATCATAAGGTCAGCAAGCGCAGTAAAAGCAAAACCTGCTCTTTCTCCTGTAATTGTACCATTTAAAATTCGAATCCCAATCAAAAAACGTTGTTCATCTGCAAAAATCCTTAAATGGTCGAGGATTTCCTCATAAGAAAAAATATCTTCAAGAAAATATTCAAGTCGTTTTTCTAAATAGGTTTTTGTTGGTAATTCTGAAAGAATATTTGGGTCTAGCATTCCATCAAAAACATGAGATCTGCGTGTAATAATTTCTGCAAGCCGTGGAGCCGCTCCCATAATAAGGACAAGCATATCTAAAAGAGAGGGATTAGACTGTAAAAGACTAAAAAGTTGAATTCCTGAGGGTAAGCCCTGTAAAAAACTATCAAAACGCAACATCGCCTCATCAGCCCGTTTTGTTGCACCAAAAGCTTTCAAAAGAGCTGGTGTTAATTCTGTTAATCTCTCACGCGCTTCAGCGGATTGCGTTGCTTTATAACGACCACAATGGAGAGTGCGCATAATACGACAAATATCACTCGCTCTTTCAAAACCTAAACGGCTTAATGTTATTAATGTCTCCGGATCATCTTCTTCTCCTGTAAAAACTAAATTGCCAATTTCTAAACCAAGTTCTTGTTCATTCTCAAACAATGCTGCATAGTGTTTTTCAACAACCTGAAGTGTTTTTAATAAATCACGGATAAAACTGCTGCTGTCGTGATAACCCATTAAATAAGCAACACTTGTGAATTGAGAAATATCACTTGGCAGAAGATGCGTTTGTTCATCCGCAAGCATCTGAATACGATGTTCCACATTTCTTAGAAAAGCATAACTTTTTATAAGACTATCTCTCGTTTTCTCACTAATCCAACCAAGCGTGTGAAGTTCTGCTAACATTGCAACTGTCTGACGTCCACGTAATTGAGGAAAACGTCCTCCAGCAATAAGTTGTTGCGTTTGGACAAAAAACTCAATTTCACGAATACCACCACGACCTAACTTTATATTGTGACCATAAGCTGCAATTTGACCATAACTTTTATACGCATGAATTTGACGTTTGATCGAATGAATATCAGCAATCGCAGCATAATCTAAATATTTTCGCCACACGTAAGGAAAAAGCTCTTTAAGAAAGTTAAAACCTGCTCTTTTATCACCAGCAACCGGACGTGCTTTAATCATGGCGGCTCGTTCCCAATTTTGTCCACGTCCTTCGTAATAACGCAAGGCTGTCCTTACTGGTAAAGCCAAAGGTGTTGATCCTGGATCTGGACGAAGACGAAAATCAAGACGAAAAACATATCCTTCCGCAGTACGCTCTTGAATGATACGTATTAATCGGCGTACCATTTTAGAAAAGACGTCGACACTTTCAGAAAGATTACCAATATGAGGTGATGTTTCATCAATGAAAACAATAAGATCAATATCAGAAGAATAATTAAGTTCTCCTGCTCCTAATTTTCCCATCCCTAAAATGATTAAACCACAGTCTTTTTCCGGATTCTCGCGGTTCAGTAAATTGATCTTACCATGATCATGTGCTTCTCTTAAGAGAAAACGCAATGCTACACCTAATGCAGCTTCACCCAAACGCGTCAACCAAGCACATGAAACTTCGTAAGTAAAAACACCACTCAAATCAGCTAAAGCAATGAGAACATGCACTTCTCGTTTTTTACGCCTTAAAGCAGCCATTAATGAAGTTTCATTTGTAGATTCATCCTTATCGATAACCATCATATCATCGATAATTTTGCTCAGCCTTGTTTCTATATCAACATGCAATAAAGGACTAAGATATGATGGATTGGCAATTAAAACCTCACGCAAAAAAGGAGATAAGGTCATAACCGCACGAATAAAATCAATCTGCGTTCCATTCTCTGAAATGATGGAAACAAGCGGTTCTAAACCTTCTTTCTTTGCTTGTTCTTCCATGTCTTTTAACCACTGGGAACCACTTTCATTGAGAGGGCATAAGGGGAGAAGCTGTGTTTTTAAAAAAGCTTGTTTCATCTCATCTCCCTTGAAAAGCATTTTGCTTTCCTTATCTATTGCATTACACTTTTAAAATAGTCGTTCCGTATGAAAAGAAAAAAGTGAAGAAAATATCTTTAAGGAAATAATAAAACAGCCCTAAGTCCTGGATTTGCATTTTCAAGTAACAATTCACCTCCGTGCAATTTCATAACTGCTTTTGCTATACTTAAACCAATTCCAAAACCAGGTTGTGTACGGCTTTCTTCAAGACGAACAAAGCGTTCTGTTACTTTTTCACGTTTATCCTCTGCTATTCCTGGACCATTATCGCTTACAATAACTAGTACATGTTCATCACGATATTCCATTGATAAACAAACCTTCGCTTTTCCCCTATCTTTAGAGGCATATTTAATCGCATTATCGATAAGATTAAAAATTGTTTGCGCAATAAGCTCACGATTCAATTTAAGCTCTTTGTCAAATATATCTCCTAACTGAAGTAAAACACCTGACTCTTCAGCAAAAGGTTCGTAAAGTTCAACAGCATCTTCAAGGATCAGTTTCATATTCATCGTCTCAAGATGCTCAATTGCATTGCTCGCTTCAATGCGTGAAATCATTAAAATCGCATTAAACGTACGAATAAGTTGATCTGATTCAGCAATAACACTCTCAATGACCTGGCGATATTCAAGCTTTGTCTTGTTCCCCGAAAGGGCTTCTTCAGAACGATTTCTAAGACGCGTTAATGGTGTTTTCAGATCATGAGCAATATTATCTGATACTTGACGCAAACCGATATTTAACTCTTCAATGCGGTCTAACATAATATTAAGATTCGTTGACAATCGATCAAACTCATCTCCTACCCCAGAAACTGGTAAACGCCCACTGAAATCACCATCCATCAAGCGACGTGATGCAGCTGTTACTTGATCAATCCTTTGTAAAGCTCTCCTGCCAACAAAAAACCATATGAGTAAAGCGCCTCCCACCATTGCTGTAAGTGCTATGATCACAGCTTTACGAATAACCGCCGCAAAACGTTCTGGCTCATCCAAATCGCGTCCTATAAGAATCTTCATAGCATTAGGCAAATCAAAAACAACTGCCAAAGCGCGATGTTCACTTGTTTTGCCATGTTCTCCAAAACGTGAATATAAAAAGGAGGTAGAAATAAAACCATTCTGCTTCAAAAGACCTAATTCAATACGTGCTACATTGCCTGCCAAAATACGTCCCATAGGATCTGTAACAAGATAAAGAAATGCCCCAGGTTGCCTTGAACGATAATCAATAGTGCGCATTAATAAAGGAATACCTCCATAATTATAAGCATTTTCAATATATTTTAATTCTTCATGTAAAGCCTGTTCAGTTTGTTCTGTTAACAATGAAGCAGAAAATGCTGTCATATAAATAGAAAGACCTATTGCCACCAATCCAAACAATAAAATGTAAAGTGCTGAAAGCCTTAGCGCAGTCGTGCGCATTATATTAATCAAGCGATTCATGCTTTGTTATCTGGTGCTTTCAGCATATATCCAGCGCCACGCACGGTATGGAGAAGGGGAACATCAAAATCTTTTTCAATTTTTGCTCTTAAACGAGAGATATGGACATCAATGACATTTGTTTGTGGATCAAAATGGTAATCCCAAACATTTTCCAAAAGCATAGTGCGTGTAACAACCTGCCCCGCATAGCGCATTAAATATTCGAGTAAACGAAACTCTCGTGGTTGCAATAAAATGTTTCTATCACCCCGTTTTACCGTATGTGCTAACCGATCAAGCTCAAGATTGCTTACGCAATAAACAGTTTCTGCTTCTTTAGGATTTTTCCGCCGCTGTAAGACTTCAACACGCGCAAGAAGTTCAGAAAAAGCATAAGGCTTTGTCAAATAATCATCCGCCCCTGCACGCAACCCTGTTACACGATCATTAACTTGCCCTAAAGCTGACAGAATAAGAACCGGTGTCTCATTGCCTTTAGCTCGTAATTCAGAAATAATAGAAAGGCCATCACGATGCAAAAGCATTCGGTCAACAACCATAACATCATAATTTTCCGTAGTTGCTAAAGCGTATCCCGTGTCTCCATCACAAGCAACATCAACAGAATGCCCTACTTCCAAAAAAGCTTTTTCGAGATAACGTCCTGTCTCATGATCATCTTCAATAACGAGTATCTTCATAAAACGCATCTCCATTATTTTATTGTGTAGTAGGACAAATGTTTAATAAACATTTGTCCTACACTCAAAGCCTTATTTTTTGAAAATTGGAAGAGCAACAAAACGATTTTGATCATTTGTTCGCACTTGTAAGAGAATAGCTTTTCGTCCTAACTGCTGAGCATTTTTGATTGTACTGATAATATCAGAGACTTTTTTAACCGGTTTATTATTCACCGTCACAATGATATCGCCAGGACGTATCCCTTTATCGGCAGCATCTGAATCGGTATCGACATCCGTTACGACCACGCCTATACCATCATCAGAAGGAATAACAATCAAACCATAATCTTCCAATGTTTCCTCTAAATTACCGCTCTCATTTGAAGATTTTGAACCCTCTTTCTTACTTTCATCTTCAGACATTGAAGCAAGCTTGACCTTTATATTCTCCTCCTTACCTGATCTCCAAATCCCTATGGCTACTGTTTCTCCTGGTTTAATATTTGCAATACGTTTCGCCAAATCACGCGCATCAGTAATCTTTTCATTATTCACCGAAATAATGACATCACCAGCCTTGATACCAGCTTTTTCTGCTGGTCCTTTTAACGGATCAGTGACCAAAGCACCCTTGGCTTCTTTTAAACCGATTGAATCAGAAATCTCCTTTGTGATCGGCTGAATCTGAACGCCTAGCCAACCCCGCTGAACGGAGCCTTTTTCGATAAGTTGTTGTACAACCTGTTTCACAGTTGCTGCCGGAATAGCGAACGCAATCCCTACATTTCCTCCAGAAGGAGAAAAAATTGCTGTATTAACCCCAACAACCTTTCCATTAAGATCAAATGTTGGACCACCAGAGTTCCCTCTATTAACAGCGGCATCAATCTGAATAAAATCATCATAAACACCCGTACCGATATCACGTCCACGCGCCGACACAATACCTGCTGTCACAGTCCCACCAAGACCAAATGGATTTCCTATGGCAACAACCCAATCTCCAACACGAAGCTTTGAATCATCTCCAAAATCAACATAGGAGAATTTTCTTTTGTCATTCACCTTTAATACGGCAAGGTCGGTTTTGGGATCTTTTCCAATGAGCTTTGCATTCAATTCTGTACCATCATCAAGAACAACAGTATAACTTGTCCCGTCAGAAATTACATGATCATTGGTCACAATGTAACCATCAGACGAAATAAAAAAGCCCGATCCAAAAGCAACAGGACGAAGTCTTTGTGAATGATTGGGAAATTTATTTTTAGGTTTATCAAAATCATAAAACTCTTTAAAAAGCCTTTTCAAAGGATGTTGATCAGGTAATTGATCAATCCCTGGACCACTAAAAAAGTTGCTAAAGAACCAATCTTCTTTCTTTTTATTGCTCTTTACTTGCACTGCAACAACCGCCGGTTTCACTTGAGCAACGATATCTGCAAATCCCTGTTGTTGCACTAACGAAGTAAATACAGAACTTGCATGAGCCTTTGTCGTCCATAAGCTTGATGTGCATCCACTAAAAAACAGTGCACTCTCTAATACGGCGGAAAAACTTACCGCGACAAATGTTTTAAAGAAAGTTTTTTTTAACATTTATTCTATGCTCCTATTCAATCACACTTTCTATCCCAATCCGATCCCTTATAAAATACCAGACCTTACCGTTTTCTGTCTAAATTATTAAAATTTTGTAAGATTTCAGTATTCTCCAATATTAATGACAATAAGGCTCAATGTTTATTGCAAATGATCTGAATTTTTCTTTTATGTAACATCTTTTTAATGCAATGGCATCTTTAACTGTTCTTTTTAATCCACATAAATTATTATTTCTCGCGCTTATACCGTTTTAACTGGAAAAATATGATACTCGCACCCATGATGATAATAATCAAAGGCGAAA
Source organism: Bartonella queenslandensis (assembly GCF_018155095.1). GTDB lineage: Bacteria > Pseudomonadota > Alphaproteobacteria > Rhizobiales > Rhizobiaceae > Bartonella > Bartonella queenslandensis_B. The sequence continues at coordinate 12,087 of NZ_NAAI01000003.1, read as the reverse complement.
ACCATAAAAACAAAGTTGTTTTATTCAAAGGTGGTTTTAAGAGAATGAATTCACCATATCGTTCAACAAGAAAGTCAATCACTTGCTGATTGCTATAACCCATTTTTAATTTTTCACGAATTAAAAGCCTTAAATCACGTGCCAGAGAAGCATCTGAGTCATCAATTGATCGATTATGACAAACAGGACATCGTAAATGCGATGAAATATCTCGTGCTCGCCTTTCAAGAACTGTATCCTTTAAAATCTCATCCGGCTCTACTGCTATCACTAATCGAACAGGAAACGTTGCGATGAAAAACAATAAAATCCAAAGAATTTTTTTCATCTCATGTCTCCTTCAAAATTTTAAAGCAAGCAGCACCCTCTTGTACACTCCAGTGCGAAACCAATATCCTAGAAGAGAAAGACATCCTCCCATAGCCATCATAAATGCCCCTAACCAAATGCATATTATATAAGGCTTCCACCATATATGCACAACAAGCCCCCGATTATCGAGATGTCCCGGTACAACATAGAGTTGTGATAAGCCATGATTTTGAAGGCCAACTTCCGTTGTCGATGTATTTTGGCTTGCATAAAATCTCTTTGAGGCTGTTACATAACCCACAATGTTTTTATTTTCATATATTTTAAAACAAAACTCCATTGCCGAATAATTTGAACCAAAACGATTATGCACGGTATCAAAATGAAGTATTTTATCCGCTATCATCACCCTATCCCCTATGTTCATGGTTAAAATACGTTCTTGACCGAAACTTGCTACACAAACAATACCAAATAATGTAACGCCTAATCCCATATGTGCCATTGCTGCACCAAAAACAGACCACGGCAATCCAAAAAACCTCTTAATACGTACTGAAAAAGCTTTCTTGCCATGTCCACTTTTTATCCATAGATCCGCTAAACTTCCTAAAAAGACAAACGCTGAAAGACCAATGCCTAAAACCGCAAGAATATCACGCAAAGATGTCGCATAAAATAATATAAAACAGACGATACCAACCAAGATAAAAACAAACCACAATCGTTCAAAAACTGCGAAAAAATCACCGCGCTTCCATGCCATCATTGACCCACACGGAACAAGCAACAGCAGCAAAAGCATGAGTGGTCCACAGGTAAGGTTAAAAAAAGTAGCCCCTACAGAAATTTTTTGCCCTGTTAACATCTCAATAAAATAAGGATAAAGCGTACCAATCAATACTGTTGCTGTTATTGTTGTCAGTAATAAGTTATTTAAAACAATAAACCCTTCACGCGAAATTGGTTGAAAAAAGCTTTCTGTTCTTAAAAGAGGGATGCGCAAAGAAAAAAGAAGAAAAGCTGCTCCCGTAAAGAAAAATAAAATTGCAAGAATTGCTTGCCCCCGTGCTGGATCAACAGCAAAACTATGAACAGAAACTAAAAGTCCCGAACGAACAAGAAACGTTCCCATAAGAGAAAGAGAAAAAGTGAGTAGTGCTAAAAACAAAGTCCAACTTTTCAATATTCCCCGTTTTTCAAGAACAAGAGCAGAATGTAAAAGAGCCGTTCCTGAAAGCCAAGGCATAAACGAAACATTTTCAACAGGGTCCCAAAACCAATACCCCCCCCATCCTAGCTCATAATAAGCCCAATAGGAGCCAACCGTAATCCCCGATGTCAAAAAACACCAAGAAAGTAAAAGCCAAGAACGAACCCAACGTGCCCAAATCCTATCAATATGTCCCATAATCAATGCCGCAATGGCAAAAGAAAAACAGAGTGAAAAACCAACATAACCTAAATAAAGAAGGGGAGGGTGAATCGCTAATGCGATATCTTGTAAAAGAGGATTGAGATCATTTCCCTGTAATGCTGGTGGATTCACACGTAAAAATGGGTTGGATACAAAAAGAATAAATAAAAGAAAAGCGCTTGTAATCCAACTTTGGCAAATTAGAATAAGTGTCTTAAAATCTTCTGGCAAATATTGGCTAAAGAAAGCCATTAATGTACTAAAAAAAGTGAGACATAAAACCCATAATAACATAGAGCCTTCGTGGTTGCCCCAAACACCCGTGATTTTATAGAGCATCGGTTTTTCTGAATGAGAATTCTCAACAACATTTAAAACAGAAAAATCAGAGATAGCATGAGCGTAAATCATCACTAAAAAAGATAAGAGCAATAACGTAAAAGTGATATACGTTAAAGGAATAGCTGTTTGCATTAACAAACGCTCTTTCTTCCAAAAACCTAAAGCAGGTAAGAAAGCTTCTAATAAACTTACAGCAAGTGCTGCAGCTAAAAAAATATGCCCCAGTTCGACAAGCACAATCGAATTATTTCTCCACACTATAATGTTTTTTCAAGCGATCAGCGGTTTCTTTAGGCATATAAGTTGCATCATGTTTTGCGAGAATACGCGTCCCTATAAAAAAACCCTGTTTATCAAAATGCCCTTCTACAATCACTCCCTGACCTTCACGAAAAAGATCCGGTAAGGCACCATTGAAAAACACTTTTTCATGTTTTGTATTATCCGTTACAAAAAAAATAACACTACTCTCTCCCACATATCGAACAGTCCCCTTTTCAACAAAGCCGCCCAAACGCAAAGGACGCCCCATTAAAATATCTTCTCTTGTAATTTCAGAGGGCATTCTAAAAAAACTGACCGCATGTCGCATTGCATATACGATGAGACTTGTTGCAATTGCCATAACCAAACAACACAATAAAAAGATCAGGAAGCGCTTTTTTTTTCGCTGCTTTAAAATAACCTTCAACGAAGCAGAATTCTCTAAAGAGTGATTGTTCATAGTCTACGAAAAAATTTTAAACACGTTATATAAGCACCCATTTCTATAGTTTATTTTTTAAAGAGTTTTGCACATCTTCTATAGAGGTGCAACTTTTTATCCAATCCTTTACCTTTGCTAATAAGCTTACCAATATTTTTCTTACTTTTTCTAGCAATTTTTACTTAACGTATCACCACTTAATATCGCACTCTTTCAATTCTTCATTTCTGTTCTTCTATCGCCTCCACATACCTTCCACTTCTAGAATGATAACGTTTCTTATCTTTCTAAACAGATTTTCTCTATCTCTATTGACGAGGATGATTTTTCTTTGACTGTTCACTTGCTGAGCCAAGTAACTGAATTATCATTTTTTCAACCCGTGATCGTCCAGCAAAATTTTCAGGCATTGACTCAAGAAAACTTTGTAAAAACTGCACTGCCTGCGCCGTTTCTCCAGCTTGATGAAAGGCTTCGGCCAACAATAGACGTGGATAAAAATCTGTTGGCGCTAAATCCGCGGCTTTTTGAAAAGCATTTTGTGCTTCTTGCGTTATCATTCCCCCTTCATAACCAACCAATGCTAAACCATATCCTACAAGCCTTGGAGCTGTTTCTCCATTCAAACGAAGGGCATCTAAATAAGTATTTACAGCTTCTTGAAAATAGCTTTCTTCAAGATACCCTACCGCTAACGCATCTGCTAGCTTGCCATCATGAGGAGAGCGGAAAAAAAGCACTTGTAGACGAACAAGCTTTTCTTGTTGACTCAGAATTTTAGGATCCTTATCCATTAATTCGCTGAAAAAATAACTTTTCACTTCTGGACTGCCTGTCAAACCATAAATACTCCATGTCATCAGAAGAACAAAAAAAATACTTAAAGCTTTAAGAATATTTCTTTTTTTATAGGGCCTATAAAGCTTATGAGCATCAATCATATGCCGATGACTTTTATCAGCATCCATGGTTTGAACTTTCCACTTTTTCTCTCCCCCATCATCAAAACGTAGTGAAAGAAACAGAATAATTGCCAGAAAAGTGAGAAAAAATGCTGCAAAAATGAGTAAAAGCATATCATTTTTTTCCAATACAAACAGAAGATAACCCGTTTATCCTTTACCCTATTCACGAGATATGAGAAGAGTGATGTGAAATGATAAAAATTCATCTTTTTATGAAGAACATCGTAAAATCTTTTGTTCCTTTCTCGCATAAAGATTACTTCTATCAAGAACATAAAAACAAGACTTTATTTTCATATTTTGATTATAAAAATCTTCTGAAATGCCTCTCTACTTTTTTGCATTGTCTAAATATTTTTCTACAAACTGTATAGACATTTCCTCCTTAAGAAGAAAATATGTTATTCTCCCATTTTGGGTAATAAGACTTTTGTACACAATCCACCCAAGACAGAGCGCGATAAAAAGAGATTTCCACCATATTCATTGACCAGATCTGAAACAATTGCTAACCCTAAACCTGTCCCCGGCTTACTTTCATCAAACCGCCACCCTCTTTTTAACGCTTCATCAATTTTATCTTCTGTTAAACCAGGACCATCATCTTCGATAAGGATACTAAAGTATTTCTCTTCTTCAACGTTTTCGTCTAAACAACAAGAGATCAACACCTTTGCGCGAGACCATTGAGTAGCGTTTTCAATCAAATTTCCTATAATTTCTTCTAAATCTTCCTTCTCTCCAGAAAAAATAATATCATCAACATCCATAATAAATTGAATTTGTTTTTCAGGATTAAGCTTTTTCATAACCCGCACTAAACGATCAACCACACTACGAACAGACGTATGATAGATAATGCTATCGCATTGCGCTGCAATCCGCGCCCGCTGAAGATAATGATTAATTTGAGCTTGCATGATTTGCGTTTGCTCTCTCAACAAAAAAGTCTGTTTTCCGTGCATCTTATCTGTCTCATTCATAATCACGGACAGAGGCGTCTTCAATGAATGCGCAAGATTACCAACCTGTGTGCGAAATCGTTCAATAATACGCTGATTATTCTTAATGAGAGCATTCATCTCTTGTGCAAGTGGCATCACTTCGCTGACTAAATCCGTATTCACGTAACGAACTCTCCCTTCTCGAATATCATTCAATGTGCGCCGAATAAGTTTTAATGGTTGAAAACTAAAGAAAATAATAGCAATATTAATAAGAACACTCCCAATACCAAAACTCCAAAGAAAAATTTGCAAAGTCCGCTTAAATTCCCTTACTTGGGCATGAACTTCATCCATATTCCCAACAAGCCGAAAACGTGCAATATGATTTTTATTATCAAGAACAACATCACTCTCAATCACTTGTAGCATTTGATCATTGTTCCCCTTTATTCGATAAGAGCGAAAGAATTTATTGTCAAAAGGTATATCGACATCGCTGGGTGTAAACAACTCTTCTGTTCCCAATGAGGGAGATGTCAATCTTCCTTTTAAATTATGAGATATGGCAATAACTTCCCAATACCATCCCGTTGTTGGATCAGTATAACGAATGTCATCAATCCCAGCCCCTCCTCTCAAAGTCCCGTCTGGGGCTACTGTCACTGTTGCAATCAAACTGTAGAGTTGAGCAGAAAGAATCCGTTCTAGGCTTTCTTCAGTTGAACGTTTATAAAATAAAATACTCACTGCAGAAATCGATAAAAGGGAAATAACAACCCATAGTGTTGATAAGATCATAACACGTAAACTGAGAGATCGCGTAATTACAAAAAAGAACCTCTTAAACCAATTATCTTCTTTGAAAACATTCATCCATCACCTAGTGTTCTCACGCGATACCCCATTCCTCGAATAGTTTCGATCAAATCCACTCCAAGCTTTTTCCGTAATCGACCAACAAAAACTTCCACCGTATTTGAGTCTTTATCAAAATCCTGATCATAAAGATGTTCGGTAAGCTCCGTCCTTGAAATGACTCTGTCACAATGATGCATAAGATAGGAAAGAAGTCTAAATTCATAAGACGTTAGTTTAATCAATTGACCATCCACAAAAACACGAGATGTCTTCGTATCCAATAAAACATTTCCGCAACATAAGGCACTTGTCGCATGTCCTGTCGCACGACGAATTAGCGCCCGCAAACGTGCCATCACTTCCTCCAAATGAAATGGCTTCACAACATAATCGTCAGCTCCTGCATCAATACCAAGAACTTTATCAGACCAACGATCTCGTGCCGTTAACATTAAAACAGGCATGGTGCGCCCTTCTTGACGCCATTTTTCAACAACACGAACACCATCAATTTGCGGTAAACCTATATCAAGTATCACCGCGTCATAAGACTCCGTGCTGCCTAAAAAATAAGCCTCTTCACCATCGAAAGCACTATCGGAAACATACCCTGCCCGTTTTACAGCTTCTGCTAATTGATGGTGAAGATTCCGATCATCTTCAACGATTAAAATACGCATCACAACACCATCTGCCAAAGACTAATCAGCAGGAACGGAAAACTCAACACGACGCAATTTCTCACCATTACGGGCTGGTACAACAACCACAATTTCACACATATCCATTCCATCGTGAACAACCAGTTTTGAACGGACAAGAACCCCTTTCTCTTGAGTTGCAACCTTCTTACCCACCTCAGCACAACTAGCAGCCAGAACAGAATCTGCCCCTAAAAAATTTGCTAACATTAAAAATAAGAAAACTTTTTTCATCGTAGATATCTCAACAACCTCTCTTCCTTCTTGTGAAGGATAAAAGAAATAATGTTTTTTTTGGGGTTGATTTAAAAATCACAAATGGAAAATAATTTATCCTTTATCTTATAGAAGAACGTTTTAATATTACTCAAAATTTTAAAAAATTCAAAATAAAATCTTTTTAATAATGTAAAGAAAATTTATTGAATAAAATAATAAACCCTTAATACTCTCTCCCACAAAAAATGAATAATTCTAAAATAAATTCTTTCTCTGTTAGCACTATAGCAAAAGAATATTTCTACTCCATATAATTATTGTAGATTTGTTTGATTATATTGCTTGACCATAGGCTCTCTTTAAATGTTTGATTTTTTTAAAAAAAAGAAAGGGAAACACCACAAGCCATTTCACAGCCCTGCTCTCATCGAATTAGATGCACGATTAGATACAGCGCTTTATCGCATTCGTTCTGCTAACAGTTTTTTCTGGAAAAAGGCGAAAATCATTTCACAAAATTTTCATCTTCAAGGATGGAAACGTTTTGTCGTTGAAATTCTCGATGAAATAATGACATTAGGATTGATGGGGTTTACTCTTTTCACCATTTTGGGCATTTCTATTTTTGAATTGACCAAAACAGACTGGTCTTCTCCCAAAAACTTTTCCATCCTTTTTTTAGATCGCTATGGAAATCCCATTGGGCACCGTGGTGCACTACCGGCAATCTCTGTCCCTGTTGAGGAAATGCCTGACACTGTTATTAAAGCCGTTCTCGCAACAGAAGATCGTCGTTTTTTCGATCATTGGGGCATTGACTTTCAGGGACTTACACGGGCAATTTCACAAAATATGCAAGCTAAAGGTGTGGTACAAGGTGGTTCAACCCTCACACAACAATTGGCTAAAAATTTATTCTTAACAAACGAGAGAACGATAACACGTAAAATCAAAGAGGCTTATCTTGCTCTTTGGTTAGAAGCAAATTTTAGCAAAAAACAGATTTTACAACTTTATCTTGACCGCGCTTATATGGGAGGAAACAATTTTGGTATTGCTGCCGCTGCAAAATTTTATTTTGGAAAAGACATCCGTCATGTCTCTTTAAGTGAATCAGCTATGTTAGCCGGACTCTTTAAAGCTCCAACAAAATATGCCCCTCATAGTCATCTCTTTGCTGCTCAAACACGTGCCAATGTCGTCCTCTCCAATCTCGTTAATAGTGGCTTTATGACGAAGAGCCAAATTATCAACGCGCATCGCCATCCTGCTAAGGCCCTTCCCCACATAGAAAATAATCAACCTGATTATTTCCTTGATTGGGCATTCGAGGAAGTCAAAAAAATGCGTGATCAACTTCCAAGCCATAGTTTAATTATTCAAACAACGCTTGATCCCGCACTTCAAAAATTAGCAGAAGAATCAATTGCGTATCACTTACATCAATATGGTCAACAATACCGCGTAACACAAGCCGCCACTGTTATACTCGACAATAACGGTGCTGTATGTGCAATTGTTGGAGGACTGGACTATAAAAAAAGCCAATTTAACAGAGCGACCCAAGGTGGACGACAAGTTGGTTCTTCATTCAAACCTTATGTTTACGCAACCGCCCTAGAACACGGTCTATCACCTTCAACAACCGTTTTAGATGCCCCTGTCAATTGGGGCGGTTGGACACCCAAAAATAATTCTGGTCGTTATCTGGGGAAAATTGATTTAGCAACGGCTTTAGCCTTTTCCATTAATACAGTCCCTGTTTATCTCACCTATCAATATCTTAACCGCAATACCCAACCCATCATAGACCTCATCAAAAATATGGGGATTAACGCGCATATTTTATCACACAAAACGATGGTTCTTGGTACTTCCAACATGACTCCCATGGATCAAGCAACTGGCTTTAATGTTTTTGCGAATGGCGGGATAGCGGGTAATCGTCATGGATTCACACAAATCAGAACAATCGATGGTCGTATTGTGTGGGATTTCGAGCATAACGGAAAAAAACTACACCGTGTTCTCAGCAGTCAATCAGCTGCTTATATGAACCAAATGATGGTGGGTGTCACAACACGAGGATCCGGTAAGCGTGCTGCTCTGCCCATGACACTTGTCGCTGGAAAAACTGGAACATCACAATCCTATCGTGATGCTTGGTTTGTTGGGTTTACGGGAAATTATACGGGAGCAGTGTGGATGGGAAATGATAACTTTTCACCAATGAATCGTGCTTTTGGGGGTGGAGTTCCGGCCATGATATGGCATCGTATTATGCTCGCAGCACATCAAAATATCATGCTTAAACAGCTCTATGGTGTTAAAAATTCTCTCCTTCCTTATCCCTCCCCAACACTTTCCTCCCAAGCAGATTCTGACTCTTTCCCCCCAATACCTTCTACGCTTTCTTCTGAAACATTAAATATCGTGCGATTGATTAACAAAGATCTAAAGAAACCCTCTGTAATCTCCTTGAAAAGGACTGGAGACTCAACATTTTGAATTCAAGATATTCACTGATGTTTTTTAACATCACCATTTTCTTTTTTATTTTTGCTTTTTCCATTTTATGTGGAAAACTGAGTGTTGATTATGTACTCAATTCCTTTCCTCATTTTGGACGCTTCACAATTGGAAAATGGAGTGCTTACCCACAAGTGGGAACCACCAATATGGATCCTTATACCCGCGCCCGCACCGCCAAACAAGGCATCGTCTCACTCGGACGCACTGAAGGTCTTCAATTCCAGATTTGGCAAGATAACCAAGGGCGTCCACTCCATCCTCACTGTCATTATTTGCTCAAAGGTTATATCCCTGAAACCCGTCTTTTTACCCTTTATACCGCTGATAAATCCCTTAAACCCTATAGTTCATCGAAAGAAATACCTTTTGAACTCCACACAAACGCTATTACTTATGAGCATGATGGCTCATTGCGCATCAATATCTCACCCACACCGCAATCCGGAAATTGGCTTGCAGTAGTTAGTCAAAAAGAATTTGGGCTTATTCTTAGCTTATACGATACCTCAATCATCTCTGCAACGGCACTACAAAAGCTCACAATGCCCTCAATAGAACAAATCCCATCAGGACAAATAAATTGTGACTAGATTTATTCATACCGCACTTCTTGCAATTATTGGCGCTATTATTGTTCATATTTGCGTTTTATTTCTGATCCCCACTTGGACACAAAATAATATATGGGCAAGCCTTAAAAAATCTGGAGCCTCTTATCAATTTGTTGATCTACCTCCCGATAATCCTATTCAACAATTTGCTGATCCCCTCTTTCTTCTTAAAGTCTGCAGATTTAATCTTGAAAATGGACCTGTTCATTTAAAAGCTTTGAAAACACGACAATTTTGGTCACTGGCTGCCTACACACACAACGGAATTATTTTTTACAGCCTTAATGACCGAACAGCCCCTGATGCTACACTCGATCTTATCATTGGAAAACCAATACAAATAATAGAACTCAAAAAATCAACACCTAAAAAAAATGCCAATTCAGTTTTGGTTGCTAAAAATTTGAATGAAGGGTTTGTCATTTTACGTGTTTTTGTCGCTTCTTCCCTTGCCAAAAAAGAAAGTGAAGCTTTTCTTTCATCTGCTACTTGCCGCATATTTTATGAATAAAAATATTCTCACTTGTATAACGATCTACTTTTTAATAAAAACGAAAACAAAACTATCAAGACGGTTATTTTTTTCCTCTATTCAGCGAATATTCGAATTCAGGTTTGTCTGATGTTAGGTCCTTAAATTTTTTTTAAGCCTCTCACATAATCTTCTATTGAAATATAAACCACATGTATAGAGAAAAAAGCAGCTTATTAATTAGCAATATGAGATAAAATAAAATCTCTGTTTTATACACTTATGTTATACTTAATAGTTTAACTTATAAAGATAATTTATTTCTTTAACTGTTGAATGAGGGTTCCGAATATAGCAGAATCCTCTCATTCCAAACTTATCACATCTTGGATCAACCAAAACCATGTCTTTTGTATCGTACAAGAGAGATTGGCATGTAAATTGGCAACGCAATGGTGTTGCGTTATTCAATAGGCTTTATCCGACAGAAAAAACACCCCACAACGAGAAGAGAAAGAGTAAATTTCTAAACAAATATTCTGATGATAACTGAAAAACTTGGTTATTTGAGCTTATTTTTATGTATTTACAAACATTCTTACAAAATTCGATCAATGACGCAATGAAATGCTGAAGAAGTGCTTATTGTTTTCAATGAAAACCCCAAAATAACTACTGGAAATTGATGAGACATCACGCATCCTTGACCTCAAAAATAAGTGCTTTACTTTTGTCTTATGAGCAGAAGCTTTTAGTAAGATAGGTAATCTAAAAAAACTTTGCTTATAGTTTATAATTGAGGGGAAAAAACTTCATGAAGAAGAGATATGTTCGATTAATTTCAAGAGCAGCGGTATGGTCCCCTCGATTTGGTGGATTAGCATTCTTTATTTTACTATTTTCGATAATTTTACAACGTTTTTCCGTACTTAACGTAAGCGACTTCATAATCTTGATAGGAATCTCTACTTGCTGTGTGATTATTTCTCTTTTTCTCGCGATTAAAGCACTTCATAGTTTGTGGGTCTATGGCGCCCTAGGAGGAATGAAAGCTTTAAAAGGGATCGTTTATTCGTTAATAACTGCGATACCATTGATGCTCTTTTTTGGACTTTGGTTTACCTTACCGGCTCTTTATGATGTTTCTACCGATACACAAAGACCACCGGCTTTTTTTCGTACAATACGTCCCAGCGATGCTTTGCCACTCAAAAGTACCTTAGCTGAACAAGAAACATTACAGATGTCACAATGGCCAGAAATGTCGGGGCGCCGTTATGATGGCTCACTTCAACGCATTCGCGAATCCGTTCTCAATGTTTTAGAAGCCTACGATTGGCCTATTGTCGCACAACGAGAATTCAAAGGTGAAGAAAATGAGATTTATATTGAAACAAGAGCTAAAACTTTTTACCTTGGTTTTATTTCAGACATTATCATTCGTTTAACTGATGAAGGTAATACAACCTTTGTTGATATGCGTTCTGCTTCTCGTTATTTGCCAAGAGATTTGGGGACCAATGCTGCCTTTATTATTGATTTTATGGATGCCCTTGATACAGAAATCGCCTCACTTCCTCTCTCACAAGACGATGAATAACAATCAAAAGATATAAGCTACTTTATTTCATAAAAATAGCTTATTTTTCAATAAATTATGATATATAAGAAAATAACCACTTTTCAAAAACTATAAACTAAGAATTCTTATACAAAAGATAATAATCTCAAAACAACCCCTGCTTGAAATAATTAAAAAGATTAAAAAATAGGAAATAAAAAACAGAACTCTTGATGAGAACGCTGATTTTAAAGGATCTATTTTAGTGTAATTATTATTTTTTTTAAAGAATAGAATTAATATATTGTAATAATATTACTATAATTTATTTCATATATTTAATAAACTATTAAATAAATTAAATTTATAGAACATACTCATAAAAAATATTATAGAAATAATTATAAAAATTAGACTTATTATAAATAATAATATATTTTTTTG
>NZ_NAAI01000002.1 GCF_018155095.1 Bartonella queenslandensis | reverse complement strand
TTAAAAACTGAAATTAAGAAAAGATAAATTATCGCAAACTATACGCTTTACTTTATATTCAAAATAGCAATAATGACAAAAAATGTTAGGATAAATCTAACAATAAATAAAGAGTAATATTAATATGAAAAATATCATTCTTATAATTTTGATTGCAAACATTTTATCGGCTTGTGCGTTAGCACCAAAGCTAAAACAACCCAATGATAGAAACCGTGTGCCTATTAATAAAACAATCCCTGCCGAAATCAAGCGAGGAGACAGATGAAAACAAAACAAGCAAAACCAGTGAAAGCCGAACAACTTAGCAATTATTACGAAGAAAGCCGTGGTCTAGAACGGGATCTCATAAATGAATTTATAAGGTCACGCAGAACAGCATGGCGTGTAGCGGGTGCTGTTGGTCTTTTTGGCTTATTCGGTATGATATGTGGCGTCGTTGGATTTTCTCAACCAGCGCCTACACCTTTAGTGTTGCGCGTTGACAACACAACAGGTGCTGTTGATGTTATCTCAGTTATGCGCGAGCACGAGGAAAGTTATGGTGAAGTTGTAGATAGATATTGGCTCAACCAATATATACTTAATCGTGAAACTTATGACTATGATACCATTCAACTAAACTATGACACAACAGCACTTTTAAGCGCAGCTGCTGTTCAACAAGAATATTATAAAATCTATGATGGGGAAAGTGCACGGGATAAAGTGCTTTCCAACAAAGCACGTATCACAGTTAAGGTACGGTCAATCCAACCTAATGGACTCGGTCAAGCAACTGTACGTTTTACCACTCAGCAACTTGACAGCAGCGGTGCTTCTACTGGACCAAAACAGCACCAGATTGCAACAATTGGTTATACCTATGTCGGTGCACCCATGAAGTCATCTGATCGATTGCTTAACCCCCTTGGTTTTCAAGTAACAAGTTACCGTACTGACCCAGAAATGCTGTTGAATGATTAAGGATTTGATTGTTATGAAAAAACTTGCATTTGTTGTTTTATTATCTTCATTTTCTTCTCTTTATACGGTACCTGTGCAGGCGCTCAAAAGTCCATCAAATTCACAATATGATCACCGCATTCGCTATATAACATATAATGAAGCCGATGTAGTTCAAATTGAAACAGTTCTTGGTGTAGCAACACATATTATTCTTGAAGAAGGTGAGCAGTATATCACTCATGCTTTTGGTGATTCAGAAGCCTATGCCTTTGCTCATAAAGGACGGCATATTTTTATTAAACCAAAAGCAGAACTTGCCAATACCAACCTCATCGTTGTAACGGACAAACGGAGTTACAAATTCCGACTACAATTTCGAAATGACCGTGCAGGATCAACCTATGAATTGGCTTTTCATTATCCTGATTCAAACGATGAAAAGTCAGAAGAGAACAGCCGACGCCTTGCGATTGAACGCGGTTTTCACCAAAGTGTAAAAGGCTATAATCTCAGTTATACCATGAGCGGTCATCAAGATATTGCTCCGATCAATGCTTGGGACAATGGACGTATTACTTACTTCAAGTTTCCCGCTAACATGGATATGCCATCAATTTATGTCGTAGACGCTGAAGGGAATGAAAGCTTAATACCACGCACCGTCATCGGCAGTTCTAATGATATTATCGCCGTTCATAAGGTTAATCCTAAATGGCTCATACGACTTGGTAAACGCGCTTTAGCTGTTTTTAACGAAGCCTATGATCCCCATGGTGTACCAAATACAACAGGAACAGTATCTTCGGTGGTTTATCGCATAAATAAAGGAGGAAAATAATGTTTGACAATAAGGAAGGAGATGAAAAGGGCAGAAAACTGGACAATATAGAGCAAAAACATATTGAAAATGCCTATGGAAGCTCCGAACTAGGTTCAGAGCACCGTCCGACAATTCCAGGTACCCGTGTATTGTTAATAGTAGGACTTATTGTCATCGTAGCAGTACCGATTGCTTTGACTTGGAAAGCTTTTAAAATGCGTAATACCGTAGAAATTGAGGAAGAAAAACCGCAACAAACGGTACAGCAAATTATACCAAGCTATACCCCGCGGGTTATAGAAGAGCCAAAGCTTGTAGAAGAATCAGAAAAATCAACGCCAACTGAAGACTCAAGCTTAGATATTTCACCAGCCTTGGCTAAGCTTCTTCAAACAACCGTTCCCCCACATATGATTCAAGATTCTGAAGAATTAGCGCGCAAACGTATGCTCAGTTCTAGTCTTAACAATGGTGGGAGTGAAGGATCTACGGAGACAAATCAAGCATCGAATGACAACAGTGGTGCATTAAATCTCCAACCTGTACGTTTAGGTCAATCACATGCGGTGCAACTTCGTAACCGTGATCTCTTAATTACCCAAGGAACGCAAATAGATTGTACATTGGAAACAAAAATCATCACGTCACAACCAGGGATGACGACATGCCATCTAACACGTGATATTTATTCTACAAGTGGACGTGTTGTTTTGCTCGATCGTGGTTCTAAAGTCGTTGGTTTTTACCAAAGTGGCTTACAGCAAGGACAAACACGTGTGTTTGTGCAATGGTTACGTATTGAAACGCCTTCTGGTGTTGTTGTAAATCTTGACTCACCTGGAACCGGCCCTCTTGGTGAAGCAGGTATCGGTGGCTGGATTGATAGACACTTTTGGGAGCGATTTAGTGGCGCAATTATGGTAAGTATCATCGGTGATTTAGGAGAATGGGTGAAAAATAAAGTTAATATTAATAAAAGTAGCAAAGAAAACAAAGAGAATGCGCAACCTCAAGGGGCTCATAATGCAGAACTTATAGTAAACGATGTTATTCAAAATTCGATCAATATAACACCAACACTTTACAAACACCAAGGCGAACGAGTGAATATTTTTGTTGCTCGTGATCTGGATTTCAGCGATGTCTACAGTCTCGTCACACGTTAACCCGATACAAAAAGATCAAGCAGTTTCTCAGCTTCTGCAACCGCTTGATCGTTTCTTAGAAGATCCGAAGATCACTGAATTATCGATCTGCCGCCCCTGTGAAGTATGGACAAAAAGCTTCAACGGGTGGCAGGTCCATAGCGTACCGGAGTTAACAACAGCTTTTTTGCAAACGCTTATTACAGCTATTATCGTTTATAACGGTATGGCTCCCAGAAGTATTAATTATGTGCTCTTGCCTGGTGGACAACGTGGTACAATTATCCAAACGCCAGCTGTTGTTGATGGTACTCTTTCCTTTGTAATTCGTAAACATTCTCTCATAGTTAAAACATTAGAAGAACTCAAAGAAGAAGGGACTTTCGATGATTTTTCCGATGTAAGTTTTAATAAACCTTCAGCAAAAGAAGCCAACAACTTCTTATTGAAGCATGACTTCACACGGTTGGAACCATTTGAAATTCAACTCTTACAACGTAAACGTGAAGGAAAAATTCTTGAATTTTTGGAAGAATGTGTCCTTCATAAACGCAACATTATTATTGCAGGCAAGACAGGATCTGGTAAAACAACATTTGCCCGCTCGCTCATTGAAAAAGTCCCTGTAGAAGAGCGTATTATTACGATTGAAGATGTTCATGAACTTTTTCTACCCAATCATCCTAATCGTGTAAATATGATTTATGGTAATAATGTGGGTCGTGTTTCAGCTGAAGAATGTCTAGATGCATGTATGCGTCAATCACCTGACCGAATTTTTCTTGCTGAATTACGAGGCGATGAAGCATGGGAATATCTCAATTCACTCAACACGGGTCATCCAGGATCGATCACAACGACGCACGCCAACAGTGCTTTGCAGACATTTGAGCGATGTGCTACATTGATTAAAAGATCAGAGGTTGGTCGCCGACTCGAGCTAGAAATGATAAAGATCGTCCTTTACACAACAGTTGATGTTGTGTTGTTCTTTAAAGATAGAAAACTTTCTGAAGTTTTTTACGACCCGATTTTTGCTAAATCAAAAATCGCTTAAAAGAGGTTTTCTCTCTCGATAATAGCACATAGACAAAAAGAGCCGTAACCGATTGTTACGGCTTTTTTATTTAGCATCCCCTCTTCTCTTTGCTTCTCTAATGTATTTTCTACACTCTTCATGAAAAAAGAAAAAAGTGAACAGACAACAACTTCACAAGAAAACAAAATCGCATATTAAGCTCTATTCTTTTACCTTTGAGCATACTCTCTATTTATTTTGAAAATGTATATTTGATGCACAAAAGAAAAAAATGACGACAAAATAACTATTTGAACAAAAAGAAAAGAATAAATTTTGATTTGCCTAAAAATTAAGAGATTCATGAAACAGTTACCGAACACAACCAATTATTATCATTATCAAGACAAAAGCTTATTTTAAGTAATCAAAATATATATTTTTTATCCAAACAGTTTTCAGATAAAGAGAATCTCATATAAATACACGATCATTCTGCTTTTACATCTATAAATCACATTCTATTCAAGAATAGAATGTATAGCAACCTATCGATTTTTTTCGACAAAATTGGTTACTTTGCAAAGATAGAAATAAACCCTAAGCTTTCTTAAGCCCATGCCACTGCAAGGATTTTTTCTACACGAATGACTTCATTTTTAGGGGGGATTTCGCTTTTAGAATGATTATAGTTACAGGGCACTCTCATAAGAGGATCATGCACTCTTAAAGGTTAAATTCCTAAAGGTACATACCATTTCTAACTTTGACCTTTACTTTCATTCATGAGTAATTCTTTAAAGGCGGCGTTCAACCATGAGTTTTTTAATTTCAGCAATCGCTTTTGCTGGATTTAATCCCTTTGGACAAGTTTGCGTACAATTCATAATCGTATGACAGCGATACAGGCGGAAAGGATCTTCTAAATTATCAAGACGTTCACCGCACATCTCGTCACGTGAATCCGCAATCCAGCGATAAGCTTGAAGCAAAACGGCAGGGCCTAAATAACGATCACCGTTCCACCAATAACTTGGACATGATGTCTGACAACACGCACATAAAATACACTCATAAAGACCATCGATTTTTTGGCGATCAGAGTGACTTTGTAACCACTCTTTTGCAGGTTCAGGAGAAACTGTTTGCAACCAAGGCTCAATGACACGGTGTTGTGCATAAAAGCGCTTTAAATCAGGAACCAAATCTTTAACAACCGGCATGGAAGGCAAAGGATAGACCTTAATGGGATGTTTTACATCATCCATACCTTTGGTACACGCCAACGTATTAGTCCCATCAATATTCATCGCACATGAACCACAGATACCTTCACGGCATGATCGGCGAAGTGTTAAAGTTGGATCAATATGATTTTTAATAAATAAAAGCCCATCAAGAATCATAGGACCACAAGCAGAACGATCTACATAATAAGTATCTAGATGAGGATTTTTCTCATCATCAGGCGACCAACGATACACGTGAAATTCCGTCAGCTTTGTAGCACCTTCAGGTTTAGGCCAAACCTTTCCCGGTTTTACTTGAGAATTTTTGGGAAGCTTAATTTGTACCATATTTCATTCTCCCCTTAATAAACCCGTTTTTTAGGTGCAATACGCTTTAAATCGATCCCACCATCAGCTTCAGATGTTAATGGGTCCACATGGACAGGTCGATAGGATAAAGTAACCTTACCTTCTTTTGACAAATATGAAAGCGTATGTTTTCGCCAATTTTTATCATCACGCTCTGGATAATCTTCACGAGCGTGAGCGCCACGGCTTTCTAAACGTGCTTCAGCAGAATGAACAGTCATGATTGCATTCGCCATGAGATTTTCAAGCTCTAATGTTTCAACCAAATCAGAATTCCATATCAGAGAGCGATCTGTGACTTTAATATCAGAGAATTCCCCCCAGATTTTATTCATCCGTTGACAACCCTGTTTCAAAGAATCTTCTGTACGGAAGACTGCTGCATCTTCTTGCATCGTGCGCTGCATTTTTTCACGCAATACGGCTGTTGGTATGGCTCCTTGTGCAAAACGCAAACGATCAAAACGGGCCATAATTTCATCAACCGCTTCTTCATTCAAAGGTGGAATTTCAGCATTCCGATCAATAACTTCACCCGCGCGAATAGCAGCAGCGCGCCCGAAGACCACAAGATCAATCAATGAGTTTGATCCCAAGCGGTTAGCTCCATGAACAGAAGCACATCCTGCTTCTCCTACCGCCATCAGCCCTGGTTGAATACGATCAGGCGAATCAGCTGTTGGATTAAGAACTTCTCCGTAGTAGTTGGTAGGAATTCCCCCCATGTTATAATGAACCGTTGGCAAAATGGGGATAGGTTCTTTTGTTACATCCACCCCTGCAAATATGCGTGCTGATTCTGAAATCCCTGGTAAACGCTCGTGCAAGATTGCAGGATCAATATGATTGAGAACCAAATGAATATGATCCTTCTTAGGTCCAACGCCACGCCCTTCACGAATTTCAAGCGTGATACAACGTGAAACCAAATCACGTGAAGCTAAATCCTTAAAGGAAGGTGCATAGCGCTCCATAAAGCGTTCACCTTCAGAATTGATTAAATAGCCTCCCTCACCACGAGCTCCTTCTGTAATGAGACAGCCAGAGCCATAAATTCCTGTCGGATGGAATTGCACAAATTCCATATCCTGAAGTGGTAATCCAGTCCGTGCGATCATTCCACCACCATCACCCGTACAAGTATGCGCCGATGTCGCAGAAAAATAAGCACGTCCATAACCACCCGTTGCAAGAACCACCATTTTGGCAGAAAAACGGTGTATGGTACCATCATCGAGATTCCACGCCACAACCCCCGTGCACACCCCATCCGTCATGATGAGATCGAGTGCAAAATATTCGATAAAAAATTGCGCATTATGCTTTAAGCTTTGTCCATAAAGGGTATGCAAAATAGCATGTCCTGTACGATCAGCGGCTGCGCAAGTACGCTGAACAGGTGGACCTTCACCAAATTGTGTCGTATGTCCACCAAAAGGACGTTGATAAATTTTGCCTTCTTGCGTTCGCGAAAAAGGAACGCCATAATGCTCTAATTCATATACAGCAGCGGGTGCATTACGCACCAAATATTCCATTGCATCGGTATCGCCCAACCAGTCAGAACCTTTCACGGTATCATATAAATGCCACTGCCAATTGTCAGGTCCCATATTTGAAAGCGATGCGGCAATCCCCCCTTGTGCTGCAACCGTGTGTGAGCGCGTTGGAAAAACCTTCGTAATACAAGCTGTCTTTAATCCTTGTTCTGCCATACCCAGTGTTGCACGTAATCCTGCACCACCGGCCCCAACAACAACAACATCAAATTTATGATCTACAGTGCAATAAGGGGCATTACCTGCTCTAGTGCCCAAAGATGACCTTGTACCCGCCATATTTGTTTAACCCCCTAATGCAATTTTCAAAAGAGAAAAAATAATGACACCACCTATGAAAAAACAAAACAAAATATTTAATATCAAAAAGAATAACCGAAAACCTTCGCGTGGAATATAATCTTCAATCACCACCTGCATACCAAGTTTCATATGATAAAGGAGTGAAAAAGTCATCAATCCCATCAAAATAGCAACAATAGGATGTGCAAGTCTTGCACGCACAATAGTATAATCCTTTCCTACAAGCGAAAGAATAAGAACAATCAAAAATGTCAAAAGTGGTAGATTGATAAAGCCTGTCAAACGCTCTAGCCAAAAATGCTCTGTTCCTTCATGAGCACTTCCACGCCCCCGTACTTTTCCAAGTTCCGTTCGAAAATCTTTTTTCATATCTCTTTTCACCCCCAGTTAAACAACGGTATATCCAACAATCCAAATCGCAAAAGTAACAATAAGAGAAATAAACACTGTCGCCCAAGCCGTGACTGTTGCCTTTTCTTTTTCCAAAAGGCAAGGCTTCAGATCCCAAACGATGTGGCGAACACCGCCAACCATGTGATGAACCCCTGCCAAAGTATAAAGAAACAAAATACACAATCCAAACCAAGAACTATAAATTTCATAAACTGTTCTAAATGTCTCTTCGCCACACGCAATAGCAATTAACCAAACAGCAAGAAAAACCGTTCCAACATAAAGGGCCATACCCGTAATGCGGTGCGCAATGGACATGGCCATAGTAATTGTCCAACGATAAATACTGATATGAGGGGAACGAGGGCGTTCTTTGATCCTAGTTGTCTCTGTCATAAAATATCCTGACCTGGTTTTGGCAACCGCAATGAACGAGAAAATTCGCACAAAACGACTAAACATACTCTCTCGTTTTCACTTGTTTGGCATCTCAAGATACCGATATTACAGGTCGGTTGTCTCAAATAACGGATTAAAGGTCACGCATAAAAAAACCGATTACTCCACGGATATGATCCGCAAAACTCGCCTTAATCTAATACACTTTTATCTTCACGTCAAAGGTCTAAAATCTTTTCTCAAATACAAACAGACATTTTTTCAAACGATACTTATTCCGTTTGAATATCCACGACATGTGCAATGATATCCTGCCCCTCACCCATTATTAAGAATAAAAAAAGAGACAAAATTTAGATAGATTAAACATTTTCACATCCCCTCTAGGCCTTTATCAATGACAAAACGAATCATAAAAGACACAAATTAAGCGGCATAAAAGCCGCTTTTGTATAAAGTTTAACGATATAATTTTTACTCAGCAATTTGCGTTTCAACATTTGCGCTTACAGGGGTTGTTTCTACTCTCTCAACGCCCTTTTCATCTTTTTTTCGATAATCTCTCTTTTCAGCAATACGAGCAGCTTTACCTCTCAAACCACGAAGATAATAGAGTTTTGCCCGACGTACTTTACCACGACGCACCAGCTCAACAGCTTCAATCAAAGGTGAATAAACAGGAAATACCCGTTCCACTCCTTCACCATAAGAAATCTTGCGGACTGTAAAAGTCTCATTCAACCCGCCACCTGAACGCGCAATACAAACCCCTTCATAAGCCTGAACACGTGTCCGCGTACCTTCCGTCACACGCACCATGACACGGACTGTATCTCCTGGTTTAAAGGCTGGAAATTGGCGTTTTTCTTCAATTTTTGCACATTGTTCAGCTTCAAGCTGTGCGATAATATTCATCTTTTTATCCTTCATGTTTTTTATCGAACAGTCAGAGCGCTCAACTCTTACCCAAAAAGCCTTGTACTACAAATAAGATGCTCTTTAGGCTATGCCTTACACAGGAGCGAATACACCATTCCTTCATTTTAATTTTGGAATTACAGAAAACCTTTTATTAAAAACTCTCTAAAAAAGAGAGCCATGCCATACACCACCTTATCATATGAATCAAGTTTTCTGACGATTTTTATCATAACGCGCATAAAGATCAGGACGACGTTGACGTGTTAACAATTCGGCTTGGCTTTGACGCCAATCTGCAATCGCCTTGTGATGACCTGAGGTTAACACGGGCGGAATCTCACGTCCTTCGAAAAGAGAAGGACGCGTGTATTGCGGATGTTCCAACAAACCATTTTCAAAACTTTCACACTTTGCAGAAGCTTTATTCCCCATCACACCGGGGAGAAGACGTATAATAGCATCTAAGATAACCAACGCGGCGGTTTCACCCCCTGAAAGAATATAATCACCAATAGAGACTTCCTCTAATTCCCGTGCTTCTATGACTCGCTCATCAACGCCTTCAAAACGTCCACAAACCAATGTTATGCCTGAATCGTCAGCCAAACGACGCGCATAAGCTTGATCAAAAGGGCGCCCACGTGGACTCATCAATAGTCTTGGCGAATCCTGTGGACAATGATCAAGCGCAGCTGCCAATACATCGGCCCGCATCACCATACCAGCCCCCCCACCAGCAGGTGTATCATCAACGCTATGGTGTTTATCCAAAGCAAAATCTCTAATCTGCACTGTCTCCAGTGACCAGATTCCGCGTTCTAAAGCTTGCCCTGCTAAAGAATATCCTAAAAAACCAGGAAACATTTCAGGATAAAGAGTTAAAACGCGCGTCTGAAATTTCATTTTTATTTTTTCATCCTCATTTTCTTAAACAGACTCTTAGCAAAAACAGCACAAACCGGACCCAAATAACGCTATAGCGTTAACATAAATCTCTTCTCTCTGCAGCCATATTCGATCCTATCCCTCTCTTCAATACTTACACTTTAAAATAAAGACTATCCCTTCCACGTCCCCTCTAAAAGTCCAAAAAACATTTAGAAATCAAAACACCAAACCCCCTCCTCTTTGAATCACTTGCCTTTTTAATATTTTCCATTTTTTATTTTTTTTAGATTCAAGCCATTTTCTCATTGATCACTTTCTCGCCCATCGCTCAGGCCAGCGGCCATGGGATTAACAATAAGGAAACCAGAATCTATACAAATTTCTGGTACCGCCACCTTACTAAAAGGAATAAGGACTCTTTTACCTATATTCAAACGTATTTCAAGCAAATCACCAGCCCCGAAATTATAAAAACCGCACACTTCACCTAAAACTTTTCCCCCATATTCTTGCACACACAAGCCTATTAAATCGACTTGATAAAACTCATCTTCCATCAAATCATCAATCAATTGATCACGCATCACATAAAGGCGAATACCTTTTAAAGACTCAGCAGCATTACGATTTTCCACCCCTTTAAAACGGACAATCGCGTTATTTTTTTGTATGCGAAGAGTTAAAATTTCATAAGAACGCCCCATATCATCATAAAGAGTCCCGTAAGATTTGAAGCGCTGTGGATCGGCACTTAGAATTTTAACAAAAACATCCCCTCTTATACCATGAGGCATACCAATAATGGCAAGATAGACTTTATTTTTAAGCTTTTCTTTATTATACTTCATGCAAAAATATTATCTCTCAAAAATGAACCCTCAATCTTAATCATTTCTATTCAATCTTGTTGCCTTATGAAACAATCTTCTCAAAAGACTTTTCTTGGTAACAAAAACAAATTAATAAAGGAGAAAGTCTTATGGCAAATATTATGCTATTTTACAAAGATATCACGCCAATCAATAAAGTTTCCCATAAAAACCTAAAATTTGCCCCTCCAAGTGATATGTCTTTTGCTAAAGATACGCACTGGGTTCCTTTAGCAAGTACTGAATACTTTCAAGCAGCACTAGACTATCCTATTTTGTTTATGTGCGCCGAAGATGAACAAAAAAAACGGCACTATACATCCGCTGCTCTTGTTGGTCTTTCTAACGACGAAAATGACTATATAGCCTCTGATAAAAGTTGGAAAAACAATACTTATGTTCCAGCTTTTGTCCGTCGCTATCCTTTTGTTTTGGCACAACTGAGCAATGAAAAAGAACTTTCTGTTTGCTTTGATCAACAGTCAGGGATGTTTAATGAAGTTGCGGGAACAGAACTTTTTAATTCCGATGGTTCTATTTCTCCTTTTATGGAAGAACGTATTCGTTTTCTTGAAAGTTTTAAAATCGCTATGGAGAAAACCTCTGAATTTATTGATGCGTTGGTAGAAATGGATCTTCTCAGTCAAAAATCAATCAATGTGAAAAACGATAAAGGTCTCTCAGCACAATTAGAAAATTTTTGGGTTGTTGATGAAGAAAAACTGAACAAACTCTCAGCAAGCCAACTTGCCAAACTTCATAAAAACGGCTTTTTAGGATTAATTTTTGCACATTTGATGTCAACGCATAATCTTTTAAAAATACTCTCTCTTAAAGGTGAAAAGCAACTTATCAATCATGAGGAAAAGCTCGACAGTAAAAATGGTCATTCTGACGATGAACAATCTAAAAAGAAAGAAACCCTCAACTAAATAATGTCCATCAAAAACGACAAAAGAAAAGATGAAAATAGTCCTCTCATTCCAGCAGCCCCTGCGGTTTTAACCGCAAGGGAAAGCTGGTTAGAGTGTCTTGTAAAAACACGCCGTATGTCCGCACAAACAGCGCAAGCCTATGAACGTGATACGCGACAATTTTTATCTTTTCTCTGTCAACACTTCAATCAAGCACCAACCCTTACAGATCTTGCTCATTTACGTGTCAGTGACTTGCGTGCTTATCTTGCTTATCGACGTACAAACAATATCAGTGCTCGCTCTTTAAGCCGCGGGGTAGCAGGCATCCGTTCTTTTTTCAAATATCTATCCCGCGAAGGAATCGTCAATATTCCCGCTGCTCAACTGATCCGAAGCCCTAAACATCCAAAATCGCTTCCAAAACCTTTAGCGATACCATCAGCTCTCCGCGTCGTTAAACAAGAAAATCAACGAGAAAACGAACCTTGGATTAACGCTCGTAATGCTGCTGTCCTCATGCTTCTCTATGGCTGTGGAATGCGCATATCAGAAGCCTTAAGCCTCACACCAGAACAATTTTCTGATCCTAAAAAAACAAGTTTATTCATAACAGGAAAAGGAGGCAAAACACGCCTTGTTCCTCTCATCAAAATTGTTTACGAAGCCGTACAAAATTATCTCAAATGTTGCCCATATCCTTTAATAGAAAACCAACCTCTCTTTCGTGGTGCGCGAGGTGGTCCCCTACAGCCCGCCATTATCCAGAAAACCGTCCGCAATTTACGGACAAGTCTCGGGTTACCAGAAACGGCCACCCCTCATACACTGCGCCATTCTTTTGCCACCCATCTTTTATCACGGGGAGGAGATTTGCGAACAATTCAAGAACTTCTTGGACACGCTAGTCTTTCCACCACACAAACCTATACCCATGTCGATACAGATCATTTGTTGGAAATTTATCAAAAGGCCCATCCTCGTTCTTAAAAATGTCTCATCAAAAAAATTAAAGCGTTTCAACCTCAAGTGCCAAAGTTTAGACACAAATCGCTCACTCTTCTTTTAAAACAAGGATAAAATCGCTCGATGAATTTCGACGCGCGTCATATCTGAAAAACAACAATGCTTTAATTTATAGCAATAATATAGCATTCTTTATATTGAATAGAACCTTGAATATCGTAAAATTCTCTCATTTCAAATCTGTTCCCTGTCGAATTAATAAAAGTCGAATCAATCAAAACCTCTTTCTTGCACGCATCATAAGCAAGTGGACTATAGGAAAAACTTTACAGACAAGGCATGCCTCTTATGTAAAACAGAACGCCATTGATTTGCTAATTCACGGGCTTTTTTTAAAGAAACATTTCTTAAGGTACCCAAGCCCATTTCATGACGGCGCCCGTGAAGGGTATACCGTAAAATCCATTGAGTACTTCCATCTTTACGCTTATGAAGTAACAAGCCAGCCCCATCATTATATTTGCCAGCCCGTAGGTGTTGTGACAGATCTTGGCACTTAAGACGGTTCATAAGAGCCATTTTTAGTCCTTTCTTATACAAATTTTATCCACACACTCATCCCGCTTATAACGTGCAAGGGAGTGGTTTTTATTGATTCAAGATAAGCAGGTTTGAAATGAGAGAATCTTACGTTATTCGGGACTCTCATTCAATATGAATAACGCTAGATTATCTATATAAATCAATATCTTGCCTGAATCATTTTAAACGCTAAAAACCGTGCAATACCCATAAACTGGAAAAGTGTGTGATCGTGTAGCTTGCTTTTTTATGAAGCGTAAAGAGGGAGTGCTCAATAGATTTTATACACTTCATAGAAGGATTCCCCTTCTACCATTCACGGACACCGTCGCGAAATGGGTGTAAGAAGTATAAAGAGATGTTTCTTTAAACAAAAAAACCGCTTTAAAAAATTTTTTAAGAAAAAAATTAAATCTTTTCAACCTCGAGTGCCAAGGCATGGACACAAGTAGCCAGTTCTTCTTTTAAAACTTTATAAATCGCTCGATGAATTTCTACGCGTGTCATATTGGAAAAAGAAGAAGATAACATTTTCACTCGAAAATGTGTTTCTCCTTTACCATCAAAAGCATGCTCATTATGAGGATGCCCCTCATGCAGATGACTCTCGTTAATCACTTCAAGTTTCTGCGGATGAAAAGCATCTTGAAGCTTTCTCTTGATTATTGTTTCTACAGACATTTTTCATTCCTTAACAAAATGCAAAGTGCAAGAATACACCTTTTTCATAATCACATAAGTGTGAAAACAAATTTTTCAAAAGTCAATTCTTGTAAAATTAATCAATTTTGCATAAATCAAGAATATGACAATAACATCTAAATTATTCGATTCAATTCGCATAAGCTCAAATAAAAAACAAAAATCTGAAGCAGAAGCGCAACAGTGTCAGTGGGAAGGTTGTGAAAAAACTGGGACCCATAAAGCACCTGCAGGTCGAAATCACGAAGGGCAATATCTACATTTTTGTATTGAGCACGTGCGTGCCTATAATAAAAATTTTAATTACTTCTCTGGTCTTAGCAACCAAGATATCGCCAAATTCCAAAAGGATGCTCTCACAGGACATCGTCCAACATGGCCGACAGATCTTAGCAATGGTACATTGAAAAAAACAGCAGCCAATTATGCAAAGATTCGCTCTGGAACAGCGGCCTATCAAAATCGTATGCGTGATCCTTTTACACTTTTTACTGAGCAGCATTCAAAAAATAATTTCTCACGAAAATTAAAACCTTTAGAAGCCAAAGCTTTTGATACACTGGGCTTACAAGCGAACGCTTCAGCAGAAGATATCAAAATGAAATATAAAGAGTTGGTAAAAAAACACCACCCTGATTCCAATGGGGGTAATCGTGCTTCAGAAGAGCGCTTTCGCGATGTTTTGCATGCTTATAATTTGCTCAAAAAATCTGGTTTATGCTAAAAAATACGCACTTATATGAACCCATTCTCATTGAGATCGTTACTCTTTGCATAAAACATTCTTATCTTTATAAAACATTATAGAATACGTGGAAACAATCTTCCTTCATCTCTAAGCCTCTCGTTATAGAGCATTGCATAAATGCTCTAACTCTTGTATCGTTTTCTCATGAGATAAATAGCGTCCTTTCCCTTCCAGAAATATCATGACAAATCTTACCGTTGAAAATACACCCGATCTTATACTTTGCGCTCGTGATCTATTTCATATTGAAACAGATATGAAAATCCCTGCTTTTAGTACAAAAAGCCTCCATGTTCCTGATATTGACCCCGATTATCTTTTTGATCCGCAAACAACTTTAGCGATTCTCGCAGGCTTTACCTTTAACCGCCGAGTCATGATTTCCGGCTATCACGGAACAGGGAAATCAACGCATATTGAACAGGTTTCTGCCCGTCTCAATTGGCCTTGTCTTCGGATTAACCTCGACAGTCATGTAAGCCGTATCGACCTTGTAGGGAAAGACGCTATTGTTTTAAAAGATGGCTTGCAAATCACTGAATTTAAAGAGGGTATTTTGCCATGGGCTTATCAAAACAATATTGCTCTTGTTTTTGATGAATATGATGCGGGCCGTCCCGATGTTATGTTTGTCATCCAACGTGTTCTTGAAACCTCTGGAAAACTAAGCTTGCTTGATCAAAGCCGTGTTATTTCTCCTCATCCAGCATTTCGTCTTTTTGCAACAGCCAATACCATTGGTCTTGGCGATACAACAGGGCTCTATCATGGTACCCAACAGATCAATCAAGCTCAAATGGACCGCTGGTCTATTGTCGCGATACTCAATTATTTACCCCATGATAAAGAAGTTGATATTGTTTGTTCAAAGGTCAAATCGTTTCAAACGGCTGAGGGAAAAAAGACAATTTCACAAATGGTTCACGTTGCTGATATGGTCCGCCAAGCTTTTATCAATGGAGACCTTTCAACAGTCATGAGCCCGCGAACTGTCATTACTTGGGCAGAAAATACCACAATTTTTCAAGATGTTGGCATTGCCTTTCGGTTAACTTTTCTCAATAAATGTGATGAACTCGAGCGTGCCACTGTCGCAGAATTTTATCAACGCGCCTTTGGACAAGAGCTTCCCGAATCACTTATGCAGGGTGTCTTGTCTTAAAGGAATATGTCAATTATGGCGATCGACCCTGACGACAACAGAAAAAATTTAACAAACAATCCTCCCTCCAATACGCTTAATCATGAAGCTTTTAAGAAAGCTCTTTCCACCTGTATGCGTGCCATTTCTGGTACATCGCAGCTAGAAGTTTCTTTTAGCCACAACAGGCCATCTTTGAGCGAAAATTGTGCACGTCTACCAGAATTACCACAACATGCAACAGATCAAGATATCATGATTACCCGCGGATTAGGTGATTCCATGGCTCTGCGCAAAGCATTGCATGATAGCCGCATTCACATGCAATTTTCTCCTCTAGAATCAGAAGCACGGGCTGTCTTTGATGCCCTTGAACAAACACGTGTTGAAGCAATTGGTGCTTTAGCCATGAAAGGGCTTGCGAAAAACCTTGATGTCATGATCGCCGATAAATACAAAAGAGCCCATTATGAAAAAATTAGCAACCAAAGTGAAGCCCCTATCCAAGAAGCGATAGCTCTTTTATTACGCGAAAAAATAACAAAGCGCGCTGCCCCAAAGGAAGCAGGTCTTGTTTTAGAATTTTGGCGCCAAGAACTCGAACAAAAAGCCGCAGCAGAACTTAATGAACTTACCCATCACATTTACAATCAACAGGCTTTTGCAAAGATCGTTCACCAAATGCTTGTTACACTCCAAATGACAGTGCAACAAAACGAAACTTCTGACAGCGAAAACAATAAAAAATTAAAAAACGCGTGTGAACCTCAAGACCAAGCAACCGAAGAAGAAAGTAAAAATAAAAAACACGCTCAAAGTGAAGAACAAACGAGCACTGAACAAGAAAGTGATGTGCAAGACGAAGGAAAAGCACAAACAACACACTCAAATAACAATGATCAAGCTGACGGCGAACAAAAAAATGGACCTTGGCAAGAAAAGCCAAACAAACCCAAACGTCTTTTTGCCGATTCAGAACAAATGGAAAAACTTGGCAATTATAAAATATTTACGCGTCAATTTGATGAAGTTTTGGAAGCAACAGATTTTTGTTCTGAAAACGAGTTAGATCACTTACGCCGTTATCTTGATAAACAAGCCAATCATCTTCAAAACATTGTGGGACGTTTAGCAAACCGTCTCCAACGCCGCCTTATGGCACAACAAAATCGCAACTGGAACTTTGACCTTGAAGAAGGATATCTTGATACAGCACGACTTCCACGTCTGATTATTGATCCCATGCAACCCCTTTCTTTTAAAATGGAAAACAATACCCAATTTCGGGATACAGTTGTTTCACTCCTTATTGATAATTCTGGATCAATGCGCGGACGTCCCATTATTGTTGCGGCAAGTTGTACCGATATTTTAGCACAAACTCTTGAACGTTGTGGTGTTAAAGTTGAAATTTTAGGTTTTACCACCAAAACTTGGAAAGGAGGAAAATCACGCGAAAAATGGCTTGAGCAACATAAGCCTAATCATCCTGGACGTCTTAATGATTTATGTCATATCATCTATAAAAGTGCTGATATGCCATGGCGTAGAGCACGGCGCAATTTAGGTTTGATGATGCAAGAAGGATTATTAAAAGAAAATATCGACGGAGAAGCTTTGATTTGGGCGCATCAACGCCTTTTATCACGGCGTGAACAACGTCGTATTCTCATGGTCATTTCTGATGGTGCCCCTGTTGACGATTCAACACTATCGGTCAACTCGAGTAATTATCTAGAAAAACATCTACGCGCAGTGATTCAGGAAATCCAAACACATTCCCCTATCGAGCTCATTGCCATTGGAATTGGTCATGACGTCACACGTTATTATCAACGTGCTGTAACCATTATGAATGCTGAAGAACTCGCCGACGCCATAACAAAACAATTAGAAGCACTTTTTAGTGATAAAACACCTCAACTTTATAAAAAATAAACCCACTTTAAATCAACAATATATTGATTTATAATGATAATCTATCATTTTTTCAACTTGAATGAGACCCCTGCATACCGCAGGATTTCTTTATTTTAAATTCGTCCCAGATTGAATCAATCACAACTATTTTCTTACACATGACAAACGGTACTGGAAAGCATGGTCCTATTAAAAAAAATTTCGGCTTACTTCCAAGCTTATTGCACAAAAGCGCCTATGAATGATCTTTTGTGTAAAATCCATTAAGTATCACCATTTTTACACCCATACAGAAAAAACCGATACTATTATTGTGCCTGCCCATCCCAATATCACAACAAGCTTTAGCATTTGAAGTGATTCATTAAGAGGCATTTTTGTCTTTTCTTTAATGTTTATGTTTTTTATCTACACGGGCTTCCCTCGCTTGCCATATGCAAGAGAGATACTTTTGATTGCAGCCATATTAAAAGAGATTGAAACGAAAGGTTTCTTACAATATTTAAGGTTTTCATTCAACATATAAAAAGATGAATTATCCTTATAAATTAATGTATTACATAAAATATAATCCAACACAATCATCTTTACCTATGCAAATAGCTCTATTTTCCAACTTTTAATATTTTGACATAAATCAACACATTGATAGCAACCAACGACAATTTCTTTTATATTGAAACGACTCATAAAAACGCATTTTGCATCCTCTCAAAGGGTATTTATCCGCATATCACCCTTTCTTTTGATACACGAAGAAGAGCTTAAATTCAGTATAAGAAGATTTACAATACGCGAAGGTAATTATATGCAGTTTTCTTATGGTGCAAAACGATGAGTTATCATTATAAATTCAATAAATTAACAACACAAAAATGAAATTTCTTTTACATCAATGTAGTTTATAAGAAGGTATTTTTAACCTCTTTCAAAGAGTGCTTATTCACCCATTTTTTATGAAATTATAAATAAATAACTTTTATTGCTTCCTAACAACAAGTGTCTTGAAATGAGAGAAACATCTAGGCCTCTCACATAAGCCATGAAGCAATAAATTTTCTCAATCAACGCTTGCCTGTCGGATACCTAAGATAATGGAAATTTTCTTAAGCTTTACAGAAAATAAAGACTATTATTTGTTACAAGCAAAAGAGGAATCATCCTTTGAATGACTTTGATAAAGAGGAACCTTCACAATGTTAAGGATTGTCCCATAAGGAATCAGCATAAACAGACTCATAACAATTTTTACGCAAAAATCGCCAAAAGCAAGTGAGAGCCAAACTGGCATGCCTATCCCTCCCAAAACAGTACTCTCCACCAGTGAACTATCAGCATACCCTGTTATCTTATCAAGAACGGCAAAAGAACTCGAAAAAGCAAGAGAAAAAAACAACACCGTATCCAACGCCGAACCAACCAACGCCGCTGCTAAAGGTGCTTTCCACCACGTTTTCCGTCGCAAAGGCGTAAAAACAACAATATCAAGGAGTTGCCCAAATAAAAATGCCAAACTAGAAGCAATTGCCAGTCGCGGAGTCGCCAATATCCAAGAAACAAAAACA
Organism: Bartonella queenslandensis; assembly: GCF_018155095.1. GTDB lineage: Bacteria > Pseudomonadota > Alphaproteobacteria > Rhizobiales > Rhizobiaceae > Bartonella > Bartonella queenslandensis_B. The sequence continues at coordinate 315,726 of NZ_NAAI01000002.1, read as the reverse complement.
CCGGCAAAAAAACCGGCATAAACCACACGCCGCGCAGCAGATGGACCATAAAAACGATTAGTTAAATCGTTGATTAGAAAGGCAAATGGATAAGTAAAAGCGCCATAAGTCAACAGCTCATTCAAACCAAACCAATAGACAGGATATTGAACCAAAATATTAGAAACAGTGACCGCAAGACACATCGCTAAAATAGAAAAAACGACATACCTTTTCTTTTGCTGTTCTAATAAAAGACCGCTTAAAAACATTTTTTTTAACCTGGGGTATGGAACCAATAAAATAATCTAAGAAGAAAAAATCCTAAAAACGCACTTTTAGGATAGAGAATAACAATCAAATCATTCATAAACCAAAAACAATAACGCTAAGAACTAGGCTGCTTTTCCAGCTTCTTGCTCAGCTTTCTTCTTAACGATTTGGCGTTTTAATAAGCGCGCACGTTGCGATAACTCTTTGTCATCGGCTTTAACCAAAAATCCATCAAGACCACCACGGTGCTCAACAGAACGCAATGCATTTGCTGAAATGCGCAAGCGATAACTTTGCTGTAACACCTCTGAAATCAACGTCACATTGCAAAGATTTGGTAAAAAACGACGCCGAGTCTTATTATTCGCATGACTCACATTATTACCATACAGAACCGTTTTCCCTGTCAATTCACATGCACGAGACATAAACTTCACCCTTAAACTCTAAGAAACTTTCAATCCCCTATACCCTAAAGAACATAACACACAATGCGGCCTTGAACAGGTATCATCGGGAATTTTCTTTCTAATAGGGGGTCGACAACAAAAGGTCAAGTCTTTTATAAAACCTTTTTCATCTCTTGCTGTTTCATCCTTCATCTTTTTCCGCAATAAAGGCACACAAATTCCACCCGAAAGCGTACAAAATGCTTTTTTTTAAGGTATACCATGTTAGAATAAAAGCATATTATCCTGAAAGGAAGCATAAATCATGAACAAAAAAGAACCCGCCATGGCAAAGCATCAGGGAAATTCTTGTTGCTTTTCTTCTCTTTTGTTTGGAACTTTATGCATTTGTTTTTTTCTTCTCTTCAGTGCATTAGGCATATGGCAAGTACAACGGTTAAACTGGAAAACAAATCTTATCACCAGTGCCAATCAGCGTGTTCACTTACCCCCCATAACAGCCCCCCAAAAAAATCGATGGGCAGATGTTACTTTTGAAAAAAATGAATATCAACCTGTTGTTATCACAGGAACACTTTTAACAGATAAAAACATTTTTGTTACTGCTGCTGCTCAAAACACTACGGGCTACTGGGTTTTGACTCCTTTACAAACCGTTGACAACACACTAACCTTTATCAACCGTGGCTTCGTCCCCATGGACGAACGTAGCAATTTTCAACACTCAGAGCAATCACATACAAATACCTCATCTCAGCAAGATTCTACCAAAAACACAGAACAAACAACAATCATCGGTTTATTACGTATGAGTGAAAAAAATGGATTTTTTCCACGCAGAAATAATCCTGACAAAAATGTGTGGTATACGCGTGATCTTCCTGCTATGGCGGAAAAACTTGGTCTGTCCACTGTTGCCCCTTATTTCATTGATGCCAGAAAAACATCTCCACAAGCAAAACTTCCCATCGCTGGTCTGACCATTATCCACTTTCGAAATAATCATCTTGTTTACGCAATCACATGGTTTATTTTAGCTGCGGGTGTACTGGGCGCTTTTCTTTTTCTGCTAAAGCAAAAAGAACTAAAAAAATAACAGCAAAAACACCTTCCCCCATAATATAATCATTCATATGCTTCACAATAAAGCATATCTTAACGCTATTATATTGAGAGTTTACACATAACAACATTTGTTTTTAAAAATCAATTATTTGATTTATAATAATAATTCTATCATTTTATAAATTAAAACCTCAGATATCTATAACACTCTTGCACTGAAAATCTTCTGACTAAAAAGCCGCAAAATCATTCTCTTACGCCCCACAAGCAAAGAGCCATAGGGATAAAGTTATTAAAATAAAAAACTCAACACCTTTTCCATCTCAAAGGCTAAGTCTTGTTAAAGCAAGAGTTATTAAAATATTGAAAACGGATAAAGAGAATGGCTGTCCTGATTTGCGTCTTTAAATATAGATACAATGGATCTATTATACCATTTACGAAAGATTTACACGACACTCTTCACAAGACTACCATAAAATAGAAGTTGATTCATTGAAAAATCCTTTTTTAAAATCAATGCGCACAAATTCGCGATATGATAACATTTTATTTTGCATGAAGAGTGTAATCTTATTAAAAACGTCATGTACAAAAATGTGAGGCGATCTGTTATTTCTGCTCTAAAAAAACCACTCTATTAAAAATATTGTCATAAATGCTTTTGAAAAACATAAAAGAAAAATGAGCAAGCGATTTTACTATTATAAATTTTATATTCTTGCTGATTATTTTCCATTTTAGAGATAACTCAAATGAATATATGCGATATTCTTGCCTTCATCTTACATACACAAGCTAATAAGAAGAGAACATATGGATGCGTTTTATGTTTCAACCCCGCTGTAAAGATGAGATGTTGCGTTATAAGAAACCAAAAAAAACATTTAATGTGTCAATGAGGCTTTTATACCGATCACCACATCTCAAATGATGGGTATTTTTACAGGATAATAAAACAAGGTGAGTCATCATATATTTTAAAAAAGACAGTTTATCCTTTCAGTGTATTTTGCTAAAGGCTTTTGCTATAAGCGTATAAGTTTGTTTTGTTTGAATTTTAACTCTTTCATTTTTAAGGCTTTTGTTATGGGTGTTGTTGCCAAAAATTTTCCCATACCTGATCTTCATCGGGTTCGTCGTGTTCTTCTTTCTGTGTCTGATAAAACGGGGGTGGTTGCATTTGCACAAGCCCTTCATGCGATTTACAATGTTGAATTGATTTCAACAGGAGGAACAGCCAAAACCCTTATAGCGGCTGGTTTACCCGTAAAAGATGTTGCTGAAGTTACTGGATTTCCTGAAATAATGGATGGGCGTGTAAAAACACTCCATCCTTTGATTCATGGTGCTTTGTTAGGGGTAAGAGAAAATCCTAGCCATAGGGAAGCTATGGAAAAGAACAGCATTCATGGAATTGATCTTTTGGTGGTGAACCTTTATCCTTTTGAAGAAACGATCCAATCGGGAGCCGATGCGCAAACAATTCTTGAAAATATTGATATCGGTGGACCGGCAATGATTCGCGCTGCGGCAAAAAATTATGCTTATACCGGTGTTGTAACAGCGATAAATGACTATGATTCGATTCTAGCCGAATTAAAACAGCATAATGGGTGTTTAAGCTTATCCATGCGTCACCAGTTAGCAATGCGTGCGTATGCGCACACCGCAGCTTATGACACAGCAATAGCAGCGTGGTTTGCACAGGATTTAAAAATCGAAACACCCTCATGGCAGAGTTTTTCTGGCCATCTTGAAAGTGTTATGCGCTATGGGGAAAATCCCCATCAACAGGCGGCATTTTATCGCAATAATGAAAAACGTTTTGGAATCGCAACAGCAAAACTTTTACAAGGCAAAGCGCTCTCTTATAACAATCTGAATGATACAGATGCCGCCTTTGAGCTTGTGGCAGAATTTGATCCGCAAAAAACCGCTGCTGTTGCTCTTATTAAACATGCCAATCCTTGCGGTGTTGCAGAAGGAGAAAATTTGAAAGAAGCTTATTTGAAAGCTCTTATGTGTGATAATGTATCGGCTTTTGGTGGAATTGTTGCTTTAAATCAAACCCTTGATGAAGAATGTGCCGAAGAGATTGTTAAAATTTTTACGGAAGTGATTATTGCTCCTGATGCGACAATGGCGGCACGTGAAGTTATTGCCAAGAAAAAGAATCTTCGTTTGCTCATTACAGGTGGTATCCCTGATCCACGTAGTGGAGGACTTCTTGCGAAAACACTTGCAGGAGGCATTTTAGTGCAATCACGGGATAATGTGGTGGTTGATGATCTTAAATTGCAAGTGGTGACAAAGCGAGCACCAACTCAAGATGAAATGCGTGATCTTCAATTTGCTTTTCGTGTCGCAAAACACGTTAAATCAAATGCTATTGTTTACGCGAAAAATAGCGCAACAGTTGGAATTGGAGCTGGACAAATGAGCCGTATCGATTCAGCAAAAATTGCTGCAAGTAAAGCAGCAGAAAGTGCGCAAAGAGCAGGCTTAACAGAAACGCTCACAAAAGGATCCGTGGTTGCATCCGATGCATTTTTTCCTTTTGCAGATGGTTTATTAGCAGCAGCTGCAGCAGGAGCAACAGCCGTTATTCAACCAGGAGGCTCCATGCGTGATGAAGAAGTTATCACTGCTGCTGATGAGCAAGATTTAGCGATGGTTTTTACAGGAATACGACATTTCCGTCATTAATATAATTTGGGTGATTTCCTCTTCAGATGAGATAACCGTTTCAAGGAGTTTTTCATAAATCATATGTCGATTGATAACCATTGAAATAGAAGCAGTTATTCAATCCAGAGAATCTACGTGTCATGGAGAAATGATCACAGCAGAAAATGCACATAATTTAGCCATTGTTTTAGAGATAAAATACCAATGGCTTTAGTGGTCGCCCTTTCACATGAGACAAATGTTAAAGGGAGTTTTCTTATGTTTAGATGCATACCTGTTATGACATTATAGCACAACTTTTTTTAGTAATATGTTCTATTCTTAAACTAAAGAGTGTAACAAAGTTTGAGTACAGGATATGAATATTCTACGTTCTTATAGTAATTGGCGCCGTTATCGTCGGACTGTTAATGCGTTGAGTCGTCTTTCGACGTATGAACTCAATGATCTTGGCATTTGTCGAGGTGATATTGATGCAGTTGCACGCCGCTATTCGCGTAAATCTTTCTAAAGAAGTTGTTTGAAGAATATTTGAGAATTTGAAGAGACGCTTTGCTATAAAGAAACAAACAGTTTGAGGCGGGTTTTTATCGCTTAATTGTTAAATGATAATACAAAGAAGAAGGGATTTTTTCCTGAAGCTTTGGTGCGATGTTGTTTCTTGAATTCTCAATGTTTCGGTGATGAATAATTTTTGATTTATCAAGTGTGTCCATTATTTTGCACATGGGATGAGAGACTCTCCTGTATGGATTCTCTTATTCAAAGTCTGTTTATATTAAATCAGAGAAAGCATATCTCTTACACGCTACAAGCGAGGAGTGTCTGCGTGGAATAAAACTGTTAAAAAAAAGAACTAAAAATGCCTATAATGACCCATCTCAAACACCAAGAGCTATCGCAACATTGGAAGATGGAAAAGTGTGTGGTAATTCCGGTTTTTTCTCTCTATACGTAGCAATAATGGGATCAAAATAAAGATTAAGATAGTTTAATGCTTTCCTCTATCCGCTTTGATATGCGAGATAAGAACAAGAATATTATAACTTCTAAAATGGAAAATAACCTATTTTAGCAAAAATATGAAGTCTCAAAGATAAAAAACTATTCACATCTTTGCTGTCATTTTTAATTTGGTATCTTTTAAAAATAGGATGCAATACCTCACCTTTTTCTTTCTCTTCAATAAAATCACACCTCTCATGCAAAACAGAAAATCCAAAATTAAAACATCATTATATTTCATACGCTTTTGTTTTAAAGAAATATATCTCAATGCTCATCACCCCCCTCTCATGGCAACGCTCATGGAGAAAATCCTCTGAGCATTCTCTCCTTTACGTTTAATGAAGACCTAAACTAAAATATTATACCATTAGGCCCCAATGCTGTAACAACCTTTGGCGCTTGAAAGTGTCCCAAAGAACTATCTTTATTTCTTTCTTCCAGCAATTTACACACCACCACTCTCAATAGGGTACAAATTTATGCGTTGCTTTACCATAAATAAATTCGCAATGAGAGAGCCTTACCATTTTCCAAGTTTCATTTAAGTTTCAAATAATAAATGATATAAATCAACATTTTAACTTCTTAAAAGAGTAAAAAATAAAAGTGCAAAATAAAGCATGATTCACATTATTCTTCTAGATACTTTTAAAAACCATAAACTCAAATAAAAAGAGAAGGGAGGAGGTGAAATAATTCTACACCTATTGGCCGAAAATTTCATATTATACTTTATACAAGCACCATTATGAAATGAGGATAATAAACATGGGGAAATGTTTTTTAACAGAAGCGTAAATTTACAAGAAAATATTTGATTATCTTAAACGTGCAGCTCCCTCAAAGGGGAATATTGATCACGAGAACGCACTCAAGAACTTTTTAAGATAGACAACAGTTTAATCTTCTCTCCACGCCTTTAAAAAACGAAGATTATCTGTACCGATCTATAAATAATGGTCTGTCAACACCCAATTTCCGCTAAAATCCCCTCCTAGCATTACCTCACGAGATGTTATAGGCAAGACTTTGCCTAAAAATATCCATTCCCATAGTCTCACAAAAAATATTAGCGTATAAAAGTTTACATGGTCCTTCAATAAGATATTACCGCACTAAACGATGATATTTTAGAAAATAAAGATAAAATGCAATAGACTATAGGTTGGAATAATATTCTGATTTTTTATCAAACGCTTTACGGATAAAACGCCAGCGAACTTTTTCCTGAAATGCAGGGCGAAAATATAAAACGATCTGCTGTGTGCGTTGTGGACCTTCTAATGCCGCAAAATCAATCGAATCTTCAAGACAAATATCCGCATCAGGCGATATAAAATACCATACTTGCTCATCCTCTACGTGCCCGTCCTTTACCGCTAAACACACACGCTCACCATCATAGTTAACTTCAACTTGTGGATGAAGATGAAACCGAACCGCAACATGATCTTGTTCACTTTGCGTTCTCTTATGCCTCTTTCCCCCCTTATTTGGCATAAAAAAGCGATCAAAGCCTTCAATCATATCTCCACTTGTCGCTAAAATAAGACCACGCTCATGAATAAGATTAAAGGGTCGCACATAACCATTATGACTCGCAATAAAACCTGTTTTTCCTGAATCCTCTATACGCTGCACTTGAACATCTGTTGGTCCATTAAACAACAAAGAAGCGCTATTTTTCTTTTTTTTATAAAAAGTTCCCACCGAACAATCATTAAGCGTAGCTGTTGAATGGGCCGCAGTAACACGCCCTAAATGGCGATAATCTTCCAAACCATTAGGATTAACACCGGTATTGATAATAAAACGGTGTCCTTGTGAGGACATTTCAAAAGATAAACAGCCCGAACAAGCCTGCTGTGCTACAAAGTGATGTGGAAATTTTCCTGTATCTGCAAGCACTGTTGTTTGATTGGCTTTTAAGCGCTGAAACCCTGAATAACGAGCATAACTAAAAGGATGCCCTCCTGTTTCATCAAGCTCCAAAAGTTTCAATAACCGTTCCGATACAAGGGGACCAACCCCATTAAAACGCGCCAATGATTGATCCTCATGGATAAAGAATCGTAAAGCTGGCAACATACGCTCAACAGAGTCAATCAAAATACGGGGAGCTGTTTCATTGCTACGCATAAAAAGATAACGTAAAGATAATAAATCTGATAACAAATTAAATAAGATAATAGGACTACGGGAAATATGACCACCATCAAGCAAGATCTGACGCGAAAGCTCTTCTATAAGCGTAGTTTGTACCTTTTTCTTCACGGCAACAGAAACAGGCAAAGCAAGAGAGGCGAACATCAAAGCTGCTGCTGCTTGTAAACGTTGATCATTGTGCTCCATACTGCAAATTGTTACGCGCAAATAACGAAATTTCACACCGAGCGCACGTAAAAAGCGTTTTTCAAACCGTTCACTTGCCCCTTCTAACAACATTTTTGAATGACAAATCCACGAAATCAAACGCCGTGCCACAACAGGAGCACTCCAAGCAAGCCCCTTTACCTTCTTACCAGCATGGTCAAGCCAATCTTCTAAAAGAGCGCGCGCATGTGCCGCAGCTAAATCACTTTCTGCTGCATCCATATGGCGCAACCAATGAAAATCATGAAGAGCCGCTTCCCATTCCAGCGTTGGTGGCATCAATGAAAATGGTGAAACAGCACCAGAATGAACAATATGACCAGCAAAAGCAAAACGACCATGATAAAATTCATGCGCCATCATTGGATCAGCCATATGCAAATCAATAGGATACGCTAAAATTTTATGAGGACGAAACCCTGAAAACCGCCAACGAAACAAGGGTCCAACCCATAAACGCCGCATAACATGCTGTATCGTATCGATACAGGCTGCCATTTTCACCTGAGGAGCTTTTACTGCAACCGCCAAAATTCCATCTCCATTTATGCTGAATCAAATACAATTTCGACCATTTTTGTAAATGAAATGTTAATTAAGCAATTTTTCGTAAGCGTGCAGCGAAAAAACCATCCATTCCTAAAAATGCCGCTTTCTGAGAATCAAAGTTTTTATGACAAAAATCTGCCGGCGTCGTGCGCAACATCCCCTCAAAAAGCAAATGTTCCAATGCTCCTATTTCCTCTGGATAAATAGGGTCTAAAACAATGTCATTGCGTGTCGATAAAATTTTCTCGATAAGGTCTTCACCTTCTTCTCTTGCCAAAGAACAATTGGAAAAAACAATCCGTCCACCCTCTTTGACCAAAGCAATTGCAGCGATCAGCAAATCATATTGTAATTCTGCCAACTTAACGACATCATTCCTCGATTTCGTCCATAAAATATCTGGATGACGACGGATCGTTCCAGTAGAAGAACAGGGAGTATCAAGAAGAATCGCATCAAACAGCTGTGTTGGATGAAAATTTCTCACGTCCCCCAGCCAAATGTGAACGGAAAAATGAAGCCGTTCCATATTTTCTTTTAAACGTTTTACACGATTAGCAGAAAGCTCAATTGCTGTCACCTCTGCCCCTTGCAAAGCCAATTGTGCTGTTTTCCCCCCAGGGCTTGCACAAAGATCAGCAACGCGTTTACCTCGAATTTCTCCTAGTAAACAAGCAGGCAACGCTGCAGCAAAATCTTGAACCCACCAATCCCCTTCACGATAGCCTGGTAAATCAGAAACAGAACACTCCAAACGATTCAATCGAACAGAACCATTAGGCAAGACCACACCACCAAGTCTCTCAGCCCATCCAACACTATCAGATTTCACTGTCAAATCGAGAGGGGGTTCCAAACTTTGAATTTCTATAATTTGTTGTGCTTTTTCTATTCCATAAGCTGATACTAAAAGCTGGCTAAACCACGCTGGAACACCTTCAATTGTTGGAACCTGTTGGCGTAAAGAGGCTGCCTCACGCGCAACATTGCGCAAAAGAGCATTCACCACCCCTGAAAAACGGCGCATACGCGGATCAAATTTTGCCACACGCACAGCTAAATCAATCGCTGCATGATCAGGAACATCAAGATAAAGAATTTGCGCCACACTAATATGCAAAAGATGCTGAAGTGAAAGTGCTTGCGAAGGTAAAGGGCGTCCCAAAAAGCGTGAAAGAGCCGCCGCAATCTGCCCTCGATGACGCAATGACGTTGTCAAAATAGCCCGACACAATAAACGATCTCGTTGTGAAAGGTTTAAATATTGTGGGTGTCCGTGTTCATTATCCGTCAAACCAGAAAGAGGCGTATACTTATCAACCACCGCCCCTAAAAGACGCACACACACCTGCCGAACAGCTAATCCTGGAACATTTTTTTCAGACACATGCCCCGCTTTTTTGCGTTTCAAAACAATACCTTTATATCACTGCTTTCTCAAGAAATTCCCCAGGAATCTCTTCGAAAATTCTATGAACGAGATCTTTTTGAATTGTCATAATGAAGCCAAGAAGGACGTTTTGTGACACGCTGAAAAGTGCTGTTTTCTTGCTCTCTTGACGCATGAGCCTGACCACTTCGAAAATCTCCATAATTCATCTCGTTGTTTTTTTTATTCATACTGCCTTCTTCAATCCATCCCCCATTTTCAGCAAGAGCCCCTTTCATCTCCTCTGCTTGCCAATAAAGAGCAGCAATACGATTTGCCGTTGCAGGATGTGTCGAAAAAAGACTATCCGCTCCCTCACCCCTCAAAGGATTGATAATAAATAGATGTGCTGTTGCTGGATTATGCTCTGCCTCTTCATTGTAAACCCCATGCCCTCCATCAGCAATTTTACGCAATGCCGAAGCCAACCATAAAGGATTACCGCATATTTCAGCCCCTCTCCGATCCGCAGCATATTCACGCGTACGGCTAATTGCCATTTGCACGAGCATTGCAGCAAAAGGAGCCACGAGCAGAGCAATCAATCCTCCAATTGCCCCAGCGCCATGAGAATTTTCTGAAGAGCTACGCTGTCCTCCCATAAAAAAAGCAAAATTACCAAGCATTGAAATTGCCCCTGCAATTGTTGCTGTTAGAGTCATGGTTAAAGTATCACGATGTTCGATATGTGCGAGCTCATGCGCCATAACGCCAGCAATTTCCTCAGCACTTAACCGCTTCAACAACCCAGTACTCGCAGCAACAGCAGCATTTTGCGGATTACGTCCCGTTGCAAAAGCATTTGGCTGTGCATTATCAATGACATAAATTTTTGGTTGAGGAAGAGAAGCTTTTTTAGCTAAATCGCTTACAATCTTATAATAAACAGGCGAGGAATGCTGATCAACTTCACGCGCCCCGTACATGCGTAAAACAATTTTATCTGAATTCCAATAAGAAAAAAAGTTTAAACCACTTGCCATCAAAAGAGCAATGACCATACCATTGCCCCCTCCAACAAGATAACCAACCCCCATAAAGAGAGCCGTCATAAAAGCCAAAAGCATGGCTGTACGCATTATATTCATTACTCAAAAAACTCCATGATAAAAGTCTACCAATACTATATGATGGGGTTTTCTTTCTGCTTCTTCAATGGAATAGGTATAAAATGAATAAAAAAGATGAAAAAATAAGCAAAAAAAATTCAACTGTCATTAAACAGCCATCCCTTTCTCCCGCAGCACAACGCGCCCTTAAAGAAGCTGAAGAAAGACGAAAAGACGAAACAACAAAAAAACAACCGTTGGAAAACGGTGGACGTGGCGGAAAAGATCCATCCCGCTATGGAGACTGGGAAATTAAAGGCCGCGCCATTGATTTTTAAAGTTATACTTTTAAAGCCATAGATTTCTACAATCGAACTTTAAAAACCAACACTGTTTTAAATAAACACCTTCTTAAAGAAAATCCGTTTTTGATTGGCAAAAACGGATAATATTTATTCTTCTAGCACTTTTAAAGAGACGTTTATGAAACAATCATGCTTCTGATGTTGAAGCAGATTCTGCTTCAGCCGCAGCTTCTGCGTCCTCTGCCGCTTGCTTTGCTGCTGCTATACGTTCTTGTGCTTTTTTGCCCGGTTCACCTTTATGGGGATTATTGCGGGTTGGACGCTTTTTTAAGCCAGCTGCATCTAAAAACCGTAAAACGCGATCTGTTGGTTGAGCCCCTTGCCCAAGCCAATATTGGATACGTTCTTCATTAAGTTTTACCCTCGGTCCATCTTTAGGCAACATTGGATCCCATGCACCAACACGTTCAAGAAAACGCCCATCGCGCGGACTACGAACATCTGCAACGACAATATGATAGTAAGGACGTTTTTTTGAACCTCCACGGGACAAACGAATTTTCAATGCCATATTTTATCTCCTATTGTCAGCTCTGGCTTTCGTTTAAATTGACTTTTTTCATTTTTTGCTCTTCAGCAATAATTTCATGATGACGCACAACTTCTTTAACAATAAACTTTAAAAATCTTTCAGCAAAATCGGGATCAAGATGACTATCTATCGCCAATTGCCGCAAACGCGCTATCTGATGTTGCTCACGCAGAGGATCGACTTTAGGCAAATCATAACGCGCTTTTAATTGCCCAATAGCTTTCGTACAACGAAAACGCTCTGCTAAAATATGAATCAAAGTTGCATCAAAATTATCAATAGATACTCGTAAATGTGCTAATTCGTTTAATACTGTTTCCTGCATCATATTCCTTTCCCTCTTTGCATCTTATTTTTTTTTAAGATGCTGAGGAAGTTTTCCCCTATCAGTAATGCCATTGGAAAGACCAGGAAATGTAGGGTCACGCCCGGGAAGTCCAGGCAAGAGATTCCCTCCATTATCATTTTTAATCTGCTTTTGAAGTGCTGAGAGTTGTTTGAGATCCACTCCCGATAAATCGGGCACAGCCGGAGAATCTGCACCTCCCATTCCTCCAAATCCCATTTTGGAGCCAAGACCTCCTAACATTTTTCCCATCAAACCACTTTTGCCCTTACCACCCATAGATTTCATCATATCAGCCATTTGGCGATACATCTTCAAAAGTTTATTAATATCAGCCGCCGTTGTTCCAGAGCCTTTAGCAATCCGTTGTTTTCGGCTATGTTTTAAAAGTTCTGGATTCATACGCTCTTGTGGTGTCATGGATGAAATAATAGCCAATTGACGATTAAACAAACGATCATCAAGACCGGCCGCCGCAATCTGCTCTTTGACCTTTCCCAATCCTGGCAACATGCCCATAATGCCGCCCATTCCACCTAGTTTTTTCATTTTCTGCAACTGTTCAGCCAGATCATTTAGATCAAATTTTCCGCTCTGCATTTTTTTTGCAAAAGCAGCAGCTTTCTCATGATCCATTGTTTCAGCAGCTTTTTCAACCAAAGAAACAATATCCCCCATTCCGAGAATACGATCAGCAATACGACTGGGATGAAACTCTTCCAAGTCTTCTATTTTTTCACCGGTTCCGATTGCTTTAATCGGCTTGCCTGTAACAGCACGCATAGAAAGAGCAGCACCCCCACGCCCATCACTATCCATCCGTGTTAAAATAATCCCTGTAATCCCTACACGCTCATCAAAAGAACGAGCAAGATGAACGGCGTCTTGCCCCGTCAAACTATCAGCAACCAACATAATCTCATGAGGAAGAGAACATGCTTTAATTTCAGCCAATTCAAGCATCAAAGCTTCATCAATATGATTACGTCCTGCCGTATCAAGAAGAAGCACATCATAACCGCCCAATTTAGCAGCCTGCACGGCACGTGATGCAATATCAACGGGTAGTTGCCCCGCAATAATAGGCAAACTTGCCAGTTTTGCTTGTTCTCCCAATTGGCGCAATTGCTCCTGTGCAGCAGGACGACGTGTATCTAAAGACGCCATGAGAACTTTTTTATTTTGCTTATCAGTGAAACGTTTTGCAAGCTTTGCAGTTGTGGTTGTTTTTCCGGAACCTTGCAAACCAATCATCATAATAACAACAGGCGCTGGTGCATTCAAATCACTCAGAACGCTTTCATTTCCAAGAATACGAACCAATTCGTCATGAACAATTTTAACCACCATTTGGCCTGGTTTAATTGATTTAACAATTTCGGTCCCAACAGCTTTTTCTCGAACCCTATCGGTAAAAGAACGGACAACATCAAGGGCAACATCGGCTTCCAATAAAGCGCGACGAATTTCACGCAGCGCCTCTGCAACATCTTGGTCCGACAAAGCACCACGCCCCGTTAAATGAGACAGGATAGAACCAAGTCGCTCTTGCAAGGATTCAAACATCATTTACCTCATTGTTGCCTAACAAAGTTGCATAACGAACAAACCAAAATAGCACCCGAGAACGCATCGCGCCGTCGAATGTTGACCTCTGAGATCTCTTCATACCCTTGCATTGGGGTCTCAGTCGGTGGCTCCAAGTTAATTTTGTCACTGAAAGCTCGCTCCTTCAAACAATAAAACCCCAGCTTTGTCAAGTTTTATCATAAAATGTCTTTTTATACGAAGAAATAAAAACAGCAAATACTACAATACTACCCTTCAAAATTTTCAATTTCAACACGCATAAAACAACCTGTTTCCTGTTCCACATTCCATAATTTCCCACTAGAGATATCAAACCAAACCCCATGCAATGTTAAAATACCTTGATTTTTTCGGAACTTTATCCACGGAAACGTCTCTAAATTTCTCAACGAATGTCGAATAGAAAGCTGCTCTAAAGCCGTCTGTTTTTCTGGCCAAGACAGTGATTTATTATTCAAAACAACTTCTGCTGCTGGCGCTAAAAGACTAATCCATTGGCCAATAAAATCATTTGAAGGTAAAGATTTACACGTCTCCTTAAGAGCAGTATGAACACCTCCACAATGCGCATGACCAAAAACAACAATATGTTTTACCTCAAGCAATTGCACGGCATATTCAAGAGCTGCTGATGTTGCATGATATTTGTTATCAGGAGAAAAAGGAGGAACCACATTTGCCACGTTGCGTAAGGTAAAAATTTCGCCAGGCTTAGCATCAAAAATCATTTCTGGGACTGCACGCGAATCACAGCAAGCAATAACTAAAACTTCAGGTTTTTGCCCCTCGATCGCCAATTGCTGATAATGTTCTGTTTTATATGAAAAATGATTATTTATAAAGTTTTTGTAACCACTTAAAAGTCTTTCTGGTAAACGAGTCATTCTCTCTTTACTTCTAATTCTTTCTTTACTTTCATTTCATATAATTAGAAAAAAAAACTATTAATATACAAAAATACTAAAAAGTCCCTTTCATTGGTGTAAAATATTTCTTTAAAGTACAAATTATTACTAAAAAATAATAAAAACATTGTCATTCTTTTCAAATAAAGAGCTATTTTCTTTAGGAAGAAAATGTTACAGTGTAGGAAGATATAATGGTCTGCTCTTAAATAGGCAAACAATGCAAGAAAAGACCCGAAGAGCAAAAAGGGAGAGCGAATGTGTTGCAACAAAAAACAATAGAAACAACAAACACACCAGATAAAATAGAAAAAATACTTTTTGCTCAAACTGATAAAGAAGACATTGTTTATTACGAAAATACAGAACTTCAAAAAGCCGCAGCCATCGCAGTAAAAACTTTCAATCTTCATCAGGCAGGAAAAAATACCATCTGCTTTGAACAGGATTTGACCCGCAATAACAGACCTATAACTGTTGTCACGCTTGTCAATGATAACAAACCCTTCCTTCTCGATTCTATTTTAAATGTCTTCAATCAACATAAAAACCATATTTATTTGATTGCACACCCCGTTCTTGATTGTGCTTCTGGAAAACGCATCAGTCTGATGCAAATTCACATCGAGTCTTTAAACAAACAACAGATACAAAAACTTGAAAATGAACTCACCTTAGTTCTTGAGCAGGTTAATGCTGCTGTACGAGACTGGAAACCGATGCTTGAAGAAGTTGAAAAACATATTCATGCCTATCAAACAAGCCTTCCCTCATACTACAAACAAAAAGGCGAAAAGGCTATTGAATTTCTTCACTGGCTTACAGATGATAATTTTATCTTCCTTGGCATGCGCACTTATAACTTCATCAAAGATCAGAAACCTATAAAATCCTTTACCGCGAGTAACATTGAACTTGGCATACTCGGGGATGCTTCTATTCATATTGTTGATGATGAAAGTATGAAAGAACCTCCTCAGGAAGTTTTATCCTTTATGGAAAGTGATAACCTATTTATTGTGACAAAAGCGAACAGCCGCTCCAAAGTTCACCGTTCTGTTTGGCTCGACTATATTGGTCTTAAAATCTTTGATAAAGAAGGCCAGCTCTGCGGAGAATTACGCATTGTAGGGCTTTTTACCTCTTCAGCGTATACACGCTCTATTTTGCAAATTCCTTTCTTAAAAGAAAAAGCCCAAACCATCATTCAACGCCTTGGATACAATCGTTCTGATTATTCAGGAAAAGCACTCATCAGTGTTTTAGAGACCTATCCAAGAGATGAAATATTTCGCACTGATATTGATACATTAACAGAAAATGCCAAACTTATCCTGCAACTAGACGAACGTCCGCGTTTGCGGGTTCTTGTTCACACTGATTCTTTTGGGCGCTTTGTTTCTATCCTTGTCTATGTGCCACGTGACCAATACAGCAGCAGCCTCCGTGAAAAAGTTGGCGAACATTTTGTTGGGCTTTATAAAGGCGACTTTTTTGAATCCTATCCGCTATTTTTAGAAAGCCCTCTTATCCGTGTTTATTATATTATCCATCGCAAAGTAAGCGAAACGGTTCCACTTCACGAGCGCGCCACACTTGAACAACATGTCCGTTCAATCGCACGAAGTTGGGAAGATAGTGTTCAATCCATCGCTCTTGCCCACAAAACAACAGAGCCACAAACCCGTCTAGCCAGTGAATTTCCCAATAGCTATCGTGATTTATTCTCAGCAGAAGATGCCATTAAAGATTCCGGACACATTCTCAATCTTCATGATAAAAAACCCCTTTTTGTGACCTTTTATCACGCACAAAACAAAGAAAAACAGAACATTTCTCTTCGGCTTTTTCACCGCCATGAGGCCCTTGCTCTTTCCAAACGTGTACCACTGCTTGAAAATATGGGGTTTCGCGTTATTGCGGAACAGACCCTTGAGTTACCAGATGGCAACGGACAATCCGTATATCTTCATGATATGCAACTAGAAAGTACTTTCCAACTCTGTATCGATTTTGAAAAAGAGGGGCAAAAGCTTGCCGAAACCTTTGAAGCCATTTGGGCACAAAATGCTGATAATGACGCCTTTAACGCCCTCACTCAAACAGCTAAGCTTGATTGGCATGAAATTGTTATTTTGCGCCATTACGGGCGTTATCTCCAACAAGCTGGAATTCCTTATTCGCAAGACCGCGTCGCCCAAACTTTAAATACTTATCCTGATATTACCAAAGAGCTTTATGCTTTATTTCATTTAAAATTTCATCAAAGTCATCCAGCAAAAGAACGAGAAAAAAACCAACAGATTATTCAAAAGCGCATTGAAGAAAAACTACAGAAAGTATCTGGTTTAGATGATGATCTTATCTTACGTCGTTATTGCAACCTTATCGATTCGAGTTTACGAACAAATGCCTTTACCCTTCTTAGCGATGGTAGTCCTCGGCGTATTTTAGCCACCAAATTAAATCCGCGCCAAATTGAAGGTTTGCCTGAACCACGACCTTATCGAGAAATTTTTGTTTATGGACCAGAAGTTGAAGGGGTCCATTTGCGTTTTGGCCCTATCGCTCGTGGTGGAATTCGTTGGTCTGACCGCGCATTAGATTATCGCACCGAAGTGCTTAGCTTAGTCAAAGCTCAACAAGTTAAAAATGCAGTTATCGTTCCTGCCGGTGCAAAAGGTGGATTTTATCCCCATCGCCTTCCTCAAACAAATGACCGTGCTCTCATCATAGAAGCAGCACGACAAGCTTATACAGACTTTATCACGGCTTTGCTCTCTATCACAGACAATCTGGTTAACGGCAAGATAAGTGCGCCCCACAATATCATTTGTCATGATGATCCTGACCCCTATTTTGTTGTCGCAGCAGACAAAGGGACAGCAACCTTTTCTGATACAGCCAATGCTATCAGTCAAGAAAACCATTTTTGGCTCGATGATGCTTTTGCCTCTGGTGGCTCAGCAGGCTACGACCACAAAGAAATTGGTATTACAGCCAAAGGCGCATGGGAAGCCGTCAAAAGACATTTTCGAGAATCATTTAATCACGATATTCAAACAGTACCTTTCACCTGTATTGGTGTTGGTGATATGTCTGGTGATGTCTTTGGCAATGGAATGCTCCTTTCCAAACAAACAAAATTAATTGCTGCTTTTGATCACCGCGATATCTTTATTGATCCAAATCCAAATACAGAGGAAAGCTATGCAGAGCGCAGGCGTCTCTTCAAACTTCCTCGCTCAAGCTGGCAGGATTACGACCAAAACAAATTATCAAAGGGGGGTGGTGTCTTCTCACGAAAAGAGAAAACCATTACACTCTCACCTGAAGCAGCAAGGGCCATTGGTTTCGACAAACAAACAGGAACCCCCTTTGAAATTATCTCTGCTCTTCTCAAAGCCCCTGTTGATCTTTTATGGTTTGGTGGCATTGGTACTTATATCCGTGCTACAACAGAAAATGATGCCCAAGTAGGTGATCGTGCAAATGATGCAATACGCATTACCGGAGAACAGGTACGTGCAAAAATTATTGGCGAAGGCGCTAATCTTGGTGTCACACAACGTGGACGGATTGAATATGTTTCAAATGGTGGACGCTGCAATACGGATGCCATTGACAATTCTGCCGGTGTGAATTGTTCTGATATTGAGGTCAATCTCAAAATTGTTCTTGCATCAGCACTTCGTGCTAAAACACTCACCCGCGAAGAACGCAATAAACTCTTAAAAGAAATGACTCCCCAAGTCGAACAACTCGTCCTGCGCAATAATTATCTACAACCCCTTGCCCTTTCCTTAGCAGAAAGCCAAAGCACGGCTGATTTACCCTATCAAATACGCTTCATGCATGATTTGGAACAAAGAAAGCTTCTAGATCGCAGAGTTGAAGTACTCCCTGATGAGCAAATTTTACGGCAAAGAACAACTCAAGGCAAAGGTCTTATCCGTCCAGAGCTTGCCGTTATTTTTGCCTATGCTAAATTAACGCTCAAAGAAGAAATTGCCAAGAGCCCCGTTGTTGATGATCACTATTTCAACGCAGCTTTGCTGAATTATTTTCCAACCCAAATTCAAGAAAATTTTGAGAAGGAAGTCATTAACCATCAATTACGTCGTAATATTATTGCAACGCTGATTGCTAACGATATTGTCAATCGTGGTGGCCCCACTTTTGTTAATCAACTACGCGATGCAACAGAACAAAAGGCTGAAAATATTATTCGCGTTTTCATTGCCATCCGTGATGGATTTGAAATTCCTCAATTGTCCGATCAAATTGATAAACTTGATAACAAAATACCCGGTCTTGTCCAAAACAAATTCTACGCAGCAATAACCTCAATGCTCTTTGAAACAACCAATTGGGGTTTGCACAACATGGATCTCTCAAACCCATTAGAAGAAATTGTAAAAACACTAAAACAAGCCCGTAGTGTTATTGAAAAAGAGCTTATGCATTCTCATGATAACGATATTAAGCAAAAGATTGAAGAAAAAGCACAACACTACAGTGAAGAAGGAGCACCAAAAGCATTAGCAAAACAATTAGCTCTCTTGGAAGCTGCTCCAACCATCTGTGATATTTCTTTAATTGCAAAACAAAGCAACAGCGATCTTATTAAAACCGCAGGAATCTATTTCTCATTTGCGCAAATCATTCGTATAAACCGAATTAACGAAGCGAGAAGAACAATTCCTATCCTCGATTACTATGATAGTATGGCTTTAAACCAAGCCAAAGAAAATGTTTCCAAAAGCTTACGGAAAATCGTTATGAAAATTCTCAAAAATTATGGAAAAAAAGAGGATCCTTTTGCCACTTGGAAAAAAACAAAAGAAGACGATATTCATAATATCACAAACCGCATTAGCGCTCTTATTGAAAATGATCTCAATATTTCTCGTTTTACTTTTGCAGCAGGATTGATTTCTCAACTTCAAAATACTGGCTTTCAAACTTAAAATGAGTATAGAATAACTCAGTTAAAAACTCCCATTCTATCCTACAACAGCAAACTAGCAAGGTACAGAGTGGGAGTTTTCATTTTGAGATAAAGCACCCAAAATAAAAATCCTGCTCCTTATCACGATAGAATTTCTTGTAAACAATTCCAAAACGTCAACAAGATTGATTTATCAACGTAAAAACATCAACTTTCAGATTTAAAAGCAGAACAAAACAGCTAAGCTTTTATCCCTGTTCTATCCATCCATAACCGATCTCAATGTAATCTGACAATAGATTTTATACCGAGTGGAATTAGGAAAGAATATGTAATAACTCCTTGTTTTTATAGCTATTTTTTACCATTCAATACGCGTTTTATAAAAATGGATTTTGACATCTGAATATCGAAAAAATGGTAAAAATCGAAATTTTGTAACAAAAAGGATAACGAGCTTTGAAAGCTCTTTAAAGACCTTTGAGAGCTCCTTAAAAATCATTTAAAAATAAAATGAATTGGTACAAACCTTAAGTAAAAATAGATAAAATCTGCTGGCAAGCGACAATCAACAAGGAAAGAATGGGAGCACTATCCCGTATTTTTAAACAGAGCATCAAAAATAAAAAATAACATTTGAAAACTATAAGCTTGTCAGCAAATAAGCGCTGCAAAGTGTCAAGAATCTCTGCGGATGAAACAAAAAACACATTCAAATTTTGCTGTCAAATATCCCTCATTAATTGACAATCATAACTTTATCATTTTGCATATTATAAGGAGAGCATAATATCCTAAGATTCTCTCATTTCGATCTTGTTTATATTGAATCAATTAAAATTCTCCACCCTTGCGTGTTGCATTCTTTAATAAGGTCATGTCCTTCACGTAAAACAGAGCGCTATTGGTTTGCAAATTCAGCGGCTTGTTTTAAAGAAACATCTCTTAAGGCCTCCAAGCTCATTTCACGACAGCACCCATGAATAGTATAATGGTAAATCCATTGTGCCTCCCTATCTTTACGCTTGTGAAGAAGCAAGACGGCACCGTCATACACTTTGCCAGCCCGTGGGTATTCGACAGACCTTGGCACTCGAAACGATTTATGAGAGCTATTTTAGTCCTTGTCTATACAAATTTTACCCACACGCTAATCCCACTTATAACATGCAAAGGAATATTTTTGTTTGATTCAATATAGATAGAATTAAAATGAGAGAATCTTACGATATTCAAAACTCTCATTAAAATATAAAACAGTGAACACTTTCTATAAATCAATATCTTGCCATACAGACACGCTCTTGACAATTTATTCTCAAACTTAAAGTGGAGCAAGACGACCAAGCTCTAAAAACCCCAGTTTTACCCATCCATGGCGAATAGTCAAAGGAAGAACGGGGGCGCCATCTGCGTTTTTAGGAAGTGTATTCAAAATAAAAAATAATGCTTGAAAATTATCCGCTTCTTCAGAAAACAAATGTTGCAAAGTCTCAAGAAACTTCTTGTGCTGTATACAGACAAGTTCAAATGTTGCTGTCAAATATCCTTCATCATCAAAAGAAAAAGGCCCACTGATATGCACCCCACCACCTGTATGAAAAGCCAATTCACCATGCTTTAAGATGCCACTTTTTCCATAGAGATGCTGTCTCCAATTTTCTCCTCCTTTTTCAGATAGAAGAGAAACATCATTTAAAATCCATTTCAAATTGCCATCAATTTTTGGAACTTCAACAAAAGAAGATATAAAAATTGGAGAAACATCAAAGCCATCAAAAGTCATATTCCCTGAAAAATGATTCTTTTCACGTTTAAGATCAAGACGCAAAAATTCTGTCGTTATTTTTTGAGAGATATCTTTTGGCTCTAACTTCTGGACAGCAACATCAGGAAGATCTTTCAAAGATGTCTGATCTTCAACGTTTTGTTGTGTTATCTTTTTATCTGCCGTTTTTGATCCCACAACTTCTTGAAGCTTTTGATCCTCAAGAGAAGAAGAAAGAGGAGAAAATTCAAGCCCTTCAGCTATAAGCTTGAATGTCTGACCTGTTTTCCAATAAGGTTCTGTTTCAATCACCAAATTGCGCCAACGAGATACTATGGAAGTTTTTCCAGAAAAAACAATTGATGCAGGAGAATTAACATTAAATTCGACCACATGAGGCGCATAAATTGGTGCACCAGCCGTTAAATGCCCCGTCGATAAAGAAATCCCATATAAAGGCCAAGAAAATTGAAACTTGTCACAAAAAATACCGATCCGTAAAGGATAACCACTCTTGCGCACATCCTCACACACCGCCGTCATATTACCGGAAGATGCTTTTGTGGATATATCAGAAACATAGTTTTCTATTTTACGTGAAAAAAAAACCAGAAAGCACTATAAATAAGGATCAGAGCAAGGCAAAACAGCCCACAAAATAAATAGCGCAAAGAAAATCTTTTTTGTGATGATGGTATTTGAGAAGATGTAGACAACTTTAAAACTTTCTTTATCTTTTGATTTTCACCCCACCCTAAAAAGGATAAAGATTCTTAACATTCAACAATCTATAAACAATCCGCTTTTTAATCTATCGGGTTTTATCCGCTGACCACTTCATGGAATTCATCGTCTACCGCCCCAAAATACAAAATCTCATAAACTCAAAAAGCAAGATTCTCTTAAAAAAATCTTTAACAAAAAACACCTTACATGTAAAGGCTTACATGATTTTTCTATCTTTAACCTAAAAAAAACACTATTTTACAGCAGCATAAAAATGATAATAAACAGCGCATACTCACACAAGTGCGGTCGGTGTACAAAAGATCTGTCGTAATGCCCCTTCAAACCATTGGCTTAAAGCTCGATCATAGATTAAACGCCCTTCTAAATGTGCACAAGCAGGTTGAGCACCTTTTTCGGTCAATTTATGTGCTGAACGCGCCAATAAACGCCGCATCATAGCGCGTGTAAATTCAGCATGAAACTGTAAACCCCATGCATTGTTTCCATAACGGAAAGCTTGCGTAGGATATGTACTCCCTGTTGCCAAAAGCATTGCCTCTTTTGGTAAATCATAAATACCTTCATCATGAAAATGGTAGACCATTTCTGGCCACTTCATCAATTCCTTTCCTTGTGGGGTTACTTCTATTGGATACCAGCCCACTTCAACAGTCCCATCACTTCTTGTACCAACGCGCGCACCTAAATTTCGCGCTAACATTTGTGCTCCCAGACAAATACCTAAAAAAGGCTTGTTGTCCTTTAGCGATAACGAAATCCAATCAATTTCCTCACCAATATAAGCTTCGTTGTCATTCACACTCATCGGTCCCCCTAAAATAACAACACCAGCGTAATGTTTTAATGTGTCAGGAAGTTTTTGTCCAAAAATAGGATGATAAACATCAAGGACAAAACCATTTTGTTGTAAAAATTTTCCCAAACGACCAGTATAGGTAGATCGCCGATGAATAACGACAGCAATTCTTGGCTTGCTATCTTTTTGCTTTTTACCAAGACATCTTTGATGTAAAAACATTTTCTAACCAATCACCTCTGTAACGAAGTAAAACTCCATTTTTTTAAAGCGCAAGAGAATACTTTTATTGGACAAGATTAACAATAAATTTTTTTCTTCTACATTCATTGTTTCTTCTGAAAAAACACTCAAATTATCCTATTGATGCAATTTAAAATAAACGAAATTTTTTTCTCGATAAAAACGTCCCTTCTTCTTCTGTTTTAACCCCTGGGTCATCAACGTTTAAATGAATTTGGCTGAATGTTTTCTTATCTTTTTCTTTTATATCTTGTTTTTCCACCTGCATATTATACAAAAAAGAATCATCTATAGGCGTTAATTTTTCAAAGCTCTTATCTACAACACCATCACTTTTTTCCACAGCATCCTCTTTATCGTGATTTTTTGGCATAATATTGTCCGTCTCTAATGTGATAGAAGGTACACGGGGAGGAGCTTTCCATTCAAAACAGCCCAAACGTCCACTGATTGGAGAAACAGCTGACCAAGAAGAAAAAATAGCTCCATCACACATCCATACTGGATCACGTTCAGCACGAAGTGCTAAAGAAAGCCATTGACGCACAGCGCCTTGATTGTTTCCCTGTGCCTCTTCAATATCTGCCAATAATAAATAAACACTTTCCCGTGGATGATACTGCAATGCTTTTTGTGCCTGCTCTCTTGCTAATGCTGTTTCACCAGCATCCAAAGCAGCTTTGGCAATAAGGAAAGCCGACTCAAATGCATCTTTATTATAAGAAGCAAGTGTCTTAGCCCTTCTCAATCGTCCAACAGCTCCTTCTTCTCTTTCAAGATAAATCCTCCCCAAATCAGGATGAGGATTCTTCTTCCAAGCCGCTATAATCATTTTATCCGCTTTACGTATTTCATTTAATTTATAAAGAATATCAGCAGCTATAATTGTTATTGGAACAAAATCAGGCGCTAATTTATGGGCTTTCAAAATGGCTTCACGGGCTTTTACAGGATATGTATCAAACAAATGAAGTGCTTTCCCACTTAACAGTAAAACCTGTATATGCTGCCGCTCTTGAGTCGAACGAACAGAACGCGGGAGAGCTTTTTGCGCTTTTTCAAAAACAGTAAGTGCCTTATCCCATTTACCCTCAGCACCCAACCGATCCAGCACCACCTGATGTGCCCATACAAGTGCTGGCGATAAAGTTAGCGCCTCTTCTGCATATTGTTGGGCTGCCTCATAAGCCTTACTCTTCATCGCTTCACGAAACAAACCGTAAAGTCCAACCAGTTTTGTTGGATCTTCCTTTCTCATCTCCTCAAAAAGACTGATGGCACGAACAGAGTTATTTTGTAAAGACAAGGTTTGTGCTTTTAAGAGTTTTACCAACGGTTCTTGTTTTCCTGCAAGATATTTAGCAACCCGTTCCTCCATTTTTTGTGCAACCACACCATCACCAGCAAAAGTTGCAAGAATCCCCTTTGAGAGAGCTTCATAACCGCGCTTTCGATGGCGTTTATAAAAATAATTGGAAAAAGCACTCGGTATGGAAAAAAAGAAAGACAATAACCACCATAAAAGCACTAGCGTTGCAAAAAGCAAAATCAGCACACTTAACATTGTAAGGAATGAAGCAGAAAATCTGAAGTGCAAAAATGTGAGGACAAAAACACCATTGTGATTAGCAACCCACCCAAAAGCTAAGCCGATGATACAAACAATAAAAGTATAAATAAAAACACGTATCATCTGGATCCTATTTACATCTTTGTTGCCTTAAAAGACCCTTGTTGCACCGACAACAGCAATTGCTGCAACAATTGTTGAACAGTAATATGTCTTTCAAGCTTCTGAACAAAATCCATTGAAACATCTTTTGCACTTTGGGGCAATGATTGCCATTCGCTCAAAGCCTTTTCGTAATCACCGGCTTGAATAGCAACTTCCATGCGCGCAGCAATCGCCCCCAGAGTTGTCCCTTCAACATTTCCAATCGGTCGTGAAACAACAAGCCCTTTTATCCATGCTAAAATTCTGTCAAAAAAACCAGCATCTGACGCAACAATATTTTGCGTACGAACGATTGCATCGGCAACATGAGCAAAATCAATTGAAAGTTGTGCTGAACTTGGAAGCCCTACGGTGGCTGTCTTTTGCAACACATCAAGTCCATCAATCGAGGGTGATAATTGCTGTAACAGCTTTAATTCATTGCTATAAGACCCACCCCGTTCTACAGCATTTTTTAATGAACTGATTGCTGTAAAGAGCGCCATATCTATTCCTCTTTTCTCACTATTTTTAACAGTAATTTCCTCCTGAAATGCTTCCAACTGTTTTTTTAACGCAGCAAGATCATTTGCATTGCTCTGTCCAACAGACAAAGCCATTTCTATCTCTTTTGGCGCTCCAACAAGAGTTTGTACAGCCTCTTCAAGAGCTTTTACTTTTTCCTCTAAAATCGCAAAAGCTTGCCTACTTTCTTCTTTCGATAGCTCATTATTTGTCGTTGTTTTAAACTGCTGTGATGAAAAAGAAGAAAACTCTGTTTTTAATGCATCAATTTCTTGAAATAGCTGCTTCAATTGTTTTCTTGCTTCTTCCCCTTGGCTTTTTGCAGTTTCAACAATCTGTAAAACGTTTTTCTCTCCAACTGAATTTTCCACAAAAGGAGAAGAAAACAAACCCGCCCATTGAAGCCCCACAAAAACCCCCAAGGCAATGATTCCCCCTAGAATCCCTGAAAGAAGCAACAAAAGCCAAGCCGTACCAGAGGTACTTTTATCCTGATTTTGCATATTCTGTTTTTCTTGTGCATAAGATTCTACAGAATCTTGTATTTCTTTCTCTGAATCATGGGAAACAACTTCATGTTCAATGACGGGCTTCTTACGGCGCGTACCAGCATAATGTGATTTAACTTTTGGTTTTGAAGAATCGACCATCTCTGTCACTTTTTGTGCACATTTTCTTTGATGATAAAATAATAAAATGAAAAAAGTTTTAAAGATGAAGCTTTTCTCAAATATCTTTGTTTACTTTACATTCCTTTTACAAAGAGTATAACTTTATAGAAATTTCCTAAATAACATTTTTCTCAGTAATATTTACAATGATAAACTTTGATAGACAAGTTTTTAAAAACACATCTGAATTTTATACTAAAAAATACAGCTTCATTTTTTAATCAAGAATGCCATAAAATTCAAAATAAGGATTAAAATGCATTCTCTCATAGAAAAATCAATTCTTAAGAGAAATCCTTTGCATCTTTTTCTGTTCATGATACGCACGTAGGAAAGAAGCTTCAATATAAGGTCCCCTTTAAAATGCGTCTGTTGGGAATAGAAACAAGTTGTGATGAAACGGCAGCGGCTGTCATTGAATACAACAATGAATTAAACACCCGAATTCTTTCCAATATTGTTTGGAGTCAAATTGATCATCATGCCCCTTACGGTGGTGTTGTTCCTGAAATTGCCGCTCGTGCCCATGTTGAAATTCTTGATCATTTAATTCTTCAAGCCCTCACCGAAGCCAATATAAAATTAAAAGATATTGATGGCATTGCAGCCACCAGTGGACCTGGTTTGATAGGGGGGTTATTAGTAGGTGTTATGAGCGCAAAAGCACTCTCTCTTGCCACTGGAAAACCATTTATTGCTGTAAATCACTTAGAGGGGCATGCTTTAACAGCTGTGTTAACGCACAATGTTAAGTTTCCTTATTTATTACTTTTAGTTTCAGGGGGGCATACACAAACAATTCTTGTTCATGGAGTAGGTAACTATCAGCGTTTAGGAACCACCATTGATGATGCATTAGGAGAAGCCTTTGATAAAACTGCCAAACTTTTAGGTCTTCCTTATCCTGGTGGACCAGCACTTGAAAAAGCAGCTTTATTAGGTGATAAAAATCGCTTCCCTCTTCCACGACCTTTAAAAGGTGAAAAACGGTTAGATTTTTCTTTTTCAGGACTCAAAACGGCTGTTCGACAAGCCGCAACAGCCATAGCGCCTCTTACAGAAAATGATGTTGCTGATATTGCAGCAAGTTTTCAAGCCGCCGTGACCGATACGGTGCGTGATCGTGTTCTTTTGGCTCTAAAACATTTTACCAACCAATATCCTCTCTCTCATGATCAAGGAAAGCATTCTCCTGCTTTAGTTGTTGCAGGCGGCGTTGCTGCAAACCAAGCACTCCGCTCTACATTGCAAGAGCTTGCCCATCAACATGGTTTTGAATTTATAGCGCCTCCTCTTTCCTTGTGTACGGATAATGCAGCCATGATTGCTTTTGCCGGTGCACACAAGCTCGCACGAGGAGAAACAAGCCCTCTTGATATTGCCCCTCGCTCACGCTGGCCATTAGATGAAAAAGCCGCGCCCTTGATCGGAATGGGACGCCGTGGGACAAAAGCATAAGAAAATTAATTTTCCTCACCTTTCAAAGAACAAAGATTTTCACTCAATCCGGTCTGTAATCATCCAAATGGTTATTGGATCAATTTTCCACCTACAAACGATTTTATTTGCTTCTCATTTCACACGATTCACTTAACTCAAAGTGCGATAGGCAAACTTAAATATTCATCATATATTTTAAAAACACTTCATGTTTCAAGGAAACTTGCCTTATATCACCACACCTCAAATGACAATTTTTATGGCACCATAAAACGCACCCTACCCCACAAAGTATAATATCAAACTATTCTTTGACACCATAACCTTTGACCATTTATTTTGTTTCACAACCATTGTAGTAATTCTTCAAAACTAATTTTCTTGCTAAATTTTTTCTAATGTCGTGCACCTTTAGTGACTGCGTTTCAAACTATAGCCGAAAAGATAGTCAAGCCTCCACATAGCTGAGCAATTTTAAGTCTATTTTTTATGATACATTTTTCTGCTAAAAAATAAGCAAAATACAACTTAATTGGAGTCTACTCCTACAAATTATTTTGAAACAAAAAACAAATAACTCCCGCTCTTTACTCCATTTTAAAAATCATTATTGATGATATTACAAAGGTGCTTATAAAAAATTGGACATGATGAATGCATAACAATCTATGAAAAAGGTAAATACATGGCTTATTGGCTTTTTAAATCTGAACCTCATAAATGGTCATGGGAGATGCAAAAGAAAAAAGGAGCGGATGGCGAACAATGGGATGGTGTCCGCAATTATCAAGCCCGTAATAATATGCGTGCCATGAAATATGGCGATAAAGGCTTTTTTTATCACTCAAATAAAGGTTTAGAAATTGTAGGCATTGTCGAAATATGTGCTGAAGCACACCCTGATTCTACAAGCTCTGATCCACGCTGGGAATGTGTGGATATCCGTGCACTTTGTGACATGCCAACACCTGTTTCATTAAAACAAATTAAAGCCAATCCCAAACTAGCAAATATGGTTCTGGTCAATGCCAGCCGCTTATCAGTACAACCGGTAACAGAAGATGAATGGAAAGAAGTGTGTTTAATGGGCAACCTTAAGAAGGAAATGCTTTGATCTTAAAACAATAATTTTTATTTATCTAATCATATGAAACAATACTTCATAGAACAAAAGAGCGAGCACAATGCATTCCTTTACGTGTTCTCATGCTAATATACTCTTCCTTGTTATATTTTTTATTCTACACTCTGTCTCAATACAGCCCGCTAAAATGGTACAAACACTCTGTTCATGATGCATCTTTTCAGCATGGCTCAAGGGCAGACTGACTCAACGATTATAATGAATAAAACGACGAGTACGACACCGACCATTTCGTATACAAATGCGACGAAAAAACAATAAAAATGACCGTGAAATTCTCCTAAACAGTGCTATGTGTGAGAATATTGCACAGTTCTTTTCACGCTTAAAAACGCATCATACTGATTTAAAAAGAGTATTCATTGTTTTGCATGTTGGAGATGAAAGTCCCTCATACCGCAGGATTTTTCTCATTCCAAACCCGTTCCATGTTGGATCGATCAAAATTATGTCTTTTGTACGTTAAAAACAGAAAAGCCTGCGTAGATTAAAAACATATCTTTTATAAAGAGTCTCAAATACCAAGAGTCTCAACATTGAAAAGCCCCAAGCATATGATGGTGCCGGCTTGTTTCTTTCTAATATAAGCGTAAAGATGGTCGTTCCCAATGGCAAAATACGGCTTAGCGTATAAAAAACAACGCTTCCAATCAATGTATAATATTCTGTATACAAGGATACATCTTCTTTTTGGCAAGTGACCATAAAATCATAAAAGTTCATTTTTTAGAGACTCTCTTTTTTAACTTTCCTCTTTTAATTTTTCTTGCATCAAATCTCATTTTTCATGAAACTACTCTTTACTAATCAGTGCATTAACATGCCTATAAGGAAAAACATGAACTATACTCTTTTAATTGTTGAAGATGATGATCTACGCCCCATTTTGGTAGAACAATTGCAAATGCATCAAGAGTTTGAAATTTTCCAAGCAAAAACAGCTGAAGGGGGAATAAAAATAGTTCAAGAAGAAAATATTGATCTCGCTATTTTGGGACTTGCACTTCCTGATCTTAATGGTCGTAAAGCCGTTAAACAATTACGCACCAAAGGATTTCGTGCCCCTATTATCATGATAACGAATGATGATACAGACTGCGAGACCATTTTAGATCTTGAAACAGGCGCCAATGATTATGTGAAAAAACCCTTTCGCTTTGCGGTGTTATTAGCGCGAATTCGAGCACAATTGCGCCAATATGAACAAAATGAAGATGCGACCTTTCATATTGGCCCCTATACTTTTAAACTAAGACAAAAACTCCTTCTTGATCAATGCAACAATAAAATCTATCTCACAGAAAAAGAAACCGCGATTCTCAAATGCCTCTATTATGCTAACGATAAAATTGTCAGCCGTGAAACATTGTTAGAACAAGTTTGGGGTTATAATGAAAACGTTATCACCCATATTTTAGAAACCCATATCTATCGTTTACGACAAAAAATCGAAAATGATCCCTCCAATGCACAAATTCTCATGACAGATCAGAATGGTTATCGTTTAAATCTCTAATTTGATATTAACCGTTGCAAAAATAATTTTAATATCTTCAATCTTTCTTTGCATTAAAACAAAAACGAGACTGAAAAAAACGCTTACATGCAATTTGAGTGCTACCGTATAGAACTTCCCTTATCAGCGCTCTTATAACAAAAGACAGTTTTCTCTTATGAAAATATTCCAATACGAGAACGCGCAACAGAAATGCTTTCCAACCTCACAATATACTTGGCAATTTCTGCTTTATATGTTTTTTCTCTCTTTAAAATTTTAAATATATTTCGCATACAAATAATCGTAATATCTTTTAGCAATATTTTTTATCATAACCATTTTCTTTAGCATATTGATATTTATGATTATTTTTTTAATATACCGCCTCACACACTGCTTTACCTCATATTTACTCGCCTAAATTGAGAGATATTTTTTCTCCAATCATTGACTTACCTCCTCTTAAGAAACAGGATAATGAGTTATATGATATGTTTATCCGAACGATAAAGAAAGCCATTGAGCACTACCATCTTTATGCTGAATAAAAAGGATAAGCGAGCACCATCACATACTCAGGCGAGCTCTAAAATGTTACGACAATCCTACAACTCTTGGGATAAGTCCATAAGAAGTATATGTTCTTTCTGATCCAATTTTTACCTCCATGGCCCCCACTTGGGACATACAAGCAAATGATTTTGTTTGATTCAATATAAGAGAATCTTACGATATTCAGAAAGCTAATTCAAGTTGAATAATAAATAATTATTATAAATCAATATATTACACAATAAACCCCCATTAAAAAACATGGTGTATTTTCAAAAATACCTCTCTCATAATTGAAAAATTATTTAATATTATAAACAAAACTTTTATCTTATCCAAAGTGCGTTAAAGTCCTACACACCATAGAGATAAAGCGGCTATTTTTATAAAACCTTTTGATTTTTCATATCATAAGGCGATAGAAAACCATTGAAAAAATATTCTTTCCTTTAAAGAAACATTTCATCTTTCTGCCAAATCTATTTCACGTTATTTGTTCATAAACCATAATGCAAAAATCCTATCGGACACTCGCCATTTTGACACTTAACAAAATGCTCAGCATTTTTCTCACCTAGAATATTTGCTACGATTCATTAAAGATGATTTGCTATCTTGATACTTAAGATTTTATATTCACTGATTTATTCCACGTATAATGTGCAAACAAATATTTTTTTATTGTTAATATGAAAGTTTGAAAGAAGCTTCATAAATTTGCGATTCTTATGCTAATGGCAAAATAATTAATGATTTTTATAAATTAAAATATTTCTTGTCTGTGGGGATAAAGCAGGAATAAAAACACGTCGCGACTGACGACGCTGTACGAGCAACCCCTGATAAACACGTTTTTGTGCCTGACAGATTAAGAGTCCACCAAAATAAGGAAAAAGATGGCGTGCAAATGGCTCATAAAAAAATGAGAACAATCGCGAAACATGACCTGTATAGGGCATATAATGGACAATTTCTTGGATTGCTTCAGAAACAAAATTTGTTTTTTCAAACAAACGCGTAATCTGTTGCCGAGTATAGGGTTCGCCATAACCAAAAGGTGTCGTCGTATTGCGTGCCCAAAAACCAGAGCGATTAGGAACAATGACAATCAAACGACCATTGGGTGCTAAAACACGCCATATTTCATTCAACGTTTCAAATGAATTCTCTGTATATTCTAATGCATGGACCAATAAAATACAATCAACTGATGCATCAGAAAGCGGTAAGTCTTCTTCAAAAACAAGCGCTGTAGCAACCTGCTCAACACAAGGCCAAGGCGAAGCTCCTTGCCTAGCTGGCATAAAAGCAAAACATTGTTGGGTACGTTTACGTAATGCAGAAAGATAAGGAAGTGTATACCCCAACCCCATAACCCGTTTATCCGTAAGATTAGGCCACCATAAATTCAATTGGTCACACAGCACCTTTTGTACACGCAGTCCAAGTGCAGAAGCATAAAAATCTTTCAGTGTGACAATATCCAATTCAACATACCATGTAGAAACAAATTTCAAATATTATAAGATCTTCATATACTAAACCTATATGGACTTCTACTCTTTATCCGCAATAGCGAACATTTCAATATTTCACATTCTAAACTTAAATGATCAAAAAAAGCAGAACAAAAGGATGATGATTGCATGATAAGCACTTCAATCATTTTCTTTTGAGATGAATTCCATAGAGGTTTCTCCTATGCTGCTTCTGACATTAATTAAGAAAAAAGCCAACAATTGGTTAATTAAAATGAAGCAACCTTTCAAGATAGTTTTTTTCCACTTCTGGAATATGTTCCCTACCAAGGCGTTTGCGAATTTCATCCAAAATTTGCCGCGTACGCATTTGATCACTTTCTTGTGGAAGGGCTTCACCTTCTTGTCCTTCATCTGTTTTTGAAGAAAGTGGACGCCCTAACGGATCTTTCGGACTAGAATCAGCATTTTGATCATTCCCTGTTTCTTTGAGTGTTTCACGCATTTTTTTCAAAACACTTTGGGCACCTTGCCGCAAAGATTCTAAAGCATCAGACTGATTTTGTATAGATTCCTGATGATTTCCATGATCAAGAGCATCTTCTGCGGAATTCATTTTTTCTTCCGCCTTTTTCAAGGCATCACCTGTTTCAAATCCTTGTTCTAATAATTCTTTTTCTAATGTTGATAATTCAGACTGCAATTCAGCCTGACGTTTTTTTAAAGATTTTTTTTGTTTTTCCGGTATATGTTCCCCACGTTTTTGTCCCATCTCTAACTGATGTGTTTCATTGAGAATTTCTTGCTGACGACGCATTAAATCTCCAAGTTGGTCCATCTTTTCTTTCATGTGTGTAGATTGACTTTTTTCTCCCTCATTTTGATTGCCTTTTTGTACCTGCAAATGGTCAAGCGTTTGTTCAATTTCCGCCAAGAGTTGTTCCGCTGCTAAAGAAGAGC
This sequence comes from Bartonella queenslandensis, assembly GCF_018155095.1. Taxonomy (GTDB): domain Bacteria; phylum Pseudomonadota; class Alphaproteobacteria; order Rhizobiales; family Rhizobiaceae; genus Bartonella; species Bartonella queenslandensis_B. The sequence continues at coordinate 282,672 of NZ_NAAI01000002.1, read as the reverse complement.
CAGTTTTAGCCATTTCCTCAATGAGATTCAGTTTTTCTTGTAATGTATCTTCAGAAAGATTAGGGCTTTTTGAGCTTTTAGAATTTTTAGAAACTTGACTATCTGGTGCTTTTTCAGCCAAAGCTTGAATATACGCCTCCATGGCTTGACGTAAATCTGCCATAAGCCGTTCAATTTCTTCTGCTGGAGCACCATACCGTAGTGCATCCCGTAAAGCAGCTTGTGCTTGTTTTAAATTTTTCTGCACGGATTCAAGCTGATTGCCTTCAATCCCTAAAGCAATCTGCCATAAATAATCCACCACATCGTACAAGTCCTCTTCTGTTTGTGCCAAAGAAAGCCTTGTCCACGCACTTTGTAGAACGAGAAAATGCGCTGCATTTTGAAGCCCCTTTTCTGGACGCACCAGCAAAGCAGAAAGCATATCCAATACATGCTCTTTCGCAGACACATCAAGAGCAAGTAAACGACGTAATTCACTCACAGAACGTGCAACAGGATTTGAAAAAACACGCTGTGGTAATATCATAACAAAAGTTTTGCTACGCCCTTTCTGCCCCGCACCATCTTCTGCTACCAAAGTAATTTTAACCTGCGAACCCGCCCATGGATGCGCTGATACATCATGTACTGTCCGCATTTTACCCTTTCCACCCCGTGGAAGCAGAAGCTCTATTTCCGGAGCCTTATAAAGAGAAGGAGCATTTTTATTCTGAGGAAAAAAAGGCTCTATTTCAACAAAAGCCTTTGTCACACCATAATCATCATCCAATTCATACCGTAGCTCTAACGACCCTGTTAAAATCCGCCCTGGTTTCTCTAGCCAACGAATTGTTGGAAAAGCATCTTTAATCATCTGCAAATGCCACTGCTGTTTTTTACGACGTGATGATACAAACAAATCCATTGAATGCTTCAAATGTGTTTCAAAATGAATAATTGGGGCATTCAAGGCTGTTTTTTCATTTTTCTCTGAAAACGAAATTTCTTGTCCCTCATCTACAGACTTTGCTTTTACCCTAATACCAGCGCCATTGACAACACGTACAACCACATCACTCCCTTCAGGAATTTCCAGTTGTGTCTTCTCATCTTTTGTCAAATAAATAGGTGCAACACCGGTATAAGCAGGGGGTGTTACCCAAGCATCAATCCGCATGAATTTTTCATGAACAACAGGACGAAAATCAAAAGCATCAGCTAAACGCCCCCCTCGTGAACCAAAAGAAAAACTAAAAGCACACACAAAAAGGAGAACACATAAAGCCCTCAAAGCCAAAGGATCATAAGCCGCACTATTAAGCGAGATAAATCCAATTTTTAAATGGACTAATTGTTCTGCCATTCGGCGTTGATGTTCACGCCAAATAACAGCACTAAAATCTTCCTCATTTTCAGAACATACATGATCTGTTTGAATATTCAAAGGCTGGTGTTTAAGATCATTAACCTGTTCAAGACGGTGATCCACTTCCCGCATTGTGGGAAACCGAAAACCAATAAGAAAAAATAAACTCGCTCCAGCACAAACCAGCATCCCCCCAAGTAAAAGCCAATGGGACCAATATCCTAAAATACCAAAAAGTCCCAACCAACTAAACGAACAAAAGAGGCTGAGAACAACGAAAAACGGCCACAATCGTACCCATATCCGTTCAAATGAAAGAATCCCCCACATCAAAATGCGCACACACAAAAGCTTCATTGCAAAGCTCTTGATGTTTTTATTTTTTATAAACAAGCATTTTTCCCCTTTTACCGTGATGTATTAAGATCATAAAAGCCATACAAGACAATTCCCAGAAAATAAATTGTTTCATCAAAGTTTAGTAAAAATAAGACCAAACACATTTAAGAATGCTCAATCCAATCAGGAATATGATCACATTTCATCAATTGCGCATAATCAAGACGCGGACGAATAACCGCATAACGCGTATCTTGAACGAGAACTTCAGGGATCAAAAGTCGACTATTATAAGTACTTGCCATCACAGCACCATAAGCTCCAGCTTGCGTAATTGCCAAAAGATCACCAGGTGCCAAAATTGGCAAGCAACGATCTAATGCTAAATAATCACCAGTCTCACAAACGGAACCCACAATATCTGCACAAATAAGGGAAGCGTCTTTTGCTGCTTGTTTCACAAGGACGACATTCTGCCAAGCATCATAAAGCGTTGGACGCATCAGATCATTCATCGCCGCATCCACAATAACAAAATTCCGCCCCTGCCCCTTTTTTAAATAGAGGACAGAGGTTACCAACACACCAGCTTGACCTACAATGCTCCGCCCCGGCTCCACAACAATATTCATCCCTAAAGGAGCAATATGCTTCTTTACCAGTGCGGCATAATCAAAAGGGGAGGGTACAGTATGTTGTTCACAACCATAGGCAATACCAAGCCCGCCGCCAATATCTATATGCGTTATTGCATAACCATCACGCCACAATTGACGCACCAAATCTGCGATAATAATAAACGCCTCCTCAAACGGCTTTAAATCACAAATTTGACTGCCAATATGCATATCGATACCGCAAACCTGCAATCCAGGTAAAGAGATCGCCTTTTTGTAAGCTTCTCTTGCCAACAACAATGGAATACCAAACTTATTCTCAGATTTTCCTGTTGTAATTTTCTTATGAGTCTTTGCATCAACATCTGGATTAATGCGTAATGAAACACGTGCTGTTTTTGACAACGCAACAGCACGTTGTGACAACTGTTCAAGTTCCGGCTCTGATTCAACATTGAAACAATAAATATTCTGAGAAAGAGCAAAATCTATCTCTCTCACAGTTTTACCAACACCAGAATAAACAATACGATGCGCTGGAATACCAACCGCCAAGGCACGCCGTAATTCGCCTTCTGAAACCACATCAGCTCCTGCCCCATTTGCTGATAAAAGCCGTAAAACCGCTTGATTAGAATTCGCTTTAACCGCATAAGCAATCAGACTGGGCATTCCTTGAAATGCCTTTTGATAATCCTTAAAACGTGTGACTAATGCATGAGCTGAATAACAATAAAAAGGAGTCCCCACCTCCTGCGCAAGAATAGCAAGTGAACAACCCTCAGCATGAAGCATACCGTGATGATAGGAGAAAAAACTCACACTTTCCTCCTACTTTATCAAACGATCAAGAATAAAAGGTTGATCATCCTTACTTTTAGCAACAGATGTGTCCAACATAGATTTTTCCACACTTGTAAGAGGCGCCTCCAATGACCCTTTACGCCCACACCCAACGATACCCAAGCTCCCCAAAAGGACAATCATCAACCCCTTTACTATAATTTTCATCTGTCCTCTTTCTTCATCTTGATCTCTTTTTTACCTTTAAAATATAATCACTTAAACACTCACAAGATGCTTTTTCCAATACGCAATTTGCCGAAGAACTTCTGAAGAGGCTGTTCCTCCAAAGCTTTTACGACTTTCAACAGATTTTTCAACGGTCAAAACATCAAAAAGTGTTGCATTGATATCAGGATAAATTGCTTGAAGTTCATCTAATGATAAATCCTGAAGGCGACACTGTTTTTTTTCTGCCAATGCTACAGCACGCCCCGTTATGTGATGCGCTTCACGAAAAGGAATCCCTAATTCGCGTACAAGCCAATCAGCAAAATCGGTTGCTGTTGTATACTCTAAATTTGCCGCTTGTTTCATGACTTTTTTATTCACTTTCAAATCAGCAATCATTCCTGTCATTGCTGCTAATGATAATTCCAAACTCAAAGCCCCATCAAACACATACCCTTTATCTTCTTGCATATCCTTTGCATAAGCAAGCGGTAATCCTTTCATCACCGTTAACAATCCCATAAGCGCCCCATTCAATCGGCCTGCTTTCGCCCGTATTAACTCTGCCGCATCAGGATTTCTCTTTTGTGGCATAATAGACACCCCCGTTGAAAAAGCATCGGATAAATAAATAAAATGAAACTGCTCACTTGACCACAGAATGATTTCTTCTGCTAAACGCGAAAGATGCATGGCACAAAGAGCACCAGCACTTAAAAACTCCAATGCAAAATCACGATCAGAAACACTATCAATTGAATTGCGTGTAGGTTCCCGAAAACCTAGCTCTCGTGCTGTCATAAAGCGATCAATCGGAAAACTTGTTCCTGCCAAAGCCGCAGCCCCTAGAGGTGATTCATTCATTCGTTTAAAAGCATCATGCATCCGCGATAAATCTCGACCAAATATTTCAACATAAGCCATCATATAATGGCCCAATGTTATGGGTTGAGCTAATTGTAAATGTGTAAAGCTTGGCATATAGGTCTTGACATGTTGTTCTGCAAGAACAAGCAGTTGCTTTATCAATTCTTTTAAAGCTTGTGCTATTTTCTGCAATGCCTCACGTACCCACAACCGAAAATCAATAGCCACCTGATCATTGCGTGAACGCGCCGTATGCAAACGCCCAGCAACAGAACCAATCAACGCACTCAATCGCGCTTCAATATTCATATGAATATTTTCAAGCTTTCGTGAAAAAACAAATTTATCCTCTTCAATTTCTTGTAAAATAATTTTTAAACCATAAGAAATTTTTTCATAATCAGACTGTAAAATAATTTTGGTTTGCGCTAACATCGCAGCATGAGAGAGCAAACTTTTAATATCTTGGCGATAGAGTTTCTGATCAACATCAATTGAGGCGTTAATTTCTTCCATAACTGCAGCAGGTCCTTCGATAAACCGCCCTCCCCACATTTGGTTTTTTACCTTCTCATTTGTCATAGTCTAAAAATACCCATAAAAAGGATAAAAGTCATGATTCATCAAAGTCTTAATAGCTCAAAGAAGAAAAACAAAAAGTGGAAAGTTTTCATAACATTCTTTTTTGTTGCCATTATCGTAGTTGGTATCAGTTTATACGCAATAAAAAATCATCATGACAAGAGTGCCCCTTTTTCTACCAACTTTATTTCAAAAGAAAATACTAAAAAAATACAAGACAAAAAAATGATGGCCCTTCAAAAAGCCGCGACAGGTTTTTTTGCTCACATGCGATTTATTGATACACCCTTAGATATGAATATTCTCTCTTTTAAGGATATTAAAGGAAAAGACCATAAACTCGCTGAATTTAACGGAAAACTGACACTCATCAATCTATGGGCTATCTGGTGCGTTCCCTGCCGCACAGAAATGCCCGAACTAGCGCAATTAAAACGTGAATTGGGTGGAGAAAACTTCGATGTCATAGCGATTAATATTGATAAAACCGCTTCTCCTGAAAAAATTCAGCAATTTTTGCAAGATATTCACGCTGATAATTTAGTCTACTATCGCGATGAAACCATGAATATCTTCAACGACATGAGAAAACAAGGACTTGCTTTAGGATTACCGGTCACACTTCTCATTGATAAAAATGGTTATCTCATTGCTTCCTATAATGGTGCAGCGCCATGGGCCAATGACGATGCCAAAACACTTATAAAAGCTGTCATAAAAGAAGCACAATAACCTAATATCCGCCCCTTTTTAAACGTTGGATTGTTAAATCCAATGCTGACAAAAAAGCAGAGCGATCTTTACCACAAAAAGGGCGTGGTCCTCCTGTGACGTGCCCTTGCTCTCGCAAGTTTTCCATCAAATTGCGCATGACTAAAGCTTGACCTATTGAATTGGCATCAAAAATACGCCCCGTTGGCGAAAGACAAAACCCCCCAGACCGTACAACTCGTACTGCTAAAAGAATATCACTGGTAATAACGATACTGGCCTCATGCACATGTTCTACAATCCAATCATCAGCACTATCAAGCCCACCAGAAACAACGATTCTTTCAATGAGTTCTTCGTGGGGAAGAGAAAGAAAACGGTTCGCGACAATAAATGTCTTAAGCTGATAACGATTCATCACACGATAAATTTCATCTTTAACAGGACAGGCATCCGCATCAACCAACAAAGTAATGGCTGGTCTTATTCCTTGCCCTATCTTGTGGCTTTCATACGATCTACAGTTTTTTTCATTCATCTAGGAGCGTGCTCATAATTGCGATAAAACATTATTGCAGCGTTTATTTCACCCCCCAAAATAAAAATTGCGCTTAATATGTAAAGAAAAATAATGGCGACCATAATAGATGCTAACCCCGCATAAGTTGAAATATAGTCAAACATCGTTAAATATTGCGCAAAAGCAAGAGAAGCCATAAACCATACAAACATTGTCACCACGATTCCTGGTAAAATATCTATAAATTTCCGCTGCCCTGCTGGAAGCCATTTATGAACAATCAAAAGACTGATAAACAAAATAACGACCGCAATTGTATAACGCCATAAACGAATGACTCCAATATGTTCAGTCATAAAAAAAGGATGATTTTGCATAATTTTGATCAGCAAAGGCGCTAAAATCAATAAAAAGCTCATCACCACAAGACCAAAAGCGCCAAGGATCACAAAAAACAAACTTTGAAAACGACAAAACAACAAACTCCGTCGATCAGTAACACGGTAAGCTTTATTCAAGGCCGTACGCAAAGCTTCTATTCCATTAGAAGCAAAATAAGCCGTTCCAATGACAGAAAGCGTCAACACACCTCCTTGATGAAAGGTTAAAACATTGACAATTTCCTGAGATAAAGGCTCCGCAATGACATCGGGCAATAACTGTACCAACGCTTTAATTTTTTGCGGTGTATAGGTAAAAGCCCCGAGAAAACGAGCAAAAGATGTCCCAAAAATAAAAAAAGGGAAAAATGCTAAAAGCCCCGATAGCGCAACATGGCTTGCAAAAGCACTCCCATTATCACGCCAATAATGACTTATTGCATCACCAAAAATACGATAGCTATACCAAAAGATATTTTTCAACAAACCTCAATACTTTCTGGTAATATCCTTTTTTCAGTTATCTCACGCTTAAAAAAACCATCAAGACTTTAAAAACGAACATTTTTCAATATAAAGGGCAGTAATCCATGTGGTCAAGTCTCCCCCTCTCCAAAAACTGAAAAGCCAACAAATTTCACCAATCAAGTGTATTCTGTTGAAACGTTCCATTTTACATGAGAGCCCCACTCTATTAAAGAGTGCAAAAGAATAAAATATGAAGCAAAGATATTTTTATGAATGTTTTTTCACGTTTTAATGCTTGAATTAAAATAGAATAGATGGAAATGAGCTCCTACCTTTCCTTCTTTTATATTGTTCTCAAATAAAGTTGTTTTATCGCTTCAAAAGATCAATCAAACAGAGAAAATATTCCCACCCCAAACTAGCACAAAAAAGCTAAAAAAAGTGAACACACTGAATCATCTTAATATTTTTCTCAAACATGTTTCTGCATGTGCTTTGAATATTAATTTACAATCGACAACAATTGTAGAAACTTTATGAAAAAATCACATCATAAAATGAAAAATATACCAGCTACTGATTGGAAAATACCTTCCTGTTTTTATAAAACACTTTGCGAGACAACACTCATAATACACCTATCTTTGTATTGATTTACAGGAACTCATCCCCCCCTCTCCTTGAAAAACCCTTCGCAAATCTCTCAGGTTATATGCATGAAAATCAATTTGATGAGAATATAATTCTCGGCTTGATAACGTGAAGAGTAATACTATAGAAGAGTATTATAGGTCTTTACCATTAGCAATACGAAAGATTATTGAACAAAGTCTTTATCTTTCAAAAAAATGCTTTCATTCTTTTTACAGTCGTGATCCATTTAATAAAAATTGCATATCCATTGATAGTGAAATAAGTTAAACTTGAGCTATGTCTCTTTTCGCTCTCATTTATGCGCAATTTGCTAACCAAACCAACAAACGCCTCTCATAAAGGTACAAAAGCTATCTTAGAGCACAGAATATGAGAGATAAAATTAAGCAGCACCATTTATCGTCGTACAAATGACTGAGAACATCGCCGTATCTTTATCACAAGGCACGATTTAAAAGAACAGATATCTGAAAAGGCATGATAAGAATAAGCAAAATAACAGCGCAAAATTCAAAAGTCTCTTATTTTACATCCCCTCTTTAGAAACGTTATGACGCCCAAAATCAGGGGCATCAATTTCCTGTCCCACCGCAATGATATTACGACGCACAGCACGCGTACGGGTAAAAAAATTAAACAATGTTTCACCATCACCCAAACGAATTGCCTGTTCTAAAAAAGCAAGCCCTTCGCTAAAACGACCCAACATCTCTAAAATAGCCTCTTTATTATGCAAACAAATATCGCGCCACATAACAGGATCAGAAGATGCCAAACGTGTAAAATCACGAAAACCAGAAGCGGAATAAGCAATCACTTCCGAATTTGTTACTTTTTCTAAGTCACTTGCTGTTCCAACAGTATTATAGGCAATCAAATGCGGTAAATGCGAAACAATTGCCAAAACAAGATCATGATGCTTAGGCTCCATTTTTTCGACACGTGCACCACAAGCTTCCCAAAACGCTGTCAATCGTGCTACAGCCGCCGCATCACTCTCCGCAAAAGGCGTTAAAATACACCAGCGATTGATAAACAAATCAGCAAAACCAGCATCGGGCCCTGAATATTCTGTTCCAGCAATAGGATGCCCCGGAATAAAATGAACCGTTTTGGGCAATAAAGGCGCCATTTCTTTAATAACCAATTCTTTTGTAGAGCCAACATCACTCACAATCGCCCCCTGCTTTAAATGATCATGAATGTTTTTTGCCACCTCTGCACTCGCCCCAACAGGAACAGAGATAATAACGAGATCTGCGTCTACAACAGCCTCTGCATTATCCGTTGTATAAAAATCTCCAAGTTCCAATTCACGCGCTCTTTCCAGTGTTTCTTGACGACGCGTTGCAATAGAAATCTGAGCTGAAAGTTTTTTCTTCTTTATCACTCTTGCTAAAGAAGATCCAATCAGACCGATCCCGATGAGCGCTATTCTTTCAAATTGAATATGGGACATCTCTTACCTTTAAAGATTTTTTGCAAATGGCAACAAAGACAATTGTAAAAATCATCATTTTCCTGTTTGTTTGTTCAAGAGTTATGCGCAAAATATTAAAAAACGACTACTAGAGAATAAAGAATAACGCAGTTTATCAATCCTCACTCACGCAAACAAATAACAGATCATTTTTACCTAAAAAATGAAAAAAATACGTAACAAAAAATGCAACATCAAACTTCTAAATTCTCACTTCATGGCTTAACCGCATACAACGCATTGATCCGTAAAGATAATGACATTATTTTACATATTAATAAGATCTCCTAATACCGAAGAATTATTTTAAGTCTTCTTATGTTGTTCTGTCTTTTGCATCTCACAAGAGAGATAGCATATAGATAAAAACACTTAGAAAGAAGAAACAAAAAACCTCACCCTATCTAATTGCCAAGCATTATCGCAACATCAGAAACGAGCAAAGTATGTAATGAGTGCCAGTTTACATTTTTGTTAAGCATTAAAGCGGGAGTGCTCAATGAATTGTATTTACGAAAAGCTTTACCATTGTACCATTTAAGCACCGTTACGAAATAGGTACAGCCGTCATTGAAAAATGTTTTTAAGAAAGCGCATCATTTTTTAAAACAAATGCATTCTGTCACGTTCTTTTTTGTACGAAGAGCACTATGCCTTTAAAACTCTGTGAGCAAGCTTAATACTCCCCCTGTATTCTCATAAAAAATACCGAATACGTAAAATTTTATTTGACCCTTTATATCGCTAATCACTCATGTGATTTACTTCACTAAAGATTCTATGAACAAGCCTTGCTCTAAATAGAAAACACATTTGAGAAATCACCTTAAAAGGTGATTTTTCTTCAGACTTTACCCGATAACGCAACAACTGTAATTTCTTAAAATACCTTTTTTGCTGCACTTAAACAAAAATCATTATATTTTTAAATATGTTAAGCTGCCATTTGGCGTCGTGCGATAATTGTGAGTCCTAACAAAGCTTGACGAATGATAGCTTCACCCAAAAGCGGATTTTTACGGCTTTCTAAAACAGCACTCTGAATTCTTTCCATAGCGTAAGAAATCTGTTCTAACTTCCAATATTTTAAAGCTTGTTCAACGGTCTTTTTCCGTTGAAAAAAAATGGGAGGACGCGCTTGAGAAACCACTGTAACAGGTGATTTTCCTTCAACCTCTACCTGATAACGCAAGAGCTGTAATTGCTGAAAATGCCTTTGTGCTACACTTAAAATAAAAAAAAGCGCCCCCTGTAATGCTGCATGTCGGTTAAAATGCGCTTCAAAGCCTGATATATCGCCCAATAAGAGAGCATCAATGACTTCATCTTGAGAAAGAGCACTTACATCGCTTACAACAGCTTTCACATCTTCAAGAGTAATATGAACATTTGAAGCATAAAGACAAAGCTTCTCCAATTCACCGCGTGATACAAGACGATCTACCCCTAAGCTTTCATGCAACCATCTCCGTGCATCCAAAGAAAGAGTCTTCTTAAACTGGCCTAAAACCTCATCAATCAAACTGTCAAGAGAACGAATATCATCGGCAAAACAAGGCAAAGCCATTGCATTTGCTGCCGTTTCAATAGCATTACGCAACCCCGTTCCTTTTTTTAAATCCCCTGCCTCAATGAGAATAAAACTTTTTTCTGGTGGTTTCTCAATTAAAAGCTTCAAAGCTGCAAGAAACCCTTTTTGGTTAGCAGCATTAGAAATCCATATCAAACGGTCTCCCCCAAAAAGCGAAAAAGTACGCGCTTCATTTTCCAAACATGCGGGATCTTTATCAATTTCAGCAGCTTCCAAACGAATTGTTGAAAATGGATCTTCTATTGCAACCTTTGTAAGCTTCGCAAAACGTTGAGCACGTTCACAAATAAGACCACGATCTGGCCCATAAATGAGAACAATAGGAAAAGCACGTGAGAAGCGCGTTAGAAACTGATCAACCTCATGTGCTTTTTTCTGAGCCACACTATTAATCCATTAACAGTTCATCATCATCAAGAACTTCCCCGCGCACTTTCTGAAACATACCAATTAAATCATTAACATCCAAGCCCTTACGCTCTTCATGACAGACATCCAAAATCACTTTTCCACCATGCAACATCAATGTGCGATCGCCATAATCAAGAGCCTGACGCATAGAATGGGTTACCATAATAGTCGTTAATTTTTTCTCTTCAACGATTTTTTCAGTCAACCGCATTACAAAATCAGCCATTCCAGGATCAAGTGCTGAAGTATGTTCATCAAGTAATAAAACATCCGCATGAGCTAACGTTGCCATAACAAGACAAACGGCTTGGCGTTGTCCACCGGACAAACTATCCATAGGATTGTGAATATATGCTTCAAGACCAATGCCTAATTGAGCAATTTTCTCCCGAAAAAATTGTCTTTTTTCATGGTTTAAAGCTGAACGCAAACTACGACGATTTCCCCGAAGAGCAGCAAGAGCCAAATTTTCTTCAATTGTTAAAGAACCACAACTTCCCTTTAACGAATCTTGAAAAACACATGCAACCTTTCCAGCACGTTCGCTGACTGATTGCCTAGAAACATTTTGTCCATTGATAACCACTTTTCCTGTCGAGGGAAGCGTTGCGCCTGCTAAAACACTGAGCAATGTTGATTTACCCGCACCATTTGAACCGATAACCGTAACAAAACTCCCCTGATTAATTTTGAGGTTAATATCAATTAAAGCCTGTTTTTCCAAAGGCGTTTGCGGTTTAAATGTAACCCCAACATGAAAAAACTCAATCACGTTTACGCCTCCTCCAATAGCGTGGCACAATAAGAGTTAACACAACTAACAATGAAGTAATCAACTGAAGATCTGTCGATGTATCAATACCAATGCCATTTGCTTCAAAGGCAAATTGCACCGCCACACGATAAAGTACAGACCCCACAATACAGCTAATTATAATCCAAAAAATATTGCGCGTACGAAAGAGAGTTTCACCGATAATCACAGCGGCCAACCCAAAAACAATTGTACCAATTCCACCAGTAATATCCGTTGCGATAGCAGTTTGAATATAAAGAGAACCACCAAGAGCAACACAGGCATTGGAAAGCCCCATACCAAAATAAATCAATGCTGATGTATGAACACCTTGGGCCGTCGCCATGTTTGGATTAGCACCCATTGCGCGCATAGCAAGACCAATTTCACTTTCCAAAAAGCGCCAAATAAAAAATGCCACAACCAGCAATACAGTACCAACGAAAAGAGGACGTACAAAAATATCAGACAAACCAAACAGATTATAAAAGGGTGTTAAGGCTGTATCAGCAAGCGCTAAATTAATATTAGACCCTCCCATAATCCCCATAATACGAAGGTTAACGGTATAAAGCGCTGACATTATTAAAATGGAAGCCAAAAGATTCAAAATGCCAAAACGCAAATTCAATAGAGCTGTTAGTAAACCAGCCGCCATACCTGCACAAAAAGCGCATGCCATAGCTGTCCATGGATTAAAACCTAAAAGAATCAAAACACCACAAACACAGGATCCAAGAAGAAACGAACCATCAACCGTTAAATCAGGAAAATCCAAAACGCGAAATGAGAGATAAACCCCTATAGCAACAAACGCGTAAATAAGGCCTAATTCTACAGCACCAGAAAACGCAAATATATTCATGTAAAGACAATCCCCATGAAAATTTAACGGTTTTTATTGTATCAACATCTTATCAACAAAAGTCATTGAATCACTTTTGTCGCACGATCAATAACCGCCTGCGGAATAACAATTCCCGCCTTTTCTGCTGCTTTCATATCAATTCGAATGTCATTATTAGCTGCCTGCACAATATCAATATCACCAGGTTTTTCACCCTTTAGAATACGCACGACCAATTTTCCAGCATCAACCCCTACATCATAGAAATTCACACCTTGCGTCATAAAAGGCCCACGTCCAATAGTATTAGCATCAACAGTAAATACAGGCATATTGGCTTCATCTGAAACCTTTATTGCACCTTCCAAAACAGAAAGAACTGTATTATCAGCAGGAATAAAAATAATATCAACCTTACCGATTAAAGCACGTGTTGCTGCCTGAACATCTGAAGGCTTTGGAGCCGACGAAGGAATAATTTCAATTCCAGCTTTTTTTGCTACATCCTTTAACGTTTTAAGTGTTGAAACAGAATTTGCTTCAGAAGCATTATAAAGATAACCAATTTTTTTCAAATCTGGTTTTACTTCTTGCAAAAGTCTGACACTTTCTGCAACATCTATACGATCAGAACTCCCTGTCATATTACCACCAGGTTTCGTCAGAGAAGAAACGATTTTAGCTCCGATAGGATCAGAAATTGCTGCAAAGACGATAGGAATTGTTTTTGTTGCCGCAAGCATCGTTTGTGCTGAAGGCGTGGTAATTGCTACAATCACATCGGGTTTATCACCAACAAATTTACGTGCAATTTGCGTTGCTGTTGAAATATTACCCTGCGCCGATAAAAAGGTAAGTTGAAAATTTTCACCTTGCTTATAACCATTTTCTGCAAGAACATCTTCCACACCTTTACGAACAGCATCCGCAGCAGGATGGACCATAATTTGCGTTATTGCAACTTTAACGTGTTTAACTTGATCATCTGATTTTGCAACACTGTTCATCATAAAAACGGCAGCAATGACAATCCCTAATATATTTATTCTCTTCAACATTATATTCCACCCCTCTCCATGCAAAAATTAAAAAAAGAATAATTTATCGCTGAAGAATTTTATAAAATCAATCTTTATTTTATCGAAACATAGACAAAATAAATCAAACTGAAATGATATTTTTTTGTTGCAATTCGTAGAAGCCTACGCCATACAGGCAGAGTATATATCGAATCGGTGAGCGGGTGTAGCTCAGGGGTAGAGCACAACCTTGCCAAGGTTGGGGTCGTGGGTTCGAATCCCATCGCCCGCTCCATTGAATTTTGTATTTATTTGTTCCTGCGTTGTAGGTTGTATGTAGCTTGTCATCGGGTTTTGCAAAATTTGACAGTAGGTTTTGCATCAATTTATTTTTTTCAAACGATTTTCAGAGACAGTTTTCTGAGCTTTAAAAGGTTTTTTTAAAATCCCCGAAGGGTTTTCAAAGTCTTCTCTCATTTTTACTGTAAAATTTCGATTTTGATAGTTTTTCACTCTTTTGGGCAATTTGAGGTTTCAAAATCTATTTTAACAAAACACGCTTTTAATGTTAAATTTTATCCATAAAAACAGCAAATTATCACGTATTCGTAACCAATCACACCTCTTCCCACTTAATGCAAAACCTCTTGTAAAATTACATTTTGTATATTTTACAGCAGCTTTTGTACCAATTTATTTTGTTTCAAACGATTTTAAATAGTTCTCAAAGACATTTCAAAGAATTTTCAAAATTTTTTTAATTCATAATTTCTTGTGAAACGTCTAGACTTAGATCACCAGATAACAATTTTTAGCTTAGACAATTTTTCTGGGAAGTTATCGTTGTCTATGAGATTATTAAAGCGTGTAAAATAAGCTTGAAGAATAAGATGAACACTTTCCATTGGGTTCATAGCATTTTTAACAACGATAACTTTAGCTTTGCCAGTAGCATTTTTCCAAAGGTATTGATCCCAAAAGGTATTGATCATTGTCTCTTGCCATTCTGATTCGAGGATAATTTTTCTAGTATTGACGGCAGATCTTTTGCAATTTTGTAGGTTATAGAAGCTCATGTAAAAGAATTTTGAATAACCTTTGAGCTAAAAAATCAATTTAAAATGATGAGCAATGACAAGAAAAACAAATGTTAAACAAATCAAAACTTAACTTATCGTGAGAGAATAATTTTTTTCAAAGATACATTTACCGAAATTTTGCCCCCAAATAAAGGTTATTGATTTTTCAAATGAAGTAGCTCTGCTAATTCAACATTTACTTCAGACACACCCAATACTATCTCGCTAAAAATTGACAAGATAACTGTAGACGAAGCAAAATCTATAATAATCAATTTCTTTTACGAGCTTTAGCTTGGTGGGTTAAACCTCATTCATCTCATTATAAAGTTAATGAAGTTCTCTTAAATCACTGGCTTAAAACATGTTGAAACAGAAGTAAGAATGGCGGCTTTAACGCAAGATATAGACTCACATGTTACTTCTATGCCTGATAATTTTAAAACCAAAGCAGTTGAATCACTTCAAGGTTTTATAGATTACGGAAATTTTATAGCGTCAGTCTTCGAACCTGTTGATGAAGAGACAGTCATATTTTATGAAACAATCGGTCGTTGTTATAAAAAAGACCATAACGTAGATATGCTTGTGGGTTATATAAATAACAATCCTGTAGCAATATGTTTTTGTATTAAAACGGATAGATTCGTTGGCGTGTATGATATTGTCACCAATCCATATTTTCAAAAAAGAGGGTTTGGAACATTCATGACAGAAATTGCTATTGAACATTTAAAATGTCATGTTATTGGTATGCAAGCATCACACGAGGCTATCAACATTTATAAAAAATTGGGTTTTATAAACTTTCGTGAATTCAAAATTTATTCCAATAAACACATGATCATTTAGCCACAAACTTTTTTGATACATCAATCAAAGAGGATTTATTATTTTCAGCAGAACTTAAATAGAGCCAACCAATCTATACAATCGAGGAAATTTGGCAAATCTTCCTTAATGCTGATAGTGAAAAACTTGAAAGAAACTATTTAAAATCACAATTTCGTTATAGTTTATTAGGCAATTTCTCTATTCGTCAATTGATAGAAAAAACTCCGCTTTATAAGATAACCAAAAGAGCTTAAAAGACCTTTCAAAGCGCATTTAAAAATCCCTTAGTTTCTTATTTAACCTCTAAAATTGCCTCTGAAACAAACAGGATACATTAATTGTAAAAATATATAAAAGAAACAAATTATAAAATTTTTTCTCTCATTCTTCTCAAGTACAAAATAACAGTGCGCTAACATTTATCAGTCATAAGTCCAAAATAGCAATATAATGACGAAACAAATTCATAGAATGAAGATTTTTATAATCAATTATTTGTATCAATCTTTCCACAACGCATAAAAATGGTGAAGCGGTCCTCGCCCTTTCCCTACTTTTAAATCATTTGAGGCAGTTAAAGCGCCATGTAAATAATCTTTTGCTTGCTTAACGGCACGATCCAAAGGTTGTGTAGGTAACAGAGCTGCGATGGCAGCAGAAATGGTACAGCCTGTCCCGTGATCATGAGTGGTTGGAAGACGAGAAGCTTCAAGCATAACAAGATTTTCACAATCACAATAAAGATCTGGACTAGAACAATGATAATTTTCTGTACTATTTCTGGTAAGCGTATTTAAATGTCCCCCCTTTAATAAAACGGCATGACACCCTAGCGCTAGGAGTCGTGGAGCATATTGATACATAGTCTCTAAAGACCATTGCACTTCACAACCCAATAACAGTGCAGCTTCAGGCAAATTTGGCGTGATCAAAGTTGACATCGGAACAAGAACATCACGCATAATTTCAATGGTATCAGGCTTTAAAAGAACATCACCACTTTTTGCAACCATAACCGGATCAAAAACAATGAAACGCGCTTTATGATAAGCGAGACGTTCTGCAATAGCCTGTGCAATCTGAGCATTTGCAACCATACCAATTTTAACGGCATCAACATGGATGTCCTCAAAAACAGAATCAATTTGATCTGCAACAAAAGAAGCATCTAATGCCTGAAAAGAACGTACACCCTGAGTGTTTTGTGCAACAACAGCTGTCACCACACTCATGCCATAAGTTTTCATAGCTGAAAAAACTTTCAAATCCGCTTGCATTCCAGCACCACCAGAAGGATCTGTTCCCGCAATAGATAAAATCCGTGGAATAAAAAGTTTATCTTTTTGTGATTCCATTAACCTCTTTCCTTCTTTATTTTAAATACTGGAAACTGAGTCACCCAAAAAATAGATACCTGAAAAAACATAAAGAAGATGTTTTCTCATCTGAATTATATTATATACAAAATCTTCTTATTATAGATATAAAATGGAAAATATAGTGCTTATCCTTCGTTCTATTCTTTTTACGTTCGCTTTTTATACAACAACTTTCATACAGATGATTCTTTACGCTCCGGTTTATTTTTTAATGCCCCGAAAAAAGGCATGGATCGTCCCTAAGACATGGGCGCGCGTTACACTCTTTTTGCAAAAATACATCGCGGGCACACGTTATGAAATTGAAGGATTAGAAAATCTCCCCAAAGGAGCCTATATTATTGCTCCAAAGCATCAATCTGCATGGGAAACCTTCAGTCTTGTTCCCTATTTTGATGATCCCACTCTCATTTTAAAACGTGAATTGATGTGGATTCCATTGTTTGGCTGGTATATGGCAAAAACACAAATTATCCCCATTAACCGCACAACGCCCATAAAAGCCTTAAAAATGGTTATACAAAAAGCAAAAGAGAAAGTAAAACAAGGACGCCAAATCTTAATTTTTCCGGAAGGAACACGCCGACAACCGGGTCAAGAACCAGATTATAAGTCAGGAATTGTCGCACTCTATAATGAATTGGGACTTCAAGTTGTCCCTATTGCACACAATGCAGGTTTATATTGGCCACGCAATAATTTCCGCCGCTATCCCGGAACAATTCGTGTTCGTATTCTTCCTCCAATAGAAGCTGGTTTAAGCAAACGTGACTTTCTGGATCAACTTGTCCAAAAAACTGAAGAAGCGTGCGATGAACTGCTTCTCTTAGCAGCTCAAGATCCTACCCCTCCTCCTATGCCACCACAAGCTGCTCAAAAGCTTCAAAAACTAAAATATCATGAAGCACAATCTTGATTAGTAAAAAACAGCACTTTGTATATTAAATGAAGCAGATGAAACAGAAATATAAGGGAAATATTTCAAATTTTCTCATTCAAAATTATAAAACACATGGATATTATAAAAAATGATCAATATATGAATTTTTTTGAGAAAAAATTCTTCCTCTCTTTAAAATCGTTTAAATAGCATACAGTATATTAGTGATATTTTATGTTAAACAATAACATCCAATAGAATAAAATTACTTTTTTCTTATATTGAATCAATTATCTGCCGTCACAAATGAAATTAATGTATAGGCAAAAATTGTTAAAGCAAAATATATAAACACCTCTCATAGCCCCTCTTAATATAAGGGTTATTTTAAAGAGGCATCTTGGCACCCCACCCCATTTCATAACATTGGCTACGAATGGGATAATGGTAAATCTGTTGAGCATTCCATCTTTACGCTTGTAAAGCAGCAAGCCTGAACCCTCACCCCCTTTACCAATGCCCAAATTGCGATAGCCTTTACTTAAGACAGTTCATAAGAGGTATTTTTCTTATATGGTTCTAAACAGCTCTTTCCCGCTTGTAACGTACAAGCGGATAGTTTTGATTTATTCAAACCTTGGAACATATGTGGAATGAAAGAAACTGACGATATTCAAGGGTCTCATTAAACATGTAAAACAGTAAACGATTATCATAAACCAAATATATTAAATAATAGAATAACAAACAAAATGTATAATTAAACGAGCTTTTCTCTTTCTGAAAAATAATAATATCTTCAAAAAAATTAAATCTTGTATAATCTTTATTATTTAAAAAGTATTTTTTGAGATATTTAAGCCATCAAACCAAATTCAAGGGGAAAATAAATATGAGTGTTGGTTTTTATTCCTAATACATAACTCAATACAGCAATTAACTATCTGTCCTCTCTATCCTGGACTTAACAGCTTTGTATTCTACATTAAAACAATTCTAAATAATGAATAAAAAGGAACTGGGTTTAAATTAATGCGACGCCTCTTTTATAATTTATTTTTTTCTTTCATCTTGAGTTTGTCGAGCACTTTTTCTTTAGCGCAGCCTTTTATTTCTGTTGATGTTACAACGGGACATATCTTAAAACATAATCAAGCTTTTGAGCGTTGGTATCCAGCTTCCTTAACAAAATTAATGACTGCTTATGTTATTTTTCGCGCCATGAGTCGAGGGGAAATTTCACCCAACAAACCTATCACCATCAGCGAATATGCCGCAAAAGCTCCTTCGTATCGTTCAGGTTATAAAGCTGGTTCTGTCCTCACACTTGATACAGCCTTAAGTATCACCATGGTTAAATCTACCAATGATTTGGCCATTGCCATGAGTGAAGCCATTGCTGGTTCACAAAAAGCTTTTGTACGCAAAATGAATAGCGAAGCTAAACGTTTAGGCATGTTTGGCACCCATTTTGCGAACGCAAGTGGTTTACCAGACCCTCAAAACTATTCCACCGCACGCGATATTGCTCTTTTAGCCGTCCAAATACGTCGTGAATTTCCACAGTATTCCCATTATTTTTCTATTCCAGCCATTGATTTTGGTAATAACCGAAAAATCCAGCATAACTCAAACAACCTGATTGGCCGTTTTTATGGAATAGACGGTATGAAAACAGGGTTTATTTGCGCCTCTGGTTTTAATCTTGTTGCCTCAGCTACTCGCAATAAACGTACAATTATTGCTGTCATTCTAGGCGCCAATAACATAAGTGAAAGGGAAGAAAAAGCGGCACAACTTCTTGAAATAGGATTTTTGCATCAAGGAAGCCCTCAATTAACACTAGCAACATTAAAGCCTTATGGAAGTAACATAACACAAGCCAATGATATGAGACAACAAACATGCACGCCTGAAGCCATAAAAATGCACGCCAATTCATATGATGATCAAGGAAATATTATTCTCATCTCACCTTTTATCACGGCTCCACCTTCTTTTTCTGATCCTTTAGTCGTACACCTCATTCGTACGCCACAGACACCCAAAATGACCGTAAAACCACTAAGAAAACCCCATAGTCTGTCTAAAAGAAGTGCAAACTATTCTATAAAAAAGCCGTAAGCCATAATCTATAAGTTAATTATAATAAGTTGATTTATAATGATAATTTATGCACCTTATATCAGAAGAACAAATATCGTAAGGTCTTCTCATTTCAAATCTGTATCTATCGAATCAATTAAAATCTGTCTCTTACACATCACGAGATGGATGAATATAGAGATAAAATAATCAAAGCAGGAAATTAAAATTCCTCCTACAAAGCTTTTCAAGTGCCCAAAATTACCATAACATTGGCACTGAAAAAGGTGTATGATGGTGTCCACACTTGCCTTTATAAGCGTAAAAATAATGATAAAACCGATTTCATAGGGTATTGACCCGTATATCTCTCACGGGCACCATTATAAATAGCGTTGAACGTCGTAAGATATGTTTTTTTAAAATAAAACCACGGTTGATGATAAAAATGAAAATAAAGCGCATTCCCCTCACGCTTATTACTGGTTTTTTAGGCTCTGGCAAAACAACTTTGCTCAACCGGATGCTACAAGACCCTCTTTTAACGGAATGTGCTGTTATCATCAATGAATTCGGTGAAATCAGTATTGACCACCTTCTGGTTGAAAAGGCAACAGAAGGAATTATTGAGCTTGCCAATGGTTGTTTATGCTGTAATTTACGCAGTGATCTCATCGATACATTAATTGATTTAATCAATCGCGTCCAAACAGGACAGATCAAACAACTCAATCATATTATCATTGAAACAACAGGGATAGCTGATCCTGCTCCTATTTTACAAATACTTTTAAGCCACCCGTCGTTTATTCAAACATTGTCCATAAATGCTGTTCTTGCAACATTTGATACATTAAGCACACTTTCCATATGTGAGCGCTATCCCGAAATATATAAACAATTAATCTTTGCTGATAAAATTATTCTCACCAAAACAGATCTTATGGATCCCCAAGTGCTTTCAAATACGCTCCTTAACACACTTAAAAGAATGAATCCCACAGCACAAATCATTGATGCCCATTCTGAAGATTTCTGCTCAAATCTATTAATAAATCGCACATTATGGAATGAGAAAGCAGAAAATACACAACTTAAGCAGAATCTTATGACGACTCCACACGATCATTTTCCCCATAAAACCATTCGTACCTTTTCACTAGAATGTGAGGATCTTGTTGATTACGCTACAATTGAATCTTTTTTAGATCTCCTACAAGACCGTTATGGTACAAAATTACTCCGTCTTAAAGCGATTATCGCATTGCGTGATGATCCTTATCGTCCCCTTATATTACATGGTGTACAAACATTTTTCCATCCACCTATAAGACTACCAGCATGGCCAAAAGGAATAAAACAAACACGTTTTGTCATCATTGCCAATGGTGTTGAAAAAGAAGCAATACAAAAACTTCTCAATGCTTTTTTTAATAAGCCGGCAATAGATACCGCAGATAAAACAGCTCTCTTGGAAAACCCTCTCATCATTCCAGGAATGAAATTTTAATTTTCCTCTTCAATGGACATAATGTAAAGCCCATTGAGCCACGCCCTTTTATGCTTTTAAAGAAGCAAAAAAGCTTTCCACCATAGACCTTGCCAGCCCCAATCTTGTGGTAGCTCTTAACACTTGAAACAATTTATTAGAGGCATTTTTACCGTACAGTTCTATCCATGCAGCACTTTCCATTTGTAAGGTGCAAGCGAATGATCTTGATTGATGCATCATAAATAGATTTTAAGATAACAGAATTTTATGATATTCAGCTCCTTATTCAAATCGAAAAAATGATAAATTATCATTGTAAATCAAATTATTATATAAAAATTTTTACTATTCGTTAATCAATAATCAGGTGATTTTCTCTCGCAATGCGCTTTATCTGCAAACAATCTCACGGGAGCATTTCACAAACCTATTGGACAAATTCTTGATTTTAAAGCATTTCTCTCAACTCTATTTCTCCAGCATATTGAAACAAAATCCTCTTAAGTTTAGGCAAAAAACTAAAATCAAACAGAGGCAATATCATATTTTATATGTATGCATGTATCTTATAGATCAACACCATAAGACAACATTTGACAGCATGAAATAATTAAAACCCTTTGAAATTAAAAATAAAGGTGCATTTATACTCTTCACTAAAAAACAAAGATTGCCTTCCACCGGTCTGCAAACAATATAACTTTTCTGAACAAGTCTCTCTTGGCTTCCCTCACTTCATCTGATTTACTTACATCAGGCTCTATGAAAAATTCCGTGCTTTAAAATATGACTATTCACTTAAAACACTTCATGCGTACAGTTTTTCCATTCCTGTATCACCATCGTAAATAACAGTGTTTTACGGTGTAGCAGAATAAAATAACAATCACTGCATTAGGGAAACTGAAGTTTTATCAATACCGCGATTAAAAATGTAACGTTTTCCATAAACTTCAACAATTGGAGGTTGACGATTTTCTTCAAAAAAATCATACCCTTTCTTAAGCATAACCCAAAATTGATAATGGGGATCATTGCTATGACGTAACATATTATCCTCGGTCATGCGAAAAGGAAAAGCCTGCAACTGAAATGCTCTTTGTCCTCCTTTAAAAGCATCCCGTGCAAAGGCATAAATTTGGGCCATATTTTTATCACTCATAGAATAGCAACCGGCGGAAAAGCAAGAACCATGCACCATAAGATTGCTTCCTGTACGACCATTTTCCTGATCATAAAGGTTAGGATATCCTATATTAAAAGAAAGATAATATTTTGAATAAGGATTCATTTGATTTGCAGTAATCGTATAAAATCCTTCTGGTGTTTGAAAATCCCCTTCTTTATATTTAGGTCCAAGTTTACCAGACCATTTGCAAATTCCATAGCGAGCAACCAAAATAAAAGGACCTGAACGAGATTGCTTCCAAATTTCGGCAACATTTTCCTCCTTGAAAAATCGCATCACAATTGGTGCATAGGGATCAATATCGTACAAAGCCATTCTATTCTGGATTTCTTGCGGAAGAGGCTGTTCAACTTTAGCACGTATAGAAGCTGGTAATCTTCCTTCACAGGCCGTCAATATTCCTATTACAAACAACACACACACAGAAAGGAATCTGTTCAATGTCATCGCAAAAAACTCCAATCCAATACCCCTCACAAAAAAGATTTACGCTAATGAGCGACCGATTTGAAGATATTTTTCCCTTCGCTCTTGTTTGAGAACTTCACCATCTTTTCCAACCATAGTTTTTAAAGCTTCTGAAATAATCTCACCCGTTGCATCAATGGCAATCTCTTTATCACGATGCGCTCCTCCTAAAGGCTCTGAAATAATGCCATCAATAATCTTTAAGCGATATAAATCCTGAGCGGTAATACGCATATTCATTGCAGCATCTTTTGCACGGGCTGGATCACGCCATAAAATAGAAGCTGCTCCTTCTGGAGAAATAACAGAGTAAATTGCATGTTCCAACATATAAACTTTATTTGCAGCCGCAATTGCTATCGCCCCCCCCGAACCGCCTTCTCCAATAACAACGGAGACAACAGGAACCTTTAGGCGCAAAGTTGCAGCTGTTGATTGAGCAATTGCTTCCGCTTGCCCACGTTCTTCAGCGCTTACTCCAGGATAAGCACCCGCTGTATCAATAAAAGTGAGCAGTGGCAAACCAAAGCGATCAGCCATTTCCATAATACGCACCGCTTTACGATATCCTTCTGGACGTGCAGAACCAAAATTATAGCGCAAACGTGTTTGGGTATCGTGACCTTTCTCTTGACCAATGTAAGCAACTGCTTCCCCCTTAAAGCGAGCAAAACCAGCTTGAATAGCTTCATCTTCGGCAAATTTTCGATCTCCTGCCAAAGGTGTAACATCACTCAATAAGCGTTTAGAATAGTCCATAAAATGCGGACGATCAGGATGACGAGCGACTTGTGTTTTCTGCCACGGTGTCAATTTTTTATAAATATCGTTCAATGCTGTTTGGGAACGTTTTTCAAGACGTGCAATCTCATCGCTCATATCAAGACTGCCTTTTTCCTGAGAAATTTTTTTTAATTCAAGAATTTTCCCATCGAGATCAGCAACTGGTTTTTCAAAATCAAGATAATTATACATTTATACCAACTCATTCAGTGTAACTTATACACTCATAATTTTCTTTATAAAGTATTTTTCAAAAACATCACCTTTTCTTTAACGAGCCTTTTGCTCATCGGCAAGAGGATGATGCTCATTGACTAAACGATAAAGCCCCTCTTCCAACACATGGGTATAAATCTGAGTGGTAGAAATATCAGAATGGCCTAACAAATGTTGCACGGCACGCAAATCA
Source organism: Bartonella queenslandensis (assembly GCF_018155095.1). GTDB lineage: Bacteria > Pseudomonadota > Alphaproteobacteria > Rhizobiales > Rhizobiaceae > Bartonella > Bartonella queenslandensis_B. The sequence goes on along the minus strand of NZ_NAAI01000002.1, from coordinate 258,430 downwards.
GCACCATTTTGCAAAAGATGACTGGCAAAAGCATGGCGCAACACATGGGGAGAAAAGCTTTCAGTTTTTATTCCAGCCCTTTTAGCAAGATTTTTTAATTCCCGTGCAACAACTTGACGCGCAATATGCCCTGTTTCTGAATGCGCCGGAAAAAGATAAAGACTTTTCGCATCTTTTCCTTGATCACGCAAATTCAACCACAACAAAAGAACTTGATAGGCTTTTTTTGATAACAGCACCATTCGTTCTTTTTTTCCCTTACCACGAACCAAAAGACTGTATTCTTTCCCCCGTACAGCCTGCACAGGTAGACTCACCAACTCACTAATACGCAATCCTGTTGCATAAAGCATTTCGCTCAACAGCTGAAGACGCAATGCGCGCAGATAATCCTTAGATCCATAAACGGCTTGATTAACTTCCAACTGCGCCAAATCAAGAAATTTTGTCACCATATCTTCACTGATAATTTTGGGCAAAGGACGCCCTTGACGAGGCGCCTCAATATCATGGGAAGGATCATCTGCTCTTAATCCTTCTGCGTAAAGAAACTGGTAAAATTGACGCAACGTCGATAAACGTCGCGCTTGTGAAGTTGCAGCAAAACCAAATGTATGCATAAGCGACAAAAGACCAATTAAATCTTCCTTTTGTGCAGAAAAAAGCGAAACCGAATGCGAAGACAATTCATCTTGCGCCCACTGTAAATCATGCTGATAAGCCGCAAGTGTATGGGCAGAAGCGCCTCGCTCAGCGCTCATCATTTCAAGAAAACGCTCTATTACAATGTTACTTTTCATTGATTCATTCTCAAAGAAAGAGTCAGCGAATCCAAAGGGACATCAACAGACATATCCACAGTTATGGGTTCAACAAAAACGACAAGAATGACCATTATACTAAAAAGAATAGCAATAAAAATGAAAAGAATCATCAAAAGTCTGGTTAATGTTGGCATAAAATAATAAACTTTTCCAAAATACTTTATCTTTTATCCTACCATATAAAGATTAACAGGAATTGACTTTAAAGCAGATAAATGCCGAAATAAGCTATGAAAAGTAGTCGCCCCCAACATCCCTCTATATCACAAATAAAAAGACAAATCTTATCTTCTCTCGATAACCAAGCTCTTGTGTTTGTTGGTCTTATGGGAGCAGGGAAATCCGTCATCGGAAAACGTGTTGCCACCATGCTTGATTTACCCTTTTATGATTCTGATCAAGAAATCGAAAAAGCAGCGCAAATGTCTATCACAGAAATCTTTAAAATCTATGGTGAAGGAGAATTTCGTTCCCTTGAACAGCGTATTATTTTCAACCTCATAAAAAAAACCCCTCTTGTCTTAGCAACGGGTGGCGGTGCTTACATAAATCAAGAGATACGAAAAACGATTCATCAAAATGGAATATCTATCTGGCTCAAAGCAGATCTTGATATTCTTATGCAACGTGTTTCCAAGCGTCCAACAAGACCGCTTCTTCAAACAGCAAATCCTGGAGAAACGATGCAAAAACTCATGGAACAGCGTTATCCTCTCTATGCAAAAGCAAACGTAACCATTCATAGTCATAAAGAAAGCCCCCACAGTGTAGCAAAAAATGTCATACGCTCTCTACAGCACTACCTTCATACAAAAAAATAACGATAGAAAGAACAAGCATGCAAGCCAAAACCGTCACCATTAAATTAGACAAGCACTGTTATGATATCATCATTGGTCCAAATCTTATTGCGCAAGCTGCTTTACAGATTAAACATTCTCTTAAGCAAAAAAATTTTCATCAAATGCGTTTGGCAATCATTACAGACACCAATGTTGCATCCCTCCATTTGAATGCATTACAAGCAGAGTTAACAAAAAATAAAATCCATACTGTCCCTATTATTGTAGAAGCAGGAGAACAATCAAAATCATTTTCAACCTTGCAAATTGTCACCGACAAAATTCTTTCTGCACGTTTAGAAAGAGGTGACTGTGTTATTGCTTTTGGTGGTGGTGTCATTGGTGATCTAGCAGGATTTTCGGCAAGTATGATACGCCGCGGAATGAACTTTATTCAGATGCCCACAACACTTCTTGCACAAATTGATTCCTCTGTTGGTGGAAAAACAGGAATCAACAGTCGACATGGTAAAAATCTTATTGGTGCTTTTTATCAACCACAATGCGTTATTGCTGATACCTCTGTTCTTGACACGCTACCCTTACGTGAATTTCGCGCAGGTTATGCGGAAATGGTCAAATATGGACTCATTAACCAGCCTGATTTTTTTGAATGGCTTGAAAAAAACGGACAAGAAATTTTTTCTAATGGCTCGATAAGAATAGAAGCCATTGTTCGCTCATGCCAATTTAAAGCTGCCATAATCGCACGTGACGAATATGAGACAGGAGAGCGTGCACTCTTAAATCTCGGTCATACCTTTGGACACATGCTTGAAACAGCAACCACTTATGATTCAAAACGTTTAATTCACGGTGAAGCTGTAGCCATTGGCATGATTCTCGCACATCAATTCTCCGCGCAACTCAATCTCGTAGCTCCCACACTCCCACACCGCATCGAAACACACCTTAAAGCTGTAGGTTTACCTACGCAATTAAAGGATATCCCAGGAGATCTACCAAATGCTGAAACATTAATGTCTCTCATTGCTCAAGATAAAAAAGTTTCACAAAATAATTTAACCTTTATTTTGACACGCGGACTTGGCCAATCATTTATTGCAAAAAATGTCCCACCAAATTTAGTTTTATCCTTTTTGGAACAAAAATTAACAGAAATTCGTTAATTCGTATTGAATATAATTGATTCGTTTTTATACTTCTATTAAAGGAATAGTTATGATGATGTCTGCGTAGCTCAGTAGGATAGAGCACAGGATTCCTAAAGAAATTGGGCGCTTTTAGGAGAAATCCTCAAAGTGGATCTGCTCAAATTCGGGGAAAGCTTCATGGGCAAAACGATATGCCAATCCCGAGCCAAGCCTCTCTTCACATGAGAGGAAGGTGTAGAGACTGAACGGGCAGCACCTAAAAGGCGCAAGCTTCAAGGTGAAGAGACAGTCCAGACCACAAACAGCTTGTAAAGCTGGCGGTGAAAACCGAAGTGGTATGAATCCTGGGGTCGCAGGTTCGAATCCTGCCGTAGACACCATCACGTAAGATAAATTACTTTTCATATAGGGAAGCATTATGAAAAAAACTCTACAAATTTTGGGATTTTTTTCCTCTTTATTATTTTTCAATGTTAGCAGTACCTTAGCTGCTGCTTTAGTCATTGAAGTGTCAGGCAATCCAGAAACGCAAACCATAACCTATCAATGTGATATGGGCGCAAATAAGGAACGCATTGAAGCAACCTATCATAACGCTGACGATATTTCATTGGTTGATTTCAAATGGAAAGGCGATCGTATTATCGCTGCGAATGTTATTGCTGCTTCTGGAGCAAAATATGTAGGGGAGCAATATATTTGGTGGGAGAAAAATAAAGAAGTAACACTTTATGATCTTATTCAAGACCCAGAAGAAAAAAAACCCATCATCTGTAAGGATGAATCACTGTTATTATTTTAAATAACTGAGGAAATATCATGAAAAAAATTGCTTTTATTGTAGGATTTTTTGCTGCTTTAAGCCTACCGCTATTCGGTTCACTCAATGCTTTTGCTGGCTCTTTAGTTATTGAGGTTCCAGATGATCCGGAACCAACAACAGAAGTTGCTACTTATCAGTGCGATACAGGTACAGGTAAAGAACATGTTGAAGTAACCTATCTCAATGCTGGTAACATTTCACTTGTTGATTTCAAATGGCAAGGAAAGCGCATTCTCGCTTCCCGCAGCATAAGTGCTTCTGGAGCAAAATATATGGGAGGACCCTATATATGGTGGACAAAAGGAAACGAAGCCATGCTTTCTGATCTCATTAATGATCCAGAAGAAAAAAATCTTATTCAATGTGTAGAAGAACAGAAAACAGAATAAAAAAGCTTATTGTCTCTTAAAAATCGCTTTGGCTCGTATCACATGATATTTCATCAGAAGTAGATATTTTCTCTTCCGTTTGACGTGATAAAAGAGCCAGCGGTTTTTCTAATCTATTTTCTGAATAGTGCCGATAAGCCGCTGCTTGTGATACCAGCATAGAAGCGACCGGTATTGTTACAAATAAAAAAATCATCAACAAAAATTCATGAAAAACGAAATGATGATCTACAAAAGTTGAATAAAGAAATGACGCAATAAGAATACTGCCAGCACCCCAACTTGTACTCAACGAAAGCATATGTAAACGCTTATAAAAAGTGGGAAGACGCACCAACCCTATTGTTCCAATCAACGTGAGACCAGATCCTAATATCAAAAAAAATGTCACAGTAATAGCAACAACAAGCGATACATCTTTCATTCAATAATCTCTCCTCTCATGAGAAATTTTGCCAACGCAATACTTGATACAGGACCCAACAAGCCAATAATAAGCGCTGCAACAAAATAAATGGTTGTTCCTGAACGGATATCGAATGTAAGAAACAAAAGAATAGTGATTATATAAAGAGCATCCAACCCGACAATCCGATCTTGCGCCCGCGGTCCACGAATCAACCGAAACAAGGCGAAAATCATTGATAAACTTAAAAAAAACTGCGAGAGATAAAGCCCCCAATAAAGGATCACCATACTCATTAAAAAATCTCCAAAAGTAATTGCTCATAGCGTTTTTTGATCAATTTTTGGTAATCATATCCATTTTGTAAATTTAAGACATGAAGCAAAAGTTCACTATTCCTTCTATTATAGGCAATCCAAACAGTCCCTGGAGTTGCTGAAAGAATACATGCCAAAACAGCTAAAGCAGTGCGACTTTCAAGTAAAAGAGGCACCACAATAAAACCAGACTGCTGTTTTCGAGCTCTTTTAGTTAAAACGAAGCAAGCCACAGCAATATTTGAAACAATAGAATCAATAAACACACGAAAAAACAGCTGAAAAACAGCGCGCCAACTTTTAATCGTTATTTTTTCCGGCTCAAGAAGCCGCATCATCCACCCCCCAAACAAAGCAATGATAACGCCTAAAAGCAATTGACCGAAACTAAAGCCATTTAAGATCAGCCACATAAAAATAATTGCCATGCTGGAAAAAGGGAAAAAATAACAATGTTTCACTGATGAATCCCCTTATTTTCAAGAGAAAAATCATCTAAAACACTGCCAATATAATTTTGAGTTTCATACAAAGTTTTAGCTGTTTCAAACATATAACGACTAACGGGACCAGCGACAATTGTCATCAGAAAACACAATGCAAGGAGAACAGCAACGGGAGCAAATTCAATCACCTGCACCCGTGGAATCCTTCCTTCAAGAGAAACCCAAAAAGTTCGAATGCCCGTTCGTGTCATCGCAATCAAAGCAGCAAAACCAGATAGAGTGACAAAAATCATAAAAAGCCAATCATGATAAACAGGTAGAGAGGTAGAAATATTTTCTCTACTATGGTTTAAAAGTGCCACAAACATCATAAATTTAGCAACAAAACCAGAAAAAGGGGGCAGACCAATAATTAAAAGTGCACAAAGACCAAAACAGGCCCCAAGAATTGCTAAAGTTACCGGTAAATAAGTCCCTACTTCATCTTCCTCCTCCTCTTCATCGTCACCATAAACTTCCATTGTAACCGTCAAAACATTGGCTGCTGCATCTTGACAACGTTCAACCAACTCCACCACAAGAAAAAAAGCACCGAGCGCCAAAGTTGAAGAAACAATATAAAAGAGTGCACCTGCGATCAGTGCTGTATTGCCGATCCCGATAGCTGTCAACAATGTCCCAGAAGAGACCAAAACACTATAAGCAGCCAAACGCACCAAGACTTGACTTGCCAACACCCCAATAAAACCAAAAGCCATAGTAGCAAGCCCACCGTAAAACAAAACCGTTTGACCAAAATGGCTAAAATGTCCACTTTCTGGTCCAAACCATAACAACGTTAAACGTAAAATAATATAAATACCAACTTTGCTTAAAAGTGCAAAAGAAGCTCCAACAGGCGCTACTGCTGTGCTATAGGTTGGCATCAACCAAAAGTTCAACGGCCACACCCCTGCTTTAATTAAGAAAGCAATTCCCAAAAGCGCAGCCCCTATTTCAAATAAAGTTATATCACTAGAGGCTATATATTGTATTTTTACAGACAAATCAGCCATATTGAGTGTGCCCACGATTCCATAAATGAGTGCTGCCCCAACGAGAAAAAACAACGAAGCAACCAGATTAACCACGACATAATGCAACCCAGCACGCACACGTAAAGGACCAGAGCCATGCAACGCAAGGCCATAAGAAGCGGTCAACATCACTTCAAAAAATACAAATAAATTAAATAAATCACCTGTTAAAAAAGCACCATTTATTCCAACCATGAAAAATTGCATCAATGACTGAAAATGAGGCCCCACTTTATACCAATGTGCCCTTGCAAAAACCAACGCCGCGCTGATCAACAAGCTAGAAAGCAAAAGCATCATAGCACTTAATCGATCAAGCACCAAAACAATACCAAAAGGAGAAGGCCAATTACCAAGCCGATAAACATCTGCAGCTGGTGCAACTTCAAGAGCACGCTTTACCAGTAAAACAGCCACAACAACGAACAATGCAGCAGAAAAAATACTTATGAGTGATTTTAGTTTTGAACGGCGTTCATCATAAAAAAGAAGAAGGGCTCCGGTACTTAACGGCAAAAGAATCGGCAAAATAAGAAGATGACGCATGCAAGCTTCCATCATTGTACCTCACGTCCATCAACGTGGTCTGAACCTGTTAAACCGCGTGAAACCAACAAGATAACTAAAAATAAAGCTGTCGTTGCAAAACCGATCACAATCGCAGTTAAAACTAAAGCCTGTGGAAGAGGATCAACATAATTTGCTGGATTAATAACCATCGTCGGATCAACAATTGGCGCAGCATTACTGCGTGGTCTACTCATTGCAAATATGAAAAGATTGACACCATAGGATATCAAAGACAAACCAAGAATGACTTGAAAAGTTCGGGGACGCAAAATGAGCCAAATTCCAGACCCAACAAGAATACCAATGGCTAAAGAAAGAATAATTTCCATTAATTTTCCTTCTCTTTTAAAATAGGTTTTTTACCGATTCGGTAACTCCGTATTGATTGATGTGCAAGCGCAATTAAAATGAGGATTGTTGCTCCCAACACAAGAGAAAACACTCCAAAATCAAACAAAAAAGCAGACGCGATAGGTACCTTTCCAATCAATGGCAAATGAATATATTGGAAAAATGATGTTAAAAAAGGAAAGCCAACAAACAAAGCCCCTACTCCTGTTATAACCGATAGCAATAAACCAAACCCCATCCAGCGTAAGGGCAAAACTCTCAAATGACTTTCTACCCAACGAATATCCCTTGCAAGATATTGCAAAATAAAACCTATTGCTAAAGTCACTCCACCGACAAATCCCCCTCCAGGAAGATCATGTCCTCGCACAAATAAATAAAAAGAAAAAGCAATAATAACAGAAAAGAGCCACCCCATAATAACAGAAGGAATAGCGAGATAATTCAAAACTGTATCCCCTACATCTCGATTAGGCTGTGCTTTATCGAAAGCTTCCTGAACACGTTGTTGAAATGGCGGCTCAATACTTTCAGGAGCAGGACGAAATCGACGCAAAAGAGCAAAGACAGTCAAAGAAACAGCCCCCAAAACCACAACTTCTCCCATTGTATCAAAACCACGGAAATCAACCAACAATACATTCACAACATTGCGACCACCAGCACCAGAATAAGCATTTTTCAGAAAAAAATGAGAAACTGTTGTTCCTTGAGGACGTGTCATCATCGCAAAAGAGAGCCATGCAATACCAGCGCCTCCCATAGTTGCTATAATGAAATCACGAGCACGACGTAAACGCACTCCAAAATGAACAGACGTTGGAGCAGGATTATGCACACGCTTAGGCAACCAACGCAAACCAAGCAATAATAAGACAGCTGTTACAACTTCAACAACCAATTGCGTTATTGCCAAATCGGGCGCAGAAAGCCATAAAAAGGTTGCACACGTCATCAAACCAGCACCCCCCAAAAGCATGAGTGATGCAAGACGATGAAACTTTGCTTGCCAAGCAACCAAAAGCGCGCACAATCCACCAACTAACCAAAGAGCGAGAAAAGGAATATCAAGTGGGAAAAGCGGTAGCCCTCCTAACGCAATGAAACCATCACGCCAAAGCAAAAGACCAGAAAAAATAAAACACACAGCAAAAATCCAATGCAACTGTATTTGCAAACGGCGGGTTGACAAAATAGATTCGACCGCACGGGCCCATTTCCAAGAAATAACCACAAGAATGCGTTCAAAAATACGCGGTCCTTTCAAATGACGAAAAAAGGGAGCGCCATCATCACAAGATAAAAAATAACGCCGCCCAACAACATAGAGCAAACCACCCCCTAATAAAGCCACCAAACTCATTATTAATGGCGTATTAATCCCATGCCAAACAGCCAAGCTATAAGAAATCGTCATCGGTCCTAAAACAGACACAACAGCATTATCTAAAATAGACCCGATTGTTAAATTAGGAAAAATACCAACCGCTAAACAAATAAACACCAAAAATTCCATGGGTAAACGCATAAAATGCGGTGGTTCATGGGGAATTTTGGATAATTTGTCTGATTTTGGTCCCCAAAAGACACCATGAATAAAACGGATAGAATAGGTTACACTAAACAAGCTCGCAAGCGTTGCTACATAAGGAGCAATCCAATCAAGCCATGATTCCATATGCGTTTCAACGGCCTCAGCAAAAAACATTTCTTTCGATAAAAAACCATTGAGTAAAGGAACACCCGCCATCGCCGCACTTGCTACTAAAGCAAGAGTCGCTGTAATCGGCATAGAGCGATAAAGACCTGTTAGCTTGCGCATATCACGTGTTCCGGTTTCGTGATCAATAATGCCAGCAGCCATAAATAAAGACGCTTTAAAAGTAGCATGATTGGCCATATGAAAAATCGCGGCAACACATGCAAGGGGACTCCCAAGACTTAAAAGTGTCGTAATCAATCCAAGATGACTAATCGTTGAGTAAGCAAGAAGTCCCTTTAAATCTTGCTGAAACATAGAAAAATAAGCCCCAAGAAGAAGTGTCGAGAGTCCTGAAAAACCAACCAGCCAAAACCAAGACTCTGTTCCAGAGAGCACGGGCCATAAACGAACCAGCAAAAATAACCCAGCCTTTACCATCGTAGCCGAATGCAGATAAGCGGATACAGGTGTTGGGGCTGCCATCGCATTGGGCAACCAAAAATGAAAAGGAAATTGTGCGCTTTTTGTTAATCCGCCCAATAAAATACAAATAAGGGCAGGGATATAAAGCGAACTTGATCGGATCACATCTCCAGACTGCAAAATTTTATCCAGATCAAAACTACCAACGATATACCCAATCAGTAAAACCCCAATAAAAAGGGCAAAACCACCAAAACCCGTAATCGTTAAAGCCATACGCGCCCCTTCGCGCGCACTCGCGTTATGATACCAATAACCAATCAACAAAAAAGAAAAAATACTGGTGAGTTCCCAGAAAACAACCAAAAACACGAGATTACCAGATAAAACAATCCCTGTCATTGAGCCCATAAAGGCGAGAAAAAAAGAAAAAAATCGTGGTACAGAGTCCGCAGGATCCATATAATAACGCGCATAAACAACAACAAGCAGCCCAATTCCTGTAATGAGCAAGCAAAAAAGCCACGATAGACCATCCATCCGGAGGATCAAATCAGCCCCCCATTCTGGAAGCCAAGAAATATTTAAACGTATAATGTGATTGCCACGAATTGCCGGATAAAGCATGATTGTAAAAAGCAGACTAAAAAGAGCAACGCCCCCAGCAAACCACGCTTCATTATTTTTTGCTGTCGAACGAAAAAAGCCAATAACAGCACTTCCACAAAAGGGAAGCAAAATGAGCAATATCAACATTGCTTCCCGTGTTGTCATTCTTTCAGCTCCATCCTGCCCTTAATATTTTGTCATTGACAAAATAAAATTTCACATTTTCCCCCCATTCCACACTTAATGATAATAAGATTGAATAAAACTTAAAAATATTTAAATTTTTCAAAAAACAACGCACTCTTGCATGAAATGCTGCACACCACACAAGTTTTCCTTTTATTGTAAGAACAATAATGCTCACGACAAGAAGCAATTAAAATTTTATTTAATTCATCTATCCTTTAAAAAAGCGTGATAAACACTGTTTACGAGGCCCATGAAAAGGCTGAAAACTATTATCATTTTTATTATAAGAGCGATAACGTGCACGACAAGATTCAATATGCTGTTTAAGCACCCATGGCTCTTTTTTTTCTAGCTTTTCTGAGGAAGACGTTAAAAACACTCTTTTAGCATCTGATACAAATTTTAATGATGCGTCTTTTGTGCTTAAGTGCGATGATGTCACAAATGCCGCTTCAGGATACCACCAATTATCTTTATATTTAACATAACCACGCCGATAATGATGATAACCCTTAAAACCATTCAGTTCTCTACGACCCGTAAAAATCAAAGGCACCGAACTCTCTTGGATAGATGTCTGAGCAACCAGTTTAGCTTTAGCATCACTCCTATTTTGCCCCCAATTAACAAAAGTGGTTATTATAATGAAAAAACTACTAACAAATATAAAAGCTAAAGCATAATATAATTTTTTTTTCATACGCATAACGCAAAACTCAAAATAATAAATAACAGCAGTTACAGAAAGCTTTTCTATTACTAGACAGAAACAGATTCTTTTCTTAAGATTCTTTTTTCTTGAGACATTCTGTTAGTCTTTGTACTAAACGTTTATCTTGACCATAAGATCCTTCAAAAAAGAATGAATAAATGATGATAAAAACCCCCTATTATCTTATAGACAAATCGAAACTCATCAAAAATATGCAAACGATTTCTCGTTTACGGGAAATGTCCGGAGCAAAAGTTTTGCTTGCTCTGAAATGTTTTGCCACATGGAGTGTTTTTGATTTAATGTCTGAATTCATGGATGGAACCACATCATCATCTCTTTATGAACTGCGTTTAGGAAGAGAAAAATTTGGCAAAGAAACCCATGCCTACTCGGTAGCTTGGGCTGATCAGGAGATTGATGAGGCCTGTGGTTATGCAGATAAAATTATTTTTAACTCAATCCAACAACTTCAACGCTTTTCTGATGCAACAAAAACCATTCAACGAGGTTTAAGATTAAACCCAGGAATAAGCGCATCAAATTTTGATCTTGCTAATCCCTCCCGCCCTTTTAGTCGCTTAGGAGAAACAAACCAAAGCGCTATTAAAGAAGTTTTGCCTCTCATAAACGGCTTGATGATCCATAACAATTGTGAAAATGCTGACTTTAATCTTTTTAACCAAATGCTTGGAACTATGGAAGAAAAGTTTTCAGAACTTTTTTCTGCTGTTGACTGGATAAGCCTTGGCGGCGGAATCCATTTTACAGCTGAAAATTATCCTCTAGACGCTTTTGCAGAACGCTTAAAACTCTTTTCCAAAACCCATGGTGTCACTCTTTTTCTAGAACCAGGAGAAGCTGCTATCACAAAAAGCACCACCCTAGAAGTCAGTGTTCTTGACACATTGTACAATGAAAAGAATCTTGCCATCGTTGATAGCTCAATCGAAGCACATATGCTTGATCTTCTCATTTATCGTGAAAATGCCAAATTAGCACCCAATCAAGGAGAGCACGAAATTATGATCTGCGGGAAATCCTGCCTTGCTGGCGATATTTTTGGAACATTTCGGTTTCCAACCCCCCTTAAAATAGGGGATAGACTGTCTTTTCAAGATGCAGCAGGATATACAATGGTCAAGAAAAACTGGTTTAATGGTGTAACAATGCCTGCTATTGTTCTCAAAGAATGCGATGGTACATTAACATTGCAACGCCAATTCAGCTATAACGACTATCTAGAAAGCCTTTCATAAAGATAATCATAAAAAACGTCATACAACAGTATTAAAAAGGAGATAAACCTACAATGAAGAAAAATGTTCTTATCATTGGTGCTGGAGGTGTTGCACAAGTTGTTGCACACAAATGTGCTCAAAACAACGATATTTTTGGTGAAATTCATATTGCTTCACGAACACTCAAAAAATGTGAAGCCATCATTGCTTCTATTAAAGAAAAAAACACCATGAAAGAACAAGGGGTTCTCGAAGGCCATTCACTCAATGCCATGAATGTAGAAGAAACTGTAAAGCTCATCCAAAAGACCAAATGCGAAATTGTCATTAATGTTGGTTCAGCATTTCTTAATATGTCCGTTCTTTCAGCTTGTATCGAAACTAAGTGTGCTTATATCGATACTGCCATCCACGAAGACCCTCTTAAAATTTGTGAAACTCCTCCTTGGTATGGCAATTATGAATGGCCACGGCGTCAAGAATGTGAACAAGCGGGTATTACTGCTATTTTGGGTGCGGGCTTTGATCCCGGTGTCGTTAATGCTTACGCAGCATTAGCCCATAAATGTTATTTTGATAAAATCACAGACATCGATATTATCGATATTAATGCTGGAAGCCATGAACGTTGGTTTGCTACAAATTTTGATCCAGAAATTAACTTCCGTGAATTTACAGGACAAGTATGGTCATGGCAAAATAAAAAGTGGACCTCCAATAAAATGTTTGAAGTCAGCCGCGAATGGGATCTCCCCATTGTTGGAAAACAAAAAGCTTATATGACAGGACATGATGAAATTCATTCTCTTTCCAAAAATCTTGATGTCCAAAATATCCGCTTCTGGATGGGGTTTAGTGATCGTTATATCACTGTTTTTACCGTTTTAAAAAATCTAGGTCTCTTATCCGAACAACCCATTAAAACAGCAGAAGGACAAGAAGTTGTTCCTTTAAAAGTTGTAAAAGCTGTCTTACCTGATCCTTCCTCTCTCGCCCCAGAATACACAGGAAAAACCTGCATCGGAGATCTCATTAAAGGCGAAAAAGATGGAAGCCTGAGAGAAATTTTTATCTATAACATAGCCGATCACAAACAAGCTTTTCATGAAACTGGAGCACAAGGCATTTCTTATACAGCTGGTGTACCAGCAGCCGCAACCGCCCTTCTTATTGCCACAGGCGAATGGGATGTTAAAACAATGGTCAACATAGAAGAATTACCACCCCACTCTTTCCTCAAATATCTTGATCATATGGGGCTTTCCACCTTTATAAGAGAACAAGAAGAGGATAAAAAATTACAATTTTAAATTTATCCCTATAGAGGGCATAGGCTTAATTTCTTAAGTTATCACAAAGCTGCCAAATGAAAATAAATTTAATATTCTTATGAATTATGTTTTTTTAAAATTTTAATTATGGGTTATATTTTGGCAACATTGGAATTTTTTAAAAACCTTAAAGAAGATACAGATCATCTTTTTAAGAATGATCAAAAAAAACAGAGAGGCAAAAACTGTTTTAATCAGACTGTATGATCTGCTATTGTCATCAAAAAGAGAGTCTCTCAACAAAAAATATAAAAATACCACTCCTTTAAAAAGAGTGGTATTTTGTAGAAATGTATGACATCCTCTTGACCTTAAAGAATGAAATTTTTTAATCCGCACCAATCGTTAAACAGTCCTATTTTTTTTGAGAAAATTCCTTTTGGCTTCTCTCCTCATGTAATTCACGCTATATATAACCTATTGATTTATAGTAATTAAACATCGTTTCTATAAACAATAGTCTGTAAATAATTCAGCTTCTTCCCGAAAACCTTCCGCTTGGCTTTCCACTTCATCCAACCCTATAAGCAAATTTTGCTCTGAATATACAACAAACTGTAAGTATAACTTATTGTTTTGCACCTTAAATGAAAGCTCCTAATACCGTAGGATTCTCTCATTACAAATCTGTTTATACTGAATTAATCAAAACTTTTTCTTTTACATATCACAAGCAGGAGGAGTCGGTTTCGCGGGTTTGTTTTAAAGAAACACCTCTTAAGGCACCCAAGCCTATTTCACAGCAGCGCCCGTGAAGGATATAATGGTAAATCCATTGAGCACCTCCATCTTTACGCTTATGGAGAAACAATCCGGCACCATCACACTATTTGCCAGCCCGTGGGTGTTGCAACAGATCATTGCATTAAGACGATTCATAAGAACCATTTTTACTCCTTTCTTCTATAGTTTTTATCCACACACTCATCCCACTTATGACGTGCAAAGGAATGGTTTTGATTGATTCAAGATAAGCAGCTTTGAAATGAAAAAATCTTACGATATTCAGAATGCTCACTCAACATACAAAACAGTGAATTATCATTATAAATCAATATCTTGTTGTTTTAATAAAAGGAGAAGTAAGAAAAAAATACCTCTTATAAAAGCTCTCAAATAACCCAAAAGTATATAAAAGGTTCGTAAATATAACTTAGCATCCCAACTTATAGCTTTTATTAAGCACAAAAATGATGGTGTATAATGAGTTTATATACGTCACAAAGAATTTTATAGTGATACTCTTCACGAACACACCGTAGCGAAATAGGTTTGAGCTTTTTGAGAGATGTTTTCTTAAAACAAAACTCGCAAACAAGCTGAGAATCCTATCCTGAATATTTTATAACAGTATAAAAATCCCTCCTATGTAAAACGTCACATAGATTAAATACGACTAAACACCACCGCTCTAAACGATAATACAAGATAATCAATCAAAACTGCACAACGAAGATCTAAAACAACAATTATTGAAAAGCACACAACAAATTAAGTGGAATATCTCATACTATTGTTTTATTCTTTCTAAAATGTTGTTGCATGCATCACAAATATTCACGGCCCCTTGTGTTTTTTTTAATATACTTTTTAAAAGCTTTTTAAATATGAAGTGGTTTAGCAAATGTTGCTAAAGCTGCTTCACGAACTGCTTCTGATAAGGTAGGATGCGCATGACAACAGCGACCTAGATCTTCTGATGAACCACCAAATTCCATTAACACGGCAATTTCGTGGATCATTTCACCAGCAGCAAATCCAAGAATATGCCCCCCCAAAACCCGATCTGTTTTTTTATCAGAAAGGATTTTAACAAATCCATCACTCTTTTGCATCGCGCGTGCCCGACCATTAGCCATAAAAGGAAATTTGCCAACATTATATTCAATACCGGCCGCCTTCAGTTCTTCTTCTGTCTTTCCTACACTCGCAATTTCTGGCTGTGTATAAACAACACTAGGAATAACATCAAAATTAACATGCCCTTTTTGACCTGCCAAAATTTCTGCTACAGCAACGCCTTCTTCCTCTGCTTTATGCGCTAACATTGGTCCTTTTACAACATCACCAATCGCATAAATTCCTGGAACATTCGTCTGCCAATGGGCATTAATCGCAATAAAGCCGCGTTCATCTAACTGAACACCAACCTCACTCAAGCCAAGTCCCTCTGTATAAGGAGAACGCCCAGTCGCAATAAGCACAACATCAGCCTCTAAGGTTTCAGATTCACCACCTTTGACAGATTCAAAGCTCACCTGAGCCATTGAACCGGATTGTTTAATAGCGGTTACCTTTGTGCCCGTTTTATATTCAATCCCCTGTTTTTCCATTAATTTCTGGAATTGCCGTGAAACTTCACCATCCATTGAGCCCAAAACCTTATTAAGATACTCAATAATGGTCACTTTAGCCCCTAAACGGCTCCAAACCGACCCAAGTTCTGAACCAATGACACCAGCACCCACCACAATCATATGTGCTGGTACTTTTTCAAGTGAAAGAGCTCCCGTAGAAGAAACAATAGTCTTTTCATCAATTTCAACATTCACCCCTGGAATGCCTGAACTTTGTGAGCCCGTAGCAATAATAATATTTTTTGTTTCAATTGTTTGTTTATTACCATCTCTGGCAACAACTTCTACATGACCCGCACTCAAAATTTTGGCTTCCCCAAAAAAAGTATCAACTTTATTTTTTTTCATCAAAAAAGAAACGCCACTTGTATTGGCTGTCACCACAGCTTTCTTATGAACCATCATTTGTTCAAGATTAAGTTTAGATTTGCCAATAGAAATCCCAAGTGTTTCAAAACCATGCTGGGTTTCAGCAAACACTTCTGAAGCGTGCAACAACGCTTTAGAAGGTATACAACCAACATTGAGACATGTTCCCCCTAATGTTGTACGCTTTTCAATAATCGCTACTTTAAGCCCTAGTTGTGCGGCCTTTATTGCTGCTACATAACCACCTGGACCCGCTCCGATCACAGCCACATCATAAGACATCCGTTTCTCCTTTCATCCTGAAAACTGTATTTTACAAATCAAGAACAAGGCGTTCCGGATCTTCTAAGCTTTCCTTAACACGCACAAGGAAAGTTACAGCTTCTTGCCCATCCACAATACGGTGATCATAAGAAAGCGCTAAATACATCATGGGGCGGATTACCACTTGCCCCTCCACAACCATCGCTCGCTCTTTAATCGCATGCATTCCCAAAATACCAGATTGTGGTGCATTCAAAATTGGTGTTGACATCAACGACCCATACACACCACCATTGGTAATGGTAAAAGTTCCACCTTGCATATCAGAAACGGCTAATTTTCCATCACGCGCAAGACGTCCCAAACGGCCAATCTCCTTTTCAATCTCTGCTAATGACATTTGATCTGCATCACGCACCACAGGAACGACAAGCCCTTTATCCGTTCCAACAGCAATCCCAACATTGACATAGTTTTTGTAAACAATATCTGTTCCATCAATTTCGGCATTAACAGCAGGAAGTTCTTTTAATGCATGACAAACAGCTTTGGTAAAAAATCCCATAAAACCAAGTTTAACACCATGTTTCTTTTCAAAAAGATCCTTATAACGCTTGCGCAAATCCATCACTGCGGACATATCAACCTCATTAAATGTGGTTAACATTGCTGCTACATTTTGCGCATCTTTAAGACGACGAGCAATTGTTTGACGTAATTTCGTCATACGAACCCGCTCTTCACGCGTTTCTGATACAGAAGCCACAGAAGAGCTCGTTGCAGAGGAAGAAGGTGTAGGAACATTTGTTCTTTGTTCTAACCCACCAAGAACATCTCCTTTAAGAATTTGTCCACGCTTTCCAGAACCTGAAATATCACTTTTCGTAACATTATTTTCAGCCATCAATTTTGCCGCTGAGGGTGAAGGAGGCATGGTACTGCTCGAAGCTGGCTTCTCCGATTCAGATGAAGCTACTGGAACAGGCGTAGCAGCAGGTGAAAAAGATTGGGAGACAACGGCTTCACCAGCTTCCACTGCTCCTAAAAGAGCATTTACTTCAACCGTATCGCCTTCTTTTGCGATGATTTCAGATAATCTCCCCGCAACAGGAGAAGGAACTTCAACTGTTACCTTATCAGTTTCTAATTCAACCAAAGGCTCATCCATAGCGACAGCTTCGCCAAGTTTTTTAAACCATTTGCCAACTGTTGCTTCGGTAACCGATTCACCCAAAGTAGGAACACGGATTTCAGTAGTCATAATATTTTTCCATACATCAGAGTAGTAACAAATTAAGAACCTAACGCGTCTTTAAGAAACGCAGTCAGTTGTTCAAGGTGTTTCACCATTAACCCAGAGGCCGGTGATGCACTCGCAGGACGCCCTGCATAACGAGCACGCGAATATTGCGCATTAATATGCGTCAAAACCCATTCCAAATAAGGCTCAATAAATGACCAAGCCCCCATGTTTTTTGGTTCTTCTTGGCACCAAAAAACTTCTGCCTGCAAAAAGCGCGATAACACATTCACCAAAACTTTTGCAGGGAAAGGATACAACTGTTCAACACGAAGGAGATAAACATCATCGATCCCCTTTTTTTCACGTTCTTCATAAAGGTCGTAATAAACCTTACCGGTACAAAGAACGACACGGCGAATTTTATTATCTTTTTGCAATTTCACCACAGAATCTTTGAGACATTCTGCATCATCAAGCAACACACGATGGAAACTCGTTTCTGGTCCCATTTCATTGAGAAGAGAAACGGCCCGCTTATGACGCAAAAGTGATTTAGGAGTCATCAAAATTAAAGGCTTACGGAAATCACGCTTAATCTGTCGACGTAAAATATGAAAATAATTTGCAGGAGTTGTACAGTTAGCAACCTGCATATTATCTTCCGCACAAAGTTGAAGAAATCGTTCTAAACGTGCAGAAGAATGTTCCGGTCCTTGCCCTTCAAAACCATGAGGCAACAAACACACAAGACCAGACATACGGAGCCATTTACGCTCTGCAGATGAAATAAATTGGTCAAAAATGACCTGTGCACCATTAGAAAAGTCACCAAATTGTGCTTCCCAAAGTGTTAATCCTCGTGGTTCAGCAAGAGAATATCCATATTCAAACCCAAGAACAGCTTCTTCAGAAAGCATAGAATTAACAACTTCATAAAGCGCTTGCCCCTTTTGTAAATGATTCAAAGGAATATAACGCGCTTCATTTTCCTGGTCATAAAGCACTGAATGACGTTGTGAAAAAGTCCCCCGTTCAACATCCTCACCAGAAAGACGAATCGGCGCTCCTTCTAAACAAAGTGAACCAAAAGCTAAAGCTTCAGCGGTTGCCCAATCAACGCCCTCACCTGTTTCAAAAATTTTAGCACGATTATTTAAAAAACGCTGTATCGTTTTATGAACATTAAAATCTGCTGGGATTTTGACAAGTTTCTGGCCAATTTCCTTCAAAGTTTTTAATTCAACACCCGTTGTTTTAGAATGTTGCTCATCAGAATTACTAAAAACTTTAATGCCCGTCCAGCTTCCATCAAGCCAATCAGCCTTATTGGGCTTATAAGAAGCGCTTGCTTCCAATTCACCTTCAAGTTTATCACGCCACAACTTTTTTTGTTGCTCAATTTCTTCTGAAGAAACCATTCCTTCTGCGATCAATTGATCACTATAAAGCTGAAGAGTTGTTTTATGATTACGAATTGCTTTATACATAAGCGGTTGCGTAAAGGAAGGTTCATCACCTTCATTATGTCCGTAACGGCGATAACAAAACATATCAATGACCACCGGTTTATGGAAAATTTGACGAAATTCCATTGCTATTTTTGCAACAAAAACAACAGCTTCAGGATCATCCCCATTCACATGAAAAATGGGAGCATCAATCATTTTTGCAACATCAGATGGATAAGGCGAAGAACGTGAAAAACGTGGTGCTGTTGTAAAACCAATCTGATTATTGATAATAACATGAAGTGAGCCTGCAACACGATAGCCTTTAAGACCTGAAAGACCAAAAGTTTCTTGGATAACGCCCTGTCCTGCAAAAGCAGCATCACCATGAATAAGCAATGGCAACACTTTTGAACGCTCACTTAATGGGAGTGAATCCGTGTGTGTAGGTCCCACAAGTTGATCTTGTTTAGCGCGTGCTTTTCCCATAACAACCGGATCAACAATCTCAAGATGAGAGGGATTAGGCAAAAGTGATAAATGAACTTTATTCCCATCAAAGTCCAAATCTGCAGTCGTGCCTAAATGATATTTAACATCACCGGATCCCTCTACATCATCCGGCTTATAAGATCCCCCTTTGAATTCATGAAAGATCGCTCTATGGGGCTTGGCGAGCACTTGTGAAAGAACATTTAAACGCCCACGATGGGCCATTCCTAAAATAACCTCCTGCACCCCTAAAGCACTACCACATTTAATAATTTGTTCAAGAGCAGGAATCAGCGCTTCACCACCATCAAGTCCAAAACGTTTTGTACCTTTATATTTAGTATCTAAAAACTGTTCAAATCCTTCTGCTTGAATAAGCTTATTCAGGATAGCTTTCTTATCTTGCTGAGTGAAAGCAATTCTTTTATCTCGCCCTTCAATACGCTCTTGAAGCCATGCTTTCTGGATTGGATCAGAAACATGCATATATTCCACACCGATTGTTGAGCAATAGGCACGATTGAGAATTTCAAGCATTTGTGGAATGGTTGCATATTCCAATCCTAAAACATTATCAATAAAAATGGGACGCTCATAATCAGCAGGAGTAAAACCGTAAGCTTCTGGAGAAAGTTCTCTATAATCCTCCAGTTTTTCTGACAATTGAAGAGGGTCAAGCTTTGCACGAAGATGTCCCCGTGCTCGAAACGCACGAATCATCATAATGGCATGAACAGAATCGCGCGTTGCGCGAACAATATCTTGTTCACTGGAAGTTTTTCCCTTTTTTGCAGCCCCTGTTGCTGCTTTTTCCTTTAATTTATCACCAAGATATTTTTCAAGAGAAGACCAATCACCATCAAGAGCAGAAACCAATTCACCCTCTGGTTTCAACGGCCAATAATCACGCTGCCATGTTGGTCCTTCAGCATTTTTGAGAACATCTTCTTTGTTATCATGAAGGCCTTCAAAAAAAGCACGCCACTGTGAATCAACACTGGTAGGATCTTTCTCATATTGAGCATAAAGTTGATCTATATAATCCGCATTCCCACCATAAAGAAATGACGTCTGTGCAAAAAGACTATTTATCTCATCCTGCCTTGCCATATACCTCTCCGGAACATCTATTCCGTCTCCTTATATCTCTTTTCAACCTTTCAATGCTTACAAAGCAAGTGAGGCTTCAAACATTCAAAAAAGTTTTACTTTTTTATACTCAAGTTTTTTTCACCTGAATTTAAGAATATATTCTTAATTCAGGTGAAATTTTCTTTTACCCTTTCAAAACTGATATCAAAGTCTTACCTATCTGTGATGGCGAAGGCGAAACCCGAATCCCAGCGGATTCCATTGCTGCAATTTTATCTTCTGCTCCACCTTTACCACCAGAAATAACAGCGCCAGCATGTCCCATTGTACGTCCTGGAGGAGCCGTACGACCAGCAATAAAGCCAACAACTGGCTTTTTACGCCCTTTTCTTGCTTCATCTTGCAGAAACTGCGCTGCTTCTTCTTCAGCAGATCCCCCAATCTCACCAATCATAACAATAGACTGGGTTTCATCATCTGCTAAAAACATTTCCAACACATCAATAAATTCAGTACCCTTAACAGGATCACCACCAATTCCTATAGCCGTTGTTTGTCCCAGCCCTTCCTGACTCGTTTGAAAAACTGCTTCATAAGTCAAAGTTCCCGACCGTGAGACAACCCCCACAGAACCTTTTCTAAAAATAGAACCCGGCATAATACCAATTTTACATTCGTTTGGCGTGAGAATACCAGGACAATTCGGACCAATAAGACGAGATTTTGAGTTTTCTAATCGCGCCTTCACTTTAACCATATCCATAACGGGAATACCCTCCGTAATACAGATAATTAAACAAACTTCAGCTTCAATAGCCTCTATAATAGCTGCCGCAGCCCCTGCAGGAGGAACATAAATAACGGAAGCATCCGCGCCTGTTTTTTCTTTTGCTTCTACAACACTAGCAAAAATAGGAAGGGTTTCACCTTTTGAACCTTCCCATGTTTCTCCACCCTTTTTAGGATTAACACCGCCAACCATTTGCGTGCCATGATAAGCAAGCGCCTGTTCTGTGTGAAATGTTCCTGTTTTTCCTGTAAGTCCTTGAACGAGAACTTTTGTCTCTTTATTCACAAGAATTGACATCGCTTAAGCTCCCTTCACGGCTGCAACAATTTTTTGCGCAGCATCATCTAAATCATCAGCAGGAATAACATTCAAACCACTGTCATTGATAATCGCTTTACCCTGCTCAACATTTGTACCTTCAAGACGAACCACCAAGGGAACCTTTAAACCAACTTCACGAACAGCAGCGACCACACCTTCAGCAATGACATCGCAACGCATAATACCACCAAAAATATTAACCAAAATGCCTTTAACATTTGGATCAGCCGTAATAATTTTAAAAGCAGCTGTTACCTTTTCTTTTGATGCTCCACCACCAACATCCAAAAAATTCGCCGGCTCAGCTCCATAAAGCTTAATAATATCCATGGTTGCCATAGCAAGCCCCGCACCATTGACCATACAACCAATGGTACCCTCAAGAGCAACATAAGCCAAATCATGCTTTGAAGCTTCTATTTCTTTTGGATCTTCTTCTGAAAGATCGCGCAATTCTAAAATATCTGGATGACGAAACAAAGCATTATTATCAAAAGAAACTTTAGCATCAAGAACGCGCAAATGACCGTCTTTCATCACGATAAGCGGATTGATTTCTAAAAGGCTCATATCTTTTTCACAAAATGCCTTATAAAGAATTGGAAAAAGCTTTTCACCATCTTCCCGCGCACTATCGTGCAATTCTAATGCATCACAAAGTCTTGCACAATCAGCAGAGGTAACACCCTCTACGGAATCAATGGACAGTGTGAAAATTTTCTCTGGTGTTTCTTCAGCAACCGTTTCAATATCCATTCCCCCTTCTGTTGAAACAACAAAAGCAATCCGACCAACGCTACGATCAACCAAAAGTGAAAGATAAAGTTCACGCTCAATATCAGCACCATCTTCAATATAAAGACGATTGACTTGTTTACCCTCTGGACCAGTTTGTTTTGTTACCAAAGTTTTTCCAAGCATTTCTTGAACATTTGCAACAACTTCTTCAACAGATTGAGCAAGCCGGACACCACCCTTTGCATCAGGACCAAGTTCTTTAAACTTCCCCTTACCACGGCCACCAGCATGTATCTGACTTTTAACCACATAGAGAGGTCCGGGCAATTTTTTTGCCCATTTTTCAGCTTGCTCTACAGAATAAACAGCAACGCCATTGGCAATGGGTGCTCCATATTCATGAAGCAGACGTTTGGCCTGATACTCATGGATATTCATGCATTTGTCCTTTTCTTTTATGGATTATTATTAATCCTAAAGTTTTAATATTTTAAAATACTTTATTTTAATGAACGAAATTTTGTTTTATTACTTGAGACTAGGCACAAGAGCAATACAAGCTTCACAAAGCTTTTTAACCGCATTTACGGAATAATTAAAAGCATCTCTCTCCTCTTTATCAAGATCAATTTCAATGACTCTTTCAACACCCCCTGCACCAAGTACAACAGGAACACCAACGTATGTATCATTAACGCCATATTCCCCTGAAAGGTAGGCTGCAACAGGCACAACACGCTTAGTATCCTTTAAATAGGCTTCAGCCATAGAAACAGCAGAAGCTGCTGGTGCATAATAAGCAGAACCTGTTTTTAACAAACTAACAATTTCTGCACCACCATCACGGGTACGTTGGATAATTTGATCAATTTTTTCCTGCGTTGTCCAACCCATTTTAATAAGATCGGGCAAAGAAATACCACCAACTGTTGAATAACGCACCAAAGGCACCATTGAATCACCGTGCCCCCCTAAAACAAACGCTGTCACATCTTTGACAGAGACTTTAAATTCTTCAGATAAAAAATAACGAAAACGCGCTGAATCCAGAATACCAGCCATACCAACCACTTTATGCACCGGAAGACCTGAAAATTTCTGCAATGCCCACACCATTGCATCAAGAGGATTTGTGATACAAATAACAAAAGCTGAAGGTGCATATTTTTTAATTCCAGCACCAACTTGTTCCATGACTTTTAAATTAATACCCAAAAGATCGTCACGGCTCATGCCAGGTTTCCGTGCTACTCCTGCCGTTACAACAACAACATCAGATCCTTCAATTGCTTCATAAGCATTTGCACCTTTTAAATGAACATCAAAACCATCAACGGGAGAAGATGCAGCAATATCAAGAGCTTTACCCTGTGGCATACCTTCTGCGATATCAAATAAGACCACATCAGCAAGCTCTTTAAGCCCAATAATATGTGCTAAAGTACCCCCAATCATACCTGAACCAATGAGAGCTATCTTTTTTCGTGCCATTTTATTCTTTCCTAACTTTTAGATAATTCAGCGCACACTCATCAGCGCCCACATACTGAAATATTTTTAACTTCAACCATACTTAAACAATACCATAAAAAGGAGTAAAGAAACGAAATTTAAAAATTTCTCTCTTTATAAAAACAACAACCCTCCGCAGAAATAACTATTAGAAAATTATCATGATGTATCGATAAAGTGAATTTAAAAAAAATACAACAGAATTATTACATTTCTTTAATTTCAAAGAGTTATAGTTTTTACAGTTTACGTAAAGGTAAAAGTATAATCAATGCTTCTTCTTCAAAAGAAAATGTTCTTCCCAAAACTTCAAATAATCGTAGCTTTGCATTTCAAAAAGACGTGACTGTGTTCTTTGAAATTCAAATGTTTCCGCAGTCTGAGCATGTCCCTTATACAAATGCTCCACACCTGCTGCTGCCGACATAAATAACCGGATGTGGCGTTCATAAAGAATATCAATAAGCAAAATAAACCGTTTTGTTTCATTGCGACATGTATCATCCATGATCGGTACATTATCGATAAAAATCGTATGATAACGCTCGCCTAATACCAAATACTCAGCCGCTGCCAAAGGCTGTGCACACAAATCTCGATAATCAAAGCGTGCACATCCCGCACCAAAACGGGGAATAGGGATAAGGCGCCCTTTTATAGAAAGCTCATCAGATATTTCCTTATGTCCTTGCAACACAAGTTCCCACGCTTGATCCATACATCCATCTGCTTTTTTCCCTAATGGGGTTACATACACAGGCTGTAGATTTGACTTTTCAAGACGATAATCCGTTTTTGCATCAAGATTAACAACACGAACATAGGCTTTTAAAGTTTGGATAAAAGGCAAAAAGAGTTCACGATTTAAACCATTATAATAAAGGTTATTCGGCGCCACATTTGAAGTCGCAATAAAGAAAATTTCTTTATCAAACAAAGCAGAAATAAACCGCCCCAACACCATAGCATCAGCAATATCTGTTACACTGAATTCATCAAAACAAAGCACTTTTGCTTCTCGTGCAAGATCTTCAGCAACAGCTAAAATAGGATTATCTTGTTTAGATTTTTCACGCTCAGATGCTTGACGATAAAAATTAATACGCTCATGCACATCAGCCATAAAATCATTAAAATGAGCACGCTTTTTTTGGTTCTTAGGCAAACAAGAAAAGAACAAATCCATGAGCATGGTTTTACCCCGTCCTACTTCACCATAAATATACAATCCCTGAAAAGAGCCATTTTCATCCCCTTGTTTTGCAACACAAGAAACATTTTTTCTTTTCTTTTTAAATATTCTTTTTAAAAAAAAACAAAATATCGAAAACCAAGGACGAGAAACATTTTGTTCCGAAATTTTTTTTAATAAATGGTCAAAGTACTCTGTTACAGCTAATTGAGCTGGATCAAAACGGATTTTCCCTTCAGAAACCAGCTCCTTATAGCGCGTTGAAACGAGAACCATCCAAACAACCTTTTTCCAACCGTTTTCAATGAAAAATATCAATACTTTTCACGAATCTGCCCATATAGCTTATTTTTTTCATAAGCGGTCAAAAAATGATCTAACGTCTTAGAACAACGGGATGATCATCAAGTGTACGTCCCTCAAAACGATCAATATTTGAAGAATAAAGGGTGATAATAACACGCCCATAGTTATTATAAAAATATAATCTTTTTCCCTTAACAGCCCACGATCTCACTTGGGAAGCAATTCCTGGACAGTGTAAAGGACCAGCTCGGTACCCTTGTCCAAACTTTGTTTGTGGCGTTGCAATCCGACAAACTTTTCCCCCCATAGAAAGATTCCATACCCCAGCAATACTTGCAGGAAACAGATCAGTGGCATTGCTTGGCAATTCGAGACTAGCCATTCGTCCATCGCTCTGAGAATCCCCTTTTTCATACATCGAAGCATTTACATCTTCAGATATCGATGAAGAAGCATACGATGAATCTGTCACTTCCAATGTTGTCATTTGTTGATATGGATAAAAAACTTCTAATGCGTTATTATTATCATTATTATCAAACCGCGTTGTTGAACATCCCCCTAAAAGCATTACAGTTGACATTGCAACGAAAAACGAATTTTTTGAAAACGACATATCTGTACTCTCTCCCACGACAATAAATAGACCCACAAAAAAATTAAGTGAATATTCGTTATAATTACAAAGATAAATTAACAAATTAAAAAAACAGGATTAAAATTACTCATTTCAAACAAAATAATTTATGTACTTAGTTTTATGTTTATTAAATACTAGAAATTTATAAGGTTTTTAGTCATATATCCCTTGATAATTAATTATTAGAAATAGAGAAGTTTCATGAAAACGCCATTTAGCAAAATGGATGGTCTTGGAAATCAAATTATTGTTGCTGATATGCGCGAAAGCACACAAGCTCTCACAGTACAAGCAATCCTTGCTTTATCGGCAGATCCCGAAATGCATTTTGATCAAATCATGGCTATCCAGACACCAACCCAGAAAGAAGCCGACTTCCGAATCGAAATATGGAATGCTGATGGTTCAAAAGCTAAAGCTTGTGGTAATGGTACCCGCTGTATCGTTGCATGGCTCACAGACCACAATTTTGGTGAAAGTTTTCGTTTAGAAACCCCTGCTGGAATTGTTGAAGGAAAACGCCAGACTGGCAATCTCATCTCTGTTGATATGGGATGCCCAAGTTTCAATGCAAAAGAGATGCCTGTTTCACGTGAAATAGTTGATACCAATCACGTAGAAATTACGGCTGGTCCCTTAAAAGATGCTTGCCTTATATCCATTGGCAATCTCCATGCTATCTTTTTTATTGAAAATGATATTCAATATATTCCATTAGAAAAATATGGACCAAAACTTGAACATGATCCCCTGTTTCCAGAACGGTGTAATATTTCCATTGCTTGCATAACATCAAAGAAAAGTCTAAATTTACGCACATGGGAACGAGGAGCAGGATTAACACAAGCATGTGGGAGTGCTGCTTGTGCCAGTGCAGTGGCAGCTTATCGACGTGGTCTGACACAGCGCCATATCGATGTAACCTTACCAGGGGGAACACTTAATATTTTTTATCGAGAAGATGATCACATTATCATGACGGGACCAATAAAATATCACTTTAGTGGTTTTTTAAACCCTTTAACAGGGTGCTACAAAAAGGATCACTCTTGATGGCAATAGAAATTGTAACTTTTGGTTGTCGACTCAATAGCTACGAATCGGAAATCATTCGCAAAGAAAGTACCTCTTCAGGGCTAGACCAGCTCAAAGATGGTGCGATTATCTTTAACACCTGTGCTGTCACTGCCGAAGCCGTACGACAAGCAAAACAAGCTATCCGCAAAGCGCGACGTGAAAATCCTCATGCACGTATCATTGTAACAGGGTGTGCTGCCCAAACAGAAGCACAAAATTTTGCCTCAATGACAGAAGTAGATCTCGTTTTAGGAAACGAAGATAAACTTCACGCCCATTCTTATCGTCAACTTCCTGATTTTGGTATTAACCATTCCGAAAAGGTCCGTATCAATGATATCATGGAAGTAAAAAAAATTGCACCACATATGGTAAGCGCAATGCAAGAACGTACCCGCGCTTTTGTACAGGTACAAAACGGATGTGATCATCGATGCACATTTTGCATTATTCCTTATGGACGTGGACCATCTCGTTCAGTTCCCATGGGGGCTGTCATAGAACAAATTAAAAAGCTGACAAATGTGGGTATTCAAGAAGTGGTTCTTACAGGTGTTGACCTTACAAGTTATGGTCACGATCTTCCTGGAAAAGCTAATCTAGGAAAATTAACTTCAGCCATTTTGCATCATGTCCCTGATTTGCCTCGGTTACGTCTTTCATCTATTGACTCTATTGAAGCAGACGAAGAACTCATAAATCTTTTAGCTTATGAAAAAAGGATTATGCCCCATTTACATTTATCCTTGCAGGCAGGTGATAATATGATTTTAAAACGGATGAAACGGCGACATTTGCGTGAACATGCTATTCAATTTTGCCAAGAATTGCGTGCCAAACGTCCTACAATGGTTTATGGTGCTGACTTAATTGCTGGTTTTCCTACAGAAACAGAAGAGATGTTTCAAAACAGTCTCGCTTTAATAAAAGATTGTCATTTAACTCACCTTCATGTTTTCCCTTTTAGTCCAAGAGAAGGAACACCTGCCGCACGTATGCCACAAATCAATCGTAAAATAATCAAGCTGCGTGCTGAGAAACTGCGTAAAGCAGGCGAGGAAGCCTACCAAAAACATCTTGCTCATTTACAAAACAGTCAGCAAACAATTCTCGTTGAAAAAGATGAAATCGGACGAACGGAAGATTATACTCTTGTACAAATTAAAGGTGTAAAAGCAGGAACAATTGTTCAAGCCCTTATTGTTGACCATGATGGCGATAAATTAATTGCTGTCCTTCCAAAATTAAATGCTGCTTGAGCAGGAAAATTTTTATGACAAAATCTTTTATAAAAAAAATATTCTCTTTTAACAAATCTAAAGAACAGGAAATGGAGCAAATTTCTATTTCTGATAAAAATGATATAATAGAAGAAAATGAAAAGACAAAAAACAACCAAATCTTTGCAGATGCAAGACAAGAAGAAAAAGCAGAAAATCAAAGCTTAAGATCTGTAGAATGTGATGAAAAATCCCAGTCTTTAGAGTCGCATTCTGATAAAGGCTCTCTTTCTGGTAAAATTCCCCCTGATAGTAAAATTGTTGTCACAAACACCATCCGTGAAAAAAAGGATGAAGAAATTTTATCTGAACCGTCTGTTGAACAAAAAAAGACAGCATGGTTTGGACGTCTGAAAAAAGGTCTATCTCTTTCTTCACAACGCCTAAGTGGATCGATTGGCGACCTCTTTGTTAAAAGAAAACTCGATAAAGATACGTTACAAGAACTTGAAGATATCCTTATCCAAGCTGATCTCGGTGTAGAAACAGCAACACGCATCACACATACTTTAGCTTCAAATCGTTATGGAAGAGATCTTTCCCCAAATGACATTCATACTATTGTCACTGAAGAAATCAGAAAAGTTCTGGAACCTGTTGCAATACCATTAGAACTTGATCTCAGTCATAAGCCTCATGTTATTTTGCTGGTAGGTGTAAATGGTACAGGAAAAACGACAACGATTGGAAAACTTGCAGCCAAATTAACAGAAGGGGGTTTAAAAGTTATGCTTGCAGCTGGTGATACTTTCCGAGCCGCAGCGATTGAACAATTACATATTTGGGGTGAGCGTACAAATTCTCCTGTTATTTCGACAAAATTGGGAGCAGATGCCGCGAGTTTAGCCTTTGATGCTTTTGAGAAAGCGAAAAAAGAAAAGAGTGATGTATTAATTATTGATACAGCAGGGCGTTTACAAAATAAATCTGAATTAATGGATGAGCTAGCAAAAATTATTCGTGTTTTAAGAAAACACACCCCCCAAGCACCCCATACAATTCTTCAAACGCTTGATGCAACGACTGGGCAAAATGCACTAAGCCAAGTGGATATTTTCCGTGATATTGCTGGTGTTAATGGTTTAGTCATGACAAAGCTGGATGGAACTGCGCGAGGAGGAATTCTTGTCGCTATCGCAGCAAAATATAAATTACCCGTTTATTTTATCGGTGTAGGAGAGAGTATTGAAGACCTTCAACCTTTTTCTGCTTCTGATTTCGCCGAAACTATTGCAGGAAAACATGCATGAAACAGCCTTTATCTAACCCTAATTCACACAATAATTCTGAGAAAAATATGAACAACAATAAAAAACCCCCCCTCTCACCAACACTTAAGTTTCTCCTAGAAATGGGACCATTGGTCGCCTTCTTTTTCGCCAATTATAAGGGAGAATGGTTGATAAAAAATATTGAATTTTTTCAAAATTTTAATAAGCCTATTTTCCCTGCAACAGCTATTTTTATGGTAGCGATTATTATTTCCCTAAGCTTCTCATGGATCCTTGCAAGACAAGTTCCTATTATGCCTCTTATTTCAGGAATATTTGTTCTTGTTTTTGGCTTTCTAACACTCTGGCTTCATAATGAAACTTTCATAAAGATGAAACCAACAATCATTAACAGCTTATTTGCTTTTATACTGTTTGGTGGAATGTTTTTTAAAAAACCACTTTTACGTTATGCTCTTGATTCTACCTTAAAACTTGATGATTTAGGCTGGCAAAAACTCACCTATCGTTGGGCATTTTTTTTCGTTTTTCTTGCCCTTTTAAATGAAATCATTTGGCGCAATTTTAGCGATAATTTTTGGACGAGTTTCAAAGTATTTGGCGTCATGCCTATAACAGTTCTTTTCATGCTGACTCAAATGCCTATAATTATAAAACATTCAAAAGGACTTTTTACGGAAGAGGACAAATCTGATTCTTAAACAAAATGTACCCATAAACATAGATTATTTTTCGGTTTTATTATTGCATACTGTTCAGGAGAAAAAACATGTTGATTGAACAGTTTATCTGCCGAAAAGATAATTTTGGTGTGCTCATTCACGACGAAAAAAGCGGAATGACAGCCGCAATAGATGCTCCTGAAGGCAAAGCTATTCACAATGCTTTAAAACGCCATAATTGGACACTTAACACTATTTTTGTGACTCACCATCATTACGATCATGTAGAAGCCCTCGCAGAATTAAAACAAGTTTACAACGCTATAGTTATTGGACCAGAAGCAGAAAAAGACAAGATTCACCATCTTGATCAAACACTTCAAGCTGATGAGAAATTTCTCTTTGGTTCTCACACGCTCTTAGCTCTCTCAACACCAGGCCATACGCTAGGAGCTCTGTCCTACTATTTTTCTGAAAAAAAATTACTCTTTGCTGGAGATACGCTTTTTTCACTTGGTTGTGGACGTCTTTTTGAAGGAACTGCCGCACAAATGCTAAATTCTTTAAAAAAACTTCGTAAACTTCCTGATGAAACGCTCCTTTATTGTGGACATGAGTACACAAAAAACAATGCTCTTTTCGCGCTAACAATTGATCCACATAATAAAAAACTCCACCAAAGAGTAGAAGACGTTTTTTTGTTGCGCGCAAAAAATGCCATGACTCTCCCTGTCACTTTAGGACAAGAAAAAGAAACAAACCCCTTTCTTCGATGGGATAATGATGCAATCAGAAAAAAACTTTCAATGAACGATGCCACAGATGAAGAAGTTTTTGCTGAAATTCGAAAAAGAAAGGATAATTTTTAGTCATGTTTAAACTTGCATTGTGCCTCCTCTTCTTTTTCCCTTTTGTATCATATGCCCAAGAAAAAAAACAAGAAACGGATAAGCCTCCTCTTATATCACCAATTACTAAAGATTATCTCTTAACAGAAGATTTTCTTCTAAAGTTAGAAAAAATTGAAAAAGAATGTAAAAGTTTACTTTCAGAAACAGAAAACTATTCTTATACTTACGACCCTAATATCTTCTCTAGTATTGAAAACTACACTAGCTATATTTCTAGTAAATCAAAATTCGTGAATATTTTAAAAGAAAATAACCTCACACCAAAAGAGTTTGCTTCTGGATCCTTAACGCTTGAAGGAATATTAATGCTTCTTGTATTTGCATACGAAAAAGAATATTCATCTGAGAAAAATATTATATTTTTAAAAAATCTTGAATTTGTTAAAAAACATTTTTACAAAACAATGAATATTTCAGGAAACTGTAAGCAATTCATTTTGAAAAACTAGTCAATTACGAAACGTTGAAAAATATCATCCCATTGCTATTATAAACTTAATATATTGATTTAGAATGATAATTTTATATGTTGAATCAATAAAAAGCATTTGCTTACACGTTACAAACGGAGAGAGTTGTGTGGCGTGGAACTCTACAATAAAAGTACCTTTTATGAATAATCTTAAGCACCAAGAACTTTGTCGCACATTGAGAGTTGAAAGTGTGTGGGGTGATGTGGCTTACGCCTTCATAAGCGTAAGGATAGAGGAGCTTTGTAATTTTATATTATTCATGGAGCTTTATCGTTATATCATTTCACGGGCTCCGTCAAAAAACGGAGTCAGACGCATTGAACGATGTCTTTTAAAAACAGGTGCGTGAATGAGCAATCCAACGGCGTTCTATTCTTCGTTATAGGTATGACTCTATCAAAAAATCATCATATTTTTACCATTCCGAATAATTGCCTTATATTCCTATTATATTAAAAAATAATTTTTATAGAGAGCACCAGACAGAAAATCTTTTATTGAAATTCGAAAAAGAAAGGATAATTTTTATGTTTAAATTTGCATTGTTCTTTCTCTTTCTTTTCTTTTTTATATCATACGCTCAAGAAAAAAAACAAGAGACAGATAAGCCTTCTTTTACATCACCTCTTATTGCAAATTATCTCTTAACAGAAGATCTTCTTTTAAAATTAGAAAAAATTGAAAAAGAATGTAAAAAATTATCTCAAAATTCAGAAAAAATACGTACAAAAAGGTATAGCACCACTGATAATGATAGTATTGAAAATGACATTGCCGATATTTCTAGCAAATTAGGACTCGTAAATATTTTAAGAGAGAATAATCTTACACCAAAAGATTTTATTATTGCTCACCGTGGACTTCAAGAAACCTTGATTGTACTTACAAATGAAGAAAATTCTACTTATGAAAAAAACGCTATATCCTCAAGTAATATAGAATTTGCTAAAAATCATATGTATAGAATGATCAAAATTTTAAAAGGTCATTGTGAATAAAAATTCCTTTTAGAACAATTGGTTAAGTTTGTAAACGTCGGCAAATTTCATCTAATTGTTCTAATGAAGAATAATGTATTTTTAAATCTCCACCTTTTTTACCATGGCGAATAATAACTTTCATCCCGATTACATCTGCAAGTAATTTTTCTAAAGATTTAGTTTCTGCATTTTTCTCTATAGGGGTACGTTTTTTAGTTTTAGGATTAGCTTGTTCATATGCAAGTATTTCTGTTTGACGTACAGAAAGCCCTTCACGGATAATTTTTTCAGCTAAATCTTGTGGATTGTCAACGGTTATAAGACAACGGGCATGACCGGCTGAAAGTTGTCCATCCGTTAAGAATTGTTGTACTTTTTCTGGAAGTTTTAATAAACGAAGCGTATTTGCAACATGACTACGACTTTTTCCAATAACTTGTGCTAAATCTACTTGCGTATAATCATGTTCATTCAAAAGCATCTCATATCCTTTTGCTTCTTCGATAGGATTAAGATCTGCCCGTTGAACATTTTCAATAATAGCTAATTCTAAAGCGGTTTTATCATCCACATCACGAATAATAACGGGTAATTGACTTAAATTTGCACGTTGTGCTGCACGCCAGCGCCGTTCACCCGCGATCAATTCAAACCGATGAGGATGATCTCTTAAAGTCCTTACAATAACGGGTTGAACCACACCGTGCTGACGAATTGATTGAGCCAAATTATCAAGCTCTGTTTCAGTAAAATGACGCCGAGGATTGTGAGGATTACATGAAATAGATTCAATAGGGATAAATCGTTCAGAAAAGCTACCAGATTCATTTAATTTATCAAAGCTTGATGAACGTGCAAGATTATTGTTTAAATTGATATCTCCAATCAATGCTGCCAATCCACGTCCTAGTCTTTTTTTTGAGAGATCATCATTCATAATTTTTCTCTTTGAATTTTCATATTATTTTTTATATTTCTAAGCAGCAGCACGTGCTTGTTTTTCACGTTGAATCACTTCCGATGCTAGACGCAAATAAGCTTGGCTCCCAGCACATTTGAGATCATAAAGCAATACAGGTTTACCAAAAGAGGGCGCTTCTGATACTCTTACATTTCGTGGAATAACAGTACGATAAACTTTATCTCCCATAAAAGAGCGTACATCTTCAACAACCTGATTGGAAAGATTATTACGTCCATCATACATTGTTAGAACAATACCTTGAATTTCTAGGGATGGATTAAGAACGGATCTCACTTGTTTTACTGTTTCAAGCAATTGACTTAAACCTTCAAGCGCTAAAAATTCACATTGCATGGGTACCAAAACAGAATCTGCAGCTCCCATAGCATTAAGTGTAAGAAGGTTAAGTGATGGTGGACAATCAATTAAAACATAATTGAATTTTTTTTCCATTTCCGGATCATCATAGAGAGCTTTACGTAAACGTTGTATACGATCTTGTGATGAAGAAATTTCCATTTCCACACCTAAAAGATCGAGTGTAGAAGGAACAATATGAAGATTAGGTACTGCTGTTTTTAAAGCCGCTTGTGTAATTGAAACGCCTGAAACCAGAACATCATAAGACGATAAAGGACGACTATTACGATCAATTCCCAAGCCTGTACTTGCATTACCTTGTGGATCAACATCCATAATAAGGACATTTTCACCAATGGCTGCTAAAGCTGTTGCAAGATTAATTGCTGTGGTTGTTTTTCCTACTCCACCCTTTTGGTTTGCAATAGCGATAATTCGTGTTTCGCTCATTTTGCTTTACCCTCTATATGATCGAATATGAGAAATTTCCAAAATAACAGAATTTTCATCAATTTTACTTTTATGTTTTAACAGATCAAAGTGCCAATTGGCAGAGGCATTTTTTATTTCTGTAGCGTAATCCCGACCTTTTTGCAAAAGAGCGATTGTTTTTTCTGTTAATAAAGGAAAAATAAGCTGTAAAAGAGCATTAAGCGGCGCTAATCCCCGTGCTGTTATAATATCGGATATAGGAATTTTTTGATAGATGTCTTCAATTCTGACGTGATAGACTGTTGCTGGAAGGTTAAGTTGAGCAATAACTGTTCGCAAAAAAGCGACTTTCTTTCCATTACTTTCAACAAGATTAATATGTCCTGCTCTTTTTTCTTTCAGAAAAATAGCAATCACAATTGCAGGAAAACCTCCTCCTGATCCTAAATCACACCACTGTAAAGAATGACTATACAAAGGAAAAATTTGTGCTGAATCTAAAATATGCCGTGTCCATAGATCTGGTATTGTTGCAGCAGATATCAAATTAATATGTGCATTCCATTGAAGTATTAAAGACTCAAACTGAATTAAATTTTCCATCGTTTCACGTGAAACAGAGGGAACAATATTTAATAATTGTTGATATTTTTGTTCTGTAGAAAAATTCATTAAGCTGTTTTTGCCTTTTCACGTCGTTGACGTTGAATATATGTAATAATAAGCGATAAGGCAGCGGGAGTCATGCCGTCAATTTTTTGTGCATCAGCAATTGAACGAGGTGACGCTTCTTGAATTTTTGATTTAAGTTCATTTGAAAGACCTGAAATTGCCTGAATATTAAGAGAAGAAGGAATTTCTAAACGTTCATCTCTCTGAAGAGAGGCAATATCTTGTGCCTGTTTATCTAAATAAACCGCATATTGTGCTTCAATTTCTAAAGATTCTACAGTTTTAGAATCAATAGTTCGTAATTGCGGCCAAAAATGTGAAAGACGCTCTAAAGTCATATGAGGATAAGCAAGAAAATCATAAGCCGAACGCCGAATTCCATCATGGTTAACGTGTAATCCACGAGCAGAAGCTTCATTAGGTGTTAAAAAAAGATTCTGGCATATTGATCGAGCTTGATCAAGACGTTGTTGTTTTTTCTGATAACATTCCCAACGTATTTTACTGACAATACCCCATTCTTGTGCCAAGGGTGTTAAACGTGTATCAGCATTATCAGATCGTAAAGATAAACGAAATTCAGCACGTGAGGTAAACATTCTATAGGGTTCACAAACCCCACGTGAAACCAAATCATCAACCATAACACCAATATAAGCCGTAGAACGACTTATAAGTATTTCATCTAATTTACCTACTTTACGTGCAGCATTCAGTCCAGCCAAAAGCCCTTGTGCTGCTGCTTCCTCATATCCTGTTGTACCATTAATCTGTCCTGCTAAAAACAACCCTGGTAAAGAGCGTAATTCTAAACTTCTCGTTAATTGTTGTGGATTAACAAAATCATATTCAATAGCATAACCAGGTTGCAAAACTATTGCATTTTCCAATCCTTCAATGGTTTTTAATAGAGAAATTTGTACATCTTCAGGAAGAGAAGTAGAAAGACCATTTGGATAAACCGTATCGTCATTTAATCCTTCAGGTTCTAGAAAAATCTGATGTCCATCGCGTTCCCCAAATTTAACAATTTTATCTTCAACTGAAGGACAATAACGTGGTCCTAATCCCTCAATATTTCCAGAATATAAAGCAGAACGATAGATATTTTCGCGAATAATTTTATGTGTTTGCTCATTTGTGCGTGTTATTGCACATTCGATTTGAGGCTGTTCAATTTTCTCTGTTAAAAAAGAAAAAGGAACAGGATTTTCATCTGCTTGTTGTTTTGGAAGATGATCCCAATCAATTGTTTTTTTACTTAAGCGAGCAGGAGTTCCTGTTTTTAATCGTCCAAGTTTTATATGATAATTTTTCAAACGATCAGCAAGTATCACACTTGACTGATCTCCCATACGGCCAGCAGCCCATGTTTTATCACCAATATGAATAAAGCCATTTAAAAATGTCCCTGTTGTTAAAACAACAGCGCCAGAAAAAATTGCTCCTAGTTTTTTTAAAATAACACCTGATACGCAATGATCTTTAACAATCAAATCAAGTACTTCATCTTCAATGAGCGTAAGATTTTCTTGTTCTTTTAAGAGTTTTTGAATTGCTTCTTTATAAAGCTGTCTATCCGCTTGTGTCCTTGGCCCTCTTACTGCTGGTCCCTTACGTCGATTAAGGAGTCTAAACTGAATTCCAGCAGCATCTGCTGCCCTTCCCATGAGACCATCTAATGCATCTATTTCACGAACGAGATGACCTTTTCCAAGACCACCAATAGCAGGATTACACGACATTGTTCCAAGTGCTGCTATTTTATGTGTAACAAGCACTGTTTGTGCACCTACACGCGCTGAAGCTGAAGCTGCTTCACAGCCAGCATGACCTCCACCAACAATAACAACATCATATGATTGCATTTAATTTATTCCATAAAGAATATTCTAAAGTTTCACGTGAAACAGAATATAAATTACATAATCTTTTAAATCTGTCTATGAAATAATCAATGTTTCACGTGAATCATTATTTACCAACACAAAACTCTGAAAAAATGATATCAAGTAAATCTTCAACATCAATATCTCCCGTAATTCTTCCGAGAAAATCACTTGCACGACGGAGATGTTCTGCGCGTAAACTAAGATCAAGAGAATAATAATCAAGAGAAAATTCAATCTCTTTAACAGTTTCTTTTAATAATTGAAGTTGCCTTTTACGCGCTGGAACAAGATTTCCAACTTCAGAAGCACGACGATAACAAAATTCTTCAAGTTGTTTGATAAAATAATCAAAATTTAAACCTGTTAATGCAGAAAATTGTATAGAGTAGGCTTCGTCATTTTTTTCATAAAGATCAAGCTTATTACCAACACGCCATATTTCAGCTGATGTTTCTGGTAAATCAACTTGTTTAGGATTTCCCATATCATAAACCAAAATAACTAAATCAGCTTCTCTAACATGCTGCTTAGCAACTTCTATTCCCAATTGTTCTATTTTATTTTCTGTTTTTCTAAAACCAGCAGTATCCGTTAAAAAAATAGGTAAACCACCAAGAATAAGTCTCATTTCTAAAGCATCACGAGTCGTTCCTGCTTCTTCCGTGACAATAGAAACAGATCTTCCTGCAAGACGATTCATAATGCTTGATTTTCCAGAATTTGGAGAACCCGCAATAACAATTTTTAATCCATCCCGTAAAATACTTGCACGCTCTCCTTCACGAATATGTTCTTGAAGAGAAATGCAAAGATCTTCGACATCTTTCCAAATTTTATCAGATATTGCGTTGGGAATATCTGCTTCATCGGAAAAATCAAGTTCTGCTTCAATAAAAGCACGTGCTTTTATAAGCTTTTGACGCCAATCACGATAAAGTTTTGTTAAATGTCCACTTGTCCCCATAACAGCCAAACGCCGTTGGCTTTCTGTTTCTGCCTCTATTAAATCAGCAAGACCTTCTGCTTGAACAAGATCTAATTTTCCTTCCATAAATGCACGACGTGAAAATTCACCTGCCTCTGCAATACGGCATCCAGAAAATGTCGATAATTCATCGAGAAAACGATTAACAACAGCTTTTCCCCCATGCAAATGGAATTCTGCACAATCCTCTCCTGTAAAACTATGAGGAGCAGGAAAAAAAACAGTTAAAGCAGAATCTAAAAAACTTCCATCACGAGCAATGAGATTTCCATAATGCATAAAGCGTGCTTTAGGTAAACAACCACAAAGCGTTTTAACAATATCCACAACATGAGGACCAGAAAGTCGAATGACTGCAACCCCTGAAGGTAACAATCCACTCGAAACAGCAAAGATTGTATCCACAGGTTCTATCCTAATAAAAACCTTAATGACTCTATGTATTCATTGAATCAAAAAATTCACTATTGTTTTTTGTTTGCTTTAATTTATCAATCAAAAACTCAATTGCATCTGTTACATTCATAGGTGCTAAAATACGACGAAGAACAAAAATTTTATGTAAATCTTGTCGTGCGACCAGAAGCTCTTCCTTACGCGTTCCTGACTTTAAAATATCCATAGCAGGGAAAATGCGCTTATCAGCAACTTTTCGATCAAGAACAATCTCGGAATTACCTGTTCCTTTAAATTCTTCAAAAATAACCTCATCCATACGGCTACCTGTATCAATCAAAGCCGTTGCAATAATGGTTAAAGAACCACCTTCCTCAATATTACGTGCAGCACCAAAAAAACGCTTTGGACGTTGCAGAGCATTTGCATCAACCCCCCCTGTTAAAACCTTACCTGAAGAAGGAACAACGGTATTATATGCACGCCCAAGACGTGTAATAGAATCGAGAAGAATAACAACATCGCGCCCATATTCAACAAGGCGTTTAGCTTTTTCAATGACCATTTCTGCCACTTGTACGTGACGTATTGCAGGCTCATCAAAAGTAGAAGAAACGACCTCTCCTTTCACTGAACGCTGCATATCTGTAACTTCTTCTGGTCGTTCATCAATCAAAAGAACAATAAGATAACATTCAGGATGATTAGTGGTAATAGAATGAGCAATATTTTGAAGTAAAACCGTTTTTCCTGTACGAGGAGGTGCGACAATTAATCCTCTTTGTCCTTTTCCCAATGGAGATATCAAATCAATCACGCGTGATGACATATCCTTCTCTGTAGGATCTTGTATTTCCATTTGAAAACGTTCATTTGAATAAAGAGGGGTAAGATTATCAAAGTGAATTTTATAACGAATTTTTTCAGGTTTTTCGAAATTAATCGTATTAATTTTAAGAAGAGCAAAATAACGTTCCCCTTCTTTTGGGCTTCGTATAGGACCTTCAATGGTATCGCCTGTTTTTAAAGAAAATGACTGGATTTGTGCAGGTGAAAGATAAATATCATCAGGTCCAGGAAGGTAGTTAGCGTCAGCAGACCGTAAAAATCCAAATCCATCTTGTAAAACTTCAACAACGCCTTCTCCTATAATTTCTACGTCTTGTAGAGCAAGCTTTTTCAAAATCGCAAACATTAATTCTTGTTTGCGCATGAGGGAGGCATTTTCAACTTCTAATGTTTCAGCAAAAGAAACAAGTTCAACGGGATTTTTGCTTTTAAGTTCTTGTAGTTTCATTTTTTGCATGAAATATGCTCTTTTAATTAAGGAGAGAATTACCCTAAACAATTTATGGAGATTTTATAGAACGAAATATTCTCAAGAAAAAAACATTTTACACTCAATTTTTTCAATCTGCAAGCACCATATTATATGATAATTTGTTCATGTAATATTAATAAATGATATAAAAAATATAAAATTCAAATAGTATTTAATTTTTTATAATGAAAATGTGAATTTAACCTATAGCATTAATAAAATATCATTCAAAATCACTTTTTCCAGAACTTTTTATTAATAAATTTATATTAAAGATGAGGATTCTTTTTATTTAAAACTGTGTTTAATGTGAATTATTATTTATCCTTTGATTATCCTCAATCTTATCCACAAAAGAGAAGAAAAAAAAGAATAAAGATAACACTATCTTAAAGATGTTATCCTCTCTTTTTTTTATAAGAAGTCTTTGATTATCACAAGCGTTTAATTTGTGCATAATAATGGAAAATTTTTTCTAAATTTTAGTTTTATAAAAATTGCTGAGGGTATATACACATGTCTTAACAAGGAGTTAAAATTTTTGTGACAAAAGAAAAAAAATCCTTTCATTTACACATGCTTTCTGATGCAACGGGGGAAACATTAATCTCTGTTGGAAGAGCTGTTGCATCCCAGTATACAATGTATCAGGCAATAGAGCATATCTATCCTATGATTCGTAATAAAATACAGTTGCAAAAAGCTCTTGATGAAATAGAACAAGAGCCAGGTATTGTTCTTTACACAATTATTGATGAAGAACTTAAGCTTCTCCTTCAAAAAAGATGCAAAAAAATAAAAGTTCCCAGTATTGATATATTGCATCCTGTTTTAAATGCTTTTCAATCTTATCTTGGAATGCCAACACATTTACGTGTCAGTGCACAACATGATCTCAATGCAGATTACTTTCGCCGTATTGAGGCGCTCGATTTTACAATAGAGCATGATGATGGACAGTCTTCTAGTAGCTTATTCGAAGCAGATGTTATCCTTGTAGGAATTTCAAGAACCTCTAAAACGCCAACAAGTATCTATTTAGCAAACCGCGGAATCAAAACGGCCAATGTTCCTCTTATTCCTAATATTGATTTGCCAGAATCCCTTTTAGAAGCAAAAAATTCTCTAATTGTTGGTTTAATCGCTTCAGCTGAAAGAATTTCACATATTCGACAAAATAGAGATTTAGGAGAAGGTTTTGCTTTTGATAATTATACGAACCGTATCAATATCGCTGAAGAATTAATCTATGCAAAACGTATTTGTGAACGTTTTGGTTGGCCTATTATTGATGTCACAAGACGCTCTATTGAAGAAACTGCTGCTGCAATATTTGAACTTTTATCACGATTTCGTGAAGAAAAATAAGAGAAAATTCTCATGAACGCAAATACATTAATATTAGCATCTCTGAGTTCTTATCGTGCACAATTATTGAAAAAAGCAGGTTTAAATTTTTTCATTGAAGGAGCTTCTTTTGATGAAAGAGAAATAGAAAAAACAGCAAAAGAAAAAACACCTAAAGAACTCAGCTGTTTTCTTGCTAGTGCAAAAGCAAAAAATGTTTCAGATCGTTTTCCTGATACTTTCGTTATTGGTTGTGATCAAGTACTTGATTTGGAAGGTAAAGTTTTTCATAAAGCAACAAATATTAAGGAAGCACATCAACGTTTATCTGAGCTGTCAGGAAAAACTCATTCTCTTCATAGTGCGGTAGCTTTATTTAAAAATGGTCAAAAAATTTGGGTTGAAGCTTTTAGTGCACACATGTCCGTACGTTTACTTTCATCAAAATTTATTGAACGTTATTTAGCACGTGTAGAAAAAGATGTTTTAAACAGTGTGGGTGTGTATCAAATTGAAGGAGAAGGAATCCATCTCTTTGAAAAAATTGATGGAGATTTTTTTACCATTGTTGGTTTACCTTTGCTGCCTCTTCTCATAAAATTACGTCATTTGGGAATTGTTGATGGTTGATTTAACAATAAAAAAAACAAATTATCCCCGCGCTTTTGTTGTTGGTTCTCCTATTCATCATTCAAAATCACCAAAAATTCATAATTTTTGGCTTAAACAATATGGTTTACAAGGGGAATATCTTGCACAGGAAGTAACCTCTGAAAAATTCAGTCATTTTATTACTTCTTTTAAAAAAATAGGCTTTTGTGGAGGAAATGTTACTCTTCCTCATAAACAGGAAGCTTTTCGTTTAGCAGATTATAAAGATGAGAAAGCAACAATAATTGGTGCTGCTAATACACTTTGGTATGAAGGAGATAAACTTTGTGCCACAAATAGTGATGCCTATGGTTTTAGTGCTAATCTTGATGATTTTGCATCTGGTTGGGGAGGGGAAACAGCTCTTGTTTTTGGGGCAGGTGGTGCTGCACGCGCTATCCTATATGCTTTAA
The DNA here is from genome assembly GCF_018155095.1 of Bartonella queenslandensis. Lineage (GTDB taxonomy): Bacteria > Pseudomonadota > Alphaproteobacteria > Rhizobiales > Rhizobiaceae > Bartonella > Bartonella queenslandensis_B. Next base: position 216,252 of record NZ_NAAI01000002.1, on the reverse strand, counting down.
AAGAACGCGGATTTGAACAGATTTATTTAGTTAATCGTACAAAACAACGCGCTGATAATTTAGCCCAGCATTTTGGAAACCCCATTAAAGTCTATGATTGGTATAAAATTCATGAAATACTTTCTCAGGCTGATTTGATTGTTAATACAACTTCTATGGGCATTAAAAAAATAGAAGAAAAAAATACTTCTTTTTGTTGTGATTTTCATAAGGCAAAAAAAACGGCATTAGTAACAGATATTGTTTATACACCATTGATAACCCCTTTTTTACAACAGGCAAAAGCTTGTGGTCTAAGGACTGTTGATGGGCTTGGGATGCTTCTACATCAGGCTGTTATAGGTTTTGAACGGTGGTTTGGAGTAAGGCCACAGGTAACAAAAGCGTTACGGACAGCTGTTTTAGAGGATATGAGTGAAGAAAGAGAATGAAGATCATAGGATTGACGGGATCAATAGCTATGGGAAAATCAACAGTTGCTGATTTTTTCAGACAATCAGGTATTTCTGTTTTTAGTTCTGATGAGGCGGTACGACAACTTTATAAAAGTGAGCCAGCTTTGTCACGCATAGAGTGTATTTTTCCTGGTGTTGTTGAAAATGGTGAAGTTAATCGTTTGAAACTTTCTGAAATCTTGATTGATGATAAGGAAAAGTTACAAACATTAGAAAAAATAATTCACCCTCTAGTACAAGAAAAAGAAAAAGAATTTATTGATAGAGCGCGCAACCAAGGGGAAAAATTAGTTATTCTCGATATTCCACTTCTGTTTGAAACAAATGGTGAAAATCGTGTAGATAGCGTTATTGTTGTTTCTGCTCCGCCAGAAATACAAAGAGAACGTGTAATGATTCGCCAAGGTATGAATGAGAAGAAATTTGCCTTTATCAATGCCCAACAAATGCCAGATGAAAAAAAACGAGAACGTGCTGATTTTATCATTGATACAGGGAAAGATTTAGAAAATACACGTCAACAGGTTTTTGATGTGATAAAAGAGTTGCTAAAGAATTGAAGTCATGCGTGAAATTATTTTTGATACAGAAACAACAGGTTTAGATAAAGAGAAAGATCGCATAATCGAAATTGGTTGTGTAGAAATGGTTGATCGTTATCTTACAGGGCGCCAGTTTCACGTTTATTTAAACCCTGAAGGTGTTATTATTCCTGATGAAGTTGTAGCGATTCATGGATTAACCAATGAACGCCTAAAAAACGAGAAAAGTTTTAGTGATATTGTTGATGAATTTTTGGAATTTATCAATGGTGCGACTATGATTGCACACAATGCGAGTTTTGATATAGGTTTTATTAATGCAGAATTAAAACGCGTCAATAAGCCACTTATAAGTGTTGATAATATTCTTGATACATTGGCTATGGCACGGCGTAAATTTCCTATGGGCCCTAATTCTCTTGATATTTTATGCAAACGTTTTGGAATTGATAACAGTCATCGTGTTCTTCATGGTGCTTTGCTTGATGCAGAGATTTTGGCTGATGTTTATATTGAATTGATTGGTGGAAAGCAGGGCGTATTAGGTTTTGATAACAGAAGGAATGTTGATGAACATATCCAAAATGATAAAGATACGTCTTATGCAGTTAAATTTCGTCCACAGGCCTTACCTTCAAGATTGAGTGCACAAGAAAAAAAGTTACACGCTGATTTTATCAATAAAATGGGTGAAAAAGCTCTGTGGAATAACTTCAAAATTCATGAATAACATCCTTACCTTTTCTCTAAAAAAGTTACTTAAGATTAAAAATAAAAATATGGATGTCAAAAAAAACGGTCGTTGTGGGGAGGGGAACACCACAACGACCTTGTCGCTACATCGTACCTCAGCTATCATAGGAGGAGCAAAATGAAAGCTATTAATCCTGTAACAGCAAAGAAAAGCTCTAGGTACGTAATATAAAGTGTAACGACTTCATGTCTTATGAAAAGAAAAAATGGCTTTTTAGAGGCAGAATGAAAAAAATTAAAATAAAAGTGAAAAAAATATATAAGGGTAATGTGTTTTTTTAGCTGAAATGGAGAAATAAAATTGTCATGAAGGCAACAGATCATCTTTTGTTGGTTGACGGATCAGGCTATGTTTTTCGTGCTTACTATGCTTTACCGCCTTTAAAACGTAAAAAGGATGGACTTCCTGTAGGAGCAGTAGCTGGTTTTTGTAATATGTTATGGAAATTACTTTGTGATGCTCGTAACACCACAACAGGTATTGTTCCAACACATTTTGCTGTTATTTTTGATTATTCATCGGATACTTTTCGGAAACAAATTTATCCTCAATATAAAGCGAATCGCATTGAGCCTCCCGAAGATTTAATTCCTCAATTCGCGTTAATACGCCAAGCAACAAAGGCTTTTAATTTGCCTTGTATTGAAAAGGAAGGCTTTGAAGCAGATGATTTGATAGCGACCTATGCACAATTGGCAACAAAGGTAGGTGCAAAAACAACGATTATCTCTTCTGATAAGGATCTTATGCAACTCGTCAATAAGCATGTATCCTTGTATGATGGAATGAAAGACAAGCATATAGGTATCTCAGAAGTTATAGAAAAATGGGGGGTTCCCCCTGAAAAGATGATCGATTTACAAGCGTTAATTGGAGATTCAACGGATAATGTCCCAGGTATTCCAGGCATTGGACCTAAAATTGCTGCTCAGTTGTTAAATCAGTTTGGTTCTCTTGATCTTTTGTTGCAACGTGTGACCGAAATAAAACAAACAAAACGACGTGAAAATATACAAGCCTATAGTGAACAGGTTAAAATTTCTCGTGAGCTTGTTAGACTTAAAACAGATGTTCCTATAGACAGTGATTTAGATGATTTTATTTTGGAGCCACAAGATGGACCACGCTTAATTGCTTTTTTGAAAGCAATGGAATTTTCAACATTAACGCGTCGCGTTGCGGAGACAACAACATGCGATGCATCTGTTATTGATGCACTTGATATAGATGTTGAATGGGGAAAACCTCACTATGGGCATGATTCTGATATCAAAAATATTGAGAAAGAACCTCTTCATACTTTTTCTGAAAATTCTCCACAAGTTTTTGCACAAAAACGTAAAGATCAAGCGCTAACACAAAAAATTACAAGAGATACTTATACAACAATTCTTGATGAGGAAGTTTTAAAAGAGTGGTTATCACAAGCACAAGAGCAGGGTTTTTTTGCTTTTGATACTGAAACAACATCTCTTGATCCGATGCAAGCAAAGCTTGTTGGTTTTTCACTCGCATTACAGCCAGAAAAAGCAGCATATATACCTCTTGAACATTTTGATGAAGGAGAAGAGGATCTTTTGAGGGGCGGGCGCATTGCCTCGCAGATTGAAACCCGAAAAGCTTTAGCACTTTTAAAACCGCTCTTAGAAGATTCTTCCGTGTTAAAAATTGGTCAGAATATAAAATATGATTGGTTGGTGATGAAGCAATACGACATTGTGATACGTTCTTTTGATGACACCATGCTTTTATCATATGTTTTGGATGCTGGAACTTTAACCCATAATATGGATGATTTATCTGAACGTTGGCTTGGACATAAACCAATTGCTTATAAGGATTTAACACATAATGGAAAAAAAATTACTTCTTTTGCACAAGTAGATTTAAAACAAGCAACCCTTTATGCGGCGGAAGATGCCGATATAACGCTACGTCTTTGGCAAGTATTAAAACCACAACTTGTTGCTCGGGGTATGGCAAAAATTTATGAGCGCCTTGATCGACCTCTTGTAGAAGTTCTTGCAAGAATGGAAGAGCGTGGGATTCTTATTGATCGGCAGATTTTATTGCGTCTTTCAGGAGAATTGGCACAAGCTGCTTTGATTTTAGAAGAGGAAATTTACAAACAAGCTGATGAAAAGTTTAATCTTGCTTCGCCAAAGCAATTGGGGGATATCCTTTTTGGTAAAATGGGATTACCTGGCGGTGCTAAGACTAAGGGCGGACAATGGTCAACTTCTGCACAGACCTTAGAAGAGTTGTCTGCTGAAGGTCATCTTTTACCGCGTAAAATTATTGAGTGGCGTCAACTTGCAAAGCTAAAATCTACCTATACCGATGCTTTGCCTTCTTATATTTTACCAAAAACAGGGCGTGTTCATACGAATTATTCTTTGGCAATAACATCAACAGGGCGATTATCATCATCAGAGCCAAATTTGCAAAATATTCCAGTACGAACTGCTGAAGGACGTAAAATTCGAACAGCTTTTATTGCTCCCAAAGGTCATGTGTTGCTTTCTGCTGATTATAGTCAGATTGAATTACGCATTCTTGCACATATTGCGGATATAAAAGCATTAAAAGAAGCTTTTGCTAAAGGACACGATATTCACGCTATAACAGCGTCACAAATGTTTGGCGTTGCGATAGAGGGAATGCATTCAGATATACGACGGCGTGCAAAAGCGATTAATTTTGGTATCATTTATGGTATTTCAGCTTTTGGCTTAGCAAATCAATTAGGAATTTCACGCCAAGAAGCAGGTCGTTATATTCAACTTTATTTTGAAAGATTTCCAGGAATTAAGGATTATATGGAAAAGACCAAAAGCTTTGCACGTGAGAATGGTTATGTAGAAACAGTTTTTGGACGTCGTATTCATTATCCAGAAATAAAAGCAAAGAATGTAAAAATTCGTTCTCTTAATGAACGAGCAGCTATCAATGCTCCAATTCAAGGTTCTGCGGCTGATATTATTCGTCGTGCTATGATAAAGATGGAAGATGCTTTAAAAGAAGAAAATCTATCAGCAAAAATGTTACTACAAGTGCATGATGAACTGATTTTTGAAGTACCAGAAGAAGAGAGTAAAAAAACCATGGCTGTTGTAAAAAATGTCATGGAAAATGCTACAATGCCGGCTTTATCTTTGTCTGTACCACTTGAAGTGAAAGTCATGACAGCTCAAAATTGGGATGAGGCACATTAACTTTTTTTATTTATTTTTAAGGATGTTCATTGCATTGGCAAGATTAAGATAGGCTTTGATAGGTAAATGATCTGAGGCAATGCGCGCAAGTGGTGAATAGTGATTTTCAAGATTTATTACCAATTGGTGAGGAAAAGAAAAAACGCGATCAAGGGCTAAAAAAGGAAAGCGAGAAGGAAAGCTTGGTACGACTTCAAGTGTGCTATCAAAATAGGGATAAAAATGGTTTAAAGATGATCTTTTTCCCATCCTCCATTCGTTAAAATCTCCAATGAGGAGTGTAGGCATAAGAGAGCGTTTTTGCAAAATTGCAAGGAGCATTTTTGTTTGTTGTTTACGAGAATAACGGAGTAAGCCAAGATGAGCTGCAATAATACGAATAGGGCCTGCTTCCATTTCCAGCTCTACAATGATAGCACCACGTGGTTCAATACTGGGAAGAGTGATTTGTAAGATGTCACGTACATATCCCTTTCGCAAAAAAAGAGCATTCCCATGCCAACCATGACCATGAGGTGACATAGTATTGAGAGGCACAGGAATTAAACCGGTTTCAGCTTTTAACAGTTGAAGATTAATCAAACCAATGCGTTCCCCAAAACGTTTATCTGCTTCTTGAAGAGCAAGGATATCAACTTGTAATTCAGCAATAACACGGACAATTCGTGTAGGATTAAAGATTTTATCAACACCTACACATTTATGCACATTATAGGAACCAACGGTCAGATCATAATGATTATTTGGATTGAGGATATTTGATTGATGATGAGAGCGGTTATGGATTGCCTTTAAAAGGGAGTTATGGAGTTTTTGTTGGATAAAACCGGTAAACCAAGGGAATTTTTGCTTGTAAGGTATTTTTGTCATTTTGCTAAAAGAATATAATCTCTAAAAGGCAAAGGGTAAAACTTGCGCTAAAAACAAAAGAACCTTGTTTCCAAAAGAAACAAGGTTCTTTCATTAAGCGATGATCTTTTAAAATCAATCACGGTTTGAACCAAGAAATTGTAGCAAGAAGACAAACATATTTATGAAATCAAGATAAAGACTCAACGCACCCATAATAACTTTACGTCCTTTAGTGTCACCTTTATCTCCTTCGTAATACATCAACTTAATGTTTTGAGTATCGTAAGCTGTTAAACCAGCAAAGATAAAAACACCAATAATGGAGATAGCAAATTGCAAAGCACTTGATCCAAGAAAAATGTTCACGATCATAGAAAGAAACAAACCAATCAATCCGATGAATAAGAATGAACCAATTGCCGTAAGATCACGCTTTGTTGTGTATCCATAAAGTGAAAGAGCTCCAAAAGTTGCAGCGGAAATAACAAATGTTTGTACAATACTTTCTGTCGTATAACGCAAAACGATCGAAGACAATGAAAGTCCGATCAGAGCAGCATAACCAAAAAAGAGGCTACGAGCAGCATTTGTGCTCAATGTATTAATTTTAAAACTAAGGAATAAAACTGCAACGAGCGGTGCAAACATAACAATATAAGCGAACGGCGATGTATAAAATGTTACTCCAAATGATGTTAAATAAACACTGCTATTGATCTGAGCTACTGCTTGGCTCATATCTGTTGTTGTTGCTAATGATACAATTGCATAAGCGGCAGCAGCTGTAATAAGCAAACCAATGGCCATCGTATTGTAAACACCCAACATATAGTCGCGCAGTCCCTGATCAATTGATGCATCAGCGTGAGAAGCAGGCGCTGAACGTAAATTTTTAAAATTAGCCATAATATAAAATCCTTTAGCATATGTTCCGTCAGATATCGGTTTTTTTAAAAGTGTCTCTCTCATTGCAGAAACAAACTTCGTATAAGCCTTAATCTGGCGAATACAAAAAACCTTCAGAATCACTGGCGGAATTCCAGCATATTCCCCTTTATTATGGAGATTTATTTAAAAATTACAAGAGATTTATCTAAGCAAGGAACCTTACAAATTGGTAAGGAAATGGTTCATTTTTAATGAAAAATATTTCCGTTTTTTGCCATATTTTTGCAAGATAAAAAGACGATAGTAAGAGTTTTTTTATTATTCACAGAAACTCCATCATTCGCACTTATAAAAATCTATCTTTACGGTGATAAGGAGGATGGCGCGTAAAATCACGCCATTTTTCAACTTATAATATTTTTCCTGCTCTGCCCAGAGAGAAGACCTAATTCAATAGCGTATTTTTATATAATATATTGATATATAAAGATATATTAAGTGTTATAAGGATAATTAAATTGTTTTATTTTAAACACCCCCAAAAATATCGTAAGATTCCTGATGACAAACCTGTTTATAGTAAATCAATCAAGATCATTTTCTTACACGACGCAAGCAGGATTGGGGTACGGATAAAAAGCTTTAAAAAAGGAATAAAAATATCTCTCATAGTCTTCTTAAGCACAAAGAACTATAATACCATTGAGAGTTGGAAAATAAATAGGATGATGCCAAATTTCTTACTTCGTAAATAAAAATGGTACTACATAATGCAGTTTTACTTTATGAAACGACACAAGATATATGCCTGTAGGTCTATCATTTTATTCTTGGAAGATTTTTTCCATAAAAAAATAAAAGGATTTGAAACAATAAAAAATAACAATTGAAAGCAGTCTAAGTTCAATATAATAATTATAATTTATGTTTAAAATCAATCTATTAATTTTATATTTTGTTTATATAAAGAAAAATAAAAATTGAAATCATAAAAGCACTGAGAGCAAGCATTTTATTAGACAACCGTAACCATTTAATAAACACTTTCAATATTCCAAAGTCTATTTATCGAATGCGATTATGAAGCGTATAACGCAAAGCCTTTTCTGAGGAGTGTATCATTATTGTATGGGCACCATTTTGACTTAACAAAGGTGTAAGTTGCTGCCATTATATTCTTTTTTGTCTCTAATGTTTCGGTAAACGTTGTATGTGAGAGCTTTCATAAAAGGCATTTTATTTATTCATTTGTCATATCCATCACAAGGAATAGAACGGCTATTGGATTGCCAATACACTTATTTGTTTCAGAGATATTCTCAATGCTTCCAAACTCATTTTGCGACAGCGTTCGTAAGTGGTATAGCATAAAAGCCACTGAGCACCTCCATCTTTACGCTTATGAAGGAGCAAGCCGGCATCATCGTTGTATTTATCAGCTTCCAATGTTCAAACAGTTTTTGGCATTTTAGACGCTTCATAAGAAGTATTTTTAGTCCTTTCTTGTACAATTTTTACCTATACGTCTATTCCACTTGTGTCGTGTAAGAAACGTAGTTTTAATGGATCGAACATGAACAGATTTGGAATAAAAGAATCTTACGATATTCGAGATTCTTACTTCACATGTAAAACGAAAAATAATGTTTATAATCAATAGATTATAATTAAAATTATACCATTAAAATAGCTGAAAAAATGTTCTTTATTAAACAATATATAAAAATAAAATAAAGAAAATTTCTAGCGAAGCTAAAAAAAGGTGCTGTAAGAAATGATATCTGTAAAAATTAAAAAACATATGAAAAGAAATCATTCTAAGCAAACAAATAAAAATTTAGATGCTGCAAAATACTTTCATCTCATGATGTGAGAAAGAACACATGGATAAAAACTATTGATTTCTATTTTAAGCCAGTTCTTTTGTATTGACTAGGAATAGTTGAATATAAAATAAAAGCTCATAAAGAAAAATACGTGAAACAATTAGCTTCAAGAATGAATCAAGAAAAATCAATTTGTCATTAGACTTATGATAGTTAAAAATTGCTGTTTTTAAGGCAATAAGAACATCAATGAGAAGGTGTATGGCCGGAATGACGTTTTGCTTTAATCCAAGTCATAAATTCTCCAAGAAGGATGGCAATAACACCGAGTGTGATAAAACTATCTGCGAGATTGAAAATAGCAAAATAAAAAATATCCTCAATATGAAAAAGTATATAATCAGTAACATGATGAAAACGAATACGATCAATAAGATTACCGATTGCACCCCCAATAATAAGAATAAGACCAAAGCACATAAAGGATTTATTATATTCAGTATTTTTCCATAACCATAAAAGGAAGATAATCACAATGGTTGTAATGGCAATGATTCCCCAGTGAGAAAAGGAAGAAAAAAACGAAAATGCAATACCAGAATTACGCACATGATAAAGGGAAAGGAAAGGAATAAGGGGGATTTCTGTTCCTAAAGGCACATTGTGCATAATCCAGTATTTCACAGCTTGGTCAAGTCCTACTGTAAGGATCAAACCAAGGAGAAGAAAAGGGAGTGATTTACGGATCATATTTTTTCCTCGCATGATTCCAGTGTTAAATAAGGGCGACGGATTTCATAAAGCATAACGGCTGTTGCTATTGCTAGGTTAAGCGAGTCAGCACGTCCACTTTGTGGAATGCGCGCAAGTTTATCACATCGATTTGTCAGAATATCTGATAACCCTTGTTTTTCATTTCCCATTAAAAGGATAATAGGACCATTTTTCAAATTAAGTTTACGATAATCTAAAGATCCTTTGAGATGCGTGCCAATGATCATGCCTTTAAAGCAAGAAGAGCAGTTTAAAAAGGCACTTTCATCAAAACGATAAAGAGGTATAGAGAAAATAGATCCCATGGTTGCACGAACTGTTTCAGGTGAGAAAGGGTCTGTTGTTTCACCAATTAAAATAACACCTTTAGCCCCAACAGCATCAGCAGTGCGAATAATGGTCCCAAGATTTCCAGGATCACGCACACGATCAAGAGCGATGTAAACATCTTTAGCCTGTCCAGTTATCATTTCAAGAGTTTGCCATTTTTGTTTGAAAATACCAATAACTGTTTGTGGATTATCGCGTCGAGTCAGTGATTCCATAACCTTTTGTGAGGCTTTGATAACAAAGCCACCATTGGCTACAGCGCGTGCAGCAGTATTTTCGATAGTGGCATTACCAATTTCGCTTTTGGAAAAAACAAGCGTCTGTATTGTCCATCCGAGATTGAGAGCATCGATAACTAATTTCAATCCCTCTGCCATGAAAAGACCTTCTTTATTACGGTTTTTCTTTTGGCTAAGTGCTTTAAGATCTTTTATGATGGGGTTGCTAAGAGAGGTAATTTCTTTCACTCTACCAGTTTTTTGTCCACACATATTCAAGCAATCCAACGGCTAAAAAGAGAAGTAGAAAGGGCGCGCCCTGCAACTTCTTCACGTAAAATGAGTTCTCCTGATTCGACTGTACCACCAAGATTTACAAATGCATCGCACATTAACGCATGAAGTGCAAAGAAGGAAGCACGAATAGAATAAGCTGTAAGGACAACAGAGAGCGGTTTATCAGAGAGAAGTTTACGACAATTTGTAATCATTGCTGGTAAATGATCAAACAGTTGCCACACTTCACCATGGGGTCCTCGCCCATAAGCAGGGGGATCAAGAAGAATCATATCATAGCTTTTTTTGCGACGCAGTTCTCGCTCGACAAATTTTACAGCATCATCGCAAATCCAGCGAATAGAATGATCTGGTAATCCTGCTTTTTCCTGATTGGCTTTTGCCCACGCAATGGCTTTTTTAGAAGCATCAACATGGGTAACGTTTGCACCTGCTCGTGCTCCAATCAAAGAAGCAACACCTGTATAGCCAAAAAGGTTCAATATTTTTATAGGACGTGCAGCTTTAAAAATTTGTTCTTCCATAAAGCGCCAATGGGCATCTTGTTCAGGAAACACGCCTACATGACGAAAGGAAGTAAAGCGACCTAGAAAAGACAGCCCATTCCAAGAAAGTGGCCATGTTTCATCAAGTGGTTTTTTCGGAAAATGCCAACGACCAACCCCTTCTTCATCACGGTTTCCTGTGAAAATAGCATCAACATCAGCCCATTGTTTTTGTAATAAAGCAGGGCTCCATAATGCTTGACCTTCTGGTCGAATAATTCGATAATTGCCATAACGCTCTAATTTTTGTCCATGACCAGAATCAATGAGAGCATAATTTTCACTCATACCTGTTTCTAAAATAAGAGGCAGCTTTTCCTGCGGATATCTATTATTGTGAGAGGATTGAAAGCATTGTGCAGGCATGTTTTGTATCATGGTATATGAGGTATAAAAAATTACATTATAAAGCTCTTAAATGTTTCGTAAAAGTGCAAAAGAGCTCAAGTCAATTAAAACACATATAGAAAAGAGAAAAAAAACACCCTTAAACTCTGTATTGAATATAAAAGACAGAGAGAAAAGGATCTCATTAAAATACCATTATACCAGATTTGTGATAGACGTTTTCAATTTCTCGATCTCGGCTTCACTTTTTTTGAGAGCTTTTTTGCATTTGTGATAGGAAAACCAACGGATCAGATTACCTAATAAAATACCAAAACCAAAGAAAATAAAGAGCCATATAAAAAGGGGAGCATGATAAGTAAAACTTTCAGAATTTTCTCGAAAAGGATCAAGGGTTAACGGAACTATTTGACGATTAGCTACGGTAAAAACAATCAAAAACGCTGTGAGAATCACACAGATACTTGTTAAAAAAATACGTTTAATAATCATAAGTTTCTCACTGATTAAGACGGTCACGTAAATCTTTTCCCGTTTTAAAAAAAGGAATCCACTTTTCGTCAACAGCAACGGCTTCACCTGTTCGTGGATTACGCCCATTACGCGCTGAACGGCTTTTTACAGAAAAAGCTCCAAATCCACGAAGTTCAACACGATCGCCATTTGCAAGTGCTGTTGAAATTTCTTCAAAAATAGCGTTTACAATATTTTCCACATCCCGTTGAAAAAGATGCGGATTATGACGAGCAATAATTTGCACAAGCTCTGATTTAACCACGATAGCCTCACTTTCACACAAAAAGATTTTTTATAATTGTGCACTTCACGCATATTACAATATATAAACGGATAAAAGCAAAATAAAACCAAGAAAAAACAAATTTCAAGAAACAAAATTTGAAAATACCTTTTATAAAGGTTATACAGATTAAAAATGCGGAATATTTAAGAGATTAGGAGAGTATGTCCGTACACAATCATCATGAAGTCTTTTCAATGCAATCATCTGTTGGAGATGTTTTTAAAAAAGCATCCCAGCATTCACGTCGTATTAGTCTATTAAAAATTTTTTTACCCTTCATAGCGTTCGTTTCAGCGTTGTTTTTTTGCTGGTTTACGTTTTTCTCAGTTCCCTTTACTTCTAATCCTATTCTTTTGAATAATGAAGAAAGTGAAGTGATGAATTTGACGATACTCAATCCAAAATTAGAGGGGTATACGCGTGCTCATGAACCTTATTGGCTTAAAGCAGAAAAGGCGTTTCAAGATCATACGCACTCTGGAATAGTTGGGTTGCAAAACATTACAGCGAAAGCATCTGTAGGCCAACAAAGACAGGTTTTTCTCGCAGCACAAGGAGGCTTTTACGATAACATTAATGGTTTTTTACAGCTAGATAAGCCATTCACCATTACGACGAATGATGGGATGATGGCACAATTCATGTCGGCTAATATTAATTTATCTGAGGGACAATTAAAAACAGATCAACGTGTTAATATTCAACGAGCCGGTTTTCATCTTGCTGCCAATGCCTTAAAAGTTCGAGAAAAAGGAAAAAACATGTATTTCTATGGTGGTGTGCATTTAGTGCTTGAAAAGCAATGATGCAATATCAATACGAATCTTTAAGCGGTCTTTAAAAGAGATATATGTGTATAGATAAACAGAAGAACTGAAATAATGAGATCATACAAAAGATGGATAGGTATGACGCTGGCTTTTAGCATGGGAATGTTAGGAGAAGGAACCCTTTTAGGATATGCTGAAGAGACTCATTTGGGGATAAGTCTATCAAACGACAAAGAACCGGTAGAACTTCACGCAGATTCTTTAGAAATACGTGATAAAGAAGGGATAGCGCTTTTTAAGGGTGATGTTTCAGTCGTGCAAGGTGAACGCCTTTTACGAACAGCAAAGTTAATTGTTTACTATGATAAAGCACATAAAGAAACGGATAAAAATAAAGAAGATACAAAAGCATCATCTGTTTCTTTATTGGGGTCGTCGAGCATAAAAAAAATGGAAGCTGTGGGAAAAGTTTATATAAAAATTGCTACGCAAATTGCTACGGGTGATAAGGGTGTTTTTGATGGAAAATCAAAAATGATTAGTTTGACAGGGAATCATGTTGTGTTAAAGGATGGTGACAATGTGGCAATGGGGTGTAAACTAACGGCAAATATGGAAAGCGGAAAGGCTTTTTTAGAAGGTTGTGAAACGTCTGAAAAAAAGGGCCGTGTTTCTATTATTTTTAAACAAAATCAAAAGAATGGCCATTAAGATTTCATGTTTGGAATCAAAAGAAAAAAACAGACTGATGAATATAATCTTGCAAGTGAAGCTTCAAAAAAGCGCTTAAAAGGGACTTTGATTGCTAGTCATTTGATTAAAGTGTATCGAGGAAGACCAACGGTTAATGGTGTTTCTTTTGGCATTCGTACGGGGGAAGCTGTTGGCATTTTAGGTCCCAATGGTGCAGGTAAAACAACTTGTTTTTATATGGTTACGGGGCTCATAAAGTCTGATGGAGGATCCATTAAAATCGATGGATTTGATATTACGCATCTTCCGATGTATCGACGTGCGCGTTTAGGTATTGGGTATCTTCCCCAAGAGGCATCTATTTTTCGTGGTCTTTCAGTAGAAAATAATATTAAAGCAGTTTTAGAAGTCGTTGAAAAAGATCGCCTTAAACAACGTGAAGAGTTAGATAGCCTTTTACATGAATTTAAAATTGATCATTTACGTAAAATGTCTGCACTTTCATTATCTGGGGGTGAACGGCGACGCCTTGAAATTGCGCGCGCTTTAGCTTCTCGTCCTCATTTTATGTTACTTGATGAACCATTTGCAGGAATTGATCCTATCGCTATTTTTGATATTCAGCAGCTTATTCGTCATTTAACGAAGCGTGGCATTGGTGTTTTAATAACAGATCATAATGTACGCGAGACATTAGGACTTGTCGACCGCGCTTATATCATTAACACCGGCAAAGTGTTAGTTCATGGTTGTCCTCATGATATTATCAACAACGCCGATGTCCGCAGGATTTATTTGGGAAATCAGTTTTCTCTATGATTTTTAATCCTTCATGCGTTTTCATTTAAGTTTAACAGAAACAATGTGGTCTTCACAAACGCCATTTTAAATCATCAAACATACCCCAAAGGAGGTAGACGAGGTTTCGTTGTGATTATTAATAAAGCAATTTCTCTCTACGGAAATAAAGGCAATAGTTCCTTTATTGTAGAAATTATGATAATGATTTTAAAGGCTGTAAATCAATAAGAGAGCACGGCTTTAGGATAAATTTTTTAATTGAGCCGTGCAATAAGATTTTTTCTGATGTTTTTATTTATTAAATGGTTATTGAAAATCTTATTTATGCCAAAACTTCTTTTATGAGTAGAGTATAGAAAGTTTTTATTAAGAGGTGTAAAAGGCTTCATCACTATGAGGTGATGAGTATATTTTTTGTTGATTGAGCTTCCGTGTGATTGTGTCATAGAAAGGATATCACTAGATTAACTTAATAATGAGTGATAAACGAGGCTGTAAATAAATGCGTGTGTTATTGAAAGGTGAGGGATATTCATCATATTTTCTCTATCGCATCAAAGAATATATTGATAATGCTGTAGTGGATGTTTTTATTGGAGCATCGGTTAGATATTGTGTTTATTTAATAGGGATTGTCGTGTTTTATTGGTTTGTATGACGTATTTAAAAATAGGAGCGCGGCGATAGATATCAGGCTAAATCTATAAATCTTTTAAAATGATTATAAGTCTCTAAAAGCCATTGATTCTTGTTATAAGGCTTTATTTAAGCTATACAGTGATTTTCAAACTAAAGATCTATTCTGCTCAATATGCTTCTCACCATTAAAAACTCATTTTTAAAGAAAGAAAAAATCTAAAGGGGAATTATACATTAACTCTTGTGACAAGTTTAATAAATTTATGAATAATGCCCTTTTCTAGCATCTTAAGGAAATTAATTTTATGAGAAACTTCATTTCTTTTTTCTTTTCTCATGCTTTTAATGAGGAGCTAAACACTATTTATTACCCTGTTAAAAGTGATATGAGACGTATTCCATCACCCGTTATAAATTGAAAAATAAAAACGTATGCGATGTTGCGAAAAGTAAAAGAACTTTAAATATCGATACCGTGTATAGATTTATTGGTGAGCATTTGAGCGTGTAAGAGGAAAATTAAAGGATGAATTTGAGTGAGTTAATAGCACCGGAAGCAATTATTCCGGCTCTTAAGGCTAATTCGAAAAAACAAGTTCTGCAAATTTTAGCCGAAAAAGCGTCTCAGCTTACAGGTCTTAGTGAGCATGTAATTTTTGATATCGTTTTGCAACGTGAGAAGCTTGGTTCAACGGGGTTGGGTGGTGGTATTGCTATTCCTCATGGAAAATTAGCAGATATTAATCGGATTATTGGTATATTTGCACGTCTTGAAAGTCCTGTTGATTTTGAAGCTCTCGATGACGAACCTATAGATCTGGTTTTTCTCCTTTTAGCACCTGAAAATGCCGGAGCAGATCACCTAAAAGCTTTATCACAGATTGCGCGTGTTTTGCGTCATGCTGACGTTGTGCAAAAATTGCGCAATACCCATAATGCCAATGCGCTTTATGCTTTATTGATTCAAACTTCAGAATCAAATGCAGCTTAAAAGGAATTGTAAGTATATAAATTGCAGAGTATACACACCATAGAGCTTAGAAATAATATAATTTGTATTTTAAAGGGCTGATAGTGAAAGATTACGTTATGCGATTCGCTATTGAGACAGAATTGAGAGTCTCTTTATTTCATAATTAATATATTGATAATACTTAATTATTTTTACGATATATTTTTAAGATTATGAAAAGGCTATATCAGGACAATATTGAATACGAAGTATAAATGTACTATAATGGGTAAAAGGTGGAGTATCTTACGGACATCCATGTATTGGATGTATAACAGTTGAGAAGTGATATTCACGGGGCTATGAAGTTTTTTTGGGAGTACAGGATGTATTTTCAAAGTTTTGAAGCAGATTGCTTAGAGAAGCTTAGAGAAATCGTTTTTATGAAAAAACGCAGTGAGCTGTGTGAAATCAAAAATGTTGTTTTTTAATGCGATTATTGAATAAAAAGTTCATATTTTGGTAACGACTAAAAGGTCACAATGGAACGTAAAAATCTGTTCTGATTGGTGTGAAGATGTTTCGCTTATTGAAGGAATTAGGATAATTACATATGAGTATCGAGGGATTTTTGTTTGAACTTTTCCAATGAAGAGAGTCTTGTTAAAGATTAAAGAAGTGAGCTGAATGAAGATGTTTGAAAAGACTGTTATTGCTGCATCTGTAATGGTTCTTGTTACAGCTGGGTCGGTGTGTGCACAAACGCCAAGCCGTTTAAATCAATTTGAAGCCTGGGGAGCTTATTCTTATAAATCGTCCCAAAATACGATTTGCTATGTGTTATCTGTTCCTTTGAAGGCTCTTCCAACGACAGTTAATCATGGTGATAATTTTTTCTTAGTTACCAAGCGTTCTCAATCACCTGTTTCATTTGAACCGCAGTTTATGGCTGGTTATACGCTTCAAGAAGGGTCGAGAGTGACAGTGACCATTGGAGACAAGGATTTTGATTTTTTCACGAAAGATTCCTCAGCTTGGTTGGCATCATCAGAGCTAGAAAAGCAACTTGTTTCTGCTATGCGTGCTGGAAACAATATGACAGTGAAAGCAATATCAAAACGGGGAACGCATACCACCTATACATATTCCTTAAAAGGGGTTACTGCTGCCTTAAATGAAGCTCAAAAGTGCCATTAAGGTTTTGATAATTTCTAAAATAGTGATGTAAATTGGAAAGCAATGGCTATTTCCTATGACCTTAGACCTGTTGGTTCATGTTTAGAACGAAAAACAGATCATGTTGCTGTGAAAGAGAGTTCTAAGCTCTCTTTAATTGGATTATCGCAAGATGAAATAGTGCAAGCTTTGAAGACAGTTGGTGTACCAGAGCGTCAAACACGTATGCGTGCACGTCAGCTTTGGCATTGGCTTTATGTACGTGGTGTTTCAAATTTTGATGAAATGCTGAATATTTCTAAAGCAATGCAAGAAACACTTAAACGTCATTTTTCCATTGCGCGTCCAGAAATTGTTGGAGAACAAATATCAAAGGATGGTACACGTAAATGGCTCTTACGTTTTCCAGCACGTGGGGCTGGAAGGCCTGTTGAAATTGAAACGGTTTATATCCCTGAAGAAGGACGTGGTACTTTATGTCTTTCATCGCAAGTAGGTTGTACGTTAACCTGCTCTTTTTGTCATACGGGAACACAGATGCTTGTTCGCAATCTGACCGCAGAAGAGATTTTAGCACAATTATTGGTTGCACGTGATTGTTTGGGTGATTTTCCTGATAAGAATACCCCTGATGGAGCGATTGTCCCTGTTGAAGGACGCAAAATTACCAATATTGTTATGATGGGAATGGGAGAACCTCTTTATAATTTTGAAGCTGTAAAAAAAGCTTTATTGATTGCTTCTGATGGTGATGGGCTTTCTTTATCAAAACGTCGGATTACACTTTCAACCAGTGGGGTCGTTCCTGGAATTATCCGAACTGGAGAAGAAATTGGTGTTATGTTGGCGATTTCACTCCACGCTGTACACGATACAGTAAGGGATATGCTTGTTCCTATTAATAAAAAATATCCGCTTACTTTGTTAATGGATGCTTGCCGTAATTATCCTGGTCTGTCTAATGCAAAACGAATCACATTTGAATATGTTATGCTGAAAGATATCAATGATAGTTTAGATGATGCTAAGCGATTAATTCAGTTATTGAAAGGCATTCCTGCTAAGATCAATTTAATTCCTTTTAATCCGTGGCCAGGGAGTAATTATCAATGTTCTGATTGGGAGCAAATTGAGCGTTTTGCTGATGTTGTTAATCAAGCAGGCTATGCTTCTCCTATTCGCACACCGCGTGGACGCGATATTTTAGCGGCATGTGGACAGCTCAAATCGGCTTCAGAGCGTTTACGGAAATCTGAACGTTTGAAACTTGAAAATGCCGTTGGTCATTAGTTAACGCAGTTTTCAGTGATATAGAGCCTATGTTTTTTTCTGTAAATCAACATATAATATCATATGTGAGAAAGAGATTAAGGCGGATCAGTGCGAGATGAACAGTCTCAGCTTTTATAGGTTCAATAGGGAAAAAATATTGCATAAAATCTGTCTGCACAATCCCTGAAATGAGGATGCAACCTAAGTTAGAGGAAAGTCTCAAGGGTCACATATTTCCACCTCACACTTTTTATTTCGGCTTTATGATTTTTAAAAGCATCGACGGTAATATCTTTTAAAGAGAGGAGATGTACGTTGCTTCATGTTTTGTTACGTTCTTTAACAAGATTACGTCTCATACATAAAACGGCGTGTCTAAAATATAAATTCCATTATGTTGTTCCTTGACATGTTTTTAAAAAAGCGTTTCTTAATACACTCTTCATTTCACAAAAATACCAGCAAAGAATATAATAAAAAAGCCTCTGTGAAATATGTGATACTTTAATAAAGATGTAAGTTGGTACCTGCATTCTATTTTTTAGCTTTTCTTGAGATATACAAGGGAAAGCTATTGTTTAATTCAACATAAATAGATTTAAAATGAAAGCATTTCATAATATCTAGAGTTATCATTTAAATTAAAAACGATAAATTACACCTTATAAATCAATTTTTTGTAACGGTAAGAAGATGCAGAGCAAAGCTGGTAAAAGTACCTGCAATAAGCCAGTCGAGAAAGCGAAGATAAAGGGGGTTTTGTTTAAGGGTTTTAGCAAGTTTATGTGCTGTAAAAACGACTGAAATTGTAATGGGAAAAGAAATAGGAATATAAGAGAGTCCCAAAAAGAGTAGTTTTTGTGTTGCCATAGGATCATTCGCATTGATAAATTGTGGTAAGAATGTCGCGTTAAAGAGTATAACTTTAGGATTGAGAAGATTAATTCCAATACCAGCAAGATAGTTACGTTTAGAGCTTTGAGATTGAGAAAATGTTGGTTCAAAGGAGAATGTCGCGTTTCTCCGTAACGCTTGAAAGGCAAACCATAAAAGATAAAAGGCGCCAACAATTTTCAGAAGAACAAAAGCGTGTGGCGCGGCAAAAATAAGCGCTGATAAGCCAAGTGCTACAGCTGTAACCTGAATGGCAAATCCCGTTGCACTTCCCAAGGCACACATAATTCCAGCTTTTTTGCTTTGTGTAATGGTTCGTCCTACAGAAAGCATCATATCAGGTCCTGGAATAAGTGCTAAAATCAACGATGCTAAAGCAAATTGTACAACAATAGACCACTCCGGTAGAAACGACACGTCAATCTCCTCTTATTTTTAAGTAATGTTCATTATTTATACTTTGAGGCGTCTTTATTTATGCTTTTTGAGTCTTTTTAATGTTGTTTAAAGAGAATTTATTTTTATACTTTTTGTGTCGTTTAAATTTTTTAGAAAAAAAGATCAATTCATATTGAGCGTTAGAATGAAAAAGTGGCAAAATATTAGAAAAGTTGTTTTGGCTTAATTCGGGTGGATTGGATACATCAATTATTCTCAAATGATTGCGAAGTACGCTAGAGATTGAAGTTGTAACTTTTACAGCAGATTGGGGGCAGGGGGAAGAATTAGAGCTTGCTCGTCGTAAAGCTGAAATGCTCGGTGTTAAAGAAATCTACATTGAAGATTTGCGTGAAGAATTTGTGCACGATTTTGTTTTTACGATGTTTCGAACCAATACCCTTTATGAAGGGACTTATCTTTTAGGAACGTCAATTGCACGTCCCCTTATTTCAAAACGCTTTATTGAAATTGCTAAGGAAACAGGGGCCAATGCCATTGCTCATGGAGCAACAGGAAAAGGCAACGATCAGGTACGCTTTGAGCTTTCCGCTTATGCGCTTAATCCTGATATAAAGATTATTGCTCCATGGCGTGATTGGGATTTTAAGAGTCGGACAAATCTTTTTGAGTTTGCTCGTACACATAAAATTTCTATAGAAAAGGATAAGCAAGGCGAAGCACCTTTTTCCGTGGATGCGAATTTATTACATTCTTCATCAGAAGGAAAGATTTTAGAAAATCCATCACTTCCTGCTCCTGAGTATGTCCATATGCGTACTCTTTCTCCGGAAGATGCTCCAGATCAAGCAACCAGAATCACTCTTGGCTTTAAAAAAGGCGATGCTGTTTCAATCAATGGAAAAAATTTATCTCCTGTACCTTTACTTTCAGAACTAAATCATTATGGGCGTTATAATGGTATTGGTCGGTTAGGTTTGGTAGAAAATCGTTTTGTAGGTATGAAATCGCGGGATATTTATGAAACACTAGGTGGAACCATTCTTTTAACAGATCACAGAGCTATAGAAATCTTTAACGCTGGATCGTGGTGCAGCTCATTTGAAAGATGAATTGATACCACGTTATGCATAACTCATTTATTATAGCTTTTGGTTTTCTCCCGAACGTAAGATGTTGCAGGCAGCGATTGATTTATCTCAAGAATACGTTGAAGGTGAAGTCACATTAAAGCTCTATAAGGGGAACGTGATTGTTGAAGGGCGCCAAAGCAACAAATCACTTTTTTGCGAATAACCATAATAAGCAAGATCCACAAAAAATAATAATAGTGAAGGCTCTGATAATAAAAAAAGACAATTTTGCTTTATAATCTTCAATGTTTTTGATTTCACTCAGAATGAAATATATTTACAGCGAGGGGAGTTTTTGTATTGTGACTTAAGAGTATCGAGAAATTTACATCTTTTTGCTTGCTATTATTGACGAATAAATTCAAGAACCATAAACCCTATTTTGAAAAATTATAATTTTTAGGATAAATAATGATGCGTAATCAGTGTGATGCCCTTAGCCTTACGCCTGAATTAAAGGATGCGGCTGCTCAATCGAGAACTTGGCCATTTGAAGAAGCACGTAAGATTATCAAACGGTATGAAAAGACGGGTTATCCAGACAGTGTAATATTTGAGACAGGGTATGGACCTTCTGGTTTACCGCATATTGGAACGTTTGGGGAAGTTGCACGTACAACTATGGTGCGTCATGCCTTTCATATTCTTACAGATAATAAAGTAAAAACGAAGCTGCTTTGTTTTTCTGATGATATGGATGGTTTGCGCAAGGTTCCTGAGAATGTGCCAGATCGCGAGAAGATGGAACATTATCTTGGTCAACCGTTGAGCCGTGTACCTGATCCTTTTGGAGATGATTATCCTTCTTTTGGAGCGGCGAATAACGCACGTTTACGGGCTTTTCTTGATCGTTTTGGTTTTGATTATGAATTTGCAAGTGCTACGGATTATTACAGTTCCGGTCGTTTTGATGAAACACTTTTAAAAATCCTTGCTTGTTATGACAAGGTAATGGCAATTATTTTACCAACGTTGGGTGAAGAGCGACAGGCGACCTATTCTCTCTTTTTACCGATTTCTCCTTTTTCTGGAAAAGTATTACAAGTACCGATGATTGCGCGTAATGTTGAAAAAGGGACAGTTACTTATATCGAGCCAGAAACAGGAGAAACTATAGAAACAGAAGTTACAGGAGGCAAGGTTAAGTGTCAGTGGAAGGTTGATTGGGCAATGCGCTGGACAGCGCTTGGCATTGATTATGAAATGGCAGGAAAAGATCTTATCGATTCCACAAATCTTTCTTCTAAAATTTGTAAAATACTAAGTGGAAAGCCTCCAGAGGGATTTAACTATGAACTCTTTTTAGATGATAAAGGGCAGAAAATTTCCAAATCCAAAGGAAATGGCTTAACCATTGATGAATGGCTTACATATGCCCCAACAGAGAGCTTAGGGCTTTATATGTTTTCAAAGCCCAAGACAGCAAAACGGCTTTATTTTGATGTTATTCCTAAAGCTGTGGATGAATATTATGCGCATCTTTCTGCCTATGGTCGTCAAAATTGGCAAGAACGGCTTAATAATCCTGTATGGCATATTCATAATGGTTGTCCACCACAGGTTGATTTACCTGTGCCTTTTGCGTTGCTTTTAAATTTGGTAAGTGCTTCAAATGCAGAGAATGCAGAGGTTCTTTGGGGTTTTATTTCTCGTTACGCTAAGGGGGCAAATGCGCAAACTTATCCAGAACTTGATCAATTGGTGAAATTTGCCATTAAATACTTTGATGTTTTTGTGAAACCAAACAAGAAATTTCGTATACCAGATGACAGCGAGCGCGCAACATTAGCACAAATTGATGAAAAATTAGCCAATTTTTCTGAAGCTGTTGATGGCAACACACTACAAAATACACTTCTTGATGTTGCTCGTCTAACGGAACGCTACCAAGATCATAGCAAAAAAAGCCCTGAAGGTGGTCCTGGTGTCTCCAATGTCTTTTTTCAAATGTTGTATGAGGTCCTTTTAGGACAAGAGCGAGGTCCACGATGGGGATCATTTATAGCGCTTTATGGGATTAATGAAATGCGTGCACTGATTGCTGAAGCATTGGCTCGACCTATGGAGGAATAATGGAACGAAGAGTCCAGGAAGTAAAGCGACGTCGTACATTTGCAATTATTGCTCACCCAGATGCTGGGAAAACAACATTGACGGAAAAGCTTTTATTGTTTGGTGGTGCTATTCAACTTGCAGGAGAAGTAAAAGCCAAAAAAGATCGTATTCAAACCCGTTCTGACTGGATGAATATTGAGCGTGATCGTGGTATTTCCGTTGTAACTTCGGTAATGACGTTTGAATATGAAAATCATATTTTTAATCTCCTAGATACCCCTGGTCATGAAGATTTTGCCGATGATACCTATCGTACGCTTACAGCTGTTGATAGTGCTATCATGGTATTAGATGGAGCCCGCGGGATTGAGCCTAGAACACTAAAATTATTTGAAGTGTGTCGGATGCGGGATATTCCTATTGTTACTTTTATCAATAAAATGGATCGTGAGGCGCGTGATCCTATAGAGCTTTTAGATGAAATTGAGGAAAAACTTGCGCTTGATACCGCACCCATAACTTGGCCCATTGGGACGGGTAAAGATTTTGTTGGTACCTTTGATCTTCATCATAACCGTTTTCGTCAAAAAGATGATGAAATAACACAGCGGATTGTTTCAAATCCCAGTGAGGTTGTCCATTTACTTCCAGAGTATCAACGTTCAACTTTTCTTGAAGGGGTAGAACTTGCTCAAAGTGTTTGCAAGAATTTTGATCTTCAAGCTTTCCGTGAAGGTCATATGACTCCGGTTTATTTTGGTTCAGCTTTACGAAATTTTGGTGTTCGTGATTTGATCAATGCGCTTATTGATTTTGGTCAAAGTCCACGTGATCAAAGTGCAGATCAACGCGATATCATAGCAACTGAACCTAAAATGACGGGATTTGTTTTTAAAATTCAAGCGAATATGGATCCTAATCATCGTGATCGTATTGCGTTTTTTCGAGTATGTTCAGGAACACTTGAACGGGGTATGAAAACAAAGTTGGTCCGAACAGGCAAACCGATGACACTTTCGGCTCCACAATTTTTCTTTGCGCGTTCACGCCAAATTGCTGATCAAGCTTATGCTGGTGATATCGTAGGGATCCCTAATCATGGAACATTGCGTATTGGCGATACTTTGACAGAAGGGGAAGATATCCTCTTTAAAGGAGTACCCAATTTTGCACCAGAAATTTTGCGTCGTGTTTGCTTAGGTGATCCAATGAAAGCAAAAAAGCTCAAAGAAGCTTTGCAACAAATGGCTGAAGAAGGGGTTGTACAATTGTTTATTCCAGATGATGGGTCGCCTTCTCTCATTGGTGTTATTGGTGCTTTGCAAATTGATGTTTTAAAAGAACGATTGAAAATAGAATATTCTTTGCCAGTAAATTTTGAGTCTGCGCGTTTTAATTTATGCCGTTGGATTTCAGCGCAGAGCAAAGATGCGTTGCAAAAGTTTCTCAGCAATCACCGTTCTGCTATTGCGTATGATTTAGAAGGTGATCCAGTTTTTTTAGCGGAAAACCATTTTTCATTGAATTATGAAGCAGAAAGAGCTCCTAAGATAAAATTTTCTGCTTTTAAAGATTATCAAGTACGCTCTTAATGTAAAGAAGAATTTTTTATGTAACAATTTGGTTGATAATGGCTTTTCACATTGAGTGGTGGATTTGAATATTGTTATTTTTTTCTGAAAACAAAAGGAGTATGTAAAGAGCACTTTAAGATTGCATTATATAAAGGGAGAAGTGAATTTAATTTATAATGTTCAATAAGTTATCATATATTTTTATTTGTAACGCCTTTTAGAGTTTTGATATATTTTTTCACAATGGTTTAAGAAAAGATCATATATTTAAGTATTTTGAATGTCAGCTAAAAATCTCCTGTATAAATAGAGCTTTTCAGTTTTTCCTTGTATGAAAATTGTATACAGTCAAAATTATACAAATAAACAATAAGATGGGATTTGTTATTCCCGATATGAGATTATATGACTTATAAACCACGTGTCTTTTCTATATCTTCTGGAACAGCTTTTTTACCTCACTTTGTTGATGCGCTGCTCTCTGGTAACCTTATTGATAATTTTGCTTCCAATGGAGATATTCAAACAGCTCTTGCCGATAGCCTTATTTATGTTCCAACACGTCGTGCGGCTCGGGCTTTGCGTTTAGCCTTTGTTGAAAGAAGCGATACACAATCAACTTTATTGCCAACCATTCGTGCTCTAGGAGATGTCGATGAAGACAGTTTCCTTTTTGTTGAAAATTATATCAACGCTCTCAATCCGCCTATTGGAGAAAGTGAACGCCTACTGCTTTTAGCGCGTCTTATTCGTCCATGGCGTGAAAGTTTGCCTATGCATCTGCGTTCCATGTTTGGTACAGAAGATGTTCTTATTCCAGCTCATACTGCCGATGCAATTTGGCTTGCTCAAGATTTAGCTCATTTGATGGATGAAATTGAAACAGAAGGAGCAGACTGGTCAAAACTTAAAGATATTGCCCCTGATATGGT
The DNA here is from genome assembly GCF_018155095.1 of Bartonella queenslandensis. Lineage (GTDB taxonomy): Bacteria > Pseudomonadota > Alphaproteobacteria > Rhizobiales > Rhizobiaceae > Bartonella > Bartonella queenslandensis_B. The sequence continues at coordinate 191,116 of NZ_NAAI01000002.1, read as the reverse complement.
CGCTGAATGGTGGCAAATAACGCTCGATTTTCTGACTATTGTTACGCAAAATTGGCCACAAATCTTGAAAGAAAGGCAACGAAGTAATCCCGCTGAATGGCGTAATAAAGCACTTACAATGCATGCAGAGACTTTACAACGCACACAGCCTAATAAACCGATCATTGCGGCTGGTGTGTCCGGTTCTATTCCCGCAGTCTCTCATCTTTTAAAGATTATAGCCTCTTTGCCAAAAGGGGCTGTTGTTCTTCCTGGACTTGATTTTCATATGGATGAAGAACAATGGAATGCACTCAGTACAAGCAATAAAGAAAAAACAGCTTGTGATTTTCTTGATCATGTAGAAAATATTTTTAGCCATCCTCAATATCATTTAAAAAAACTTCTTTCTCTCATGGGGTGTCAACGTCATCATGTTTGCGAAATTGGCCAACAGAGTAGTACAAAGAAAAGGCGAATGGCTCTTTTATCGGAAGCACTGCGACCAGCTTCTACAACAGATAAATGGATACAAATTGTCCGTGATGATTATGAGGCTCTTTGTGCAGATTGGTCATTTATTGAAGCTATCAACGAACGTGAAGAAGCTCTCGCTATTGCTGTTGCTTTACGCAGAGCTATTGAAGAACCTCAAAAAACCGCAGCTCTTATTACAAATGACCGTAATTTAGCACGCCGTGTTGCTGCGGAATTACAGCGATTTGGAATTGAAGCAAATGATTCAGGGGGAATACCACTTGCACAAACATTGCCTGTAACACTTTTACGGCTTATCTTAGAAAATTTATTGCAACCTAATGATCCCATTGCTTTTCTTTCTCTCCTTAAACATCCATTGACCACACTCCAACAAAACCGTCATCGCTTACGCGAAATGGCAGAAAATTTTGAACTTTTTGTTCTTCGAGGGAATACGGGGCGTATCAATCTCTGTGAATGTGATCAATTTCTTGAAAAATGGATTGAGGCATATTCCCATGATCATTCTGAAATTGATGTCCTTTATCAGCAGAAATTTGAAGAAGCACGTTTCCTTTGTCATCTTTTGAGGAAAGCTGTTGAACCTTTAGCCTCTCTCATGAAACAAGAGAAAGAATGCACCATCAACGAAGTTGCGATAGCAACGGTTGAGGTTTTTGAAAATTTTGGTCGCAATGAGGATAATTCTCTAGCGCTTCTTTATCAACACGAAGCAGGACAAGCCCTCTCAAATTTTTTACGGGAATTGGTCAGTGATCAATCAGGATTAACATTTCATCTTTGCGAATGGCCTGCTATGTTTTCGGCATTGATCGCAACACGTTCCGTCACACCTTCGCCTGGAGGACATCCTCGTTTGTTCATCTGGGGTACTTTGGAATCACGTTTGCAAACGGTTGATACAGTGGTTATAGGAGGTCTTAATGAAGGGTCATGGCCGATATCAACCCGAAATGATGCTTTTTTATCACGACCGATGAAAATGATGTTAACTCTGGAACCACCAGAGCAGCATATTGGTCTTTCTGCGCATGATTTTCAATGGGCTATGGGAATGGATAAAGTGGTGATGAGTCGCGCATTGCGTGTTAATCATACCCCTTCTATTCCTTCACGCTGGCTACAACGCATAGAAACAGTTGTAGGAAAACAGGCTTGGAAACAAATCCGTGCACGAGGTGAAGTGCTGCGCCATTGGACAAAGATGCTTGATCATACCAGCATAATTTCTGATGTGGAACGTCCTTGCCCTGTGCCGCCCCTTGATATGCGTCCACGTCATTTTTCAGTCACTGAAATAGAAACATTGCGCTATGATCCTTATGCTATTTATGCAAAAAAAATCTTACGGCTCAAACCACTTAAAGCACTTATTCATGACCCTAGTGCTATTGAGCGCGGAATACTTTATCACGCTATTCTTGCAAATTTTTGTACACAAATAAAAAAACCAAATGCTGCAAATGCATTAGATGTCCTACTTGCTATTGGACGTAAAGAGTTTGATAAATTCAATTTTCCACCTGATATTGAAGCTATTTGGTGGAACATTTTTGATAATCTTGCTCCACGCCTTATTCAATGGGAACAAAGTTTAGGTCCGCGAGAGCGATATGCTGAAGTTGTCTCACAAAAAATCCCTATAGGGACGACAGGGGTAACTCTTTCAGGACGTGCTGATCGTCTTGATGTCTTGCCCGATAAAACAGTTGAAATTTTAGATTTTAAAACCGGAACGCCTCCTTCATCAAAACAAGTTCGTGAATTATTATTTCCACAATTGGCTTTAGAGACAGCTTTGCTTATGGAAGGAGCATTTCCAGATTTTCAAGACCTTACCCCCTCAAATCTATTTTACATTCCCCTGAACGGAAAGGGTGAAATTAAATCCCAATCAATTCTTTTAAGTAAAGGAGAACCCCACTTAAGTGCAGTTAATCTTGGTAAAATTGCATGGAAAAATCTTATTGCACTTATAACTTATTATCAAAATCCACAACAAGGCTATCTCTCACATGCCGTCCCTATTATATCAAAACGATATGAAGGTGACTACGACCATTTGGCACGATTGTGGGAATGGTCAAGTGGTTTTCATAAAGAAGAGTAATCATGACTTTTTTTTCTATTCCTGAAGCTGCTCTTGATGCACAAGCAACAGCAACACATCCTCGAAAAAACGTGTGGGTTTCTGCAAATGCTGGATCTGGAAAAACGCACGTTTTAAGTGAACGTGTTATTCGTTTGCTTTTAAACGGTACGCCTCCAGCACGTATTTTATGTCTTACTTATACAAGAGCTGCTGCTGCTGTTATGCAATCACGCATTTTTCGCACACTTTCCAGTTGGAATGAACTCGATGATACGCAGCTGCAAGAAACCTTAACACGGTTTGAAAATAAACCCGTCAATGCGCAAAAATTAACTTATGCACGACAACTCTTCGCGCGTGTTCTTGAAACACCTGGTGGCTTAAAAATCCAAACAATTCATGCTTTTTGCGAATCTCTTTTGCATCAATTTATGTTAGAAGCCAATATTGCGGGTCATTTCGAACTTCCCGATGATGTCAGTCGCAAAAAATTACAACAAGAAGCCCGTCGCCAACTTTTAGCGCGTTGTGATGTACAACCTGCTTTGCAACAGTTACTTCAAGTTATTAACGAACATACTTTTAATCAACTGCTCCATGAAGCCGTTGAAAAGCAACATAAACTGTCTGATTTTTTATATTCTCTCTTATCTGAAAATGGAGAAGAAAAATTGCGTGCGCTTTTTAACTTAGCGCCCGATGAAACAAATCAATACCTGCTGGAACAAGTTCAACAGACTGCGCGCCTCCCCCTTTATGCTCTTAAGCATTGTGAAATCAATGGTAACCAAAGCTTAAAAGATATGGTTGAAAAATTTTCCCAATTAGAAAAGGTACGTGATGAGACAAATATTCTCAATATTATTTCTGATATTTATTTTACAACAAAAGGTGAGCCGCGTCATTTTTCACGTTTGTCTCGTAAAAAATCAGATGAAATTTGGCCTTTTATTCAACAAATGCTTGAAGATAAACAAAACAAGCTTTCTGTTCTTTTAGAAAAACATCAATGCGCAAAAATTGCTACCCTCAATATGGCTGCTTTTCAGCTCTGTGCCGTTTATCTCAAAATCTATACGAATCTAAAAAAAGCCAATGGCTTCTTGGATTTTGACGACCTTATTGAACGTACGCTTCATTTGTTACAACGTAAAGGTGCAAGTCAATGGGTGCATTATAAACTTGATCGTGGGCTTGATCATATTCTCCTTGATGAAGCACAAGATACCAATCCTGAGCAATGGCAAATTATTCAACTGTTGGCACAAGAATTTTTCTCAGGTTATAGCCAACGAACAAATATACGGACTCTTTTTGCTGTTGGAGATGAAAAGCAATCTATTTATTCTTTTCAAGGCGCAGTTCCAGAAAATTTTGCTGAAAATGGACAAATCATTCAAAAAAAAGCGCAGCAAACAAATCAGCAATTTGAAAAAATACAACTGCATTATTCTTTTCGCTCTACAGCAGATGTTCTTAAAAGCGTTGATCTTGTTTTTGAAACACCAGCAAACTATAAAGGACTTTCTGCAGAAAATACAAAAACAGTGCATGAAGCTATTCGTGTTCATAGCCCAGGTGAAGTTGTTATATGGGATGCCATTTCCGAAGAAACAAGCGAATTTCCTCAAGATTGGCAGACAACTGTTGATCATTTAGATACACCTGCAGTTCGTTTAGCAGAAAAAATTGCTGAAACGATTGCTGACTGGTTACAAAAAGGCGAGATGCTTCCAGCAAAGGGACGCTTAATACGGGCAAGTGATATTATGATTTTGGTCCGTAAACGAGATCAATTTGTCTCAGCTCTTTCTCGTGCTCTTAAACACCGCAATATTCCCGTAGCAGGAGCTGATCGTTTACAACTCACCAAACATATTAGTATTCGTGATTTAATGGCGCTTGCGCGTTTTGTTTTGCAGCCACAAGATGATCTTTCTCTTGCTTGCGTATTAAAAAGCCCTCTTTTTTCTCTTAGTGAAGAGGAACTCTATCAGCTTTCCGCACACAGAACCGGCTCTCTTTGGCAAAGCTTATGTACGCATGCATCATCGCAGGTATCTTTTAAAGATACTTTTGAAAAGCTGAACCATTATCGCACTTTAGTGGATAAAATACCAGTTTTCGAGTTTTACAGTCATATTCTGAATAATGATAAGGGAAGGCAAAAAATTTTAGCCCGTTTAGGATCTGAAGCAAATGATGTGCTCGATGCTTTTATGGATTATACGCTCGCTATTCAAAAAACAGGATTACCAGGATTACAAGCTTTTTTAGAAACATTAAGTGCAAGTGAACCAGAAATTAAACGTGAATTTGAACAAAACAATGAAGAAATTCGCATCATGACTGTTCACGCCGCAAAAGGACTAGAGGCTGCTATAGTGTTTTTGGTTGATCCTGGTAGTGCGATTTGGCATCCTCAGCATGCGCCTCATTTGCTTAAAGTTTCTTTAAACAGTGCACAAGGGAATGGACAACAAGCTTTTATTTGGCGCCCCAATGAAAAGTTTGATACAAAACTCTCTAAACAAGCAATTTTACATTTAAAAGAGCGTGCCGAAGAAGAGTATAGACGCCTTCTTTATGTAGGAATGACACGCGCTGAAGATCGTTTATTTATTTGTGGATATAAAGGTAAAAAAACACCTTCTCATACATGGCTACAACTAGTAAAGAAAGCTCTTGAACCCCATGCGGTTGCAATAAAAGGTCCTGCAGAAGATATTGCAGCTTGGCGTTATTGCGTTACATCTTCTTCTGTCTCTATAAACCAAGAAGTTTTCTGCACTGAAAGTCAAGCCTTACCATCTTTGCCTGATTTTTTCTCTCATAAAGTACCGGCAGAACCAATTCTTCCAAAACCGTTAAGACCCTCTGTCGCAAGCCTTTCCATTGAAGCTGATACAGAGCTTTCTTCAAGCCCAAAACAGCTTTTCACTTCACCTGTTTTAGGAGAAATAAATACAAACAGAGCTTTTTTCATTGAATATGGTCATCTCATTCACCGATTATTACAATATCTACCCAACTGCCCCCCACAAAAACGTGAAGATTATGCTCGAAACTATCTCAATATCAAAGCTTCTCATTGGTATAAGAGCCAAAGAGAAGATGCTCTTCGTCATGTTTGGAAAATTTTAAATCATGATTACCTCAAACCCCTTTTCTCTGCGCATTCACGTGCTGAAGTTCCCTTAATGGGTATTGTAAAAATTCGTGGAAAAGAACAAGCAATTTCTGGTCAAATTGACCGTCTCTACATCACGCAAAAGAGCATTATCTTTGCTGATTTTAAAACGGGATTCCCCCCAGAAAATGAAGCCGCTATTGCTCCTCATCATTGGTTGCAAATGGCGCTTTATCGAAAATTGTTGCAAGCTATTCATCCTGATAAAGATGTCCAAGCTCTGCTTATCTACAGTAAAGAAGCCAAAATTTTTAAACTTCCTCCAGAAAAACTCGAGGCATTTCTTGATGAGATTGCCTTATAAAGTTATTTTTTTCCTTCAAAGTATTTTTACGTTTTTTTACTTTCATAAAATGCTCAAATAAATACGCTCCACAATTTTTGGTGCAAAAAAACGCCTTAATAATTTATCTTTGCAATAACTTGATATGAATTGTTATCATACCAATCTATAAAAAATAAGTATAAAGGATAAATCAATGACGTGTATAAAAGTTGATAAGGATAATTTCGAAAATGAAGTTCTAACCTCTTCCACCCCTGTTGTGGTTGATTTTTGGGCAGAATGGTGTGGCCCTTGCAAAATGATTGCTCCAATTTTGGATGAAATTTCAACGGAAATGCAAAACCAAGTGAAAATTGTCAAAGTAAATATTGACGAAAATCCGGAATTGGCTACCCAATATGGAGTACGTTCTATCCCTACATTATTAATGTTTAAAAATGGAAGTGTCTCATCGAATATGATTGGTGCTACCTCTAAAGGACGTCTTTCTGAGTGGATAAAAGATGGGCTGTAATGCCATACACAGTAACGATAAAGGAGAGAAATTTTAGTCTCTCCTTTTGATTTTTTAAAAACATTCTTTTCTATTGTAATAGCAATTCAATTAAATCAAAAAGTTTAAATGCATTTAAGAATCCACACTGTCCGGTATGAACAATGTAGGCAATTCCTTGTTTATGTGCACGCCAACAAATATTTAAGTAAATAATATTTTTTATCTTGGATAAGGCTATCGAGATAGGGGCCAACACATAAAAAAAGCAAATACACTCTAGCAATAAGGAGGAGGTTTTTTATTCGGAGTGCTTGGCAATAACAGAAGGAAATTTTAAGAAAAAATTTTACAAATTACTTTTCTAAAGTTTACAATTTTTAAGGAGAAAGCAAATTCACTATGGATAAGTTAATGCTCTTCTGAGAAAATTATCACCTTGATACAAAACTCTCTTACATGTTTCTCTAGAATCAAAAGAGTTTTTTAAGATTTTCAAAAAAATATGAGAGACAAAAAAACATTCTCTAAAAGAAACGGATTCATTCTTCCCAATTAACGAATGCTGCCATTTTTATAAAAAAAGTCAGTGTTTTGTTTCATCTTCATGGTTGGTACATCCAGTGGGGCATCTTTATTTTATTCATCATCTCAAATGTTATAAGTACGTTGAGGCATCACAAACTAAAAAATGATGATGTTTATGATCATGTCTATATTTTTTATGTTTGAATTGCAAAAGATTGTTGCAAACGTTCAATAGAATGTTGTGCGGATCTCAATGTCACATGGCGCCCATGTGCTTTATATTGTAAGGTGAGTGCAAAAGTGGCAATCTCTAAAAGGTCTGCACTTCTTTCTGGCCATTCAACCAGTAAAATGTTTTTTTCTCTTGCTTCATGAAGCCCTAATTCATCAATTTCTTCTGCCATAGAAAGGCGATAAAGATCAGCATGAATAATTTCACACTGTGGGAGTTGATAGCTTTGCACAAGAGTAAAAGTAGGGCTTGGAACATCCATGGTATTATCGTTTGCAAGCGTTTGGATGATTGTACGTGCAATGGTTGATTTTCCAGTTCCAAGATCTCCTTGCAGCGTTACAAGATCTCCCGGCTTTAAAGAAAGGGCTAAATTTTGTGCAAAAAGCTTTGTTGCTTCTTCGTTTTCAAGAAAAAAACTAAAATCCATTAAAAGTTCCATGAGATGGATGAAAAAGTAAAGGTTGAAATTAAAAAATCTTATCTCCTTTGGGAAGAGGGAAAAAACATTTAACGGTTGTTCCTTTTCCAGAACCGGTCAGAATTTCAACATGTCCACCGTGTAGTTCAACGAAACTTTTTACAAGGGAAAGGCCAAGACCTGCTCCCGCTCGCCCACCATGGTGTGAATGGGAAGAAAAACGTTTAAAAATACGATCAAGGATGTCTTCAGGGATGTCAGAGCCTTCATTGTGAATGCTAAAGACAATACTATCATCTTGTTCATCGACACAAAATTCAATAGTACTCGCCTCCGTTGCAAAATTAATAGCATTACTTAGAACATTCACAAAAATTTGATGTAAGCGTTTTTCATCAGCAGAAATAGAATTTAAAGAAGGAGAAATTTGTTGTAAAAGCGTAATATGACGTCCATTAAGGCGATCTTCTACACGTGCTACTGCTTGTATCATAGCATCGGCAATGTTAACTGATTTTATGTCTAACTCCATAATGCCTGCATCAAGAGTGGCAAGATCAAGAATATCATTAACAATATTTAAAAGAGTGCCTGATTCTGAATGAATATGCCCAAGATATTCTTGTTGACGTTCATTGATAGAACCGAAAATTTGATCGCGTAAAATATCGGAAAATCCAATAATATTGGTAAGAGGTGTGCGCAATTCATAGGAAACATGTTGGACAAATTCATTACGCAAACGATCAGCACTTTCTAAGGCTTCATTTCTTTCTTGAAGAGCACGTGCAACATGGACAGTATCCGTAACATTCACAAAAGTAAGCATCGTCTGTCCATCGGGAAGAGGGACCAAAGTATAATCAATAATCATATCATTTTTAAGATCTATACGACCTGAATATGTTTCACGTTTTTCAGCAAAACCAGTAATAAATTTGGTAAATTGATTCCATTCTTGTCCCAAAGTTAAGGTTGAACAATGACTTTGTAACTGGGTAATATGGGTTCCTTCTACCAGTAAATTATAAGGAAGTGCCCACAATTTCGACAAGGCAGGATTCGATAAACGAAGGCGCCCATCAGTACCAAAAACGACCACGCCTTCGGAAAGTTTATCAAGTGTTTCACCTTGTATTTTAATAAGTGTATTATAACGGCGTTCAAGATCAATTTTTTCTGTAAGGTTTTCGTAAAGCCAAGTGACACCTCCTTGTGGATGGGGGCTCGAGACAACACGCACCGTACGTCCATCTGGAAGATTCCAAATTTGTTGGTTCGATTCTGTTTGCCGATAGGCTTTAAAAAGTTCTTCTTTCCACGCGCGCCAATCAGGATGTTCAGCAATGAGTCCTTTTTCACGTAAACGTTCAAGAAACAATGTATGGCTTGGTTTACTTTCTAAAAAGGAACTCTCCAATGGCCATAAAATTTTAAAAGCATGATTGCAGAATTTTAATTTTTGGTTTTTATCAAAAATAGCTACAGCAGTTGAGATTTGGTCAAGGGTTTCATAATGGCTTTGAAGAACATATCTTAATTCATGAGCAAGATTTTCATAGGCACTGTCATCACGAGCAAAAGCAGCCATTCCTTCAGCTGTTGTAATACGTGTGAGATGAAAACGGCGTCGCTCTCCATCAATGACAGTGTGAACATGATCTTGAAAAAGTGTTTCTGCTTCATCTGTTTTGCGTTGTGTATTTTCATTAAAAAGATCCCCCACTTCATCACTGCCTTCACGAAAGTCTGTCATTTCTCTAAAGGCACGGTTGATAAAACAAACTTTTCCTTCACAATCTTTTATCCATACAGGTTCTTGAATAAGATCAAGAAGATTACGCTGCATTCTCAGTTCAGTAAGAAGGTGGGTGATATCTTTCTGTAAACGAGCATTCTCGCTCTGCTGTTTTGAAATATCCTGAAAGCGAGCAATGGCGACTGTTCCTGCGATGACTCCTGTAACCTGTAACAGCACATTACTTGTTGTTGTGATAGAAAGTTCGAAAGGATGACATTTACAATGCAGTTGAGTCAATGCATAATCAAGTTCCCTCAGAGAATTTTCTTCAACCCATAGTTCAAAGCGCTGAAAATTTTGCTGATCAATACCTATTTTTTGCAATGTGGAAAGAGTACCAACAACACGGGGTAAGGTTGTTGGATTTTCCCAGATAAGAAGCAACTGCTCGGTTTCTTCCAGAAGCCATTCATAATATTTAAGTTTTTCAGAAAGATCTGCTTGAATTGTCTTCAGAGGCTTCTGTACAGCTTTTTTTGCATTCATGATAACAATGATGCACGAAAGAAGTGAAGCACACGAAATTCCTCCACACAGTGCCAAAAGCAGCCATGGACCATTTGGCAAAGTGAAGGAGAATGGCAAATAACTTTCCAACGATTGAGCAACAGTGCGTGTTGGAGAAAAAAAGAAAAAAAGGCAAAATATAGACGTATAGACTCGAATCATTTTTTGAGCTTTTTCTTTGGGGGTATGGTCACCAAAGCTGAGCACGACATCTTTCCCTTTTTTAAACCCAAGGAAGCATTTCAGTAACGGTAATGGTTTGGTTTATAAGGTCCTTGCGGTGTAACTCCAATATAAGTGGCTTGCTCTTCTGATAAAACAGTTAATTTTATTCCTAACCGATCAAGGTGTAGACGCGCAACTTTTTCATCAAGGTGTTTAGGTAAAACAGTGACTTCATTGGTATAGTGTCCTGTACGGGTAAAGAGTTCAATTTGCGCTAAAACTTGATTAGTAAACGAAGCTGACATGACAAAAGAAGGATGCCCCGTTGCATTACCGAGATTTAACAAACGTCCTTCAGAGAGCAAAATGATGCGTTTCCCATCGGGAAAGGTGATCATATCAACTTGAGGCTTAATATTTGTCCATGGCAAATTTCTAAGAGCTGCGACTTGGATTTCGTTATCAAAATGGCCAATATTTCCAAGAATACACATATCCTTTACTTGTCGCATATGGTCTAAACGGACAACATCTTTATTGCCTGTTGTTGTAATGATAATATCAGCACTGGAGGCAGCATCATCTAAATTAACAACTTCATAGCCATCCATAGCGGCTTGAAGAGCACAAATAGGATCAATTTCTGTCACTTTAACACGAGCCCCAGCACCTGAAAGAGATGCTGCTGAACCTTTTCCTACATCACCATAACCACAGACAATGGCTGTTTTACCAGCAATCATCACGTCTGTTCCACGTCGAATGCCATCGACCAATGATTCTTTACATCCGTATTTATTATCAAACTTTGATTTAGTGACGCTATCATTGACATTAATCGCAGGAAAAGGCAGAAGCCCTTCTTTTTGTAATTGATAAAGACGGTTTACACCTGTTGTCGTTTCTTCGCTTACACCTTTAATTGCTGCGCACTGTCGTGTAAAAAATCCTGGCGTTGCATCCATACGCTTTTGGATTTGTTTGAAAAAAAATTCTTCTTCTTCTGTTTTGGGATTCGAGAGGATATCTTTATTTTGTTCTGCACGACTTCCCATTAAGATATAGTTTGTGGCATCAGCGCCATCATCTAAAATCATATTAGAAGGATTACCATCGGGCCATTGAAAAATGGCATCTATATAAGTCCAATATTCTTCCAAGGTTTCACCCTTAACGGCAAATACAGGAATACCAGTTGCGGCAATAGCTGCTGCTGCATGATCTTGCGTAGAAAAAATATTGCTAGAGCTCCACCGTATATTGGCGCCAATCGCCTTTAATGTTTCAATTAAAACGGCTGTTTGAATTGTCATATGCAATGAGCCTGAAATACGCGCTCCGCGTAAAGGTTGACTGGAAGAAAACTCTCTGCGACAAGCCATCAAACCAGGCATTTCAGTTTCAGCAATATCAAGTTCTTTACGACCATAAGGGGCAAGTGCAATATCTTTGACAACAAAATCTTGAGCTGCCATTCTTCATTCCTTTAAAATCGATTTTTTCAAGACGGTAGGAGAAATTAAAAAAAAATGCAAGACAAGAAGAAGACTTCTTTATATGAAAAAGCTCTTTTAAAATCTCCATAAATTTGCGCAACAAATATGCATTGATAGATTTGGGTAATGATATTACTAATTGGATAAGAGATTTCATGATAAGTTTGTTCTATAAACAAAATTCTATCCATTTCACTTGGTTTGCAACTTTTAAAAATCTCCAGAGTAATACCTTTTAAATAATAAACATGATGCATTGCTTCACAGTTTTTATGTTGATCTTTTTTCGAGATAATCAAAAAGAGTATACTCTTATTCTACTCACTTATGGGGGTATTTAAAAAGGGTATTGTTACCTTATTTAATTTCATGATTAAGCTTTTTAGCAAAATAATATAATGCAAAAGCCATAGGTTGTTGTCTTTATATTTATGAATAGGCAATCCAGAATTGGTTTTTCTGGATTTCAAGATTACGTCTGCTCTTACATGAAGACAGTTTATAAGAAGTGTTTTTCTCCTGTTTTCAATGCTTTTATCAAAATACTATAGATGTGCGAGAAAACATTTTTTATGATACTGAATGGAGCATTTAAAATGCAAAAACATCAATCTATTGAACACTCTGATTTTAAAAGAGCGAACAACAAGCTATGAATTATAAATCAAATAATGAACTCAGTTTTGGAAGAATTTATTTTAGACAAGTAAATTTTGGGAAAATTGACCATGTGGACGAAATCTCCAAAGATAACTTGGCAAAAATGCAGCCATTGCTCTAGGAGTAATTCCCACACCCTCTAAAGTATGTTCATTTTCAATAGCTTCTTGAGAAACAATGTTATCCATTTGTAAAAAACGTATCTGGTTGGCTGTTACAAGTGTTGGTACAAAAGGTAGTTTACCGATTGCTCCCAAAATTTCTCCAATTAATAGACCGGCAGAAAGAGGCATGGATAGGATTGTTTTTTTACGGTGAATGACTTTGAGTATATTTTCAAGAACATTTTGGAAGGTGATAATCTGAGGACCACCAAGATCATAATTTTTTCCCCAATCAACCTGTCCATTTAAAGCGCGCGCAATAAACTCAGCAACATCACCAACATATACGGGTTGCAATTTACTTTGTCCTCCTCCAAAAAGAGGCATAATGGGTAAAAAACGTGACAGATCTGCTAAGGTATTAAAGAAACAATCCTCTGGCCCAAAGATAATAGATGGACGCATAATAATTGCTTGAGGACACTTGTTATGAATGATTTGCTCACCTATAAATTTAACACGTGCATAAAGACATGAAGCATTTTCATTAGCTACAAGTGTTGACATATAGATGAGTGGAATACCAGCTTCTGCTGTTAATTCAGCAACATTGTAAGTGCCATCAATTTGTGTGCTTTTAAAATTCGATTGATTTGCTTGTTTTAAGCTACCAGGCAAAAACACTGCCGCATCAGCGCCAAGCAATGCACGTGCAACGGATGCACGATGCTTGATGTCCGTTTTAAGCATTTGGGTTTGTCCTACTTCTCCTATTTGGAGCATGTAATAAGCTTTTTGCGGACAACGCACAGCGATGCGAACGCGATACCCCCGCTTAGTCAAAGTTTCAACGACATGACGACCTACAAAACCAGACCCGCCAAAAACAGTAATAAGTTTAGGATGTTGATAAAGTGCACAATCAAGTTGCATGATTAAAAAGTCTATCTTTCAAAGCTTTAAAAAGATTCAATTTCTAGCACGGTGGCGTTTTATTGTCACGCAAAATATCGCCTGCAAGATAAAGGGAACCTCCAATAAGAACGATTGCTTCTTTATATTCGACCTTAATTTTATGCAAAGCATCTTGTAGGTGCTCTTGTGGGATAGAAAGGATTCCTGCTTTTTGAGCTGATTCAGCTAAGTTTTTTGGAGAGATACTGGCGTCATTGTTAATAAGCGGTATTGTATATACTTTATCGACAAGATTTGCTAAAGGACGAAAATAACCAACAGCATCTTTGGTATTCATCATGCCAGCAATCATAATAATGGGACGATCTGTTTTTTTTCTCCATTGTGTAAGTTCTGCCGCAATAACCTTTCCAGCAGCAGGATTGTGACCACCATCAAGCCATAAATCAATATTAGGAGATAGTTGAGCAACCAAGAGCCCTTGGGTCAGATGTTGCATCCGTGCGGGCCAATAAATATTTTTTAAAGCATCATTTATGACTTGTTCTGAAAGTTGAAATCCTGCTTGATAGACTGCTTCAAGAGAAGCACCAGCATTGGCAATTTGGTGATCTCCAATAAGATTAGGAAGTGAAAGATCCATGAGACCTTGATTGTTTTGAAAAACCATACGTCCATGTTCTTTATAGCTTTGATAATCTTGATCAAATAGAGAATAAGGTGCTTTATTTTTATCGGCAAGGGATATTAAAGTATCAAGAGCTTCTTCATGGTCTTGCTTACCGATAACCATAGAAACGTTTGGTTTTATAATCCCCCCTTTTTGAAAAGCGATCTGAGCCATTGTGTTTCCAAGAAAGTTCTCATGATCATAATCAATGGGCATAATAAGCGATACCGCTGGTTTGTTAATGACATTGGTCGCATCAAAACGTCCTCCCAACCCAACTTCTAAAATGACAACATCGGCTGGATGTGTACTAAACAGCATAAAGGCAGCAGCTGTAAAAATTTCAAAAATAGTAATCGGCTCTTGACGATTTACTTTTATAATTTCACGGATTGTTTCAGCCAATAGGCTCTCTGTAACAAGTTCCCCCCCTCCTTTTTGACCTAACCGGCAGCGTTCATTCCAGTTGACGAGGTGGGGTGAACTATAGACATGAACGCGGTATCCAGCACGTTCCAAAAGAGCACGACAAATTGCTGAGGCAGATCCTTTGCCATTTGTTCCAGCGATGTGAATAACAGGCGCAAGTTTTAAATGTGGATTACCAAGACGCTCTAAAAGGTGAACAATACGTTCTAAAGAAAGATCAAATTTTTTGGGATAGTTTTTCAGTAGATCATCTACGACCTTTTGTACTTGGCTTTGTTGCATGAATTTAGGCTGCTTTTGTTTTAGAAAGCGATGTTTGAGAATCTGTTGGGGACGGGGTGGAAGGGTTAACAACAGCAGGGCGTTTCATCATTAAGCGTAAAAGACGTGCAATGGTTGTTTTCATTTCTAAACGCGATACAACCATATCAATCATACCATGTTCGAGCAGATATTCACTACTTTGAAAACCTTCTGGCAGGGTTTCGCGTATCGTTTGTTGAATCACACGTGGACCAGCAAAACCAATCATAGCACCGGGTTCGGCAATGTGAATATCACCGAGCATAGCGTAAGAAGCAGTAACACCACCGGTGGTTGGATTGGTCAGCACAACAATATAGGGAAGTTTTGCTTCTTTCAGCATTTCAATTGCTACTGTTGTACGGGGCATTTGCATTAATGAGAGTGTTCCTTCTTGCATGCGTGCACCACCAGAAGCAGCAAAAAGAACCAAAGGACATTTTTCAGCAATGGCAGTATCAAAAGCTTTGATAATAGCTTCCCCTGAAGCCATACCGAGAGACCCACCCATAAAGGCGAAATCTTGAACGGTTGCAATAATTGGTAAGCCTTCAATAGTACCACGTGCACTTAAAATATTGTCATCAACCCCAAGTTTAGAACGATAATCTCTTAACCGGTCAATATAGCGTTTTTCATCGCGAAACTTTAAAGGATCTGTCACAACTTTTGGATTTTCAAGAGCTGTGTAGACACCATCATCAAAAAAATGCATGAGACGATTTTTGGCACTGATACGCATATGATAGCCAGAATGAGGAGCCACAAATTGATTGACCTCCAGATCTTTATGGAAGATCATTTCACCACTGGTAGGATCTTTAATCCATAGATTTTCTGGAATTTCACGGCGTCCCAATATAGAGTTAATTTTAGGACGAACATAATTTGTAATCCAGTTCATCTTTATAACCTTCCTTTAATATTACACATCTTTTGCATGATTTGAAAGAATATAGAACTTAAACGGTTACATTTGCTTTTCCGGCTGAACAAACAAGTCTATTTAGTGTTTTTATCCGCACACGTATAACTCCATTGTTTTTTTATTTTTAATATTTCTAATGTTATAAAAATTATATGCACGAAGAGTATCCCCTATAACAAACTTCTCAGAAGTTTTAAGAATTTACATGTTTTTATTCTTTGAATCTGGTATCAAAATTCATCTCTTGCGCTGGTTAATAAACGGCTTAGTTTCTTTTAATAAAAATGAATCTCCAATTAATCATTAATACCAACAGTTCTAAAGCAAAGAAACCTTATAATATAAAACTTACAAGGCCACACGCATCCATTAAAGATAATGGATATGATAATGTTATGTTAGCGAAACGCTAACAGCAGAGCAAGATTTTTTTCAAACAGTCTTCTTAAAGCACGGGTTTCGCATAAAATAAATCACCGAAAAAAATATCATTTTTATTGTGTATTCACACGTTGTTAAATGTAACAGTCTCACATATTCCAAAAATTCTCTCATGATAATGCGAAGAGTATATTCCCTCCATGAAAGGCATAAAATTCATATACTCCCTCATTTTTACTGAAATAGAAGGTAAAAACCGATATCATCACACTCTTTGCTCGTTCCAATGTAACAATAATTCTTGCATTGAGAGGGGGTATAAGAGGTATTTTTATCTTTTTAAAAGTTTTTTTATCCACACGACCGCTTCCGTTTATGATATTTCAACAAACGATTTTAAGTGATTCAACCTGCGATTAATGTCAATGATAGCGTCACTAAATCAAAGTTTGATAATAAATTATGAATGGGTTAAAATAAGAAAGCTTTATGATATTTAGGTTTTTTACTCATGTCATAAAACGATAAATTATCATTTTAAATTAATATATTAATTTAAAAAAGGAAAGCATAAAATTTTATATTGTGCTTTCTTTGGCTGGCAAGGTTTGTTAAGTTTAAAATTCAAGGAACATTATTTTTGTGTGATGCGTGCCATGTTTTTTTGGGAAAGCATTTTGTGTAAATGTGTCATGAAGGCGGCTGCAAAAAGCGGTGTAGCTAAATTGAGAATGGGAATTGAAACAAAAACCGCAATCAACAATCCAGCACCAAAAACCGTTGTATAATGAGTATGTAAAAAAGCCCGCGCATCTTGCTCTGTTCGAAAACGATAAGCAGCAAACAAGAAATATTCATGACCAAGCAAGTAACCATTAATAACATAAAAAGCAATCAAATTAACACCTGGTATGAAGAATAAAATAAAAGCAATTCCATTGCCAATAAGGCTTAAAATAACAAATTTAAAGGAGAGGATAAGAGAGCGCCCAAAAGGCATTGCTTGTCCAATAGGCTCATTTGGATAATCTTCCTTTTCAATGATTTCAGCAGCAGAGTCAATGAAAAAGCCACCTATCATAGCTGTGATGGGGGCAATAAAAAAAGCCAACAAAAGAGCTAAACCAAGATTGAAGATGATAAGCATGCTAAATCCCAACCACCCCGCCCAACTTGGGAGTCCAGGAAGAAACTGAGAAATCCAAGGCCAAAAGTAAGACACAAAAAGTTGGTGCACACATAACCATAAAATGACGAGCACAAAAAAAGTCACTCCCAATGCTTTCAGTATCATAATGCTATATTGTGAGGTCAAAAGACGTTGTAAAGCACGGTAGACAGCAGTAAAGATCATAGATTCATAAATTAAGGAAAGAAGCAAAAAAAACAAGAAATATATTTAAAGAATGTATAGTGTAATTTTTTCTTTCTTGAATTATAAGATCTATTTTCAATAACATTAAAGGAATACATCAATATTATTTTGTAAAAAAAATAAAATTTACATCAATAGAAATTTTAGGTTTAAAAAACGAGAAGACTGTAAGAATCAGCTTTTGTAGAAGAACTTTTAAATATTTTTGTACAGAATTTAGCTTATTACGTTTATATATAAAATTAAGGTGGTAGAAGATATTGAGGGCGGAGTTTTTTTACTTTCATTTATCCTGTATAGCAGCCTAACTTCATTTATCTATATCCCTAATTTGTTTTGCACGATCCCTAATATTTTCTGTATTTTTCTATTGCTTGGCATGACGGGTCTTGGTTTTCGCATAATATTGAAGTTAATGGAATAAGGGTAAAATTTACGTATTCGTTACGGAAATATTCTGATTTTAGGCAACAAAATGACTCATGTGATATCGCAATAAGAAAAGAAAGAAGTTTCAAACGATTAACTCTACGTATTTCATAACAAGCAGTTTTTTAAGAAGAAGTAAAGAAGAGGTCACTGATGATTAAAAATGATGCTATTTTGAATTTTAAGAGCTATAAGTGCAATAAAGTAAGAATTCATTGAAGCATTTTTCATGCAAATGGTGCATTGTATCAAATAATTTTTAGATAATAACACCATCCATTTATAAATATAATTTATCATCTTCAATTTGAATGAGAATCACCAATATAGAAATTAAATCTTCACTGTCAAAATCAAAACAATCATTTATTTGCACATCATCAATAAAACCAATATGGATATAAAAAACATTTAAGAAAGAAAATGCTTTTGATAAATTTTTCTCAATGCAAGAGCTTTTTTAAAATTGAAGGATGGAAAATGATGATTCCAGCTTGTTTTTTATAGGCTGGAGAGACAGGGTGCAAAATTCTATTCTTTATGAAGGCTAGGGTAAGATGGAATTTTTTTAAAAGAAACATCTCTCAACGCTCGTCACCCCCATGTCGCAACAGCGCCCATGAATTGCGTAAGGATAGGGCTTCCATGAAGACTATAAAATTATGGGGCAACCACTCTCTTTATGCTTAACAAAAGAGTTTATGCTGAACAAAAGAGTACACTGGCACCATCAAACACTTACCCTCAATGTTGCGATAAGCCTTCACCCTTGAAACGGTTCATTATAGGGGGATAGTCCTTTTTTAAACGTTTTATACTCATGCGGTTACCTTTGTTAACGTGCAAGAAAATAATTTTGATTGATTCAATATACATGGATTTTAAATGAGGAAATCTTATGATATTTGAGGTTCTAATTCAAATTGAATAACGCTAGATTATCATTATAAATTAATATGTTATCTAATTATAGTCGAGATTGATAGACATCTTCGTGTATTCAAAAGTTTAGTTCTTATTTTATGAGATGTTTTAATAAGGTGTTTGAAGAGTTATTATTTGAAATGGTGTGTTTTTTCCTTATGAGGAGGAGGTGTTTGGGGGGTAAAGAATGATACGATCATGTTTGCTAATTTTTGCGCTACGTGTTGTTTACTCATAGGGGGCCATGATTCAACTTTTTCTTTATTTACGAGATAAATTTGATTTGTATCAGCACCCATGACGCTTGTGCCATCAGAGTGAAGAGAAACGTCATTAGCAAGAATGAAATCAGCACCTTTTTCGACGCATTTTTTTTGCGCATTGGTAATGATATCACATGTTTCAGCAGCAAAACCAATGACCAATGAGGGGCGGTTTGGAGCGTGTCCAATCGTTGCTAAAATGTCAGGATTTTCGACCATATGCAAGGATGGCGCTGTTTTATGAGCATTCTTTTTAATTTTGTGTAACGATTGCGTTTGACTGCGCCAATCACAAACTGCGGCAACAAAGATGGCACCATCAGCGGGCAATGCTTCTTGAACGGCCTGTAACATCTGTTGTGCTGTTTCAACATGAATGGTTTTTACTTCTTGTGGGTCTGCAAGATTAACAGGTCCACAAATAAGTGTTACTTTTGCTCCCAAATGCGCAAGGGCAGTTGCAATGGCATGACCTTGTTTACCCGAAGATCGATTAGCAAGATAGCGCACGGGATCAATTGGTTCATGGGTAGGGCCAGAGGTCACGATGAAATGGCGACCAGCGAGAGGCTTTTCACACACATTTAAAAGAGTCTCTATGGCAGCAACAATGGTTAAGGGTTCACTCATGCGTCCATAGCCTGTCTCGTCACGTTCAGCCATATTTCCGATTTCTGGTCCGATAATATGAACGCCATCTGCACGCAATTGTGCAACATTGCGAACAGTGGCCGGATGTGCCCACATAGCTGGATTCATGGCGGGGGCAATTAAGAGTGGACAACGTGCTGCTAAAAGAATGCAATCGGCTAGATCATCCCCTATGCCATGGGTTATTTTAGCTATGCGATTGGCTGTAGCAGGGGCTAAAATGATGAGGTCAGCCTCACGTGCTAGTCTGATATGTCCGATATCATGTTCTTCTTCGCGTGAAAATAAATCAGTATATACAGTACGAGCGTTGAGAGCTTCAGCAGCTAAAGGCGTAATAAATTTTTGCGCTGCTTTTGTCATAATAATATTTAAGTGTGCTCCACGTTCTTTTAAACGACGAATGAGATCAAGCGCTTTATAGGCCGCAATACTTCCACCAATAATAAGAAGAAGTGATTTTGATTTCAATGATTGCACTTCAACGGAACTTGCATGAGAGGAATGTGTGGTGAAAGTAGTGAAATTACTTAAAAGACGGCGCGCTTCTTCTTCCATAGAAATGCCATTTTGCGCGGCACGTATGCGCAAAGCTTCCTTAATTTCAGGAGAAAGATTACGAATAGTAATACTGGCCATAGAATACCTACAAGAAACAAAATGATTGCAATGATTTCGTTGTTGATATTTTTAGCATATTAAGGAGATTAGAAAAGATGAAAAAAGTAAAAAGTGAAAAAAACGCAACAAAGTGCAATGATAAGCAGGCTATAACGACCATAACGGTTTCTACGACTTTGTTCAATGGCAAGTTGTTTGAGGGTAGCAGGAGAAAGATTAAAACCAGTTTTTTTCATTTGATTGAAATCTTCTTCTATACGTTGGAAATTTTGTACCAGTTGTGGTGTTTTGCGTGCCAACGAAAGGAGAGCTTGCGCGCCTTCACTAAAGTCTTTTACAATGCCTACGGGTCCTAAATTTTTACTAATCCACTCTTTGACAACAGGTTCAGAAGCTTTCCACATATTAAAACTGGGGTCTAATGTGCGGGCAACACCTTCCACGACAACCATTGTTTTTTGCAATAATAGAAGTTCGGGTCGCGTTTGCATGTCAAACAATTCAGTGACTTCAAACAACAATGTGAGCAACTTAGCCATGGAAATGCTTTGTGCTGATTGTCCGTGAATTGGTTCACCAATTGCGCGATTGGCTTGCGCAAAGCTTTCAATATTATGATGTGAAGGGACATAGCCTGCTTCAAAATGAGCGCGGGCTACCCGATGGTAATCGCGCGTAATAAAGCCATAAAGAATTTCAGCCAAAAAATGCTTTTCTTTTTTTCCAAGTCTTCCTGTAATGCCTAGGTCAACAGCAACAATACATCCATCTGAGTCTACAAATAAATTACCAGGATGCATATCGGCATGAAAAAAACCGTCACGCAATGTATGGCGTAGAAAAGATTGAATAAGCGTAATGGCAAGTGCCTGTAGATCAAAACCCGCTTCTTTAAGTTTGGAAACTTCAGATATTCTTATACCATCAATCCATTCCATGGTGAGAACATTACGCCCTGTCCGTTCCCAATCAATACGAGGAACCCGAAAACCTGTATCCTGTTGAATATTTTCAGTCATTTCAGATATCGCTGCTGCTTCTAAGCGTAAATCCATTTCAAGGCGTGTTGTTTGTGCTAAAGTATCCACCACACGAACAGGACGTAGCCTTCGGGAGGAAGGGATATAACGCTCTTGTAAATGCGCAATGAGATAGAAACCTCTAAGATCTTTAGAAAAACGTGCTCTTATATCAGGGCGAATAACTTTTACGGCACATTTTTTCTTATGACCAGTTTTATCAATATATTCAGCAGGATGAACCTGAGCAATAGAAGCAGCGGCAATGGGGGGATAAAAATTGACGAATAAATCATCAATAGAGCGCCCCAGAGAACTTTCAATTTGAGCAATAGCGGCGGTGCAAGAAAATGTTTGGACACGATCTTGTAGTTGTGACAAATCGTCTGCAACATTCCGTCCAACAATATCAGGTCTTGTGGCAAGAAATTGACCAAGTTTGATGTAAGAGGGGCCAAGCTTATTGATGGCATACGAAATATTTTCAGATCGCTGTTTTTTTTTCGTTTTGCGTCGTGCTAATGCACGCGCTATACGATGACATAACGCTGGAAATCCTTGAAGATCATCATGAGGAAGAGCACTTAAAACACCTTCACGTGTTAAAATCCATCCCGCACGCATCAATTGAAAGTAAGGAGAAATTTGCACCATTTTTAAATTTTCCAACCTGAATGCAGTGCTGCAATCGCACCGGTAAGATTGCGGTACGATACGCGTGAAAATCCTGCTTGCTTGATCATATGGGCAAAATCATCTTGTTGAGGAAATTTACGAATAGATTCAACCAAATAACGATAAGCATCGCCATCATTTGCAATAAACTGACCCAACCTAGGGATAGCATGGAAAGACCAAAGGTCATAAATTTTATCGAGCCAAGGCATTTCGACATTTGAAAATTCTAAACATAAGAAACGTCCACCGGTCTTTAAAACACGAAAAGCTTCTTTAAGGGCTTGATCAATATGAGGAACATTGCGAATTCCAAAAGCAATGGTGTAAGCGTCAAAGCTTTGATCTTCAAAGGGCAGATGTTCTGCATTGGCTTCAACAAAATCAATCAGAGAGGCAAGACCATTTTTTTGTGCGCGTTTTTTGCCAATGCTGAGCATAGATCCATTAATATCAAGCACCGTAGCATGAGCTTTTTGGCGTGAAGCATTAAGGATGCGAAAAGCAATATCACCTGTGCCACCAGCAACATCAAGAACTTTCCAATGAGAAAGCGCTGGTGGAGAAAGCCATGCAACCATAGAATTTTTCCACACACGGTGTAGCCCTAAGGATAAGATATCATTCATCTTGTCATAATTTTCAGCAACAGAATGAAACACACCATCCACCATGGATTGCTTTTGTGTTTCATCAACTCTTGTAAAACCAAAAGAGTGCTCCATCCCCCCTTTGGCTCCTACACGTTCTGTTTCAGTTGCCATATATATGCCCTTCCTTATTTTTCTTTATCGTAAATGAAATAGAAAGGTAATGTTCAAATACGAAAAAATAACGTATAAAACTGCGACGTTTATACAGCTAAAAACAAAAGAATACCTTTAGATATCAAGATTGGCAACGCTTAAAGCATTGTCTTGAATAAAGATACGTCTAGGCTCAACTTCATCACCCATGAGACGAGAAAAGAGTGAATCTGCATCGGTTGCATCATTAATTTTCACTTGTAGAAGAGAACGCGCATTGGGATCAAGGGTTGTTTCCCAAAGCTGTTCAGCATTCATTTCCCCAAGACCTTTATAACGTTGAAGAGTAATACCCTTTTTACCGTTTGTAAAAATGCTTTCTAAGAGGCTCATAGGTCCAAAAATACGCTCTGTTTTATCTTTGCGGCGTAAAAGAAGAGGAGGATGGTATACGTCGCTAAAATTTTGGGAAATTCGATCAATTTGACGTGCATCTGCTGAGTTTATAAGTCCTGCATCAAGCGTGATAACATCTTTAACGCCACGCAAAATACGCTCAAAACACAAACTTCCATCTTCTATATATTGTCCTCTCCAACCCTGTTCCATATCATCAGCAATCAGATTAAGGCGGTGTGCAATAGCTTCTGCTATTTTTTGCGCTTTTTCTTTTATTGCAAAGGCTTCAGGGTTAAAAGCACCAACAATAGCTGCTTGCTCAACAATATTGCGGTCATAACGGGTATGAAGACCATTTAAAAGCTGACGGAATACACGGGCATCTTTAGCGAGTTGATATAAATCAGCTCCTGCACGAACTTCTCCCGTTGAAAGCTCAAGTGTTGTTTCTTCTAGTCCCGTATCCATCAAGAATTCCTCAAAGGCCGCTTCATTTTTAATATATTGAGAAGATTTTCCACGCGATACTTTATAAAGAGGTGGCTGCGCAATATAAAGATGTCCACGTTCAATCAATTCAGGCATTTGCCTAAAAAAGAAAGTGAGCAGCAGAGTGCGTATATGGGCTCCGTCAACGTCCGCATCTGTCATGATAATAATCTTGTGATACCGTAATTTATCGGGTGAAAATTCATCTTTACCAATAGACGTTCCAAGAGCTGTAATCAGTGTTCCGATCATATCAGATGAGAGCATGCGGTCGAAACGTGCTCGTTCAACATTGAGGATTTTACCGCGGAGAGGTAAAATTGCTTGATTTTGACGTGAGCGCCCACTTTTTGCTGAACCACCTGCCGAGTCTCCTTCGACAATAAAGATTTCTGATTTTGTAGGATCACGCTCTTGGCAGTCGGCAAGTTTTCCTGGCAGAGAAGTAATATCAAGCGCTCCTTTTCTCCTTGTGAGTTCACGTGCCTTGCGTGCTGCTTCGCGTGCTGTTGCAGCTTCCACTACTTTACTAATGAGAAGCTTTGCTTCATTAGGGTGTTCTTCCAGCCATATTGAAAGTCCTTCATTGACCAAATTTTCAACAATAGGGCGCACTTCAGAAGAAACCAATTTGTCCTTTGTTTGTGAAGAAAATTTGGGATCAGGAACTTTGACAGAAAGAATAGCTGTTAATCCTTCACGGCAATCATCACCGGTTAAATTCACTTTTTCTTTTTTGGCAATCCCTGAAGATTCAGCATAACCATTAATTTGACGTGTAAGAGCACTTCTAAAACCAATTAAATGCGTTCCACCATCACGCTGAGGAATATTATTGGTAAAACACAAGACTTTTTCATGGTAGGAATCATTCCACCATAGGGCAACATCAACGCTCATACCATCTTTTTCACTTGTAATGTAAATAGGCGTGTCTAGGAGTGCTTTTTTTGATTGATCAATATATTTAACAAACTCTATTAATCCGCCTTCATAATGCAATTCAACGGATTTAATGTCAGCATGACGCTCGTCAACAAGAAGAATATGAACCCCAGAATTTAGAAAGGCCAATTCCCGTAAACGACGCTCTAAAGTTTCAAAATCAAACTCAACCATAGTAAAGGTTTCAGAGCTTGGTAAAAATCTAATTTCTGTTCCACTTTCTTGATCACAATCGCCAACGACTTTTAGTGGCGCATCAGCCACCCCATGGGTAAATGATATTTCATGAATTTTACCACTTCGTCTGATTTGCAATTTAAGCCAAACAGAGAGTGCATTTACAACAGAGACACCAACACCGTGCAATCCACCTGAAACTTTATAAGAGTTTTGATCAAATTTTCCGCCGGCATGAAGCTGTGTCATGATAACTTCAGCGGCAGAAATACCTTCTGTTGGATGGATATCTGTTGGAATTCCACGTCCATTATCACGAACAGAACAAGAACCATCAGCATGGAGTGTGACGTTTACAAGAGTTGCATGACCAGCTAAAGCTTCATCGATAGCATTGTCTACAACTTCATAGACCATATGATGTAACCCTGATCCATCATCAGTATCACCGATATACATACCAGGACGTTTGCGTACAGCATCAAGACCTTTGAGAACTTTAATAGAAGCGGCGCCATAGTCATCGCCTTGTGTCGGTGAGGTTATTTCATCACTCATAAGTTAGTCCATTTCTGTGTTCAATTTACAATACTTTACTTGTTTTTTTAAAGCTCAATGTTCTGATCAGTTATTTATGGAATAACCACATTAAACATTTACCGTATATCAGCTCTAGATTCAATATCTGTCGATATATAATGAAAAGAATGATGAAATGATATGACACCATTATACAGTAAAATACCGTCATTGAGGACAATAATATAAGACAAGTAAGCATTTCTTTTATATATTTAAGTATTTTTATAGTGCGTGGTAAATATTCAGGGTAGGGCTTGAAAGCCTTCAGTTTAAGTGAATCACATGAATGGGAAGACTAAAGAAATTAAAAGCGTAATTTATCGAGAAAAGCCCGACTGTTTACAGAATAACGTTGGTAGGAATCCTTTTCCTTTAAACTTTGGGGACGAAGTTAATTACGTCTTACGTAAATTTTAAAATTATGTGAAGAGCGATATTATTGTTTATTTTTTCATATACGTAATATTTCAAAATGAGTTGTGCATATTTATATTACGCTAACGAAGCTTTTATTTTCTTACCTATAAATTAATATTCAATTCTAATGAAGTTAATATTACACGTTCTCTAAGTTTCTTAACTTTTTGTATGTTAAACTGAGGTGAGAATATTGTGTATATTTGTTTGCATTATTCCTGTCCATGGAAGTCACATCTCTCATTCACAATAAAACACCATTTTGCGTCTTATTCACGCACTTTTTTAAGAGGCATTTTCAATGTATTTTAAAAATATATGAAAATTTTTAACAGTTTTAGAAAAGTACAAGAATTTTATTGATTAAGCGGAAGATATTTTGGTGAAGTGCGTTAGATAATAGCTAAGCAGAGTTTCGTCTTAAGTTTGAAAAATGGGGGAGAAGTTTTGAAAATAAGAAAACCTATACATGTAAAACATCTTCAGTGGTGTTTACGGTATTTTTTACTCAATAATCTATACAATATTTTTATTCGTATTTTATTTATAGCAGGGGGATTTCTATTTTTCTCTTATTACGCAGAAGCTAAAATAGCTGGAAAGCTGCCTTCTTTTTTTAATTCACATGAACATTTGGTACAACCTGATACAAAGGATATCATTCGTTTGCGTTTTGTAACAACTTTTGATTTTCCTCCTTTTAATTTTCTTGATCAAACGGGGCATCTTGCAGGTTATAATATCGATTTATTGCGCGCTATTTGCTCAAAATTAAAATTAGAAAAATTTTGTGAAGTAGAAGTTGTTCCTTGGAATGAGCTTGTGGAACATGTCAAAAATGGTGGTGCAGAAGTCATTATTGCGGGTTTAAAGGAAACAAGTGAAACCCAGCAAGATCTTATCTTTACAAAGTCGTATTTGCGCTTTCCAGCGCGATTTTTTGCTTCTCGAAAGTTAAATCTCGATGAACCAATAAGCAATCAATTAGTCCATTTAACCAGTGGTGTTTTGTCTAAAAGTGTTCACGAAAAGCTCTTTCATTATTATTTTCCTAAAGCCCAATGGCAAGGATTTAAAGAGAGAGAAGAACTCTATAAAGCCTTACAGGAGCATAAAATTGATCTTATTTTTGATGATGGATTTTCTTTATCGTTATGGGTCAAAAATCAAAAATCTGTTGATTGCTGCCATTTTGTTGGAGAAGTATATATGGCACCACAGTTGTTGGGGCAAGGAATGCAGCTTGCTGTTGCAAAAAAGAACGAAAAATTGATTGATATCCTCAATTATGCACTCAAATCACTGGAAGAGGATGGTAAACTTACAGAGCTTTATTTGCGTTATTTTCCAATAAGTTTTTACTGATGAATAGTTTTTTAGTGAAGAGCTGTTAATCTTTCTGTACCGAGTCGATAGGAGATAGCTTCTGCAAGATGATGGCGTGAAAGATTATCGGCTTCATCAAGATCAGCAATCGTGCGCGCAACTTTGAGAATGCGATGATAAGCACGTGCAGAAAGGTGCATTTTTTCACTCACATCTCGTAAGAGTATGGCGGCATTTTTATCCGGAATGGCAATTTGTTCTATAATTTTAGCAGGGCAATCACCATTGGTTCGGATATGATCCAACCCTAGTGTTGCAAAACGTTTGGCTTGAATGGTACGGCATCGTGCGACGCGTTTGGCAACATCACAGCTTTTTTCTGATTGCTCTGGTTGCATAAGGTCCATTGCTGTCAAGGAAGGAACGTCAATCCGTAAGTCAATTCGATCGAGCAGCGGACCAGAAATACGGGATTGATAATCGATTTGGCAGCGTATTCCTTTTGCACAAACATGGCTTTTTTCACCTGCCATACCACATCGGCAAGGATTCATCGCAGCAATGAGTTGGAAGCGAGCAGGATAGCTGATATGGTGATTAGCTCTAGCGATAACCGATTCTCCACTTTCTAAAGGTTGACGAAGAGAATCAAGAACCTGCGGAGAAAATTCAGGCAATTCATCAAGAAATAACACGCCATTATGGGCAAGTGAAACTTCTCCTGGTCGTCCTTTAAGCCCCCCACCAATCATTGCAGCCATAGAAGCAGAATGATGTGGAGCACGAAAGGGGCAATGAAGTGAAATGGTATTATGAACTGTTTCTCCTGTAATAGAAGCAATCAGAGAAACATCTAAAAGTTCACGGCTATCAAGAGGGGGTAAAATAGAAGGTAAGCGTTGCGCTAACATAGATTTTCCAGCCCCAGGAGGACCAACAAACAAAAGGTTATGGCGTCCAGCAGCACAAACTTCTAAGGCACGTTTAGCCGTTTTCTGTCCTTTGATTTCGCAAAGATCTGGAAGTTCAGTTTCGATAGTATATTGGCGCGGTTGTGGACGTTTTTGAATTTGGGTTCCTTTAAAATGATTGACGATAGTGAGAAGAGTCTCTGGGGCAAGAATATTCATTTCTGCATTTGCCCATGCTGCCTCAGATCCACATTGAAAGGGACAAATCAGTCCTTTATCGAGTGACACTGCTGTCATAGCAGCGGGTAAAACGCCATTGACAGCGGTCAGTGAACCATCCAGTGACAATTCACCTAAAATGACATAGTCTTGCGCTACTTCGGGAGGGAGGATTCCCATAGCAAGCATTAAGCCTATGGCAATCGGCAAATCATAATGTGATCCCTCTTTAGGTAAATCAGCTGGTGCAAGATTAATTGTAATTCGTTTGGTTGGCAGAGAAAGCCCACAAGCATGAAGGGCTGCTTTTACACGTTCACGGCTTTCTGCAACTGCCTTATCAGCTAATCCAACGATAGCCATTCCTATTTTACCGGAGGAAATCATAACCTGTACATCGACAGGAACTGCTTCTAGACCCCGAAAAGCAACAGTTGTAATCCGTGCGATCATTTATCTCCCCCCTTTAGACTTTGGAGAGACAATCATATCTACGCATAAAAATCAAGAAGCATCTCTATGGTTTTTTTAATGGATAGATCTATATACGTACGCAGGTTTTTATAGCGTTCTCATGGCAAGTTATTTATACAAATTTAACCATGATAATATGGAACGCAATAAAACATTTATAATAAGCTAAATGAATATGTTAAGAAAAAGGAATGAGGCTGTTTGTGTGATACAACAGGGAAGAATTTTGTGAAGATATGAGGGGAGGATGACGTTATGTATCGCAGAGTATTATTTGATGTGATAAAACGTATAAAGTGTGCAAAGTAGTTATATTTACCTTTTTTATTTTATATTATTTAAAGTGAATGTAGTAGATACAAAGTGTATTAAAGGTATCTGATTTATGGTATGCCAGATAAGAGTTTTGTTAAAATCAGGAACTGTGCGCTGTGTATTTATGGGCTTGTGTTTCGCTTTTTCTTTTCCACAGCCACTTGCTGCATTTGATTTTTTCGGCATCCCTTTTTTTGGTCAAAAGAAAACAAATTCTTCTTCACATTATGTCAAAAGTACAGAGAGATTTTATAAAGTTGATATTGTTACACCACCAGGAGCACCATTAGAAGGTATAAAAATAGTTAAATCTGTCTCTTCTCTTTTTGCTGATAAAGAGAAAGCATCTGCGAGTTCGTCTGGTTTGTTAGCCAAAGCGCGTTCAGATTATCGGGCTATTCTTTCTGCTCTTTATGCTGATGGGCGTTACGGTGGTGTTATTAGTATTAAAATTAATGGCTTAGAAGCTGCTGATTTAAGTCCAGTAACGCAACTTCCAGCACAATCCAGTATCGTTATTACGATTAATGCTGGTCCACAATATCTTTTTAGTCTTGCAAATATTGATAAAATAGCTCCTTATGAAAAACGTAAAGCACATAAAATGCCCACAATTGAAGAATTAGGGTATAAAGTTGGAGCTATTGCTAAATCTGAAACCATTTTGAAAGCAGAAAAATGGGCGGTAGAAGGATGGCGTCAACAAGGTTATGCTAAAGCTAAAATTATAAAAAGTGATATCGTAGCTGACCATGCTGCATTACGCGTTGAAGGACGGATCGTTGTCGATCCTGGACAAAAGGCTTATTATGGTCCTTTAAGTGTACGTAATGTAAGTAAGCCCCCCCGTGTAGATTCAGCTTATATCGCATGGATGACTGGATTGAAGCGAGGTCAGAAATACGATTCCGATGCGTTAGCTAAGGCAAATGAACGTCTTGCGCGCCTTGGCGTTTTTCGTGCTATCAATATACGTGAGGCTGATACCATTAACCCAGATGGCAGTTTACCACTTACGCTTGTTGTACAAGAACGCAAACCGCGTCGTTTCGGTATAGGTGGCAGTTATTCAACATTAGATGGTGCTGGTTTTGAAGCTTATTGGATGCATAACAATCTTTTTGGCCACGCAGAAGTCCTTAAACTTGAAACAAAAGTGAGTGGTGTTGGCAGCAACAAAAAACAATCATATAATTTCAAAAATTTTGATTATCTTTTCGGTGGTACGTTTATAAAACCTGGTGTCCTCACGCCTGATACAGATCTGAGATCAGAATTAAAAATACAGCAAGATGTTTTAGAAAATTATACAACAAAAGCCATAAAAGGGAAATTAGGTATTAGGCATATTTTCAATAGTCATCTATCGGGACAGACTGCTATAGAAATTTCCAATGGTTACTCACGTGATATTTATTTTGGGAATCGTAATTTTACAACAATTGGTTTCCCTACCGGTTTGGTTTACGATAGTCGTAATAATAAGTTCAATGCAACAAAAGGGGTATATGGTGAAGTTCTGATTGAGCCTTTTTATGAAATGCGGTTTAACGATTTTGTGACAAAAATAACGGCAGAAGGTCGTTCTTATTGGGCGCTAGATGAGGGGAATCGTTTTGTTTTTGCGGCACGGGCAAAGATTGGTACGGTTCTTGGGAATGATACAGCACAAATCCCTGCGGATACGCTCTTTTTTGCTGGAGGTGGTGGATCCGTTCGTGGTTATGCTTACCGTAATATTGGTGTCAAAATAGAAAATGAGGCAGTCGTTGGTGGACGAGCGCTTATTGAGGGTGCGGCAGAATTGCGTGTTTCTCTAAATGATAAAATGGGATTTGTTGGTTTTCTTGATGGAGGTCTTGTAGGGGAGAAGGCTAAAGTTGATTTTTCTCAAAAAATTAAATGGGGGGCTGGTATAGGAGGTCGTTATATGACGGGTCTTGGTCCTTTACGCGTTGATTTAGCCTTTCCTTTAAAGAGAGAGCAGGGAGATCCTCGCATTGGTTTTTATGTGGGTATAGGACAAGCATTTTAATGAAAAAAAATCTACGTTTATCAGCTTTCTTCTTTGTGTTTTTGTTTTTTGGGGTAGGTAGTTTTATTTTTGCGCAGAGAGAAGACCGTTTTCCCTCTAACGAGGAGACAGCAGATGATCGTTCATGGTTTGTTTCTTTAATTGAACGCAAGCTTTCATCGCCTAATCGTCAAGTTCGTTTACACAATATACAAGGGGCACTGTCTTCTCAAACATCAATTGATGCTATTACTGTCAGTGATAAAAAGGGGGTCTGGCTTAAGATTACTCATGCTAAAATGGATTGGAATCGTCTAGCGTTGCTAAGAGGGCGGATAGATATTAATCAACTTTCGGCAGAACAGGTTACGTTTTTACGCAAACCGCAAGGCAACTCTTCCCTTGTTTCTTCCCTTGAGATGGGTAAATTTTCTCTCCCAAAATTGCCATTTGCTCTTTCTATCAATATGCTTACAGCGCGACATGTGATGTTTGAACAGAATCTTTTTGGTTTTCCTGCTGATATGTCCTTAGAGGGTAATGTCACTTTGGCGAGTGGTAATTTTGATGTTGATATAGCAGCGCATCGTTTAGATGAACCAGGTTCTTTTTCTGTTCTTACCAAGATATCTGAGAGCGATCGTACAGCTCAAATTGATATCTCTGGTGATGAACCACAAAATGGTATTTTGGCCAATGTTTTTAACATTGAAAAACGCCCAGCATTAAACTTCGTCATTAAAGGTAAAGGGACTTTTGATGATTTGGTTATCAAACTTTCTTTAGAAGCCGATCATCATTCTGTTTTAGATGGTAATATTATTCTTGCAAGTGTTTCAGAAGGATACAATTTTTCTACGAAACTAGAGGGTATACTGAATCCTTTAATGCCTTCTCAATATCATGACATTTTTAAATCTGGTATAACATTAAAAGCAGAGGCAAAGAGGACAAGAGAAGGTGTTACACATCTTGATCAGATGGTTATTCAGAGCAAAGAAATAAATGTTTTAGCCAATGCTGAAATAACAGCCGATGGATTTTTGCGTCGGCTTTTTGTCGATGGCAAAATAGCTTTTGATAATGAAAAGGATTCTGTTCCTGTATCAAAAACGTCAAAACCTGCAAATACTCTTGCTTTAAACATTGATTATGGCCGCGAAGGGCAACAATCTTGGAATGGGCGGTTGGTTGTACATCATTTGAGCAATAAAAATATTTATATTCGTGATGCAGTTTTTGATATGGGAGGAGTAAGCGAAAATCTTGATAATGCAGCTTCTCGTCATGTTGGTGTTCAGGTTAATGGAACGCTTCAAGGGATAAAAAAGATTAAAGGAGCCTTAGTAGAAGATTTAAGCCAAGCGGTTCATGTGCATTTAGATACGGATATTGTTTCGAATAAACCAATTTTGATTCATGATTTTAGTGTGACGGCTCAGGGTTTTTCTTCTTGGTTAAAAGGAACAATGGAGCATTTTGTTGTCAAAGGCGATCTTGGTTTAAAGGCTCAAACATTAACTCCTTTGGAAATATTCAGTAAACAATCGCTCTCTGGTCGTGCAGATATAAAAGCCAAAGGAACGATCAGTTTATTGAGTGGTACTTTTGATCTGAAATTATCAGGAATGGCTGATGATATGAAAATAGGCGTGCAACCATTTGATCGTTTATTCAAAGGAAATATCACTCTTTCAGGTGGTGCTGCTCGAAATACGAATGGCTTCACGTTACGTCATTTGAATTTGAAAAATCAATATGCCAATGTAAAAGCTGATGGTTATTTTTCAAATGAAAGCGCTAAAATGGATTTGTCTGCTCAAATATTTGATTTGACCAAATTAGATCCGAAGATAAGCGGTACACTTACAATTCAAGGGACAGCAAGAGGGCGCAATAGTCATATAAAATTAGATACAAGTGCTCATATTGCTGAGGCGTTAGTCGTTGGGAAGAAACTTCAAAACACAACATTTAACATAAAGGCGCTTATGGATAATACAGCACCGATTACTTCGTTAACGGGGATTGTAAAAGGTGAAGGAATTTTTGCTCATAAACCTCTTCATTTATCTGCTTCTTTTCAAAATTCTCAGAAAATGAGAAAACTTGAAAAGATCGATATTAAAGGGGGAAGTGCAAAAATAACGGGTGATCTTTCTCAACAACTTGGAGGTTTTTTAAAGGGAGCGTTGCATATTGATGCTGATGATATTTCAGTATTTTCAGCATTATTTTTGCAGGATGGGAGTGGAAAAGTAAAAGGAGATTTTATTTTTGATGAACAAAATGGCAAACAGATAGCCAATGTGAAGGCGCGTGTTAACCATTTGAATTTTGCTAAGAATAAAATAGAAAAATTAGCAATAGATGCTGATATATTTGATCCTTTTGGCGTGACTCAGTTTGAAGGCGTTATCAATGCAGAACATGTTCAAACACCTTTGATAATGGTCAATCATTTAAATGCGCACGCCAATAGAGATAATGGACAAACGGTTTTTACTGTTCAAGCGATGTTGCATGATACTCTCAAGGCTCATCTTTCTGGTCGTATGGTGGCTATGGAACTTCCAGAAGGCGCAAAACGAGAAGTGCAAATTGCAACCATGGATTTAAATCAACATAATTTTCATGCAGCATTGTCACAACCATCGATCATTATTTTTGATAAAGATGGAGTGGCAATTAATGAATTAGGGATTGCAATAAATGGCGGTAAAATTACCCTTGCAGGGAATATTCAAGATACTCTAGATTTGCAACTTAACGTAGATGCTCTTCCTGCTACTTTAGCCAATCTGTGGAAATCCGATCTTGGAGCAGCAGGGCGTGTGACAGGACAGGTTATGATTCGTGGGCATTTTAAAAAACCTGATATAACCTACGATATAAAAGGTGAGGGACTGACAACCGTTGCTCTTCAAGATAAAAAAATTATGCCTTTTTCGCTTTCTGCTATGGGGAAAACCTTAGATCAAAATCTTACTTTGAATGCAAGTTTAACAGGAGAAGGAGCACAAGCACAAGCTCAGGGGCTTGTATCTTTAGACAAAGACAAGCTTGATCTCCATATTAATTTACAAAATTTATCTGCACGTTTGGCAAATAGTGTTATTGCAGGACAAGCTTTTGATGGAACCTTGATGGGCAAAGTTGATATTGGTGGGACAATGAAAGATCCATCTGCTCATTTTGAGCTTTCTAGTCAAAGTTTAACCGCTATGACACCTAAAGGACCGATGTCGATCAATATAAATGCTCGTGGTTCTTATAAAAAATCGACATTTTACATTGAAAATATAATAGCAACAGGAGATAAAGGATTAGATCTTTCCATCCATGGACCTGTTTCTCTTAATGGTTCAGAGGCAAAATTAAACGTTAAAGGGATAATGCCTCTTGATTTTGTTAATCTCTTATTAGCTAAGCGTGGTGCAAATATAACAGGTACAGCAAGACTTGATACAGCTTTAAATGGTGCGTTATCAAAGCCACAATTGACAGGGAATATTTCTATAGGCGATGGTAGCTTTTTTGATTCAAAAACCAATGTAGGATTGAATAATATAACGCTTGAAGGCAAATTAAATGGTGATCATCTCCTTATAGAGAAAGCTTCAGCTTCTTCGTTTGAAGGGGGGAGAGTTTCTGCTTCAGGCCGTATTTCTCATGATCTACAGACAGATTTGATCTTTCATCTTGATAATGCCAATTATAATGATGGTTCTATGATTCTTGCAACATTGTCAGGTGATATGACAATGACAGGACATTTTCTAAATGATCTTGTTATTGGTGGTGATATCATCGTTGAAAAAGCTGAAATTCTGGTTCCTGATCATTTTAAAAATGCTAAGTTTCTTGATGTTAGAAATAAGAATTTAACAAAACCAATTCAAACAACACTTGAACGTGCTGATGTTA
Organism: Bartonella queenslandensis; assembly: GCF_018155095.1. Classification (GTDB taxonomy): domain Bacteria; phylum Pseudomonadota; class Alphaproteobacteria; order Rhizobiales; family Rhizobiaceae; genus Bartonella; species Bartonella queenslandensis_B. The sequence continues at coordinate 156,137 of NZ_NAAI01000002.1, read as the reverse complement.
AGAGCACAAACAAAAGCTCCAATGTCACAGAAGAATCGTCATCTGTTGTGCTATCAAATATGCGTATTACAGCACGTAATCAATTTTTTGTACGCGGAAAAGGGTTAGATGCTGAACTGGGAGGACGCATTAATCTAGCGGGTCCATTAAATGATGTGCATCCAGTTGGTGAATTTAAAATGATTCGTGGACGTTTTGATATTCTTTCACAACGTCTTAATTTTGATCAAGGACAAGCAAGTTTTAGCGGTAATCTTAATCCCACGGTCTATTTTGTCACCAACAATAACAGTGGTGACATTCGCGTCACTGTAACCGTAAGTGGTACGATTGATAATCTTGATATTAATTTTTCTTCACAACCGAATTTGCCTCAGGATGAGATTTTGGCACGTTTGATTTTTAATCGCTCTCTTAATGAACTATCGCCATTTCAGATTGCTCAACTTGCGGCAGCAGCCGCTGATCTTGCGGGCGCTTCTAATACATCTTTGTTGAACACTTTACGAACTAAAATTGGGCTTGATGATCTTGATGTTATCGTTAATGAAAAGGGTAATACAGGCTTACGCATTGGACGCTACATACACAATAACATTTATTTAGGTTTTGAAGCAGGGTCTGATGGAACGACAAAAGGGACAATTAATTTGGATATTTCGCGTCATCTCAAAGCTAAAGGTGCCATAGGAAATGAACAAAATTCTAGTATTGGTCTCTTTTATGAAAGAGATTACTAAAGTTTAAAAAACGATTTCTTTATTTTTTGTCTCTTATTTTTAAGGTTGAGGAAGGAAGCCTAGACTAGGAATAGACTCAAAGGAGAAGTGTTGTATTGCGATGTGAAGAGAGCGGTCTAAAATATTTGATTTTTTGTTTATGACATTCTCTAAAGAGACAAAATTTTGCGAAAGACAGGATGTTATTTTACTGTTGTATACTTATTTTATAAAAATACCTTACCTTAACACTTCCAACCCCCATTTCACGACGGAGTTCGTGAAGAGTATAACGATAAAGCCATTAAGCATCCCTATCTTTAAGCTTAATAAAAGAGCAAGTCGGCACCATCATTCTATTTTCCAGCTTGTAGGTGTTGTGATAGCCTTTGGCACTTAAGATGGTTCATTATAGGCATTTTGACCCTCTCTTATACAATTTTTACTCACACGCCATCTCTGCTTGTGATGTGCAAGCAAATGATTTTGATTGATTCAACATACACAGGTTTGAAACGAGGGAATCTTACGCTATTCGAGTCTCTCATTCAACATACGCAACAGTGAATTATCTTTATAAACAATATGTTGCCATTGTTAAAATTAATTGCATTCAATAAAATATAGCGGATAAAGTTTTTAGTTTTCATCTCAATCCGAGAAATTTTATTCTTAATAAACCGTAAACTCTTTGCTAATCCTTGATTGAAGTAATACTTTTCCTTGGTAACATTTCTGTTCTACAAATAGAATGTTAGATTCCATCCATTTTTTATTTTAAATCTTATGTAAATTCCTAGAAATTAGGGTGTGTGTTTTTTGAACTGGATATTATGAAGTTTTTTATAAAATCCATGTTCTTTTGCGAGCAATTCTTCCTGAGTTCCTTGTTCAATCAGCTGCCCATTTTGTATGACCACAATTTTATGAGCACGAGCAATCGTTGAAAGGCGATGAGCAATAACGATCGTTGTACGCCCTTTGGTAAGGTGATGAAGTGCTTCATTAATTTGTGCTTCGGTGTGTGAATCGAGCGCGCTTGTTGCTTCATCAAGGATCAAAATTTCACTGTCGTGGATCATTGCTCTAGCAATAGCGAGTCGTTGTTTTTGTCCCCCTGAAAGATTACAGCCATTATCCCCTATCTGTGTCTCATAACCATTTGGCAAATTCATAATAAAGTCATGAGCATTTGCTGCTTTTGCTGCTTCGATAATTTCGTCATCACGAGCGCCTTCTTTTCCAAGTCCAATATTATATTTAACAGTTCCTTGAAAGAGAAAAGTATCTTGCCCTACATAGGCCATCAGGTTTCTCAGAGAACGAAAAGTTGTGTAGCGAATGTCTTGATCATTAATCAATATGCGTCCTTTTGTGGGGTCATAGAGGCGCATAATAAGATTGATAAGGGTTGACTTTCCTGAACCAGATGGCCCCACCAGTGCTGTCATTTTTCCGGCTTCTATTTCTAGATTGATGTCTTTCAATACCATTTTGTTATTCGTATATGCAAAGGAAACATGCTCGAAACGAATAGCTCCTTGCGTTTTATTCAGATCTTTAGCTTCTTTATGTTCTACAACTGTAAGAGGACGATCGAGTATTTCAAACATCGTACGGATATTGACCAAGCCAGATTCAATTTTGACACGGACATTTGCTAGTCTTTTTGCGGGCTCATAAGCTAAAAGTAAAGCAACAATAAAGGACATAAATTCACCTTGAACACCTGCGCGTTGGGTTGCAAGGTAACCGGAAAAGCAGATAATACCTGCAATGGCAACACCTGTGAGTGTTTCCATAATCGGATTGGTAATAGCTTCAAGAGTTGCAATATTGTTTGTTTGTTTTTCAACATCACAAATGGCTTTGTCCATCCTTTTTTTCATGACTTCTTCTAGTGAAAAAGCTTTGATGACTCGAATGCCAACAGCCGTTTCCTGTACAATTTTGATAATTTCACCAAGTGAAAGAAGTTCTTTTTCCATAAGGCGGCGAACGCGTTTTAAAGCCATTCGAACACCCAAAAAAGCCAGTGGTCCTACAATTAAAGTAATGGAGATTAACACAAAGTTTTGAATGAACATGACAAGCAATAGACCACTAACGGAAAGCAAATCACGTACAAAAGTTGTAATAATCGTATCAATGATGTTACGTACGGCTGTCGCATTATGGGTTACGCGAACAAGCAGATCAGATGACGTATTATTATGATAAAAAGAGACACCTTGTTCCATAAGGCGCGCATAAATTTTGCGCTGTTGTTCAGCAATGATACTATTACCTGCTTTGCTTAGAAAGTAAGTTTGAGCAAAAGTTGCAATCCCTTTAAGAATAAAGATAAAAGCAATAAAGCTCGAAATAAAAACGATCATAGCAAAATTCTGTGCATCAACGATATAATTAACAACATCACGCATAATCCATGCACTGGTTGCAGTCGTGCAGGAAATAATGATCATTGAGATGATAGCTGCACTGTACCAGCGCGCATGTTTATGGAAATTTTCTCGCAAAAGGCGAATAATAAGATGTTTATCAAAAGAGGAAAGTTGTTTTTTGGCCATGCAGTGCTTCTATATTTTCTTATTGTTTTATGCAAGATTGAAGCGCTCTTAATTAAAAATCCTCTTAATTTTTTTACAAAAAGAGCTTTCTTTTTCAATGCATGTCATATCTCTTCATGCGGTGGGATCTCGTATTAAAGTAAAATCCTCCATAAATGGTCTGTTATATAAGACATGGATACTATCATTCTATTGGCATTCCCATATTGCAACTGTCCCTTAGTTGTTTGTAAAGCTTCATAAGAGGATTATAATTTTTTTCTAAGCATATAATCCCTCTCTCACTTATGACACACAAGCGAAAATTTTTGTTTGATTTCATATTGAGAAGATTTGAAATAAGAGAATCCTACGATATTCGCTCTCTTATTCGAAGAGCAGAAATATAAATTATCCCTATTAATTAATATGTTATTCTCTTCCACTCTATTTAAAATATCGCGCAAGGAATTTTCATGCTTTGAGCATTTAAAAATACATCATTTTCATCCTATAACGTTGCGTATCCACCTTAACTTACTAGATTCAAAAAGTTAGATTCATCCCAATGGAATAAAAAAATTTTTAAAGGATTTGATCGTAAATAAACAAAACGATCCGTCTTTGAAAGAGATAGTGACTAAAGTTTCTGAAAATTCTGATAATAGAGTGGATAATAAGGGAGAATTGGTAATGAGGAGGATGATAGTTTATTTGAAAAATAAGCACTGATTATCTATAGGCTTATTGAATACTGTTTGGTACAGCGTTGTGATTGAGCACCTCCATCTTTAGGCTTATGAAGAAAAAAGCCGGCACCATCACACACATTATCACACACATTTTTCCAGTGCGTAGATGTTGCTCAGCCTTTGGCACTCGAGACTCTTCATAAGAGGCATTTTTATTGTACAGTTTTTATTCACATGGCTCTCTCCGCTTGTAATACGCAAGCAAGTGACTTTAATTGATTAAAAATAAGAGAGGTCTGAAATGAAAGAGCTCTACGATATTGGGAACTCTTGTTCAACATGCAAAACAATGAATATCTTTATAAATCAGTACGCTATCATTGCAAGCAACAGATGAGGACGATAGCGTTAACCGGCATCATTATTTTACGGTTTTAGAAGTTCAAGCCAACACCATCAATTCTTTTACCATTTTTCATATTGTTATAGCTTTTGGCATTTGAAATGGTTTCCAAAAGGCATTTTTACTTCTTTAATATTTTATGCATTATCTCTGTTTGTGATATACAAGCAAATGACTTTTTTCTGGATTCTATAAATAAGAAGCTTGAAATGATAAGACCTTACGATATTTGCATTCTCTCTTTTAATATGCAAAATAACGCTTTTTTCTTACAAATTGAGAAAGCATTATTTAAACTCTTAAAAGGATCATATACAAATATAAAAATCTAAAAGCACCACAAAACTCACTGTGGCGCTTCTAAACGATACCCATCAGCTTATTTTGATGAGTTTCACACAGATATTATTCCAATGAAAAACTATTTAGGCGCTATCACCATCATTATTTGCCGCCCTTCAAGTTTTGGCTCCAATTCAATCTTGGCAATCTCACTTGTATCTTCTTTCACACGCTGAAGAAGCTTTAATCCAAGATCTTGGTGAGCCATCTCACGACCACGAAAACGTAAAGTAATCTTTACTTTATCACCATGATCAATGAAGCGATGAATAGCCCTGAGCTTGACTTCATAATCATGGACATCAACATTTGGGCGCATCTTAATCTCTTTGATTTCGATAACTTTTTGTTTTTTACGTGTTTCAGCAGCTTTTTTTTGAGTTTGATATTTTAATTTGCCCAAATCGATAATTTTACATACAGGTGGCTCTGCATTTGGTACAATTTCAACCAAATCAAGCCCCGCTTCTGCAGCCATAGCAAGAGCTTCTTGTATTGCAACAACTCCCTGATGTTGTCCCTCATCATTAATAAGCTGAACACGAGGCACCCGAATATCCTGATTTGAACGCGGTCCGTCTTTTTGGGTAGGTGTCATTTTAAACGGTTTACGAATGGTTTATGCTCCTTAATTTTGATTCAACTACAGTTAATTTAATATACAATTATGCACATAAAAACAACCATAATTCGTGTCTTTTGCATTATTTGATTTGTTACTTTTTTAAGAGATTTGGATTATAAAAGTTTTTCCCTTAATTTGAAGGAAATTGTTTTACGGAGGAAAGAATCATGAATCAAAATATTCCTTGCCAGTTTTTTTCATTTGAGGACACTGCTCTTGCAGTACGCCATCGCAAAGGGCGCCATTCTCCAGGTTTGGTTTGGCTTCATGGCTATCAATCCGATATGTTGGGAAGTAAGGCGATGTTGGTAGATCAGTTTGCTCAAAAGAATGATTTGTCTTGTTTACGTTTTGATTACTCTGGCCATGGGGAATCGGAAGGAGATTTTTTTCAAGGAACGATTTCACGTTGGGTGAGCGAAAGTTTAGCAACTTTTGAAACCTATTGTGAGGGACCGCAAATTTTAGTTGGCTCCTCTATGGGGGGGTGGATTGCACTCAAGCTTGCTATGATGCTAGCGCAGAGAAATAAGAAGCTTGCTGGTATGATATTAATTGCTCCAGCTCCTGATTTTACACAAACATTGGTGGAACCAGAATTAGGTCCAGAAGAATGGAAAATTTTGGAAGAAAAAGGCTATATTGAACGTCCTGCTGTTGGGGATGAAGAGCCGATGCCCTTTACAAGAAAATTGATTGAAGATGGACGCGAAAATTGTATCATGAAAGGATGCATTGATGTTGGCTGTCCACTTCATATTCTACAAGGGATGGAAGACGATAAGATACCCTATCAACATACATTGACTTTACTTGATCATTTACCTCTTCATGATGTAACATTAACACTCGTTCGTGATGCAGATCACCGTTTTTCTCGTCCACAAGATTTAGATTGTCTGGAAACAGCCTTGAGATCTTTAATTAATCAGATTAATGCAAAATAAGGGGGCCATTTATTGATGATGAAGATAAATATATGAGCATTTCTGAAAAGCATTTTATTTTTTCTGATCGCGCTATTCCTGTACGAATGCGGGAAAATAGGTATGCACGCCGTCTTACCTTACGTATTGATGCCAGGAGTCAGGAGATTTATGTCACAACACCACCAGCGATAAATCTCTATGTGGTTGAAAATTTTATTGAAAAACATCGGTCTTGGCTTGAGGCACGTCTTGCTCGTGTACAAATTTCTCATAAAAATGCTTATCTCAAAGAGGGGGCGACAATTCCCTTATTAGGTGTTTCTCATACCATAAAGCATAGAGAAGGACGTGGGGTAACAGAAATTGTTACAGCAGATGCGGAGCAAGGGCCTGAAATTATTGTTTATGGTCAATTAGAATATCTTCCAAGACGCATTGCTGACGTTTTAAAAAAACAAGCAGCACTTATTATAACGCCTTTAGTGGCACATTATGCTCATCAGGTAGAACGTAAAGTCAAATCCATTTGTTATAAAGATACGAGAAGTCGTTGGGGATCTTGTTCAATCGATAAGCGTCTTTCTTTTTCTTGGCGCCTTATTATGGCACCAAAAGAAGTTGTTGAGTATGTTGTTGCCCATGAAGTTTCTCATCTTGTTGAAATGAATCATGGTCCAAGATTTTGGGCTCTTTGTGAGAAACTTTGCCCTGATAGTAAAACATATCGTGCTTGGTTGAAAGAAAATGCTCAGAGACTGCATGCCATTAATTTTGATTCATATAAATTATAAGTGTAAAAAACTTGTAAATGAAAGCAATATTTAACGGAACTTTTTGTTGAGTATTTCGTTGTGTTTGTGCTTCGTCATGCATGATGAGGAAGCCATTGAAGCTCTCAGCACCATTGTCCTCCCCTGCTTGGTTTGCTGAGTGTCTTCAATGTTTTTGCTTTATTTTTTTTGTCATTCAGCGTAATAACCTTAAGTTCTGCTGATTTATAAAAAATGGGGAGTTTTTTATGCCTGTTCTTACAGATCCACTTCAACTATTGCAGGCACTTATTCGTTGTCCTTCTGTTACACCTCATGAAGCAGGGGCATTATCAACTTTGGAAAAATTTTTGAAAAAAATGGGATTTCACGTCGAGCGCCCTATTTTTACGGATAAAAATACAGATAATGTTGAAAATCTTTATGCAAAAATGGGAAGCGAAGGACCTCATCTTATGTTTGCGGGGCATACGGATGTCGTACCGCCAGGTGCATTGGAAGATTGGACTTATCCACCTTTTGAAGCTGTTATAGATCAAGGAAAATTATATGGGCGGGGTGCTGTTGATATGAAAGGTGGTATCGCTTGTTTTATTGCGGCTCTAGCGCGCGTTCTTGAGAAACGGTCCATTAAAGGAAGGGTAAGCCTTTTAATTACTGGGGATGAAGAGGGGCCTGCTATTAATGGTACGGTAAAACTTCTCAAATGGGCAGAAAAAAAAGGTGAAAAGTGGACTGCGGCTCTTGTGGGAGAACCAACAAGCGTAAAGAGAGTTGGTGATATTATTAAAATTGGACGCCGCGGATCGATTTCTGGTATCATCACCGTGAAAGGTCGTCAAGGTCATGTTGCTTTTCCAGAGCGGGCTGCCAATCCTTTGCCTTTGGCAAGTAAGCTGATTCAAGCATTGACACAAACTGTTTTAGATAAAGGGACAGAGAATTTTCAACCCAGTAATTTAGAGCTAACAACCATTGATACCGGTAATTTGGCGGCCAATGTTATTCCAGCGCAGACAACGGTTCGTTTTAATATACGCTACAATGATCTTTGGACAAAAGAAACATTGATGGGGGAAATTGAAAAGCGTCTTGCTTTGGTGCAAGAAAAAAATAATAGTGGTCAATATCCCTTTTATCAGCTTGAATGGATTCCAAGTTTAGGGGATGTTTTTTTGACCAAAAATGATAAGCTGATTCAAGTTTTATCCAATGCTATTAAAAGTGTAACAGGGAGTTTACCAGAATGTTCCACGTCTGGTGGAACTTCAGATGCGCGATTTATTAAGGATTATTGCCCCGTGGTTGAATTTGGCTTACCAGGGCAAACGATGCATATGGTCGATGAATGTGTCGCCCTTGATGCAGTAGAAACACTCACTGCTATTTACGAGCGTTTTATTGTTGATTTTTTTGTATAAAGAAAGAACTGTTTGGTTTAATAATATCTTTATCTTATTTTGCCACAAAATTCTTTTGTTGTCACAAAACATTGTCCATCTAAGGTGTGGTGATATAAGGCGAGACTTAATTGTATGAGGTGGTTTTAGAGTACGTGGGGAGCATTTTTAAGCTAGAATTTTTGCTTGTAAAGCCTTCAGTTCATTGAATCACATAAGTGGAAAATCCAGTGAAACCTATTTTAAGAAGTAGGATTGTTTACGGGATTGGATTGGGGTAAGGATACTTGTCCTTTAAGGTGTAGGGAAGAAATTAACGTGCAATTCATATATGAAAAATAACAAACATTAATATCACAATTGATGTGATGACAGATTAAAGCCATAGAGATACATAAAAATATACCGATTTTCTAAAAATTTTCTACAACGTAAATATGCTCATTTTCACTATATGTCTTAATATGGTTTCCATGCTCTTATAAAAAACAATAATTATTATATTGCCAGTCCCTAGTGTTGCGACAGCCCTTGGCACTTAAGACGTTTCATAAGAGCCATTTTTACTCCTTTCTTATGCAAATTTAATCCACACACTCATCCCACCTGTTATGTGCAATGAGTGGTTTTGATTGATTCAACATAAACAGATTTGAAATGAGAGAATCTTATGATATTTTGGTCACGTTTTTGCTATAAAAAATTATAATTATCATTAAAATAAATGTGTTATTGTAAAATCTTTAGTTTGCAAGTTGGCTGATAATATGATCCAGAACAATACGTCCTTTGGTTGTCGCTTTTAAGCGTTGGTTATTCACCATTTCTACCAATTCTTGGTGTTGTAAATCGATAAGTTTTTCCATTGGAATGCGTTTGGAGGTTAAGGTTTCGTAGCGTGTAAGCTCCAAACCTTCGCAAAGGCGTAATCCCATAATGAGCATTTCATTTGCCTGTTGCTCAGTGGTTAATCGTTCTGTTTCAATACAGCCATGACCTGTTTTTTCGACCAATTCAAGCCACTGTTCGGGATGCTTTTCATTAATTGTGACATAACGTTCCGAGTTTTCAAGGTGTGATAAAGATGTTTTTGAAAAAGCGGAAGAATAAATCGGTATGTTCTCAATAAAACGTCCGTGTGCTCCTGGACCAAAGCCCGCATATTGGTGATAACGCCAATAAAGGAGGTTGTGTGCTGATTCAGCACCAGGCATGGCATGGTTTGAGATTTCATAAGCAGGAAGTCCATACAAAGCTGTTATTTCTTGGGTAAGGTGATACAGGTCTGCTGCTTGCTCTGATGGGGGGAGGATAAGTCTTCCCGCATCATAAAGCCGTTTAAAGGCGGTTCCTTCTTCGATTGTCAATTGATAAAGAGACAGATGGTCTGCTGCCAAATCAATGGCTTGTATAAGTTCAGATTTCCATTGTTCAAGGGTTTGTTCGGGGCGAGCATAAATGAGATCAAAGGATAAACGTGGAAAAATTTGCCGAGCTAAATCAATGGCGTAAAGAGCTTGTTCCACATTATGGAGTCGGCCAAGTTTGCGCAATGCTTTATCATTGAGCGCTTGTATCCCAAGAGATAAGCGATTAACACCTGCCGCACGGTATCCGCGAAAACGTTCTGCTTCCACACTGGATGGATTCGCTTCCAATGTAATTTCAACTTTATCATCAAGTATCCACTTTCTTGCCAGTGCTTGCAAAAGGGCATCAACAGTTTGCGGTTCCATAAGAGAGGGGGTTCCCCCACCAATAAAAATACTCGTAATATGACGTGGGCCTATTTTATGGTATTGTGTTTCTATTTCGCGCTTAAAGGCGGTGACAAAACGTGGTTGATCAACACCATGGATGCGAACATGTGAATTAAAGTCACAATAGGGACATTTAGCTGCACAAAAGGGCCAATGAATATAAATGCCAAAAGGTTCATTCATGAGAATGCCAAAAGGTTTTCTGCCAAAAGTTTAAAAGCGCGTGCGCGATGTGAAAGAGGGGGAATGTCATTGTGTTTCCAGCTGTGTTTTTGCTCTGTTGACATTTCTCCAAAGGTATTTTCATATCCATCTGGTAAAAAAATAGGATCAAAGCCAAAGCCTTTATCTCCCCGTGGAGGCCAAACGAATGTTCCTTCAACGCATCCACGGAAATAGTCTGCGTGGTTATCAGGCCATGCAATACAAATGACGGATATAAAACGGCATGTTCGTTGGCTTTTTTCTCGTGCTCCGATTTTTTGGAGTTCATCTTCTATTTTTTGCATTGCTTTTGGAAAATTACGTGTACCATCGGCTTGAATTGCCCAATCAGCTGTATAAACGCCCGGCGCACCATTCAATGCATCTACCTCTAATCCTGAATCATCAGAGAGAGCAGGAAGTCCCGTCTTTTTTGCTGCTGCAAAAGCTTTAATATAAGCATTTTCTTCAAACGTTGTTCCTGTTTCTTTTGGTTCTGGCAAGCCAAGCTCTTTTGCTGATTGTATGATTAAATTGAAAGGCGCAACCAAAGTGGTGATTTCATGTAGTTTGCCGGTGTTATGTGTAGCAATAACAAGTTTTTTATCTGCTATGCTTCTCATATAGATTTCTCCAAAAATGAAAGGGGAACTATTTTAGTGCTAAAAGCCAGCTTAAATGCTTAATACACATCGTCTGCTTGATTTCACATGATATAATTATTTTACACGTTTTATGATATTTTATTCAAATAAAAATTTTTATATTTTTTGAAGATAACGATTAAAAAGATATGAGAGACGATTTTTTTATGAAAGCTTTTTTTATGGTAAAAATCCCATTTTCTCTTCACAGTGGTTTGTAAACAATCAAGCTTCTTTTGGGAAGCCTCTAAAGAAGACCAATTTCTGTTTTAAAGATCCAGTCAGCCTTTCTCATAAAAACACTTCATGCATAATTTATATGCCTTATATCATCACTCTAAAAGATGGTTTTTTATGGTTCAATAGTATAATATATTCTTATACTACTTTAGATTATTTGACCAAACCTTAGCAAAACTTATATAAGAGAAGAGTGTTTTTTTAAATAGTGAAACAATTTTTATGAAGCACAAAACGATTGATAATGAACTAAAATATCTTGATGAGCGTTCGCGTGATATTTTTCGCCATATTGTTGAAGCCTATCTTAATGATGGTGAGCCTGTAGGGTCACGCAATCTTTCGCGACTTTTGCAACAGACATTATCACCTGCGACGATTCGCAATGTGATGAGTGATCTTGAACATCTGGGTTTGATTTATGCACCGCATGTTTCAGCAGGGAGAATGCCAACTCAATCGGGTTTACGCTTTTTTGTTGATGCATTTATGGAAGCAGGTGATTTGCCAAACGAGGAGCGAGAAAATATTGAAATGCAAGTCAAAGAGGCAGGTCACGCACAATCGGTTGAACATTTTCTTGTTCAAGCAAGCCGAGTTCTTTCAGATCTCTCCCGTGGGGCAGGGCTTGTTCTGGCAACAAAACAAGAAGGGACATTGAAACATATTGAATTTGTACGCCTTGATAGAGAGCATGCTCTTGCCGTTTTGGTGACTCAACAAGGTGAGGTTGAAAATCGTATTGTTCATTTGCCAGAAGGGGTTACCCATGCGCAATTGACAGAAGCGACGAATTTTCTCAATGCCCATATTCAAGGGCGTACATTGAGTGAAGCTAAAGGAGAAATTGCTTGTTTGTGCGCAGAAACACGGGCTGCACTTGATGATTTATCACATCATCTTGTTGAAACGGGATTAGCTCTTTGGGGAGGAGAAGATGCTGACCATAAAATACATCTTATTGTTCGTGGACGCAGTAATTTGCTTGAAGATGTGAAAGCAGAAGAAGATTTAGAACGTTTACGCCATTTGTTTGACGATCTTGAAACGCGTGAGAGTATGGCACAGCTTCTCGATTTAACGGATGAAGGTTCAGGGGTTCGAATTTTTATTGGTTCAGAAAATAAGTTATTTTCACTTTCTGGTTCTTCTTTAGTCGTCGCACCTTATCGTGATTCACAACAAAGAGTCATTGGTGCTTTAGGTGTTATTGGTCCTACACGGCTTAATTATGCAAGGATTGTGCCTATGGTTGATTATACAGCTCAACTTGTATCACAGTTATTGCGTTAAAACGATGTAGGTAAGTATTTGTACTATAAAAGCTCATTGTATTAATATACATCAGTACCTCTTGATTTTTGTCTGTAAAATTTCGATATCGAGAATAATAAATCTTATGAAGGAATAAAATTTTTATGTCTGATGAAAAAAACAAATTTACTGACGCTTCATTTGAAAATTGCGATTTAAAAAATCCAGCTGATCGTAATACACTTAAACAAGCAGCTGATGAATTTTTAAAAACACATAAAACAGAAGCATACGAAGATGTTGAAGAAGAAAGTAAAGAGGTTGATCCTTTAGCGTCTTTGCAGGATGAAAATAAAGAGCTGAAAGATCAGCTTTTACGTCTTGCTGCAGATATGGAAAATCTTCGACGTCGTACGGCGCGTGATGTAGCGGATGCAAGGACTTATTCGATTGCTAATTTTGCACGGGATATGTTATCTGTCTCTGATAATCTCAATCGTGCTTTGGAAGCGATTCCAGAAGGTGCACGAGAGAGTGATGCTGGTTTGAAATCATTGGCAGAAGGTGTTGAAATGACTGAACGCGCCATGATGGCAGCATTAGAACGTCATGGGGTGCAGAAAATTCATCCAGAGGGGCAAAAATTTGATCCTCATTTTCATCAAGCGATGTTTGAAATTCCTAATACCGATGTTCCCGATAACACTGTTCAACAAGTTGTTCAGGCCGGTTATATTATCGGGGAAAGGGTTCTACGTCCAGCTATAGTGGGTGTGGCTAAAGGAGGAACAAAAGAAGCTTCTGTTGAAACTGATAAGGCTTCACATCAATAACAAACCTCCAACGTAAAATGCAGCATTCCCTGCAATTGCGCATGTATGGGATCTTTCTCAATCAAAGGGCTTTAAAGGGTGTTATAAACACCCTTTTACCTTTGAAGTGGCCAACTTCCTTTTACAATATATGGTGCATCACTTAAGGGAGATGGTGATAAAAATAAAACAAAATGATCAACCTCAAAAGGGGGAAATGAAAAGCTACCCCGAGAAGACAGATAAGGAGGAAGGTCTTCGGGTTTAATATCAAGCAGTCGCGCAACAGTAATATGTGGAATAAATTCTCTTTCATCAGGCGCTAGCCCTAATTTATTTCGGATATATTGCATCTTTTCGTGTAAAAGATTGAGAGTTTCGCAAGGTTTAATGCGAATAACAAGAGAATGTGGAGCGTTTTCTGAACCAAAAATATCAAAACCCTCTATTTGTAACATAAAAGGAGGGAGCTTTATTGTGTCAAAGGCGGATATAAGTGCATCTGCTGTAGCACTTTCAATTTCACCAAAAAAAGACAAAGTGACGTGAAAGTTTTTCGGATTAATCCACTGCGCATTTGGTAAGCCATTTTGCAATGATACAAGTTGTTGTGTTGTTTGTTGAGGAATTTGAAGGGCACTAAATAGACGAGACATGATATTATATCCTTATAATGAAAAGATGTTCTCTCAAGTACAGTGGCCGATAAATTAAAAATGAAAAATGCCACAGAAGATAAGACAATAGTATAGAAAAAGAATGTCTAAAAAATGCTTACCATAATTATGGGTATAAAAAGCTTATTTGTTTTAAGAAAAATGTTATGATATCAGTGAAAATTGCGTTTTCATGATATGCATCAATGATGGACAATTGGAAATTATTTGTGCGTTATGCAAGGATGCGCATTTAGCAGAAAATAAGGAAAGTTGATTGATTTCTGATGTGTGAAATTATCTTGATATTTTTCTTTCGCTTAAAAGCAAATATATTCAATGAAAGTAAGCATTCTCTTTTCTGTAAAGATGTAAATCATATGATTATCGTTGGGTAACAGCCGTAATACGCAACAACGGCTAAAATTGACCACCAATTTATAATAATTACGCCAATCTACAGTGGATATAAGTTTCAGCATAAAAACGGGAAAAGCAATCAAAATTCAAGATCATGATGGACAGTTCTTGTTCTCTAAGGACCATCATCCTTGTTTATGGTGAAAAGGTACTAGCTTTCCTCTCCAAAATTGTTATTGATGAGTTTTTCAAGAGCATTAAGAGCATCTGTTGCTTCTGGTCCTGAAACACGAATGGTGAGGTTGCATCCAGATGAAGCTGCTAGCATCATAAGTCCCATAATTGATGATCCACCAACGATTTTTCCATCTTTTTCAACTTCAACAGTGGCGTTAAAATTGTCAACAGTTTGTACAAATTTTGCAGAAGCCCTTGCATGCAATCCACGTTTATTACAGATATTGAAATGACGGCTTATGCAGGGGAGGGTCTCTTTAGAAAGCATCAATATTTTATCATCCACTATGAAATCATACTTGGTACATTAATATATTTACGCCCTGCTTCTTGTGCTATTCTTAACGCATCTGATAATGAGATATCAGGACATTTGCGAATAGAAATCAGTTTAATAAGCATGGGCAAATTAACCCCCGCAATCATTTCAACGCGTCCTTTTTCAATAGCAGGAATAGCTATATTTGATGGTGTTCCACCGAACACATCTGTTAATATGATGACGCCATTATCTGTATTTGTATCGGTTACTGCGGCTATAATATCACCTCGGCGCTGATCTATATCGTCATCGGGATAAACGCATATTGTTGCAAACTTTTCTTGTGTTCCAACAACATGTTCCACGGCATGTAAAAATTCAACAGCCAGCTCACCGTGCGTTACAAGCACGAGTCCAATCATTTACGCAAACTCCTGTTAACTAATAAGATCCGACCATATTGGTGGGAAGTATATTTTACAAAGCTTTATCTTGCTGCCAAGAAAAATTTGCAAAAAAAAGGCAAAAATTGTGATTTTTTTATCTTTGGAAAAAAATTAGATAGATTTTCGCCATATTTTTCTAAATAAAAATGCTTCAATAGCTTGACAAATGGCGGTACAATCGGCTTCACGAAGAGAGGGAAGTTTTAAAAGGGGAATATGCAAATCTTCAAATTGAAAAGTTTTATTTGTGGAAAAACGTTCATATTGGGGCCCGAGAGAAACAATACAATCGATAATTGTATGATTTTGGAATTCTATCATATAAAGACCAACACCACGAATCTCGATACCGCCCTGTAAGTTATCAGGTGTGTATCCGTGAAGTTTTCCATTTTCCACACGCAGCACTGTATAATCATCACTGATAAGTTTTGCTTCACGTTTTGACCATTCAGCGCGGTCGAGCAAAGAAAGAGTGAGGGTTGATTTCCCTGATCCCGATGGCCCCATAATTAATAGCCCTTTTCCACCCAGTTGAAGGCAATTTGCGTGGAGCAGTTCACATTTTGTTTTCATACCTTTTACTTCGAATAAAAGATTTATTTTACGAGAGGAAGCATAATAATAAAACGCGCACCAGTTTTACATTTTCCAAGTGCTGGATCAATAATATTTTCGGCTGTAATTGTCCCATTATGGGCCTCGATGATTTGCCGACTAATAGACAGACCAAGTCCAGAGTTTTGTCCAAAAGCATCTTCATTTGGTCGATCTGTATAAAAACGTTCAAAAATGCGTTCAATGTTTTCTGAACGAATACCGGGGCCATTGTCTTCAATGGTTAAAATAAGGGTTGAAGAATGACTTTTCATAGTAATGGAAATTTTGCCATGATTACGGGGAATAAAGGAGCGTGCATTTTCAAGAAGATTTGAAATGACTTGCCCTAAACGGAGTTCGTGTCCCAACACAAGATAAGCTTTTCCATGAGGGCGTGGAACAATATTAAGACTTACATCGATGGTTTGCGCATTGCGGTATACTTCCTGAACGGCATGAACAAGACTTTCCAAAAGCGGTTTCATATCAACGATCTCCGCGGTTTCTCGTGCAAGCTCTGCATCGAGTCGCGATGCATCAGAAATATCTGTAATCAATCGATCAAGACGGCGCACATCATGTTGAATAATTTCAAGCAATTTTTCTTGTGCTTCTTCATTTTTAGCTAGGGGGAGGGTTTCAACAGCACTGCGTAGAGACGTGAGGGGATTTTTTAATTCGTGGCTTACATCAGCAGCAAAGCGTTCAATGGCTTCAATACGCATGTAAAGAGCATTGGTCATGTCACGAATAGAAGTTGATAGGTGACCAATTTCATCTTCACGCATTGAAAAATCAGGGATTTCTACACGCTGATTATTGCCATTACGCACTCGGTTAGCAGAGGCAGATAATTTGCTTAAGGGATGGGCAATCGTATGGGCTAAAAAGAGCGAAAGAACCAAAAGGACACTGCCTACAACAGCAAAGACTTTAAATATAACCAGTCTTTCAGCTTTTACAATGTTATCGATATCGGAGCCGGTGGTTGAAAGAAGAAGGGCACCAACCACTGCACGATAGCGTTGAACAGGAACGGCAACAGAAACAATGAGTTGACCTTGTCTGTTGCGTCTTTTGGCTGTAGCAAGAGATCCATTTAATGCTCGGTACACTTCTGGATAAGCAATACCACGGCTTTTCATTTGTTCTCTATCAAGCGCAATACCTTTGCCATAAAATGTGTTTGAATACCATGAAGTCAGACGATCCCATATATTTTGTTCTGTTTTAAGTGGGGGTAAATCATAGCTAAAAACTTCTCCACTAGAATAAAGAACCCGCGAATCAAGAAGTAAAGTAGCATCACGATCATAAATACGTGCTCTTGTCGTTTTAGGTGTGATGAGACGTCGTAAAAGAGGGGCAACTTGTTCAGGGTTAATGGGAAAATCCCAAGAGTCGGTTGATTGGGGGGCAGGTGTAACGCTTTCACCAGTCTGTAACTCTAGGAGTTTTTGGGGGTCAATAAGGATAGAATTTGTATCGACAGTTGCAGAAGCAGCAATAGCCCCAGCAATAATTTTTCCTTGGGTACATAAACTTTTAATTTTTGCTTCAATTAAACCGTCGCGAAATTGGTTAAGGTATAAAATGCCTGTAACGAGAACGGCAAGGGCAGCAATGTTTAATATAACAATGCGGCGTGTGAGACTGGAAAAAAGCAATTGTCTAAAGAGACGTTGTGTTCGAAGATACAAACGAGAAAACATAAGAAATGGCGTTGAGGATATACCGTTAGGAGCTATTTTTTTTAGAGTTTCCAGTTGAGAATTGTCAGTCATCGATTTGATTGCCGTTCAAATTTTTGTGACAAAGCAGTCTTATACCTCGTGAAAACGATACCCTACACCATAAAGTGTTTCGATCATTGCAAAGTCATCATCTACTTGTTTAAATTTTTTACGCAGACGTTTAATGTGACTATCAATGGTACGATCATCCACATAGACCTGATCACTATAGGCCGCATCCATCAAAGCATCACGACTTTTTACAACTCCTGGTCTTTGTGCTAAAGTTTGCAGAATCAAAAACTCCGTAACAGTCAAAATAACAGGTTTATCTTTCCATGTACAGGTGTGACGTTCTTGATCCATCACAAGATCTCCACGTTTGAGAGAAGAAGTGGAAGCAGTTCCTGTAGAAAGCGGTTGGTTACGTGCATTGGAACGGCGCAAAATAGCTTTCACACGCTCAATGAGAAGGCGTTGGGAGAAAGGTTTAGTAATAAAATCATCAGCTCCCATTTTGAGACCGAATAATTCATCAATTTCATCATCTTTAGAGGTGAGAAAAATAACTGGAAGATCAGATTTTTGACGTAAACGACGCAAGAGCTCCATTCCATCCATTCGTGGCATTTTAATATCAAAAATAGCTAAGTGTGGGGGGTGAAGTGTGAGACCTTTGAGTGCAGATGCTCCATCTGTATAGCTTTCAACCCGATATCCTTCTGTCTCAAGCGCAAAAGATAGAGATGTCAAAATATTGCGATCATCATCAACAAGTACAATCGTTTGCGTGATTGTTGGTGTATCTTTCATGGTTTCTTAGACCTTTCTATTGCTGTGGTAGCAAATTACCCACACCTATTTATATGGGAGTTCACATTTTTTTTGCAAAACAAATATGATACAAATTGTAGCAAAGTAAAAACCCTTTTATCATTCCTGTAAAATCTTGTTTTGCTTTCATAATTTATAATGTTTCTACGTCTATTAAGATCCCTTCGTTTGAGAGAAAATTTGCATAAAAGCTTTTTTTATCAAAATTTATTGCATAGTTTATTCTTATCTTTGTCCTAAAATTGAACAGGTTTCGTTTTGATTGTTGAAGTTTAGAAAATCTACCTATGTGTTTTAAGAGCAAAGACGAGAATGTGGCAACATATGCACAAAAATTTGTTTCTGCTATATGATAAGGAGGTCATCGTGGGATTTTTTAATTTTATTAAAACTGTGGGGGAAAAATTAGGTATGGGGGACCATGAACCAAAAGAAAAAGACTTTAAGGCTGCATTTGATCGTTTTCAACTCGGTACAGAAAAAGTCAATATTCAAGTTGAAGACGGTAAAGCGATTTTAAGCGGGGAGGTTCCAGATAGGGAAACACTTGAAAAAGCACTTTTGGTTGTTGGCAATTCACAAGGTATCTCTTCTGTGGATGTTGAGCAATTAAAGGTTATAGATACGGCGCCTAGAAAAAATTCTCGTTTTTATGAGGTTAAATCTGGTGATAATCTTTGGAAAATTGCTGAAGAGGTTTATGGAAAAGGGCAAGGTGATAAAAACACATTTATTTTTGAAGCCAATAAACCCATGCTAAAATCTCCTGATAAAATTTATCCTGGACAAGTTTTGCGTATCCCTGAAATTGACCATATTTAACGCATCAAAGAGGATAATTTTTTGCTTATTTTATGATATTAAACAAAAATAAGAAGCGTAAAAAATTTCACGCTTCTTCATTTTATAAAATGTGTGTTTATAATAAAAAAAGGCTTAGTGGGCAGGAGTGGAATTAGGGGGTAAGGCTGTTTTCGTAGCGTTTACAGAGAAATCAACATCAATGGTTCCTGCGTTTTCAAATGTCAATTTTGCGCTAATTTTATCACCTAGCTTGAATGGTTGTGAAAGCCCCATAAACATAATATGATTACCACCTGGTTTAAGTGTGATTTCGCCATTTCCCGGAATTTCAATGCCATTATGCATTTTTTCCATTTTCATAATATCATTGACAACAGCCATAGTGTGCATTTCTGTTGTTTTTACACCGTTTGTGGAAATAAAAACTAAACGGTCTGGGGTATTACTGTGATTAATAATATAGAAATAACCGCTACTAACTTTTGCACCTTTAGGTGTCTCGCGTGCCCAAGGATTGAGAATTTCTATGTCACCAAGTTTATATTGCTGGGCACTTGCTGGTAGTGTTATGCCAGCAAAGAGAAGAGTACATACGATACCTGCGATAACCTTTTTGTATGAATATTGTGCATGTATTGTATTTTTAAAAATGAGATTTGTTATTTTCTTGATAATAGATATCATCATTGATTCACCCTCCTTCATAAGATTCACACTTTGAATATTTTTTCATTTTAGCAGATTTTTTATTTAAAATAAAAGCAAAGAATTGCTAAAATAAAATCAATTTAAATATGAAAATAAAAATTATAGAGTTCTTAGACCTTAAAGGAAAAAATAAGTTTTACAAAAGCAAAGCGTCTCACAACGTTATTTGTAAATGGTAAAAATTTTATGGTGCATCACTATTTTACTGAATAAAGATAAAATACATAAAGCTCATACACTTGACCAACTCTTAGTATTACGACAATTATTGATGCTTTAAAATGTTTATACAAAGGCATTTTATATATTTTCAAATTTCAGAAGAATACAGTTAAGAAAAAGCTTTTTCGGTGAATTTAAAGCACAACTTTTAAATAGCAATGAATCATGAGGATACTAGAAGAAGCACTTTTGAGAGGAGATTGATAGGTGATATAATTATCAATATGAGCATATGGAAAGGCCCTCTTTAATACTATAAAGAAAGCTCATAAAAATAGTTTTATAAGATGCGGATATTTTAGTCTGAGGAAGTTTTGTAATATTTTATAATATTTGTGATATAAGTTATTCGCCTTTAAGAGATATTTAAAAAAGCTTTTATGTCAGTATTTCTTAATAAGTGATAAGAGATCAAGAACGCGTGTACAATTGCTTTTTTCATTTTTATAGACAGATATGGTTGTTGAGAATTGCGAGAAAAATAGAGTATGATCTCAAGTCTTTCATAAATATGGTATTTATGGGTTATTAGAGTGCCTCTTTTAAAAGAAATTTTTTATTTTGGAGATGTTTCTCTCATTATTCTCTTGTAGCAATAAAATCCTGTTCTTATATACGAGACAGCGAGGCTTGTTGCGACTTGCGGTTTATGATTATTTTTATGTTGCTTGAAGCAATATACGGGCTTTGAGTGTTATGAGGAGCTATCTTAAAAAGATGCTTTATGAAGGTTGAGGTAGCTTGCTGAATGGAGATTATAATATGGCAAAAGTAATTGGTATTGATTTGGGGACGACGAACTCTTGTGTGGCTGTTATGGATGGCAAAAACGCAAAGGTTATCGAAAACTCAGAAGGAGCGCGAACAACACCTTCTGTTGTTGCCTTTACTGATGGAGGAGAGCGGCTTGTTGGACAGCCTGCTAAACGTCAGGCAGTAACAAATCCTGAAGGGACAGTTTTTGCAGTAAAACGTTTGATAGGGCGCCGTTTTGATGACCCTATGGTTGAAAAAGATAAAGCACTTGTACCTTATAAAATCGTTAAAGGTGACAATGGCGATGCATGGGTTGAAGAAGCAGGTAAGAAATATTCTCCATCGCAAATTTCAGCGATGATTTTGCAAAAGATGAAGGAAACAGCTGAGTCCTATCTTGGTGAAAAAGTTGAGCAAGCAGTTATTACTGTTCCTGCTTATTTCAATGATGCACAACGCCAAGCGACTAAAGATGCGGGTAAAATTGCTGGACTTGAAGTTTTACGGATTATTAATGAGCCGACTGCTGCTGCCTTAGCGTATGGTTTGGACAAAAAGGACGGAAAAACAATAGCTGTTTACGACCTTGGTGGTGGTACATTTGATATTTCAGTCCTTGAAATTGGAGATGGCGTTTTTGAGGTTAAGTCAACCAATGGGGATACATTTTTAGGGGGTGAAGACTTTGATATGCGCTTAGTCGGTTATTTTGCCGATGAATTCAAAAAAGAGCAAGGAATTGATCTGAAAAATGATAAACTCGCTTTACAGCGCTTAAAAGAAGCGGCAGAAAAAGCAAAGATTGAGCTTTCATCATCACAGCAAACAGAAATCAACTTACCATTTATCACGGCAGATCAATCAGGTCCCAAGCACTTAACAATGAAGTTGACGCGGGCAAAATTTGAATCTCTGGTTGATGATTTAGTGCAGCGTACCATCGAGCCTTGTAAAGCTGCGTTGAAAGATGCTGGATTAAAGGCTGGTGAGATTGACGAAGTTGTTTTAGTGGGTGGTATGACACGTATGCCCAAGATTCAGCAAGTTGTGCAGAGCTTTTTTGGCAAGGATCCCCACAAAGGTGTTAACCCTGATGAAGTGGTTGCAATGGGTGCCGCCATCCAAGGAGGTGTATTGCAAGGCGATGTTAAAGATGTTTTGTTGCTAGATGTAACACCTTTATCTTTGGGGATTGAAACCTTGGGTGGGGTCTTCACACGCCTTATTGAGCGCAATACCACGATCCCGACGAAAAAATCACAAGTTTTTTCGACAGCTGATGATAACCAGAGTGCTGTGACAATTCGCGTTTTCCAAGGTGAACGGGAAATGGCAAGTGATAATAAATTATTGGCTCAATTTGATCTTGTTGGTATTCCCCCAGCACCACGTGGTATACCTCAAATTGAAGTTACTTTTGATATCGATGCGAATGGTATTGTTAATGTTTCAGCCAAAGATAAGGGAACGGGTAAAGAGCATCAGATTCGTATTCAGGCATCAGGTGGTTTAAGTGATGCTGATATTGAAAAAATGGTAAAGGATGCAGAAGAGCACGCTGCTGAGGATAAAAAACGCCGTGAAGGTGTTGAAGCCAAAAATCAAGCGGAGGCTCTTATTCATTCAACTGAAAAATCGCTCAATGAATATGGCGATAAAGTATCAGCTGAAGAAAAGGGACAGATTGAAACAGCAATATCTGATTTGAAATCTGCGCTTGAAGGCAGTGATACGGAAGAAATAACAACAAAGATGCAAAAACTAGCAGAAGTCAGTATGAAGCTTGGACAGGCTATGTATGAAGCTTCACAAGCAGCGAGCGCTGACACTGAAACAGAAACAAAGAATGATGATGTTGTCGATGCTGATTTTGAAGAAGTTAATGATAAGAAGAAATAGTGTCAGCCTATGTGTTGATTAATTGATAAACCCGGCCTTTGAAATATAAGGCTGGGCTTTATTATTTGAGATAAGTTGCAACTTTGTTGCTAAAAATATACATTAAAAGCGATATTATCCATAAAGATGGATGACAGAAAAACTATCAGGAATACATGATGAAGGTTGATTATTATGAAATTCTTGGCGTGACTCGTGAATGTGATGATAAAAAATTGAAATCTGCTTTTCGTAAGTTAGCAATGCAATATCATCCTGATCGCAACGCCGGGGATAAAGAGGCAGAGCGAAGATTCAAAGAAATTGGCGAAGCCTATGAAGTTTTGAAAGATCCTCAAAAGCGTGCTGCTTATGACCGATTTGGTCACGCGGCCTTTGAAAATAGCGGTGGCCAAGGGGGAGGAAATCCCTTTAGCGGTTTTGCTTCTGGTGGTGGATTTGCTGATATTTTTGAAGACTTTTTTGGTGAGATTATGGGAGGTGCACACCGTAAGCGTGGTGATGGTCGCGAACGTGGTGCAGATCTAAGTTATAATATGGAAGTGACCTTAGAAGAGGCATTTTCAGGAAAAACTGCCGAAATTAATATTCCTAGTTCGCTCACGTGTGATGTTTGTGAAGGTTCAGGAGCGAGAAAGGGCTCTAGGCCACAAGTTTGTGGAACATGTCATGGCTCTGGTCGTGTGCGTGCTGCACAAGGTTTCTTTTCTATTGAGCGAACATGTCCTACATGTCATGGACGTGGTGAAACGATTACAGATCCATGCCCAAAATGTCAGGGAACACGGCGCGTAGAAAAAAAACGTTCATTGAGCGTGAATATTCCAGCTGGTATTGAAGATGGGACGCGTATTCGTCTTTCTGGTGAGGGAGATGCTGGTATTCGTGGTGGTCCCAGTGGTGATCTTTATATTTTCCTTTCCGTTAAACCGCATGAATTTTTTCAGCGAGAAGGAGCAGATCTTCACTGTCGTGTTCCTATTTCAATGGTAACAGCGGCTTTAGGGGGAGAGTTTGAAGTCTCTGACCTTGAGGGGGGTAAAGCACGTGTTAAGATTCCTGAAGGAACACAAAATGGACGTCAATTCCGCCTTAAAGGCAAAGGTATGCCTATGCTGCGCCGTCAGCAAGCAAGAGGTGACCTTTACATCCATATCACGATTGAGACACCACAGAAACTCACGCAAGAGCAACGTGAATTGTTGCAAAAATTTGAAAAGCTTTCAAATCATGAAAATTCACCACAATCGCATGGTTTTTTTTCCCGTATGAAAGAATTTTTTGAAAATATTTCTGGTTAAAATATGTGAATGTTCTCAGAATAAATGAGAAAACACTTTTGAAAGGCTGTTTTCATTAAACTTTCTATTGTCTCACCATCTTTGAAAAGCCTTCTTTGGGCTTGAAAAGAAAAGGGAGAAGCGATTAATTGAGTCTAAGTTCCTGCTGCTGAGAGTTTTTTACATTTCACAAGTTTTATGGATAAGTCTTGTTTTTTGGTGTCTATAACGTTTTAAAAAAGACTTATCCATATAAGGATGCAATTGAATGACTGATAATATTTCAAGTGTTCACTGTATTTATCTTTTTGTACCGTAAAAGGTCGTCATTTAGGGCGGTGATACAAGGTATATAAGTTGGCTTCTACAGATAAAGTATTTTTAGAAGTGTGTGTGGTTATTAGGCTTGTTCGTAGAATTTTATATAAGTAAACCGCATGAGCAGTCATTAGATGGAAGCAGCTCAATAAAAATTCAGATTATTTACAGACGAAATCTCTAAAATATCCTCTCCTTTAAAGGAAAGGAAGAAGCCAAGCATTCAGAATTTTGTGTTTATCTTTCTTTTTATGATTTTTTTACTCAAAAGTCCTTTTAAAGCTCTCATAATAAAACTGTAAAATGGCAAGCTCTTACCAAGTAAGGCTAAAAAAACTGTTGGGCAATCTATTTTTTCCTAATAATATAACCTCTCATTACCAATTGTATAGAGATAGTTTTTCATAATCTTAACCGCTGGCTCCTCTAAAATATGGGCTATTTTTTCAGATAACGCTATATTATGATTATAAATCAATTATTATGCCACTTTCATTTTTAATGTGAAAGCTAATGGTTTTCATTGATTTGGAGTTTTAGAGTTAAAATGACAAACTGTTCTTATGTTCAAATCTCTTATTTACGATACAAAAAGTAAATAACTATCATAAATCAGTTTATTATAATTCTCCATACCATGCATTTTCGTAAATTATTTAATTAATATTTTCGAATATTCAATTGTAGATAAGGTATCAATAAAGCAATTGAGCGATTGCTATGTCGGTGATATATTAATCTGATTAGGATCAGGAAATTTTATTTTTATCTTACAAGGTCAATGGTTTTATATATCCTTATTCATTGTTAAGTATCCACAAAGGTGAACGAATGAGTTGAATGTACAGCAGGGCTTAAAAGTTTTTCTTTTCGATTTTATATATAAAGTCATAAAATACCAACGTTTTTTGCACTTATTTTATTTAACTTTTCGCTGTTAATTTTTTAAGGAAGTTGTTTTCTTGTTTCATCTCATTATGACTTTTTCGTAATTTGAAGGCAGATTGATGATTTTCAGGGGAGTGAATAGAGTAAAGCTTTGTTTTATTGTTTTCACTTTCCCTAAATTTCACTAAGAGATAGTAAAAAGTGATGAGGAGGCTCTATTAATGGATGATGCTAAAAACAGTGCTGTAGATGTTTTGGAAAAACAAGCAGCATTTTTATCGTCTGCTTTACCTTATATGCAAAAATATGAAAATGAAACGGTTGTAGTAAAATATGGCGGTCATGCTATGGGTGATCCTGCTTTGGGGCGAGCATTTGCGCGTGATATTGCTCTTTTAAAGCAATCGGGGATTAATCCTGTTGTTGTTCATGGTGGTGGGCCTCAAATTGCTGAAATTTTAATGAAAATGGGAATTGAATCACGATTTGAAAACGGTTTACGGGTAACTGATGAGCGGATCGTTGAAGTAGTTGAAATGGTTTTAGCGGGTTCCATCAATAAGGAAATAGTTGCTCTCATCAATGCTGAGGGTGAATGGGCAATAGGACTGTGCGGCAAGGATGGCAATATGGTTTTTGCCGAAAAGGCTTATAGAACTGTCATTGATCCTGATTCGCATATTGAACGTGTTTTAGATTTGGGGTTTGTTGGTGAGCCTATTGAAGTTGATCGTACATTACTAGATCTTTTAGCCTGTTCTGAAATGATACCAGTTCTTGCGCCTGTGGCTCCAGGTCGGGATGGAAAAACCTATAATATTAATGCTGATATTTTTGCTGGAGCTATTGCTGGTGCATTAGAGGCAAAACGTCTTTTATTCCTCACTGATGTTCCTGGTGTTTTGGATAAACAGGGTAAACTTTTAAAAGAATTGACAGTTTCTGAAGCTGAGAAACTTATCAAAAATGGAACCATTTCAGGAGGCATGATTCCAAAAGTAGAAACTTGTGTGAAAGCCCTTCAAAATGGTGTGGAAGGTGTTGTCATTTTAAATGGAAAAACCCCTCATTCTGTTTTACTAGAGCTGTTTACCGAACAGGGAGTTGGAACGCTTATTGTTTCGTAAATTGTGCGGAAAATAGGAGGAGATGGTCTTTCATGACGAATATAAAACAGTTTAAATATCCTTTATTAAGTAAACCAGAATTGGCAATATTTGCTGCAACAATATTGTGGGGGATTACATTTTTAGTCATTCACATTGCGGTACGCTATAGCGGTCCTCTATTTTTTGTTGGATTTCGTTTTATTGTTGCCTCCCTTATATGTGGAGCAATTTTTTGGCGCTCTATAAAAGGTATAACTGTTTATGAAGTTTTTGCTGGGATGGCCATTGGTTTATCCATGTTTTTGGGTTATGCTTTTCAAGCAGCTGGACTGCAAACGATCATTAGTAGTCAGTCGGCTTTTATCACAGCACTTTATGTTCCGATGGTTCCAATTTTGCAATGGATTGTTTTTAAAAAACCTCCCCGTTTTGCCTGTTGGATTGGTATTATTTTTGCTTTTATTGGACTTGTCCTTGTTTCAGGACAAAAGCCGGGAAGTTTTGATTTTTCAAAAGGTGAAATTTTGACTTTGTTGGGTGCTTTAGCAATTGCTGGAGAAGTCATACTCATCGGAATTTTTGCCAACAAGGTTGATAGTCGGCGTGTGACTATTATCCAGTTATTCTTTAGTGGTTTCTTTTCATTTGTTTGTATGACTTTGATGGGTGAAAGCATTCCTGAATTTTCGTGGGTATGGTTTAGTATTGGTATGGGATTGGCATTAATGAGTGCTATTATTCAGTTGGCTATGAATTGGGCACAAAAGTCTATTTCTCCTACACGTGCAACACTCATTTATGCAGGTGAGCCAGTATGGGCTGGTATTGTAGGGCGTTTGGCTGGAGAGCATTTATCTCCTTTAGCTTTATTGGGTGGTTTGTTTATTCTGATTGGGATCATTGTTGCTGAACTACAACCTTCACAATGGCGTAAAAAAAATAAAGCAATTCAAAAAATTGATTAGCTATGCATCTTTCTTATAACGATTTTAGTGTATGCGTTTCTTTCTTGCAGAGTTTTCATTTTTGAGGCTTTATAAGCTGTTTCTGCTTTTGTATGCCAAATTGGAGCAAGAGTATTTATTTGTTTGTCTAATCTCTGAAACGGGAAGATAAGTTTCATGGGACTAAGATATGAAGAGGTAAAGATAAAAACCAGCCCTCATTTTTATTGTTATTTTTAAATTTATTTTTACAACTTTCAAAAAACATTCAAGATAATACCTATAATGGGAATTTTATATTGCTGAACGTTGTTTCTTTTTTTTTCAAGGGATTACGCTTTTCATGTAAAATAGAACGCCCAAAGCAGTCTCCTATCATGTTATACATTGCTGCGCTTTTTAAAGAAACTTTTCTCAATATACGTCATATTCATTGGTGGTTCGTGTGAAGTATATAAAAACCACAAAGCAGCACTATTTTACTTAAAATAAAAGGCACTGGCATTTTTTTATCAGTTCCCAATATTACACGATAGCCTCTGGCATTTGAAAGAGGATGAAGAATTTTTATTCGTTTCTTCAATGATTTTTTTATATACTGGCCTTGTTTGTAAAGGGGAAGAGAAAAAATTTAATTGTTTCACTCATGAGAAGGTTTAAAATGAGAAACGACCATTATAAATCAAAGCATTAACCAATAAATTGCAGAGTGTTTATGTTTTTTATCTTTTGTAGAAGAAGAAAGAAGTTGTATAAAAAGTACATAAAAACTCTACTCGATAAAGCCTATTTCTAAAGTTTTAAACGTTATGAAAAAAAATTAACTCTCCTGACATGCATTTATTTTATAGAAGATTGCTAAAAGAGCAGATTATTGCGTGAAAATAAACAAAGCGTTTTTTGCGAATTTTATCAAAAGTTTAAATGATATACGCGTCTACCATATATTCCATACAACACATTGTATTTATAATGGTAATTGTAGTATTATGCGCCTTGGATGAGAACCATAAAAACTGTAAAACTTTCTCATTTCAAATCTTTTTCACGTTAAATCAATTCAGATCACTTGTTTTCACGTCACAAGCGAGCAGTTTATGTCGGTGAAAACTATACAGAAAAGGCGTCTTCTTATAAACTCTTTCAATTGTTAAGATTGTAGCAACATTGAAAGTTGGCAATAATGTGTGATGATGCTGGCTTATCCAGCCTATGCTTCATTAAACAAGATGTAAAAAGATCATTTGAGTTCCTTTGGTATTTGATTGAGTAAACAAAAGCCTTATTTTTTAGGCTATGAGAAGTTGTGTTTTGAGAAGGTCTTTTGGCTAATATTCTTTTGAAAGGTTCTCGACATGACATAATTGGTCTTTGCGTTTTGTATTATTCTTTGCTAAATCGCCTTATATGACAATAGATCGTAATTATATTCGTAATTTTTCCATCGTGGCGCATATTGATCACGGCAAGTCCACTTTAGCTGATCGTTTGATTCAGATGACAGGGGGGCTTGACACGCGTGAGATGAAGGAACAAGTACTCGATTCTATGGATATTGAGCGTGAACGTGGGATTACGATTAAAGCACAAACAGTACGTTTACACTATAAAGCAAAGAATGGTGAGACCTATATTTTAAATCTTATGGATACACCGGGTCATGTGGATTTTGCTTATGAAGTTTCGCGTTCATTGGCAGCTTGTGAAGGCTCACTGTTGGTGGTGGATGCAAGCCAAGGTGTCGAGGCGCAGACATTAGCAAATGTTTATCAAGCCATTGATAATTCTCATGAATTGGTTGTTGTGCTCAATAAAGTTGATCTTCCAGCAGCAGAACCTGAACGTGTTAAAGAACAGATTGAAGATGTAATAGGCATTGATACATCTCAAGCTGTGGAGATATCAGCAAAAACAGGTTTGGGAATTCCTCATGTTTTGGAGGCAATCGTTACACAACTGCCACCTCCACGTACAGGCGATGTTACAAATTCCTTGAAAGCAATGTTGGTTGATAGCTGGTATGATGCATATCTTGGTGTTATTGTTTTGGTACGGGTGATAGATGGTATTTTAAAAAAAGGTCAAACCATTCGTATGATGGGTACAGGGGCAAAATATCCCGTTGAGCGGGTTGGTGTGTTTACACCTAAAATGGTACAGGTTGATGAATTAGGACCAGGCGAGATTGGTTTTATCACTGCTTCTATCAAAGAGGTAGCAGATACACGGGTTGGGGATACGATTACTGAAGAGCGGCGTCCTTGTGAAAATGCTTTGCCTGGCTTTAAGCCTGCGCAGCCGGTTGTCTTTTGTGGACTTTTTCCAATTGATGCTGCCGATTTTGATGATTTGCGTGCAGCCATGGGCAAATTACGCTTAAATGATGCGAGTTTTTCCTTTGAAATGGAAACATCAGCAGCTTTGGGATTTGGTTTTCGCTGTGGTTTTTTAGGGCTTCTTCATCTTGAAATTATTCAAGAGCGGTTAGAACGTGAGTTTAATTTAGATTTAATTGCAACGGCACCTTCGGTTGTTTATCGCATGAATATGAATGATGGTTCTGTTAAAGAATTGCACAATCCGGCAGATATGCCTGACGTGGTTAAAATTTCTTCCATTGAAGAACCATGGATCCGTGCAACAATCATGACTCCTGATAATTATCTTGGATCAATTTTAGAATTATGCCAAGAGCGGCGGGGAGTACAGGTTGGTTTATCCTATGTTGGAACGCGTGCTATGGTAACGTATGATTTACCACTGAATGAAGTCGTTTTTGATTTTTATGATCGCCTCAAATCAATCTCAAAGGGCTATGCTTCTTTTGATTATCAGATGACTGATTATGCAGAGGGTGATTTAGTTAAAATGTCTATTTTGGTGAATGGAGAGCCTATTGATGCATTGTCGATGCTTGTGCACCGTACGATTGCAGAAAAGCGCGGGCGTTCCATGTGCGAAAAACTGAAAGATCTTATTCCTCAGCATATGTTTCAGATTCCGATTCAAGCGGCTATCGGTGGTAAAATTATAGCGCGTGAAACGATTCGTGCTTTGCGTAAAGATGTAACAGCAAAATGTTACGGGGGCGATATAACACGTAAACGCAAACTTTTGGAAAAACAAAAAGAAGGTAAAAAGCGAATGCGTCAATTTGGGAAAGTAGAAATTCCTCAGTCTGCTTTTATTCAAGCGCTCAAAATGAATAAATAATGCAAAGAGATTATTTGCCTTCATTAATTGTGGTTTGCTTTTGTTGATTGGTTTCGGTGTTCAAGAGTGCTTTTGAATGGAAATTGCGCAGTACTCACACTTTTGGGGATAGTGTTTTTCATTGTGTCGTGTTGCTTACGTAAAACAGAATGCTTTAAACAAAATACGTTTGTATTGTATATTGGCGGACTGATTTTACATAAATATCTCTCAATACACTTGATCTCATTTCACAATGGTGTTCGTAAACAGTATAACGATAAAGCCTTCGTAAATGACATAAAATCCATTGCCATATTTATATGTCGTAAAGATGCAGGATGCTATCATCATACTCTTTGTGCGTTTAAAATATTATGATAGCCCTTGGTGCTTGAGAAAATTCATTAAAGACATTTTTATTCTTTTATTAAGGTGTGTCTTACTCGTACACTGACTACGTTTGTGATGTACAAGGAAATGAGAGAAATTGATTCAATATGAAAGAATTTAAAAGAATACAATTTTTGTATTTTAGAATGTTATTCAAGTTGAAAAACAATGAATGACCATTATAAATCAATATTGTGTCTAATCACGTAAAAGATCGTTAATGGATGTTTTCTCTCGTGTTTTTTGATCAACGCGTTTTACGATAACAGCACAATAAAGGTTTGGGCCTGCTTCACCATTTGGGAGTGGTTTTCCGGGGAGAGATCCTGGTACAACAACCGAATAGGCTGGTACTTCACCAATAAAAACTTCTCCTGTTGTACGATCAATAATCTTGGTGGATTTTCCAATAAAAACACCCATACCTAAGACTGCTCCTTCACGAATAATACAGCCTTCAACAACTTCAGAGCGTGCACCAATAAAGCAATGATCTTCAATAATGGTTGGATTTGCTTGCAGTGGTTCTAAAACACCTCCGATTCCAACACCACCGGAAAGATGAACATGTTTGCCAATTTGTGCGCAAGAACCAACGGTTGTCCATGTATCAACCATTGTACCCTCATCGACAAAAGCACCAAGATTGATAAAGGATGGCATGAGTATGACATTTGGTGCAATATAGGCAGAATGGCGTGCAATCGCTCCAGGAACGGAACGGAACCCCGCTTTTTGAAAATCATCTTCTTGCCAACCAGAAAATTTCGAAGGGACTTTATCCCACCAATGTGTTCCATTGACTCCACCAGCAATAATTTGCATTGGGTTTAGTCGAAAAGAGAGTAAAATAGCTTTTTTCAACCATTGATAAACATGCCATTGTCCATTTTTTTGTCGTTCTGCAACACGAATTTCACCTTTATCAAGAAGGTTCAGTGCGTGTTGGACACTCTCACGGATTTCACCTTTTGTGGTAGTATTGATAGAATCGCGATCATCAAATGCTTTTTCGATGATGATTTCAAGTTGCGTGAGATAGGTCATGATGAGAGTTCCGTTAAATAAGTTGAAAGCTTCAAGATTTATTCTCTATGACCTACGCGAAGAAATGTTTTCAGTCAATAAAGCGATAAGAAAGTAGGAGATGTGTATGAAAAAAGGCTGTAAAGAAAAAATAAAAAAAGAACAAGGAAATTGGACACCGCTTCTTCATACGAAGGATGCTCTACAACAGATCCATAAAGTCTCTAATTCAGCACAAATGCGTTCATCTACTTATCGTCTAGCCTATATCGATCAAGATTTTATGATGCGTCCAGAGTTGCGCTCACAACGTATTGGTCTTGAATTTTTAAAGCCAGAAATAACACTTAAAGAATATAATATTCAATCAACAGTTGTTTTGTTTGGTGGTGCACGTATTCCTGAACCAGGGCAAGTAGCGTGGGCTGCAAAAAATGAAACACAAAAGAAAAACTTGCGTGCTATGTCACATTATTACGATGAAGCAAGAGAGTTTGCACGTTTGTGCTCACTCTATTCTGCTACGACAGAATATCGTGAATTTGTGGTTGTTACAGGGGGTGGACCAGGGATCATGGAGGCAGGAAATCGTGGTGCTTGTGATGTTGGCGCCCCAACAGTTGGCTTGAATATTATTTTACCCCATGAGCAAGAGCCTAATCCTTATGTGTCACCGCATCTGTGTTTCAATTTCCACTATTTGGGGATGCGAAAAATGCATTTTTTAGTCCGAGCGAAAGCATTAGCTATTTTTCCTGGAGGATTTGGGACTCTAGATGAACTGTTTGAGACGTTAACTTTAATACAGACGAGGCGTATGAAACAGGTGCCAATTTTATTGTTTGGCAAAGAATTTTGGAGCAATGCTATCAATTTTGAATATTTAGCTTCGCAAGGTACAATCTCTCCTAGTGATGTTAATTTTATGAAATTTGTCAATACAGCAGCAGAAGCTTTTGAAGAGATTCGTTCTTTTTATAAATTGCCTTAATTTCTTTTGAAAAAGTCATTTTTTTGAAACAGTTAATATTCTACCTTAGTCAAATAAAGTCCTGAAGGGGGTGCCACAACGCCACAGCGTTTACGATCTTTAGCATGAAGAGCTGCTTCAAGATCTTGAACTGTCCAACGTCCAATACCCACTTCCATAAGGCTTCCTGCGAATGAACGGATTTGATGATGAAGAAAAGAGCGGGCTTGCGCATAAAGGAGGATTTCCTCTTCTTCTCTTTGAACATCGAGGCGTTCAAGGGTACGAATAGGGCTTTGGGCTTGGCAATGTGCTGAACGGAAAGTTGTAAAATCATGTTGTCCGATAAGCTTTTGCGCAGCTTCATGCATAGCTTGCGCATTAAGAGGCTTTGGTATCCACCATACGCGTTTAGCATTTAAAGCTGGTGGAGCGCGACGATTGAGGATTTTGAAAAGATAATGGCGTTTGATAGCGGAAAATCGTGCATCAAAATCATCAGGGACATTTTCTACATTTAAGACTGAAATTGCCTCTCCCTGTTGACGTAAAAGAGCATTGAGCGCACCACAGACAGTATGGGGGAGCCAGTTTTTTTCAAAGTCAACATGAGCAACTTGTCCTGTAGCATGCACCCCTGCATCTGTTCGTCCTGCTGTTGTTATGGTCAATTGTTGTCCACTGAAGCAAAAAATCGCCTGTTCAAGAGCTCCTTGTATCGTGTGCAGTTCTGCTTGACGTTGCCATCCAGCGTAATTTGATCCATCATATTCAAGAGTGAGTTTAAAACGTGGCATTTTAAAAAACAGCAGAAATGTGAGCGCCTCGCAAAAAGGTTGCGCTATCAAGAATTTTACCACCAGACCTTTGAAGAGAGGTTATTTCTATTCGTCCCTGTCCGCAATGGATAATCAAAGAATTTGGTTCTATACGACCAATTTCAAGAGAAGGACCTGTTATTAAACGACTTCCAAGAATTTTTACGCGTTCTTCTTGCCCAGTGATATTCATGTGGCACCAGCAGCCAGGAAAGGGAGAGAGCGCACAGATATATCGATGAATAAATTCAGCAGGTTTTGTCCAATCAATGCGGGTTTCTTCCTTTTTGATTTTAGCAGCATAGGTGATGCCTTCTTCTGATTGAGGGGTCAGTTTAAGTTGGCCTTTTTCAAGATTTGATAGAGTTTCTATCATAAGCTCTGCGGCTATATTTGAAAGTTTATTTGAAAGCTCAGCACTATTGGTGTTATCAGGAATGGGGATGGAACGGGAAAGAGCGATAGGCCCCGTATCAAGTCCTTTATCCATTTTCATGATCATTATCCCAGTTTCCTTATCACCAGCCATAATTGCACGCTGAATAGGTGCTGCACCACGCCACCGTGGTAAAAGCGAAGCATGGGCATTAAAACAACCAAAACGTGGTGTTTCAAGAATAGCTTTCGGTAAGAGGAGTCCATAGGCAACCACAATAGCCGCATCAACAGAAAGTGCTGCAAATAGGTCTTGCTGTTCGGCTGTTTTGAGTGTTTGGGGTGTGAATACGGGAATAGATTTTTCTTCTGCTGCATTTTGCACGGGTGAGGGAATAAGTTTAAGACCACGGCGTCCAGCTGGACGAGGAGGTTGGCTATAAACGGCAACAATATCATGACCCGCATTCAATAAAGCACGCAAAATAGGAACAGAAAAATCTGGTGTTCCCATAAAACTTAATCGTAATGCCATTACAAAACTGCTTCCTGCATGTTTTTTTCTTTTGCACGTTTTTTAAATTTTCGTATCACCATATCGCGCTTGATCTTTGAAATGTAATCAATAAACAGGCGACCATCTAAATGATCAATTTCATGCTGCAAACAAGTTGCCAACAGATCATCTGCTTCAATTTCTTTTTGTTTTCCTTCACGATCTTGATAGCGCGCGCGCAGACGTTTAGGGCGTTCAACTTCTGCAAAATAGTCCGGGATAGAAAGACAACCTTCTTTGTAAACATTGCGCTCATCTGAAAGCCATAAAATCTCAGGGTTGATGATAACAAGTGGTTTTTTCTGCTCATCTTCAGAATTTCCAGAGACATCTATAACCAACATACGTAGTGGTATACCAATCTGAATAGCAGCAAGACCAATGCCTTTAGCATTATACATGGTTTCCAACATATCATCCGCGAGTTTTTGGAGAGCTGTATCAACCTGCTCAACAGGTTTTGATATTTCCCGTAAAATCGGATCAGGTAAAGTAACTAAAGATCTTATTGGCATAATGAAGAGATTAATCAATGGTTTGTTATTGGTCAATATTGAAAACGGATTCTTGCGCTTTTTTACGATAAGAGCGTTATATTACTGTTTATGTTTGATTCGTTTTTTTCTATACTAGCTAGTGAGCTTTTTTCCAAACTAATGCTTTTGCTTCTGTTTATACTCGTCTGTTTAGCATTTTTTATGCTGATACATTCTCATCGAAAAAAAGCACTTTTGGAAAATGAAATTGCTGAACGCGCGCGTGAAGCACAAATGCAGATGGCTACTTTACTGAAGACACAAGCTGAAATGCAAGGGCGCATGCAAACGATGGCTGAAATCTTTGGTCAAAGACAGGCTGAGTTGAATAAGTCACTCAGTGAGCAACTCAATGGCATGACAGTCAATATAGGTCAAACACTTCAGGTACAGACTAAATCCACTTATGAAAATTTGAATCGCTTGCAAGAGCGTTTAGCCGTCATTGATGCAGCACAGAATAATATTCAATCGCTTACGGGACAAGTTGTGCAACTGCAATCTATTTTAAGCAATAAGCAGACACGTGGTACCTTTGGTCAGGGGCGGATGGAAGCAATTATTGCTGATGCCTTACCAGCAAATGCTTATGCTTTTCAGGCAGTTCTTTCCAATGGAAAGCGCCCAGATTGTCTTATTCATATGCCCAATAAAGCTCCTTCTCTTGTTGTTGATGCTAAATTTCCTCTGGAGGCTTGGAATGCAATGCGTAAAGCGGCAGCAGCGCAAGAGCGTCAAGAGGCAGAACGCCAATTTCGTACCGATATGGACGTCCATATTCGTGATATTGCGCAAAAATATTTGATTCCTGGAGAAACCCATGACACCGCTTTTCTTTTTGTGCCATCGGAATCCATTTTTGCAACAATTTATGAGGATTTTGAGCCATTGGTACAAAAAGCCAATAGAGCCCATGTCATTATTGTTTCACCGTCTTTGTTGATGCTCTCTGTCCAAGTTGTACAAACTATTATGAAAGATGCACGGATGCGCGAACAAGCGCATTTAATTCAATCAGAAGTAGCGAAATTGATGGAAGATTTTGGACGAATGGATGCGCGTGTTCGCGCACTACAGAAGCATTTTCACAAAGCAGGTGAAGATATAGAGGGAATTTTAATATCGTCCTCCAAAATTATGAAACGAGCAAATCGCATTGAAACTGTCGAATTAAAAGAAAATTATTCTGAACCGCAAAAAATGACAACATCGGCTCAGTCGCAAACATTGCGTTTTGTTGATGAAGAATAAAATCAAGCAAGCTTCTGAACGATCACAAGTTAAAATCATGTTCTTTATTGATTGGTAATAATTTTTTAGTATTTCTATCTTGTTTTATTTCTTAAACGAGAGGAATAGGGAAGATGCGACACCTTTTGTTTTTAGGGGCACTGGTGTTTCTGCTAGGGGGGTGTGCAACAACCACTCCCGTCCACACAAACAATGCTTGCGCTATTTTAGCACAAAAAAATGGTTTTTTTGATAATTGGGGTAAGGCATCTCAAAGAGCGGAAATGCGCTATGGAATTCCTATGCCGATTATTCTTGCAACCATTAAGATGGAATCGAGCTTTCGTCACGATGCACGTCCTCCACGCAAAAAACTACTTGGTTTTATCCCATGGAAACGTCAATCGACAGCTTATGGTTATGCTCAAGCGCTTGACGGTACATGGGCAATGTATCTTCGCTCTACAGGAAAGTCTTTTGCATGGCGTACGAATTTCGCAGATGCTGCTGATTTTGTTGCTTGGTACCATCGCCAAAGTGTTCAACGCAATGGAGTGAGGTTTGATGATGCATATAGCCTTTATTTAAATTACCACATGGGGCATGGTGCTTATGCGCGTAGTGGCGGATCTGTCAGTGCTGCACTATCACAGGCAGCACAGCGCATGGCAGGGATATCGAGGCTCTACGAACAGCAATTAAAGAGATGTGGATGGCGTTAGCAAAGATTCTCAAAATCTCAATGAGAGAGTTGATGGTATAAAATTATTGAAAGCAAAATTTCTTATGGCACGATAAGACAGTATCATTTTTTCGATTGTTGAATGGATAAACTGTTATTTTTTAGAATGAACTTAAGCAGTAGAAAGTTTTTGCACTACACAATATATTTGAAGATACTCTCGATATTTTTGTCCCCCTTTGTTCAAAAAATTTACAATGAACACCATCTTCTATTGAGCACTGGCATTTAACTCTGGACAAAATATCAGAGATTATTGAAAGAAAATTTTAAAATATAATATCAATTTTCATTATGCGTATTATTGGCTGATTATGATATGAATACTTATTTGTGAAGCGTATAAAATAGCAATTAAAACAAATACAATTCCAGCATCATAAAAAGGGTAAAATATTCGATATAAAAAACGAGACATGCATTAAACGATCATAAAACACTGCTTTATATAAAGGGATAATGAAAGCCCTCTAAAAGATTAAGTATCTTGCGCATTGTATGAAATGAAGCATTTCTGTCCATCATAATTGAAAAAAGTTATCTTGTTGTACAGCCCTATCGTTTAGGGGAAAGGTATATACAGCTTTACATATAATGAATATTCAGGACAAGATTTGTCTTTAGCGCTTATGAAATAACACGCCAGTTTCCAATGTTGTGATAGCGTTGCTTTTCTCCTATACCTCAACTTTTCTCATAATGTGCTAAAGAAACGATTTTAATTGATTCAATATTGCGGGGGGGATGATAAGAGAATCTTACACTGTTTGGAATTATTATTTTATGGAGTAGATAATTTATCATGACAAATCAATGTGTTATTTAGATGTTAACATACCTTAGAAATGAGTTGGTGAAGGTTGATCAAGGGGGATAATTTTTTTTAAAATGAGCAGGACATTTTATAAGGTTTTATAAGGTTAAAAAACACTCGAAAAAAGTTCTGATTCGCAATAATAGAGAAGTATATCCTGTTCTCGAGTCTTTATTGAAGTAGTACGCACCTTTTAAAAAGATATCCATAATCAATATATTACGATTTTGCGGAAATATTATAGCAGAGGGGGATTCAAATTTTGTTTTTTAAAGAAAGGCTTATTTTTCATTGTCATGAAAGGAAAACTTTACAATCCAACAAACGATTAAAAGTGCACTATTATGATAGCGTTGAAATACAAACAGTCCGCTGTTAGACTAAAGACTACAAAGCACATCAACTTTTCAGATTGATTTCTCTTGATAGTAGAAAGGCGCTTTTGGTGGAGCTAAGCGGGATCGAACCGCTGACCTCTTGCATGCCATGCAAGCGCTCTCCCAGCTGAGCTATAGCCCCTATAAAAACAAATTCTTCCTAAAAGGACAGTCTATAATTTCAGCTTTTCTAAAACGAGAAAAATTGAAGATCAAGAAAAATTTGCATTCAACGGAAAAGATGCCTTTTTTTACTTCTTTTAAGCATCGTCATCATTAGAAACGCCGCCTCCAAGAATATCGGTAACGTCATCATCCTCATCGTCATCATCGTGAGATAAAAATGTATCATCGTCATCACCGAGATCGACATCACCATCTTCCAAATCGGGAAGATCGTCATCTTTAGCACCGTCATCATCCTCTTCAAGAAGCATAAAAGCAGACTTTTCAAGTGCTGTATCAAGTTCTTCAGTATCTACTTCTTCTTCATTATTTGCTTCAGCTGCCGCAACCTCAAAATAAGAACGCGGATAAGAAATTCCTGTATAAGGTGACACAATAGGATCGCGATTTAGATCGTAAAATTTTTTTCCTGTTTCTGGATCAACACGTTTCGTTCCAAGTTCTTGTTTTGCCATAAACCGTGCCTCTTTGATTAACTACATTCCATTAAAAGATAAATTTTATGGTGCTTAATCGAAAAATGATACCTTTGTCAAAGACAAATACACTGTTACATGTAGATTTTTTCATGACGTTTTTTAAAGCATATGTTAAAGGATACGTAATTTCATAAAAGTTAGATAGAATTAAATAGAATTTCCATGCAAAAAGCAATCCCTATAACTGCCTATAAATCGAGTAGTCTCTCTGGAAAAATTCGAATACCAGGAGATAAATCAATCTCCCATCGCTCTCTTATATTGGGAGGGTTAGCAAATGGTGAAACATGTATCCACGGATTACTTGAAAGCGCTGATGTACTCAATACAGCTTCTGCTATGCAAGCTATGGGCGCTTGTATAATTAAGAAAGATGACTTCTGGAGCATACGAGGAACAGGGAATGGTTGCCTCTTAGCTGCACAACAACCTTTAGACTTTGGAAATGCTGGAACAGGTGTTCGTTTGGTTATGGGAATGGTTGGTCCCTATCATATGAAAACAACTTTTATGGGTGATGCTTCTCTCTCTAAACGTCCTATGGGACGTATCCTCGATCCACTGCGTCTTATGGGAGTGGAAATTGAGGCCACAAACGGTAATTACCTTCCTTTAACGCTGCATGGTCCCAAAATGGCTAATCCGATTCGCTATCGTGTTCCAATAGCTTCCTCTCAAGTTAAATCAGCGGTTCTCCTTGCTGGACTCAATACCGCCGGTATTACAACAGTTATTGAACCGGTTCTCACACGCGATCATACGGAAAAAATGTTAAAAGCATTTGGTGCTAAACTTGACATAGAAAGAGATAAAGAAGGTGCGCGTTTGATTCATCTTAATGGTCACCCCCATCTTACCGGACAAACGATTCATATTCCCGGTGATCCTTCTTCTGCTGCTTTTCCAATTATCGCAGCCCTTCTTGTAGAAGACTCTGATATCACCATTGAAAATGTTCTGATCAATAACTCTCGAATAGGGCTTATCGAAACATTGTGGGAAATGGGCGCTCAAATTGAATTTTTGAACCAACGCCAAACAGGTGGAGAAGATGTTGCGGATCTACGGATAAAATCATCGGTTCTCAAAGGTGTTACTGTGCCTGAAGAACGCGTCCCATCGATGATTGATGAATATCCTGCTTTGGCAGTAGCAGCTGCCTTTGCGGAAGGCAAAACAGTTATGCTAGGAATTGAGGAGTTACGTGTTAAGGAATCAGATCGACTGTCTGCTGTTGCTCAAGGATTAAAAGTTAATTGCGTAGACTGTGAAGAAGGTCAAGATTTTCTTGTTGTTTATGGGAAAGGTTCCGCCAAAGGTTTGGGTGGTGGGTATGTCTCCACACATCTTGATCATCGAATTGCGATGTGTTTTCTCATCTTTGGGCTTGTATCAGAAAAGCCTGTTACCATTGATGATCAACGAATGATCGCTACGAGCTTTCCAGAATTTATTCCTTTTATAAAACAACTTGGGGGAAAAATCGCTTGAAGCCTTTTGTTATTGCTATTGATGGACCTGCCGCTTCAGGCAAAGGAACCTTAGCACGCAAAATTGCTGCACATTATCATCTTCATCATCTGGATACGGGGCTTACTTATCGTGGTGTTGCTTATGCGCTTTTACAAAAAAAATTAGCTCTTGATGATGAAAAAAGTGCTATCACTTATGCTAAAGAACTTGATTTTAATAGCTTAAATCCTATTCTCCTCTCTTCTCATGAACTTGGCGAAGCGGCTTCGAAAATAGCGATTAACCCTGCTGTGCGCAAAATTCTTGTCAAAAAACAACGTAATTTTGCTAAAACT
This sequence comes from Bartonella queenslandensis, assembly GCF_018155095.1. GTDB lineage: Bacteria > Pseudomonadota > Alphaproteobacteria > Rhizobiales > Rhizobiaceae > Bartonella > Bartonella queenslandensis_B. The sequence continues at coordinate 115,236 of NZ_NAAI01000002.1, read as the reverse complement.
TTACCTGGAAGCGTGCTCGATGGGCGAGATATTGGCACTGTCGTTTGTCCTGATGCTGATATCAAGTTTTATATTCTAGCCAATGTTCAAACACGTGCCAAACGTCGCTACCAAGAGATTTTAAAAAACGGAGGACAAGCAAATTATTATGAAATACTTAGCGATCTTGAACAGCGAGACAGTCGCGATATAACACGCAAACAAAGTCCCCTAAAACCAGCAAAAAACACCCACTTGCTTGATACGTCAGAATTGAGTATAGAAGCAACATTTGCAATTGCATGTAGTTTTATTGATCCAATCATAAAAATACATATAATTAGATAAACTCGTTAAGGTAGCTTCCAGCCTAGCGCTAACATTTTTCCTTTATTCAAGGAAAAAGGCTAAGAAGTTGCCAATGTTAACACTAACCTAGCGCTCATACCTTATAGTACAAGGTATATATTAGGAGTTCTTATGTCACAATACAATCCCACAACAGCGGATTTTGAAGCCCTTTTAACAGAATCTTTTCAAACCAATGATCTTAATGAAGGATCTGTTGTTAAAGGTCGTGTTATTGCAATCGAAAAAGACATGGCCATTATTGATGCTGGACTTAAAGTTGAAGGACGTATTCCTCTCAAAGAATTTGGAGCGAAAGCAAAAGACGGTTCTTTGCAAGTTGGCGATGAAGTTGAGGTTTATATTGAACGCATTGAAAATGCCATGGGTGAAGCTGTTTTATCGCGTGAAAAAGCACGGCGCGAAGAAAGTTGGGTCCGTTTAGAGGAAAAATTCAATGCAGGTGCGCGCGTTGAGGGCGTTATTTTTAGCCAAGTAAAAGGTGGCTTTACAGTCGATCTTGATGGTGCTGTTGCTTTTTTGCCGCGCAGCCAGGTTGATATTCGGCCCATTCGTGATGTTTCACCTCTCATGCATAATTCACAATCCTTTGAAATTTTGAAGATGGATCGTCGTCGTGGCAATATTGTTGTTTCACGTCGTACCGTCTTAGAAGAAAGTCGCGCTGAGCAACGTTCAGAAATCGTACAAAATCTTGAAGAAAACCAAATCGTTGAAGGCGTGGTGAAAAATATTACAGATTATGGTGCCTTTGTTGATCTTGGTGGGATTGATGGTCTCTTACACGTTACAGATATGGCATGGCGGCGTGTTAACCACCCATCTGAAGTTCTGACAATTGGTCAAACGATTAAAGTTCAGATTATTCGCATCAATCAAGATACACACCGTATTTCTCTTGGAATGAAACAGCTTGAAAGTGATCCTTGGGAAAGCATCAGTGTCCGGTATCCAATTGGTAAAAAAATTACGGGTGCTGTTACCAACATTACGGATTACGGTGGTTTTGTTGAAATTGAACCAGGAATTGAAGGATTGATCCATGTTTCTGAAATGAGCTGGACAAAGAAAAATGTTCACCCTGGAAAGATTTTATCTACATCACAAGAAGTAGAAGTGGTTGTTCTTGAAATTGATCCTTCTAAACGGCGTATTTCTCTTGGCTTAAAGCAAACATTTGAAAATCCATGGGAAGCTTTTGCCAATAAATTTCCTGTCAATTCACAAATTGAGGGAGAGGTTAAAAATAAAACAGAATTTGGTTTATTTATTGGGCTTGAAGGTGATGTTGATGGTATGGTTCATCTCTCTGATCTTGATTGGAACCGTCCAGGTGAACAAGTCATTGATACTTACAATAAAGGCGACATCGTTAAAGCTGTGGTCCTTGATGTTGACATTGAAAAAGAGCGTATCTCTCTCGGAATTAAGCAGCTTTCTAGCGATAAAGTTGGAGAAGCGGCCGCTTCTGGCGAATTGCGAAAAGGTGCTGTTGTAACCTGTGAAGTGGTTGCTGTTAACGACAATGACATTAATGTGAAATTGATTGACCACAACCTTGAGACAATCATTCGCCGTGCTGATCTTGCGCGTGATCGTGATGAACAACGACCTGAGCGTTTTGCAATTGGGCAAAAGGTTGATGCGCGTATCACAGCATTTGATAAAAAAACACGTAAAATTTCAGTATCAATCAAAGCGTTAGAAATTGCAGAGGAAAAAGAAGCTGTTGCTCAATATGGTTCTAGAGATTCAGGGGCTTCTCTTGGCGATATTCTTGGTGCAGCTTTGAAAAAACAAGAACAAGACTAATCATCAATCATTAAAATTGATGGTGTTATTAAGGTCACTCATTTTAGGAGTGACCTTTTTATTTTTTAAAGAAATTCTCTACTTATTTTTAATTATTGCATTAAAAATTATTATAAATGCTTGCAAATAAAAACAAAAATCTTGTTTTTGCCTATCAACGATTCACGATTCAGATAAAATGCTTACAATTTAAATAAAAAACGATGTAATTGAATAACAATAGGACATTATGGCGTGCACAATACCTCTCATAAAATACTTTTTTCTTACAAGAAGGGAAAAAATTATTTTATTAATACGGACTTTCCTCTTCGTGCAATTTATAAAGCACAGGAAGATCTTCATAATCTAGGACATGATATAGCTTCTGACAAAGAAATTTTACTTCCTGAATATGAAGGAGTAGTGGATTTTCGCAAGAGATTGAATGAAAATGCTAAGCTTATCCTTCATGCCTTTCATACCAGTGATTTTGCTGCTCAAAATGATGAAACTGTTGCACCATCTGCTCAATGGCTCATTGATAATCATTACACCATTGATAAAACCATACAACAATTACGCCGTAATCTTCCAAAGTCCTTCATAAAGAAACTTCCTCTTTCTACTCGAAAAGCAGGGATACCACGTATTTTTGCTTTAACTTGGCTTTATATTGCACATACCGATAGCAGCTTCTCACAAGAAACGCTTACGGCTATGATCAATGGGTTTCAAGAAGTTTGTGCGCTCACAATTGGTGAATTGTGGGCTCTTCCCTCTGTTATGCAAATGTTGCTCATTGAAAATGTTCGTCGTCTTTCAGTGCATATCGAAAAAGCGGGGCATATGCGCCATCTTGCGGGTAAAGTAGCTGATAAAATTTCTCTTGTAGAAAATAAAACAAGTTTAAACGCTCTTTTTACGCAGTACAAACCATTCACTGCTGACTCAACTTTTTCAGCGCATTTATTCTATCGCTTACGCAGTGCATCTGTCGATTCAACGGTAGCGTTAACTTGGCTTGAAAGGCAATTGGAAAGTCAAGGAAGTAGCTTAGAAAGCGCAACAGCCGATGAACACACTCGACAAGCGGCAGATGGTGTGACCATGGGCAATATTATTCGTGCTCTTAAAGCTATAGATGATGTTGATTGGACTGTATGGTTTGAAACAGTCAGTTGTGTTGATGCTATTTTGCGTAAGAATAGTGATTTTTCTGAAATTGATTCTCATTCACGCAGTACTTATCGACAAGTCATTGAAAAAATTGCACGTTTTTCGCCTCTTAGCGAGCTGGAAATTTCCCATAAAGTTGTAGAAATGGCCAACACCACCTTTGAAGATACGCCTCATTATTCCTCTATTGGGTGGTATCTTGTCGATGATGGTCGTGATGCCTTTGAAAAGGCGTGTGGATATACTCCGCCTCCTCTCATAAAATGGGCACGCACTTTTTATTGCTTAAAACTGAGAGTCATTGCTATTCCTATCTCTTTTCTAACATTTGCTCTTTTACTTGTAGTTTACATCCTTTTACAAATATCTGGTATGACACCATGGTTATCCCTTTGTTTGACTGTATTGGCGCTTTTTCCTGCTATGGATGCGGTTTGTGCTTTATTTAATACGGTTATTTCGTGGTTTGTTCCATCAAGACAGCTCATTGGTTATGAATATAAAGAAGGTATTCCGAGCCATGCACGTACAATGGTTGTTGTGCCTACTTTGATGACATCACGCGATGATATTGATGCGCAAGTGCATAATCTTGAAGTGCACTATCTTTCCAATCCTAAAGGTGCTGTTCATTTTGCACTCATTACAGATTGGGTGGATGCTCCCTTGAGAGAAACGCAAGATGATCTTGATTTGTTGCACTATGCGCAAAGAAGCATTGATAAACTCAATAGTCGTTATCATCGTGATGAATTTCCTGTTTTTTTCCTTTTACATCGCCGACGTCTTTATAATAGCAGCGAAAAATGTTGGATGGGATGGGAGCGAAAGCGGGGAAAACTTCATGAACTCAATCGGCTTTTAAGAGGTGATAAAAATACGAGCTTTTACCCTACCAGTCCATATCTTCCTATGGATTGCCGTTTTGTTATGACGCTGGATGCCGATACACGTCTTACCCCTGAAAGCGTCACAAAACTTGTTGGAAAGCTTAACCATCCGCTCAATCATCCTATTTTTGATCCGCAAAGTGGAAAAGTTGTAAAAGGCTATAGCATTTTGCAACCACGTATTATTCCTTCTCTGACAACAGAAAAAAAAACATCAATTTTCCAACGGGTTTTTTCTACCAACCGTGGGATTGATCCTTATGTTTTTGCTGTTTCTGATACTTATCAAGATCTTTTAGGAGAAGGCACCTTTATCGGTAAAGGTCTTTATAATATTGATGCATTTGAACAAGCACTTCACGGCAAAGTTAAAGAAAATACGGTTCTCAGTCATGATCTCTTAGAAGGAGGATACGCTCGTAGTGCTCTTGTAAGCAGCATAGCCGTCATTGAGGATTATCCAACAGCTTATAATATTGATGTTATGCGTTATCATCGCTGGATTCGCGGTGATTGGCAACTTTTGCCTTATCTTTTTTTGCCTCGTCAAATAAGCTTGGTGACGCGTTGGAAAATGCAGGATAATTTGCGTCGTTCTCTCACGCCACTGATGTGGTTAATTGCAGCATTTGCAGGATGGGTTCTTTTGCCATTAAAGAGTGCAATTGTCTGGCAGATATTTTTATTGCTTAGCATCTTCATTGCACCCATTTTATGTGTATTAAAAACGCTCGTTGCATCCAATATAGATCATTCTTTGCGCGGACATTTTCAATTAATTTGGAATAAAACTGCTCTTACAAGCACTTATATATTTCTCAAAGTAACTTTTCTTGCTCATTCGGCGTATTTTATGACTGATGCGATTATTCGTACACTCTATCGTATGACGATTTCAAAACAGCATCTTCTTGAATGGAAAACTTTTGTCGCAACAAAATCAATGCCCAATAGTTTGCGTTTCTACGTGCTTACAATGGCACCAGCATCGCTTATTGGTGCTCTTGCTATAGCGCTCCCTCTTTTTTTTGATGTTTTTGTAAGCTTTATTGCTTTGCCTTTAGGGATAGCATGGTTTTTTTCACCTTTCATTGCTTGGGTTGTGAGTCGATCTTCAACATTTCAAGATAGCCTTTATCTTTCTTCAAAAGATGAAAAAATGCTTCGTTCTATTGCACGGCGGACGTGGCTTTATTATGCAACCTTTGTCAATGCACAAAACAACTATTTGCCTCCCGATAATTTTCAAGAAGATCCTGAACCTCTTGTTGCTCAACGTACATCTCCTACGAATATCGGGGTTTATCTTCTTTCTATTATTGCTGCCCGTGATTTTGGCTGGATTAGTTTTGAAGAGACCATCACCCGTATTGAATGTACATTACGCTCTCTTGCAAAAATGGAAAAGTTCCGTGGTCATCTCTATAATTGGTATGAAACCGATACACTCAGACCTCTTTTACCCACTTATGTATCAACCGTTGATTCAGGAAATCTTGCTGGTCATTTGATCACACTTTCTTCTGCTTTAAGTGAATGGGCTGAAAAACCATCTCTTCTTTTTCAAAGTGATCGAGAAGCCTTATCGGATGTTCTGACTATTCTTGAAGAAACTGTCAAAGAAATTCCAGATCATCAACCCAGTTTATGTTCCTTACGGCAAAGAATCGAAGAAAATATCACTCGTTTTCATCACTCTGTCTGTACTTTTGTAGACCAAGAAAATACGATCCCTTCTCACATTAAGGATCTTTCATATGCGGCCCACGATATTCTACATTTAGTCAATGAACTCGACCAAAAAATTCAAACAATAGAATCTGCTTGTGCACTTTCTTGGGTTAAACGCCTTATCGAAACCTGCGACGCTCATCATCATGATGCAACGGTTCATTTTGATACTGAAAAATTATGCAAAAAACTAAATAGGTTGGCTACAGCGGCACGGCAAATAGCCTTTGACATGAAATTTGATTTTTTAGAACAACCTAAACGGCATCTTTTATCGATAGGATATCGTGTACAAGAAAACAAACTCGATGAAAATTGTTATGATCTGCTTGCTTCAGAAGCACGTCTTGCAAGCTTCTTTGCCATTGCAAAAGGAGATATAAAACTTAAACATTGGTTTCATCTTGGTCGACTCCTCATTCCCGTAGGTTGGAAAGGTGCGCTCCTCTCATGGTCTGGTTCCATGTTTGAATACCTTATGCCATCTCTTGTAATGCATGAACCTTTAGGCTCTTTACTAGATCAAACAAATCGATTGGTTATTCGATGTCAAATACAATATGCTCATACACGGGAATTGCCATGGGGTATTTCAGAGGCCGCATTTAACGCTCGTGATCATTTGATGAATTATCAGTATGCTCATTTTGGTGTTCCAAGCCTCGGACTTCAACGGGGTCTCTCACGCAATACTGTCATTGCTCCCTATGCCAGCCTCCTAGCGGCACAATATGCTCCTTCTCGCGCTGTTGCCAATTTAAAACGACTCCGTGATCTTGGAGCTTTAGGAACATACGGTTATTATGACTCTATTGATTTTACTCCTTCACGCGTAAAGACAGGGGAAAAATACGCTGTTGTACGCAATTATTATGCACACCATCATGGTATGTCTATTCTTGCTCTTAACAATGTTATTTTTCAAGGGAGAATGCGTGATCGTTTTCATCGTGATCCCATTATTGAAGCAACGCAATTGCTTTTACAAGAGTGTGCTCCCTATCTTATTCCTATTATTCACACCAAAGCGATTAATGGTATACGCAATAAGTCTCAAACATTGAATGCTGCTCCTTTGCGCATTATTACAAATCCGTTGCTCAAACCACGCGAAACTTTGCTCTTATCAAATGGTTCTTATTCTACCATGCTAACAGCGAATGGTTCTGGCTATAGCCGTTGGCACGATTATGCGATTACACGCTTTATTCCTGATGCAACAGAAGATCAACAAGGGACTTTATTCTTCTTACGCGATACACATAGTGGACGGTGGTGGTCTGTGACGTGTGAACCAACACGCGTTATTGAAGAAGAAGCTGTCAGCATTTTTACAGATGAAAAGGCTGAATATACAAAAATGGTTGATGGTATCAAATCAACACTTGAATGTCTTATTACATCTGAAGGATGCGGTGAAGGGAGACGTCTTCAACTGATAAATACAACAAACAAAGATTGTCTTATTGAAGTTACCTCTTATGGTGAACTAGCGCTCGCAACAATGGATATGGATAATGCTCATCCTGTTTTTTCGCGGATGTTTATAGAGACGGAAATTGCTGAGGAAGGCAAAACAATTTTTGCCAAAAGGCGCAAACGCTCACCTAACGATCCTGAGATCTATATTGCCCATTTTGTTTCCAGTACAACGGATACTCTTCAAGAGACAGAAGCTGAAACAGATCGCTTTCTGTTTATTGGTCGGGGGCGATCCATTCATCGTCCCGCTGCATTTGACCAAAATGCTCGTTTTAGTAACAGTCAAGGTTGCGTTCTTGATCCTATTATGTCATTGCGATGCCGTATAAAAATTCCAGCTCATGGAAAAGCAGAACTTATCTTTTGGACTTTTGCTGCGCATACAAAAGAAGCACTGCATAATCATATGAAACATTATCGACAACCTGATATGTTTCAAAAAGAACTTTCAATGGCATGGACACGCTCACAAGTTGCACTGTATCAGAGTGGAACTCAGCTTAAAGAAGCGATTGTTTATCAAAAATATGCAACGCCGCTTATCTATCCTGATCGAACATGGCGTCTTCCTTCTGAAATATTGGCAAAAACGCTTGGAAAACAGTCTGATCTTTGGCCCATGTCCATCTCAGGAGACAATCCACTCTGTCTTCTTAGATTAAATAACGAGGGAAATATAACTGTACTGCGTGAACTCCTTAAAGCACATGAATATTGGCGTATGCGTGGTCTTATTGTTGATTTGGTCATTCTCAATGAACAAGCATTTTCCTATATACAAAATACACAACGCGTCCTTGAATGGGTATGCGAATCTTATCGACATCACATGCAAAAAACAGATGAACGCCAACATATTTTTACACTTCGGCGTGATCAAATAAATGAACAAAGTTTTAAAACGCTTCTTGCATCAGCACGCATTATTCTTGATGCCCAAAATGGCTCTCTATCTGAACAGCTTAAACGAATTGAGGGGAATGATTTTGATTTCTCAATTCGTAAAAATTATCAGGGACCTCATGATCAATTAGACTTACCAAGACATAACAAGGGAAGGCAAATTATAACACAAACTGAACAAAATCTTTTTGCTTCCATTGGTCTTGCTAGCCGACAAAAACCTTCTTCTCCTTTCATTGATGGGGAAGATCTAAAATATTGGAATGGTTATGGTGGTTTTAATCAGCATAATCATTACGCAATACGTCTTTATGGACACACCACGACACCGCATCCGTGGATTAATATTATTGCTAATCATGGGTTTGGTTTTCATGTTTCTGCTGAAGGTGCCATTTTTACTTGGGTTAACAATAGCCGCGATTATCAATTAACCCCTTGGGCGAATGATCCAACGTCTAACCGGCCAGGCGAAGCACTTTATCTGGTTGATCGCCAGTCTTTAAAACGTTTTTCACCTGTTTCTGCTGTAGAATGTGCTGAAAATGTTGTTTATGAGGCTTGTCATGGTTTTGGATTCTCAACTTTTAAATCGACACATTCAGAAATCGCATTAGAACTGACCCACACACTCGACCCAGAAAAACCTGTTCGCTTTTCACGTCTTATCCTCAAGAATAAAGGGGAAAAACCACGCAGTTTACGCCTTTATAATTATGTTGAATGGGTTTTAGGAAATGTTCGTACAAAATATGCTCCCTTCATTATTCCCTCTTATGAGGCTAAAAGAGGGGTACATTTCATTGAAAATCCTTATCACATTGAAAAATCTCAACAAGTCACATTTTTATCAGCATCGGAAATGCCAACCAGCACCACAACCAATCGCAGCGAATTTATCGGTGCAACGGGAAGCATAACACACCCAAATGCGATCCGTAAAGCCAGCGCACTTTCGAATACCATTGAAGCAGGATGTAACCCTTGTTCAGCATTTTCCTATGATATTGATCTTCAACCAGGGCAAACAAAAGAAATCATCTTTTATCTTGGCAGCGCTGAAAATAGAAAAGAAGCTGAGAAATTACTCAATCAAGCACGTGCAAGTGATTTTGAAACTTTGCTCACACAACAAAAACGATATTGGAGAGATTTTGTTTCTCCACTCCAAGTCAAAACACCTGATCCCTCTTTCGATATTATGGTCAACCATTGGCTTCCCTATCAAATCTATGCATGCCGGATTATGGCACGCGCAGGCTTTTACCAAGCAAGTGGTGCATTTGGCTTTCGTGACCAGTTACAAGATAGCTTATCTTTGTTATTGCTGAAACCGCAATTAGCCCATGAACAATTATTAAATGCAGCAGCGCACCAATTTCTTGAAGGGGATGTGCAACATTGGTGGTTGCCTGAAACAAATGCTGGTGTTCGCACACACATTTCTGACGATATCGTTTGGCTTGCATATGCAACAGCTCTTTATGTCAATACCACTGGCGATAATGCCTTTCTTGATACGCTCATTCCTTTTATTGAAGGTGATGTTCTCAAAAGTGGGCAACAGGACGCTTATTTTCAACCCACTCAATCCTCAAAGGTTGCAACAGTTTATGAACATTGTGCTTTAGCTCTAGACCTTGCCATTAAACGCTGTGGATCCCACGGTCTTCCTCTTATTTTAGGTGGCGATTGGAATGATGGCATGAATTTGGTAGGTGTTGAAGGAAAAGGCGAAAGCACTTGGTTGGGATGGTTTCTTGGATGCACACTACAAGCATTTATTCCTTTGGCCAAAAAACGTGGTGACAACAGCCATATGCAAATATGGAGTACGTACCTTGAACGTTTGAAAAAATCCCTAGAAGAAAACGGTTGGGATGGTGCTTGGTATCGACGGGGTTATTTTGATGATGGAACGCCTTTTGGCTCTCAAAGCAATGATGAATGCCAAATTGATACCATTGCTCAATCTTGGTCTGTCATTTCTCAAATGGCACCGCTTGAGCGCCAAAAACAGGCTATGGCCTCAATGCTTGAACATCTCTATGATAAACGAGGAAAACTTCTACGTCTTTTCTGGCCCCCTTTTGATAAAACAACTCTTGAACCCGGTTATATAAAAGGTTATCCTCCTGGCATTCGAGAAAATGGTGGGCAATACACCCATGGCGCTATTTGGAGTATTTTAGCATTGGCTGAAATGGGACAAAACGATAAAGCTTATGCTTTATTTTCTATGATTAATCCAATTATCCATGGACAAAATCCTGAAACTTATCGTGTTGAACCTTATGTAATGGCGGCAGATATCTACGCCGTTGAACCACGATGTGGTCAAGGTGGTTGGACATGGTATACAGGCTCAGCCGGTTGGTTTTATCGTGCTGCAATAGAAGCTATCCTTGGAATAAAGCGTCAAGGAGATCTATTGTTTTTACAGCCACATTTACCCTCTATTTGGCCAAAATGTGAAGTAAAAATGAAATTTTATGAGGCTGTTTATACCATTAAAGTAAAATGGGGATCTAAAAATATGCTCTATGTTAATGACAAAGAATATACCGAAATTCATACAGGTATAAAATTACAAAAAACAGGTAAGCATGAAATTATACGTATTGTTAAATCTTAAAAATGGAAAAAGAGAGCAGATTTTTTATTCTTTTCCAAAAATTGTAGAGTTGTTATACTTCTTGCACCACCTATATTGACCGTATTGGTGCATAATAAGTTTAGATTCTATGAGATTGAAAGAAAGAGGATTATGAATCATCCCGATATTGCTAGACGTGTTTACAATCATACTTGGAAACTTGATCCCATTATTCGTTCACTTCTCGATACGGATTTTTATAAGCTTCTTATGGTACAGATGATTTGGGGACTTTATCCCACTGTCAATGTTACTTTTTCTCTTATAAACCGCTCTAAAACAATACGTCTTGCCGATGATATTGATGAGAGTGAATTGCGTGCCCAACTTGATCATGCTCTTAGTTTGCGCTTTACAAAAAAAGAAATGATCTGGCTTGCTGGTAATACATTTTATGGACGCAAACAAATTTTTGAACCGGATTTTCTTCAGTGGCTTGAGAATTTTCAACTCCCAGAATATGAACTAACCCGTAAAGATGGCCAATATATTCTTCATTTTCATGGTTCATGGGCTCATAGCTCTATGTGGGAAATTCCAGCTCTTGCTATTATCAGTGAATTACGTTCACGTGCGGCGATGAAAAAACTGGATCGCTTTGCTCTTGATGTACTTTATGCACGTGCTAAAGCAAAAATGTGGAGTAAAGTTGAATGTCTTAAAAATTTGCCTGATATTAAAATATCCGACTTTGGTACAAGGCGCCGCCATTCTTTTTTATGGCAGCGCTGGTGTGTTGAAGCATTAAAAGAAGGTATTGGGAGTTCTTTTACGGGAACTTCTAATGTCCTTCTTGCCATGGATACAGATTTAGAGGCTCTTGGAACCAATGCGCATGAATTGCCTATGGTCATTGCTGCTCTCAGCAACAATGATGATGAATTACGCAGAGCTCCGTATCAAGTTTTGCAAGATTGGAACCGTTATTATGGTGGAAATCTTCTCATTGTTTTACCTGATACCTTTGGTACAGAAGCATTTTTATGTGATGCTCCAGATTGGGTAGCAGATTGGACAGGCTTTAGACCGGATAGTGCACCCCCTATAGAAGGTGGAGAACGTATTATTCAATGGTGGAAAGAAAAAGGAAAAGACCCACGCGAAAAACTTTTAATTTTTTCGGATGCACTTGATGTCGATACAATTGAAAAAACCTATCATCACTTCCATGGGAAAGTGCGCATGAGTTTTGGATGGGGCACTGATCTTACCAATGACTTTACAGGCTGTGCACCTAAAGAAATTACAACCCTTGATGCTCTTTCTCTTGTTTGTAAGGTGACCTATGCCAATGGGCGACCAGCCGTAAAACTTTCAGATAATCCTGAAAAAACGATCGGTGATTCAAAAGAAGTACAACGTTATATCAATTTTTTTGACAATAAAGCGCGCGTTACTAGACCTGTCAAGATGTAGTTTTTTGGCTCTTTAAACGGATATATTAACGCATCCTATTGTTTATAAGGTTAATTTTTCCACCCTAAAGACGGGGATTTTTAACCCTTACGGATCTGTAAATAGTTAGGCTACTCGTTGAGCAGATTCCACTTTGCTTCCAACAATGCGGTTTATTTACCGATAAGCAAAACTTGAAAAATATGCACGATGCATTTTAAAAAATTTAATCTGCCAAGGAATTTTTAGTTAAGGAAGCTTATATGCTTTATATCATTGTTATAGATAAAGGCATTTTACAGCATAACAGGATACTATCATTATGCACGTTGAGTGAGAATTCTCGAATCTCATAAAAAACAGAGAATGCTATAATATGTTTATTTCGAATAAGTTGTATGCAAAGTCAGAAAATTTATTTACGCGCATATCATCGCAAGAATACAATGTTCTCATCCAGAGATATGAAAACAAACGAAATTCTTTGTTAGAAAAAAAGATATAATATCAATGTATTTTCAGTAGAGATGTATATAGAGATTTGTACGAGCATGCTTTACAAAAATAAAGTCTCTTCATGAATGTGATTTATCATTGTTTACAAAGCAACTTTTTATGAGTTTTAAAAAGGCTTTTTGCATAATTTTCTTTGCTTATAAAATTATTTTACAAGTATATCATTAATCAATCGCTTTTAAAAAGCTTGTTAGTTCATATACGTTTTGAATAGGGAGGTTTTATATCTACAATGTGAGGGAAAAGATTCTCTCATCATTCTAACAAATAAGTCAAAGCTCTAAAGGGCATCTCATAAAGTTTTTTTATGTCATTATGAAGATGGACGTGTCACGATATAAATAGCAATCAACAATAATATAACGGCAACGAGTAAAAAAATCCATAAAGGAGGGTGTACCATCACGAAAAAGGATAATCCCCCCCCTATCATACTCATCACTGCAAAAATTTTAACAAATGGAGAGATAGCTCTTCTTTCTTCCCATTGTTTAAGAGGGGGACCGAAAATACGATGATTATTCAACCAGTGATGAAAACGTGGAGAAGAACGCGTAAAACACCATGAGGCAATCAACAAAAAAGGCATCGTCGGCATAATAGGTAATACCACACCGATAATACCTAATATAACCATTGCCCAACCTGCTATATAATAGCAGAGGCGCAAAGGATGTGATATCTTGAAATATTTCTTCATTCTCTCGTATTATTTTCCTCCACGTAAAATTTTACGCAAAAAATTATATCTGTTTCATCGTTTATATGTTTGAGTGGATAATTCCTCTCCATCATTTCCCCTCGCCACCATTTCTATGTGCCACACATTTCTATGTGTAAGTGTCTTGGACTTTCATAAGTTCCTTCAAGATACTAAATAGCTTTGCAATATGATAATTATTTTAAATGGTTTCAAGAAATAAGAGGAGATTTTAGAAAAGCAAAAAAATAAAAAGGCTGCAGAATAAATCAATGCAGCCTCTTAATTAAGAATGCAGCATTGGGGGGGGAGAAAATGTACTGCATTCATTTGCTAGACATTAGGAGGAAAAATAACCTAGCGACTCGACGTCTAATTAAAATAAGCATGAAAAACAATATATAAAAATGCATTGCTGATATGCATAGATTTGATCACCGTCAAGTTTCTTGAACTGTATTTCGCCGAAAGAAAGTCATCATGAAAATGACAATAAAAATCAACGTCAAGATTAACACGATTGTGGAAGCAGAATCAGAGCCGATAAACAAGCTAAGATAAATCCCTAAAAAGCCAGAAAAAGCTGCAATAAGTATCGCGATCATTAACATAAAAGAAAACCGTTTTGTGACAAGATAGGCAATTGCTCCTGGTGCTATGAGTAAAGAAATAACAAGCACAATACCAACCGCTTTCAAAGCCGCAACAATTGTAAGAGAAATCATCGTGAGAAGGGTATAGTGGAGCAGTGATATTCGCAATCCCATTGCACGTCCTTGTACTGAATCAAAAATATACAGCATAAAATCGCGCCATTTTGCTCCTAAAGTACAAGTAACGATGGCAGAAATGATTGCTGTCTGTGTAATATCAAGCCAACTAACACCCAACAGGTTACCGAATAGAATATGATTTAAATCTAAGCTACTATAGATAGATGTTGCCAAAACAAGCCCTAAACCGAACATCGATGAAAAAACAACCCCCATCACTGTATCCTGTTTGATACGACTGTTACCTCCCAAAAAGCCTGTTGTAAGCGCACAAACCATACCCGCAACAAAAGCACCACAAGTAATCAAGGTCATTGTAATATTCTCTGGACGCATATGCTGGACCCAAGCAAATGGCAAAGAAGTTAAAAGTGCTATCACCCACGGTGTTGTCATATAACCAACAACAACACCTGGAAAGACTGCATGGGAAATGGCGTCGCCTAACAGTGCCCATCCTTTCAAAATAAGAAAACAGGAAAGCATCGCCATTGGAATAGAAAGGATCATAACAATAAGCATGCCTTTCAGCATAAAAGAAAACTGAAAAGGAAGTAGTAATTGATCAATCATGATAACATCACACCTTTTTTTGCTGCATTTATACGTAAACGCGCAGCAATATATCCGTGTTTAGGAGCAAAAATAAAAGCTAACATAAATAAGAATGCTTGAAAAAGTACGACAACTCCGCCCGTTTGTGCATTCAAAAAATAACTCACATAAACACCTAATACGCTTGTGAGTGTCCCAATTATAACTGCAATAACCAAGATATTCACAAAACGATCACTTAAAAGATAAGCTGTTGCCCCAGGCGTTACAACCAAACAAATAACCAAAAACGCTCCAACCGTTTGCATAGCAGCAACGGTACAAGCAGCCAGCAAGGTGAAAAAGAGAATCTTTAAAAACTTTACATTCAATCCAATGGCACGAGCGTGTGTTTCATCAAATAAAGAAACAAGGAGATCTTTCCATTTCACAAGCAATATAAATAAAGAGAAAAAACCAATAAAAGCCAATTGTATGATATCTGATGAACTAACTGCTAAAATATTTCCTAAAACAATTGTATCAATATTAACAGCCATTGGTTTTAATGATTTGAGAAATAATCCAAAAGCAAAAAAGGAAGAAAAAATGAGACCAATAATGGTATCTTCTTTCAGTTTTGTCCTCTGATTAAAAAACAGCATTGCTGCCGCAGCAAGACCACCAGAAAAAAAAGCGCCAAGTGAAAAAGGTAACCCTAAAAGGTAAGCTCCTGCTACACCAGGAACAATTGAATGGGAGAGTGCATCACCAATCAATGACCAACCTTTTAACATCAAAAAAGCTGAAAGAAAGGCACAAACACACCCAACTAATCCAGAAACCCACATTGCATTCACCATATATTGATAGCTCAGTGGTTCAAGCAACCAAGAAATCATGCGACGTGCCCCACTCTTTCAATATTTTCGCAAACTGCAGACTGTTTTCTCCCCATGAAAGCATCATTTTTTTTCGTGCCTTGAAGATCAAAAATATGGTGATGCAAAGAGCCTCCGAAAGTTTTCTCCAGATTTTCCTTTGTAAAGATTTTTTCTGTTAACCCAGAAGCTAAAACGGTTCCTTTTATTAAAACTGTATGATCACAAAATTCTGGAACAGAGCCTAAATTGTGGGTAGAGACCAAGATTACTGCTCCTTCTTTACGAAGATCTTGTAACAAAGCAATGATTTTATCTTCTGTTGTAACATCAACCCCTGTAAACGGCTCATCTAATAAAATAGCTTTTGCTTTCTGTGCCAGAGCACGCGCTAGAAAAACGCGCTTTTTTTGTCCACCTGAAAGTTCTCCAATCTGGCGCTTGGCAAAAGGCAACATATCCACGCGTTCCAATGCAACACGAACGGCTTCATAATCCTGCGCCCGTGCATAGCGAAAGAAATTCATATGACCGTACCGCCCCATCAAGACAACATCTTCAACCAGAACAGGAAAATTCCAATCTACATCTTCACTTTGAGGAACATAAGCAATAAGATTTTTTTTCAAAGCTATATCAACGGGCAAATCAAACATGCGAATTTTCCCTTTTGAGGGGCGTACAAATCCCATAATTGCTTTAAATAATGTTGATTTACCGGATCCATTAACACCGACCAATGCTGTAATAGAACCCTTGGGACTTTCAAAATTTACTTCACGTAAAGCCGTATGTCCATTACGATAAGTTACCGTTACTCCTTGGGCAAATATTCCACATTCCGTCATCGGCTTTTTACTCCCTCTAATAAGGCTTTGCTGATACGATCACTCGTGACACGTAATAAATCAATATATGTGGGGACCTCACCATTTTTCTCACTTAAAGAATCAACATAGAGAACACCACCGTATTTAGCTCCTGTTTCTCTTGCCACTTGTTTAGCAGGTGCTGGAGAAATTGTGCTTTCAGAAAAAACTGCATGGATATTGTATTTGCGAACCATATCAATCACATGCTTAACCTGCTGTGGTGTTCCTTGCTGGTCAGCATTGATTGGCCATAAATAAAGTTCTTTCAGATCAAAATCACGTGCCAAATAACTAAATGCACCTTCACTTGTTACAAGCCAACGCTTATCTTGAGGAACTGCTGACAATTCAGCTCTGATTGGATCAATTGTTGCGCGAATCTTCTGTTTATAAATTTCGGCATTTTCTTTATAAGTATCAGCATGTTCAGGATCATACTTTACAAAAGCATCACGAATATTATCAACATAAATCAGAGCAGCGGTCGGTGACATCCATGCATGAGGATTGGGTTTACCGCTGAAGGGACCCTCACCAATTTTAATTGGTACAACACCTTTTGACACAACAACACTTGGAATATCTTTGATATTTTGAAAAAATTTTTCAAACCAAAGTTCTAACTCTAACCCATTCCAAAAGATAAGATTTGCACCTTGTGCACGCATAAGATCACGTGGGGTGGGTTGGTATTCGTGAATTTCTGCACCTGGTTTTGTGATTGATTCAACATCAGCGGCATCACCAGCTACATTTCGCGCCATATCAGCAATAATGGTGAATGTCGTAACAGCTTTAAATTTACCAGCACATACCGCTAAATTGGGAGTAAAAAAAATAAGACTTCCCAGAATTAGAGTAAAAATCTTTTTTATATTCATTAAATTATCTCTTTATTGCGAATGATTTGCATTATCATTTAGCGATAACAGTTATTTTTTGCATTTGCAATGAAGAATTTTTACAAAAATTAACTTTTCAAGCCCTTTAAAAACAATTCTTTTTCACTTTGAAAATTCATCTTGAAAAAATGGGCGATTTTAAAGGAAAATTGCTTTGTTGTTTTGCAAAGCTTTTATAAAAAGCTGAAATATCTTTCTCATTCATTTCTGGTAAGCTTATGTTTTTATAGCATTTATTTATTTCATAAAGTCTGTGTTTTTTTGTTGCTCATTAATCAACATCTAATCCGAATGATAACAAATTAATTTATAAGGAAACGTATCGTTTTATTCAGTTTATTAACTGAATAATATAGGTTTTTCTCAATTTAAATCCTTTTATTATGAATCAATGACTACTTTTTATATGTCCATTCTAAGCAGAGTGACCTGTAAACAAAAACGATAAAAAGGGATAAAAATTCTTTTATGACCTTTCTCCAATACAAGGACTTGTCGGCTATATGAAAGCTAAAAAAGAGAAAGTATAATGGAGCCAATTTGCCCTTTACCAAGCTAAAGAGGTTAATGCAGAATAAAACTTTAATCATACCATATCATTCATAGATGCTGTCGTGAAATAAACTGAGAAGCAGTGAAATATGTTTCTTAAAACAAGTACACATTTGAAAAGATATTCCGTTTAAAGGCTTTATAAGCAATTTTCGCTTTTATCTGCCAAAATGGAGAAAAATATTACAGTCTTTTGAAACGCAAACGTAGCCTCTTTAGAAAAAATATGAAGATGCAAACTAAAAACCGTCCTTCGATTATCTTCCCTTTTTAATTTGTTTTGACGTACAATGAATTTTGAAAACCCAAAAGGTTTTAGTATGTTACCGGTGCTGCTAATAGATCAGTTAGTCACGTTATTTACAGCCATTATGCAATTTGTGCACTTTTAAAAAGCATCTCAAGCAATGTCTTTGAATTCATGGAATGCATATTCTCCCATGTTTTTACTCTCATTTCTCAATGAAATTACGCACCCCTCACAAAAAAAGAAGGTTCAAAACAAGAAACTTATTATGTCATTCATGCACTTGTTTTAACAAAACATCTTATATTCATTTCATGGCGATACCTGTAAGGTGCAAATACACCCAAAGGGAATAAGATCCATTAAGCATCATCATTTACTTTACAAAATGCGGCACCATTATTTCATTTTTTCAATCCCGATATTGCATGATCCATCCCTCATATTGCAATAGGCTTTGGCATTTGAGAGCCTGTATAAGAGGCATTTTTACTCCTTTTTTTATGGTTTCTATATAACCACTCCACTTTAAGGTACGAAAATAAAAGATTTTTATTCATTCAAAGATAATTTGAAATGGTGAGTCTTATAATATTAGAGACTTTATTTAATATGAGAAATTATCATTATAAATAAATAGATTTTAGTAAAACTCTCTTTCAAAAGAATTCTATAGATCTCAAATCCTAAAAAAATAAAGGAGCACTTAAAAGTGCTCCTATCTTTATAAAAGTAATCCGAAAATACTCAACGACGAAGATAAGCACCTGTCATTTTGGTGACATTTTCTATTACTTTTTCAGCAATTTCTTCCAGATCCTTATCTGTCAAAGTGCGTTCAATCGGTTGAATAACAATCTCAATGGCAACAGATTTTTTATCTTCACCAAGGCTTTGATCTTCAAAAAGATCAAAAATTTGCACGGAATGAATCAGTTTTTTATCAGCTCCTTGAGCAGCACGAACAATAAGAGAAGAAGCAATCGTTTTATCAACGATAAATGCAAAATCACGCCGCACCATTTGAAAAGGCGATAATTTCAAAGGAGGACGGTTTTTTGTTGCTTTTTTCTTTGGCTCTGGAATTTGATCGAGAAAAATTTCAAAGCCGCATAAAGGACCACTGATGTCTAATTTTTCTAAGGTTGCTGGATGAAGAACACCAAAAAAGCCAAGAATAATCTTTGATCCAAGTTTTATGACTCCTGAACGACCTGGATGATACCAATCGGGAGCTTCAACTTCAATCTGTACTTTCCCAACATCTATATCGCATGCTTCTAAAACAGCTAAAGCATCTGCTTTGGCATCAAAAACATCAACGGCGGTTGCATTTCCATTCCAAAAACGCCCAGCGCCTTCAAATTGCTCTGTGCCACGACGAATCCCACTTACAACACGTCGTTGTTTATCAGGGGTATTGCCTTCATAAATGCTGGAAACTTCAAACAAAGCAAGATCAGAAAAACCACGATCAGCATTTCTCTGTGCTGCTAGAAGCAAACCAGGTAAAAGAGAAGGACGCATCACTGACATATCAGTGGCAATAGGATTGACCAGTTTAAGCTCTGCTTGACCTCCCCCAAAAGCAAGAGCCTGATTTTCAGAGATAAAAGACCACGTTACGGCTTCTTTCATACCGCGATGAGCTAAAGCTAAACGGGAAGCGCGTGAACGAATTTGCGCGCATGTTAAAATTTGCTCTTTTCCTTTTGTGAAGTTTTCCAAAGGAATAGGCTGAATTTTATCTAATCCATAAATTCTCATGACTTCTTCCACCAAATCGGCTTTGCCCATAATATCAGGGCGCCATGATGGTACTTTTACTGCAACGACATCTCCTTTTTCCTCAACGCAAAATCCAAGTTTCGTTAAAATAAAGATGACTTTTGCAGGCTCTATTTCCAAATGTGTCAAACGTTTAATTTCAGAAAAAGGAAAAGCGATCTGTTTGGTTTCTTGTTGCTGATAGCCAACAATTTTCGCTTTGGATACTTCACCGCCACAAAGACGTAAGACCATTTCTGTTGCAATCTCAAGCCCTGTTTCCATAAAAGCTGGATCAACACCTCGTTCAAACCGATAACGTGCATCACTGATAAGACCCAATGTTCGCCCTGTCTGTGCGATGCTTTTTGCATCCCAAAGTGCCGATTCAATAATAACGCGCTGTGTTGTTTCATCACAACTCGTTCTTTCACCCCCCATGATACCTGCAATCGAAACAACACCTTCTTCATCGGCAATGACACAATCCTGAATGTTCAAATGATAGATTTTTCCATTAAGTGCTTGAAGTTGTTCTCCTTTACGAGCACAACGGACATACAAATTCCCTTTAATTTTATCTGCATCAAAAACATGGAGCGGACGACCAAGGTCAAAACTGATGTAATTGGTCATATCAACAAGTGCGTTAATCGGTCTCAAACCAATTGCATTCAAACGTTGTTGCATCCACTGTGGTGATGCGCCATTTTGAACATTACGCACTTCACGCCAAGCAAAACCTAAGCATAACGATGAATCTCGCGAAAAATCTAATAAAACATCGAGGGGGGTATCAAAGGAAGCTTCAAATTTTGGTAAAGATAATTCTTTTAATTGTCCGATTCCAGTGGCAGCAAGATCACGTGCAATACCGCGAACACCTGTGCAATCAGAGCGATTGGGGGTTAATCCGATATCAATGATCGGGTCATCTAAACCAGCATAAGCAGCAAACGAAACTCCAATGGGACTATCTTCCCGAAGTTCGATAATGCCATCGTGTTCATTTGATAATTCAAGCTCTGCTTGTGAACACATCATCCCAAAACTTTCAACACCGCGAATTTTTCCGATAGATAATGTCACATCGAGTCCTGGAATATAAGTACCTGGTCGTGCAAGAACACCAACAAGCCCAGCGCGCGCGTTTGGTGCTCCACAGACGACTTGAACAGGCGTAGAAGTTCCCATATCCACTGATAAAATTTGAAGTTTATCTGCATCAGGATGTTTTATTGCGGTTAAAACTTTTGCAATCACAAAATCTTTTAAAGAAGAGCGATCATCAACGTGGTCAACCTCAAGACCGATAGCGGTTAATTTCTCACAAATTTCATCCAAAGATGCATCTGTCTCTAAGTGATCTTTTAACCACGACAAAGTAAATTTCATTTTAAAACCTCACATGAAAGCGATGATAAGATCAGACATTTCTATTAGGAAAAAAAGCAGGCATATCAAAGCAACGAAAGCCATAATGGTCTAACCAACGCAGGTCAGCATCAAAAAAAGCTCGTAAATCAGGCATGCCGTATTTCAACATAGCAATACGATCAATACCCATTCCCCACGCAAAGCCTTGATATTCATCGGGATCTAAACCAACATTTTTCAACACATGAGGATGCACCATTCCGCATCCTAAAATTTCCAACCAATCCTGTCCTTCACCAAATTTTACTTCTGAGCCAGAACGATCACATTGAATATCCACTTCCATAGATGGTTCAGTAAAAGGGAAAAAAGAGGGACGAAAACGCATTTTTACAGAAGGAACTTCAAAAAATTCTTTACAAAAGGTTTCATGTAGCCACATCATATGGGCAATGGTGGAGGTTTTATCGATGACAAGACCCTCGACCTGATGAAACATGGGCGAATGCGTTGCATCCGAATCCATGCGGTAAGTTTTTCCAGGAATAATGATCCGTATCGGTGCTTTTTGCTTTTCCAGTGTGCGAATTTGTACAGGTGATGTGTGGGTCCGCAATAATTTCCGCTTTCCTGTATCATCAACATCAAAAAAGAAGGTATCGTGCATTTCACGCGCTGGATGCCCTTCAGGAAAATTCAATGCCGTAAAATTATAATAGTCTGTTTCAATATCTGGACCTTCTGCAAGAGAAAAACCCATTTTTGTATAAATAGCTATAATTTCCTCAATGACCTGAGAAATAGGATGGATACGCCCTCGTTCTATAGGTGAAGAACGAACAGGCAAGGTAACATCGACCGTTTCACGAGAAAGACGGGCATTCATTGCTTGCCTTTTTAGAAGATCACGCTTTTTCGCCCATAATTCCAAAATACGATTTTTTAATCCATTAAGAACTGGTCCAGCTTTTTGGCGCTCGCTAGCTTCCATCTTTCCTAATGCTTTTAATTTTTCAGAGATGCTTCCCTTTTTTCCCAATGCTGCAATACGCACTTCTTCAAGTGCCTGTTCATCACCCGCAGCTTCTAAGGCTAAACAAATTTCTTGTTCCAGACGCTCAATATCGTTCATATTTTTGCCTATTTTTTTAATAAGAAAAACCCGCACTCGCCACAGCCAGCACGGGACCTCGAATAAATAAATGCTTTAAGAGAACACGACTGGCTTACTTAACAGCGCCTTCAAAAGCATTAGGTGTTGTGTCTTTTAAATATTCTAAAGCTTTTTTTGCCGAAGCGACTAAAGCAGAAAATGCTTCCGTCTCATAGATTGCTATATCTGAAAGAACTTTACGATCAACTTCAATACCGGCTTTCGATAAACCATCAATAAAACGTCCATAAGTTAAACCTTCTGCACGAACAGCCGCATTAATTCTCTGAATCCACAAAGCACGGAAAGTACGCTTTCTATTTTTGCGGTCACGATAAGCATATTGCTTTGAACGATCAACTGCTGCTTTAGCAGCACGAATGGTATTTTTACGTCGACCATAAAAGCCTTCAGCTTGTTTAAGAACTTTTTTGTGCTTAGCGTGTGCCGTCACACCTCTTTTCACACGTGCCATGTTATAATCTCCTAAAAATCAAAAGCGTAAGGCTTAAATACCATTCGGCAAATAATGCTGAATGACTTTTTTAGTATCTTGTTCGCACAAAACCATTGTTCCACGTGCGTCGCGAATAAATTTATTCGAACGCTTAATCATGCCGTGGCGCTTACCAGCAGCTGCTACTTTAATTTTGCCTGACGCAGTGATTTTAAATCGCTTTTTAGCGGATGATTTGGTCTTCATCTTGGGCATTTTGCTACTCCATTAACAGTAATTGATTCAATCAAACATCTCATTCATTCAAGCGGACCAACGCTTTAATAAGCATTAAAACAGCCACGGCATGCCCTGCCGGGCGGCTTTTTAAAAATTAAAGAGGCCTTCATAAGCTAGTATACACAAAATAGCAAGAGTGTATTACAAAAAAATCGGTGCTCCATTGCCTTGAATCTCAACCAAAGGTGCCGGAATAGCATTTGTTTTGCTTGCGGCTTTACATAAATCGGCAATAATGCATTTCGTACATTGTGGTTTACGGGCTTGACAAATATAGCGACCATGTAAAATCAGCCAATGATGCGCGTGACGAAGATAATGAACCGGTATAATTTTTAATAATTTTTTCTCAACAATCTCTGGTGTTTTTCCAGGCGCCAAACCAAGACGATTGCTTAAGCGAAAAATATGTGTATCTACCGCCAATGTAGGCTGACCAAAAGCAACATTTAAAACGACATTAGCTGTTTTTCGCCCCACGCCTGGAAGGGCCATAAGTGCTTCACGCGTATCAGGGACTTGACCACCATATTGATCAATTAAACAGTTAGAAAGTGCATAAACATTACGTGCTTTTGCACGCCAAAGACCAATTGAACGGATATGATTTGCTATTTCTTCTTCCCCTAGTGCAACCATTTTTTCCGGTTGATCAGCAAGGCAAAATAATTCTTTTGTCGCTTTATTAACGCTTACATCTGTTGCTTGAGCTGAAAGAACAACGGCAATTAAAAGCGTAAAAGTATTTATATAGTTAAGATCACTCTTAGGTGTTGGGCGTTGCACAGAAAAACGGCGAAATATTTCCGCAATTTCATCTTTATTATACAATATACTAGATAAATTCCGCACCTTTGATAATTTTATGGTATTTCGAGGTATTTTTATGTTACTTTGAGGCATTGAACTCTCTTAATCTTCTCTCTTGAAGTTATCATTTACGCTCGCCATATGAGAAGAATGCAGCGAACACTTTAATATAGAGTTTGGTCAAGTAAAGCCGCTTTAAAGAGGATACTCATGAATGACACATGTGACACCTTTCTCCAATCCTTTTCTTTTAGGATTTGAAACCGTAGAAAAAATATTACAACGTATCGGTAAAGCTGATGAGGCTTACCCAGCCTATAATATTGAACGTTTACATAAAAACGATGATGCAAATCATATCCGGATAACTTTGGCTGTTGCTGGATTTAAGATTAACCATCTTAATATTTTGCTCGATGATAATCAATTGGTTATTCATGGTAAACAAACCGACAATCAAAATCATCAATATTTATATCGTGGTATAGCCGCACGACAATTCCAGCGGACCTTTGTTCTCGCGGAAGGAATGCACGTCACAAATGCCGAGTTGAAAAATGGTCTTTTATCAATTAATCTGTATCAACCGAAATTAAAAAAAGAAATAAAGCAGATTCCAATTAAAGTCAGTAGTGGTGAGTTATAAAAGTTAAGGCGTAAAGGAATAGGAAATGGGAGAACATAAACAAAACTTGTCGTTTCAGAATACATCCTACTCTGAGGCGGGACAGATTGCCTATTTAAAGAAAGTTTGTACAGATGATCTGGCTAAAAACTTTCCAGATCTTCCCCCCATGACTCCAGGCATTACCATATGGGCTCTCTTTGGTGAAACTGGTTATCCTATCATTTTATCCGATGAGCGCTCTATCGCTCTTGCTGGAGCTAATGAGCATGAGCTACAAATTGTAACTCTGCACTAGATTGCGCTTTACGAGAAAAAACTGGTTACTTTAATAAATTCTATCTGTTTTTTCTCAACTAAAGGGTCTTGGACTGTTTAGCAGTATTGTTGGGCTTTTGCTTTCTTTTGTTGGTGAGTGCGTTTAGTATCTTGGTATTGTATGGGGGCTTAAACAAGGATTAGCAATCTACAGCGATATGCGTTATCATATTGATAAGTATTCATACTTATTTTTTGCAATTGGAACGAGCGTTCTGAAAGTCATAAGGTTTTCTTATATTGATCAATTAGAATTACTTGCTTGCCCAGCATAAGTAGAGTTGGCGTGTAGGTAAAAAATACTCGAAAAAAGAAATAAAAATTCCTCTTATGAATTGTCTTAATTGCCAAAGATGTTCGCAACATTGGGAATGAGTAAAATATATGATTTTACTAAATTTTTCTTTACATGAGTGTAAAGGGGGGATGCTTTATCAATTTTATTTATGAGGCTGTTATACTAGCAACGGGCTTGGTGATGAAATAGGCTAGAGTGCATTGAGAAATATTTCTTAAAAACGAATGCATGAATGGGCTATACAAGTATTTCCATATTGAAGAGTTTTAAAAACAAAAGCATGAGACAATGCGTCATCATTATTTAAAAGATATTGCTATGGCAGTTTTTGAAAGGTGTAAATCTGAACTGTAAGAAGATGATAGTTTTTTACAATTAGGCTGTCTTCTTGTTCCAGAAATTACGCAAACATATATACAGAATATATTCACCCAATCTAACATACAAAAATCTGGAACATTTCATGTTGCACTGAACCATTTTGATACTTGTTTCAAACATGAAGTTGTGTTGGGATTAGATGTTGCTTAACATGTAATAAAAAAATAAAGTTTTATGACTTTATGGAGAAGTTTATACAGTGCTTTTAATTTTGTGCTTCAAATGCCTCAGTACAAAGTATTTTTCTCTTTTGAATATTAAAGCTCTTGTTTTTATAGTGAAGTTACAGCACAACAAGCGAAATGGAATTATTTGAGGGGAAAAAATAATGCCTTCTTACCGTTCAAGAATATCGACTCACGGGCGTAATATGGCAGGAGCTCGCGGTCTTTGGCGTGCAACAGGGATGAAAGATGCGGATTTTGGTAAACCCATTATTGCGATTGCGAATTCTTTTACACAATTTGTACCAGGGCATGTTCATTTAAAAGATCTTGGGCAATTGGTTGCACAACAGATAGAAATTGCCGGTGGTGTTGCAAAAGAGTTTAACACCATTGCTGTCGATGATGGAATTGCGATGGGGCATGATGGAATGCTTTATTCTTTGCCCTCACGTGAAATTATTGCTGATTCTGTAGAGTATATGGTCAACGCCCATTGTGCGGATGCTCTTGTCTGTATTTCTAATTGTGACAAAATTACTCCTGGAATGTTAATGGCTGCTTTACGGTTGAATATTCCAACAATCTTTGTTTCAGGTGGTCCTATGGAAGCGGGTAAGATTAAATGGAAAGATCAAGATTTAAGGGTTGATTTGGTTGATGCTATGGTCGCAGCCGCTTCAGAACAGAATTCAGAAGAAGAAGTTGCTGAAATGGAGCGTGCCGCTTGCCCTACATGTGGTTCTTGTTCAGGAATGTTTACGGCAAACTCCATGAATTGCTTAACGGAAGCCTTGGGGCTTTCGCTTCCCGGAAATGGATCAGTGCTCGCAACACATGCAGATCGACGGATGCTTTTTGAAGAAGCTGGAAGGCAGATTGTTGCATTGGTCAAGCGTTATTATGAAAAAGATGATGCAACAGTTTTGCCACGCTCTATTGCCTCACGCAAGGCTTTTGAAAATGCTATGACCGTTGATATAGCCATGGGGGGATCAACCAATACCGTACTGCATCTTTTAGCTGCGGCGCAGGAAGGTGAGGTGGATTTTACCATGACGGATATTGATCATCTTTCACGTCGTGTTCCAGTTTTATGCAAGGTTGCTCCTGCTGTTGCGAATGTCCATATGGAAGATGTTCATCGCGCAGGTGGTATTATGGGGCTTTTAGGCGAATTAGATGCGGCGGGACTTATTGATACCTCAACTTATACGGTTCACGCAAAAACGATGAAAGAAGCTCTTAATCATTGGGATATAAAACAAACCAATGAACCAACAGTTTGTACATTTTATCGTGCTGCTCCAGGGGGTATTCCAACACAGATAGCTTTTAGCCAGTCTTGTCGCTATGAAAATCTTGATCTTGATCGTGAAAAAGGTGTGATTCGCGATAAGGAACATGCCTATTCACAAGATGGAGGATTGGCAGTTCTTTATGGAAATCTTGCAAAAGATGGCTGTATTGTAAAAACAGCAGGTGTTGATCAATCAATTTTAACCTTTAAAGGTCCGGCAAGAATTTTTGAAAGCCAAGATTCAGCAGTGTCAGCTATATTAAAGGATCAGATTAAAATAGGTGAAATTGTTTTAATCCGTTATGAAGGTCCCCGTGGTGGACCTGGGATGCAAGAAATGCTTTATCCAACGAGTTATCTCAAATCTAAAGGATTAGGCAAAGTTTGTGCACTTGTGACGGATGGACGTTTTTCAGGGGGAAGCTCAGGGCTCTCAATAGGGCATATTTCACCAGAAGCTGCGGAAGGAGGAGAAATTGCATTGGTGGAAGAAGGAGATATCATAGAAATTGATATTCCAAACCGTAGCATTCATATGTTGGTTGATGACGTTGAGATGAAGCAGCGTCGTGCTAAGATGGAAGCAAAAGGAAAAGGCGCTTGGCAACCGGTTGAGAAGCGCCAGCGTAAAGTTTCAAAGGCTCTCAAAGCTTATGCTGCGATGACCACATCTGCTGCAAAGGGTGCAGTTCGCAATATTTGATGAGGCGATATCATAAAAATTAATATTCCAAACCGCAGCATTTATATGTTTGTTGATATTGTTGAGATGAAGTAGTCTGATGTAAAAGAGGATAGTACTCTGAGAGATTTTGCGGCATCTTTTGCACGATATTCTAAGCGAATTATTTTATGAATTTAGCGCTTATCAGAATATTTCGAGTCATCGTGAGGACAAGAAAAAGCAGCCGAGGATTTTTTTAGCAATGATATAAGGTCGATAAAGCTGGATATAGCATTTCGCTTTTCACGTCATATTCTAGTTTTATACAAGATGACGATTTCCTGACTTATCTTATGAAAGATATTTATTGTACTGGTGATATTATCTTGTTGTGCTCTAAAACACTGTCATTGAGGAGTATGATATAAGATAGCCTCCAGCTTTTTTTATATAAGAGTTAGCCTTGCTCTAAGGAAATATGAAAGTGCTTAGAATTTTTTTCTCTATGCTTAGAATATGTTGTGCAAATAAAATGATAAGGAGACAGTAAATAACAGTTTTATACTGAAACATACCCAAAAAGGGCACTGAATTTCCTATTAAGAAAGCTTTTTAATAAAAAAGAACATCTATTTTTATAGGAGGGTATTCTTTTCAAGCTGTTTGAGGTGGTAAATTGCTTCTAAAGCTTGCTTAGGGGAGAGCTCATCGGGGTGAATATTTTTTAAAGCTTCGTGAAGAACATCATGTTTGTTTCTCTCTTCGTTGAGGGGAGAGGTTGCTTTAAGGGAAAAGAGCGGTAAATCATCAATAAGTTTATGTCCTTTTCCAGCCATTTCACCTTGTTCTAATTGATGAAGCACATCTGTCGCTCGTGTAATAACGGCTGGAGGAAGGCCGGCAAGCTTTGCAACTTGTACACCATAGGAACGATCAGCAGCTCCTGGTGTGACCTCATGAAGGAAAACCACATCACCATCCCAATTTTTGACTTTCATGGTTACATTATGCAGTCTGTCAAGTTTTTCGGTCAGTGCTGTCATTTCATGAAAATGGGTAGCAAGAATAGCACGACAATGGTTCACTTCATGGAGATATTCAACGGCAGCCCAAGCAATAGAAAGTCCATCAAAGGTTGATGTTCCCCGTCCTATTTCATCGAGAATAACAAGAGAATGATGACTTGCATGATTGAGAATCGTTGCTGTTTCAACCATTTCCATCATAAAAGTTGAGCGCCCCCGTGCAAGATCATCGGAAGCACCAACACGACTAAAAAGGCGATCAACGACGCCAATATGCGCTGAGGTTGCCGGAACAAAAGAACCCATTTGCGCCATAATAGCAATGAGCGCATTTTGTCGCAAAAAAGTTGATTTTCCTCCCATATTAGGTCCAGTCAAAAGCCAAATTGCTGCATATTGCTGATTTTTTTGTACGGAAAGATTACAATCATTGGCAACAAAGGGTTCGGCTGCTTGTTTGCGGAGTGCTTGCTCAACGACAGGATGGCGCCCTGCTGTAATATGAAAGGTTAGTGAATGATCAATTTTAGGGCGGCAATATCCTTGTTCTTCAGCAAGATGTGCTAAAGCAACAGAGACATCTAAAATGGCAAGTGCTTCAGCGGCTTTACGAATAAAATCAACTTGTTCAGTAATTTCCTGAACGAGAATATCAAAGATCTCTAGTTCAAGTGTCAATGCATGGTTGGCAGCATGGGCAATACGGCTTTCAAGGTCAGCAAGCTCTGTTGTTGTAAAACGCATAGCATTGGCCATTGTTTGGCGATGAATAAAACGTGCTTTAGCTTGTGGATTGTTTGTAAGGCTAGATGCTTGTGTACTGGTGATTTCAATGAAGTAGCCTAGAATATTATTATGCTTGATTTTAAGAGTCTTAATATCTGTTTCTTGGGCATATTGTGCTTGAAGTTCAGCAATAACACGGCGAGATTCATCACGTAAAGCACGCATTTCATCAAGTTCTTGATGATAATTGGAACGAATAAACCCCCCATCACGTTTAAGCAGAGGGAGATTATCAGCTAATGCTTGTTCTAAATGGCAATGTAAAGAAACGGGTAAGTTTGAGAATACCTGTTGTACAGCACTTATTTCTTGAGGCAGAAGCTCATTATTAAGAAGTTGATTCAGTTCACGAATGATTTCAAAGCCGCGCTGGATTGTTGCCATATCACGGGGACCTCCTCGTCCAAGAGCCAAACGTGAAACGGCGCGGGGCATATCTGGTCCCCCTTTTAAAACGAGCTTTATCGCTTGTGCAAGAGAAGGATTACGGAGAAAAAAATCAATGGAATCCAAACGTGTATCAATCGCTGAAGGGGTGGTGAGGGGAGCAATAAGACGATCGATAAGAAGACGTGATCCTCCTCCTGTTACAGTGCGGTCAATCGCTTTCAATAAGCTTCCATCCCGTTGACCTGATGTTGTTCGAATAAGCTCAAGACTTAGTCTGGTTGCAGCATCAATAAAAAGAGTAGCACTTTCATTTTGACGCTCAGGTTGCATGAGGGGAGGACGATGCGTGATTTGTGTTTTTTCGATATAACGAATAGCAGCGACAATGGCAGAGAGTTCACAGCGTGAATAATCGGCAACACCTTCAAGAGTTGAAAGTTTAAAATAAGTGCAAATATCGCGTTCAGCGGTGAGGGTATCAAAGAGACAAGACGGTTGAGGTGAAACAATACGATCAAGAATATTAAAAAGTGATTTGTGCGATTTATCATGAAAAAAGGAATCAGCAACAATGATTTCTTGCGGATCCACACGCATAATATCTGCTAAAAGTTTTTCTTGGCGGCTTTCTGTTACACGAAATATACCTGTTGAGATATCAATCCAAGAAAGAGCAAATTCTTCTCCATCGCTAGTTTTTATACGGGAGAGTGTCATCAAATAGTTTGCACGTGTTGGATCAAGGAGTTTTTCTTCTGTTATTGTTCCAGGTGTTACAAGGCGAACAACATCACGTCGAACAACAGATTTTGAGCCCCGTTTTTTTGCCTCAGCAGGATCTTCTGTTTGTTCACAAACAGCAACGCGATAACCACAAGCAATCAGTTTTTGCAAATAATCATCTGCCGCATGAACGGGAACACCGCACATAGGAATATCTTGCCCTAAATGTTTTCCGCGTGCTGTAAGTGTAATTCCTAAAGCCTGAGCAGCTTCAATGGCATCATTAAAAAATAATTCATAAAAATCCCCCATTCGGTAAAAAAGAAGGGAATCATGATGGACGGCTTTGATTTCTATGTATTGCTCCATCATAGGTGTAAGACGTTCTTGAGAGGAAGCAGATGAGGAGGCAGGCTGTGGAATTAAATTATTTTTATGGTCGTTTTTTTTATCCATTTTTACGTGGCCTGTTCCCTTTCAGTGAAGCTTTTAGTCTTTTTTTGTTTACTTCAATATTTATTTATCTCTAAATTGAAACGCGTTATCAGATTTGCTAAGGCAAGAATAGCGATTTCTAACATATGAATCAAATTTAGGATTATACGCATCATCAAGCAAAATTTACACTGTTTTTGGAGAAAATGAAGTGAGATGAAAAAGAGAGAGCAGGATCAAAAAACATTTCAAGTGATTTATAGTGCTAGTGAGCGAGAAGCTCTTGATTTTCATAGTCGTGGTCGACCAGGAAAGCTTGAGATTGTTGCAACAAAGTCTATGGCAACACAACATGATTTAGCACTTGCTTATTCACCAGGTGTTGCGGTTCCAGTTAAGGCAATTGCTCAAAATCCAGCACTCGCTTACGATTATACAGCAAAAGGCAATCTTGTTGCTGTTATTTCAAATGGTACAGCTATTTTAGGGCTAGGCAATTTAGGTGCCCTTGCTTCTAAGCCGGTTATGGAAGGCAAAGCAGTGCTGTTTAAGCGTTTTGCGGATATTGATTCCATTGATTTAGAAATCGATATAAATGATACGGAAAGTTTTATCAATTTGGTACGTCATTTAGAGCCTTCTTTTGGTGGAATCAATCTTGAAGATATTAAGGCACCTGAGTGCTTTATGATTGAAAGTCGTCTACGTGAAGTGATGAACATTCCTGTTTTTCACGATGATCAACATGGTACAGCAATTATTGCGGCTGCTGGTGTTCTCAATGCTTTGACTTTAACAGGGCGCGATATGAAAAATACGCGGTTAGTCTGTAATGGTGCTGGTTCCGCTGGGATTGCTTGTATCGAACTGATTAAAGCAATGGGCTTTCCTTCTGAAAATATCATATTATGTGATACAAAGGGTGTGGTCTATGAAGGTCGTCAAGAGGGAATGAATCAGTGGAAATCTGCACATGCTATTCGAACGGATAAACGTACGCTTATGGAAGCAATGGAAGGTGCAGATATATTTTTTGGAGTTTCTGCGAAAGGTGCATTGACTGCTGAAATGGTAAAATCCATGGCGCCACAGCCAATCATTTTTGCTATGGCCAATCCAGACCCAGAAATTACGCCGGAAGAGGTTTTGCAAGTGCGTCAGGATGCCATTGTCGCAACAGGGCGTTCCGATTATCCAAATCAGATTAATAATGTTCTCTGTTTTCCTTATATATTTCGTGGTGCGCTTGATGTGCGTGCAACGGTTATTAATGAAGAGATGAAAATTGCTGCAGCAAGGGCTCTTGCCGATTTAGCGCATGAGGAAGTTCCTGACAGCGTTGCAGAAGCCTATCGTGGAAAGCGATTAAAATTTGGTCCTAATTATATCATCCCTGTTCCTTTTGATCCGCGTTTGTTCACGGTTGTTTCAAGTGCGGTAGCAAAAGCAGCAATGGAAAGCGGTGTTGCACAAAAGAACATAGATGATTTAGAGGCCTATGAGCGCGATTTGAATGCGAGACGTAATCCTACTTCTTCGGTGATGCGTGGAGTTTATAACCATGTTCGTCAAGCACCAAAACAAATTGTCTTTGCAGAAGGTGAAGAAGAGCAAGTCATGCGGGCTGCTGTTTCCTATGTTCATCAAAAATTAGGACAAGCGATTTTGGTTGGTCGTGAAGAGCAAGTCAGAGAAACGGCTGTTATCGCTGGAATTGATCTGGATCGTGAAGGTATATCAATTATGAATGCTAAGCTTTCCTGTCGTACAGATGCTTATGCAAATTATCTTTATAAAAAGATGCAGCGTCAAGGTTGGCTGTTGCGCGATTGTCATCGTCGTATCAATAATGATCGAAATTATTTTGCTGCGTGTATGGTGGCACTAGGAGATGCGGATGCAATGGTTACAGGAGTGACACGCAATTATGAAACAGCGTTGGTTGATATACGTCGTGCAATTGATGAAAAACCAAAAGAACGATTGATTGGTATTTCAATGGCGATTTGTCGCGGTCGAACTGTATTTATTGCGGATACTGCTGTTTATGAAAATCCTAATGCCAAAGAGCTTGCGGATATAGCAGAACAAACCGCTTTGTTTGTGCGTGGATTTGGGCATCAACCAAGAGTTGCATTTTTGGCATTTTCTACGTTTGGTTATATGAAAGGTCAGACGACACAGCAAATTCAGGATGCGATTAATATTTTGCATGAACGCAAAGTTGATTTTGAGTTTGATGGAGAAATGAGTGCTGATGTAGCGCTTAATTCCAAATTGATGCAGCAATATCCATTTATGGGATTAACAGAGCCCGCTAACATTTTGGTTATGCCTGGATATCACGCGTCTTCCATTGCAAGCAAAATGTTACAAGAACTTGGTGAAGCAACTATCATTGGTCCTATTTTAATTGGATTGGAAAAATCTGTTCAAATTGTACCATTTAGTGGAAACGATACAGATGTTGTCAATATTGCAATGCTTGCAGCTTATCATGCGGCAAAAGTTGTCTAAAAGAAAAAAGCCCCATATACTAATAATATATAAAGGGGCTTTATGATAGCAAAGGAATAATTTTTTTAAGAAGGTCGTATTTGATTGTCTTTTTGTTCTTCAGCAAGACGCTTTTGGAAGAGGGCTGCAAAATCAATAGGATCAATCCACAAAGGCGGAAAACCACCATTTTGAGTAGCATCAGATATAATTTGGCGAGCAAATGGAAATAAAAGGCGGGGACATTCAATAAAGACCAGTGGCATAACATGTTCTTGTGGAATGTTTTCAAGGTGGAAAACACCACCGTAAATTAGTTCTACATGAAATAAGGTTTCAGCGTCATCATTGGCTTTAACGGAGAGAGACAAAACAACATCATAATTGTCATCACCAATTGGGTTAGCATTGACATGAATATTGATATCAATTTGTGGTGATTTTTCACGTGCACGCAACGAATGAGGAGCACTTGGATTTTCGAATGATAAATCTTTTAAATATTGCGTTAATACAGCAAAAACGGGCTCTCCACCACTGTTGTTCATTTCACCTTCGGCCATAAGACGAACCTCTCTTATTATAATAATATGTATACTTAATTTTAAGATCTAAAAATCAAACTGGTTATCATGCCTTGCAAAAGGTTGCAAGGAATGCACTCTTTATCTTAATTATTTTTTTCATTTGGTACAATTTTTTAGGTATTTCAATGGTTATCATCATTTTTGCGCCACGGAGATTCTGTCGTGTCATGAATTTTGTAATCTTCAGTGTTAAGATCAATTATTTTTTCAGAGTCATT
Organism: Bartonella queenslandensis; assembly: GCF_018155095.1. Classification (GTDB taxonomy): domain Bacteria; phylum Pseudomonadota; class Alphaproteobacteria; order Rhizobiales; family Rhizobiaceae; genus Bartonella; species Bartonella queenslandensis_B. The sequence goes on along the minus strand of NZ_NAAI01000002.1, from coordinate 80,631 downwards.
TTTTCTTTTAGTATTGGGATTCATTTTGTTTTTTAATGATGAAAAGAAATGCCAAGCGACAGAGCGAATTGGTTTAATAAGCAGTAATATTCCTAAGAGATCACTTACAAAACCAGGAAGAATAAGCAAAATTGCACTCAACATGATGCAAGTATCGTTAATAATATTTTTTTCTAATATGCGTCCTTGGATAAGTTCACTTTGTATATTTTTTAAAATGCTAACCCCTTGAATTCGCAATAAAACAACCCCAACTATGGTGGTGAGAATAACCAAACTCAAAGTTGCCAAAATGCCAATTTCTTGACCGACAAAGATAAAACCAGCGATCTCAATTAAAAGAAAGCAGAGAAAGATAACGACAGAAAAACGGGGATTTATAGAATAAAGTTTTATCACATGAAAATTTCCTTCTATATGAGTAAGAGGAGAAATTCTTGAGAACACTCCTTATATAAAATCTATAAAAATATTTGAATGGTAGGATTCCCTATTTTACATATTTATTGATAAATGGTATTGACTGCAATGTTTATTACAGACTTAGACTTTGGAGATTGACAGCGCCCATGGAATTTGACGTTATACTTGTTATCGCTCTTGTTGTTATGGTTGTTATTTTTGTGCAACTCCGTAGTGTATTAGGGAAGCGCATTGGATTTGAAAAGCCTCCCTTTGATCCTTATTCACATCGCTCTAAAAAACAAGCTGAGGCAGAAACGGCTGATAATATGGTTTCGTTCCCTCATCAGAAAAATTCACAAAAAGGTGATTTTAGTGAAATTGATGAGATTGCACCAGAGGGAGGTATTTTGAATGAAAATTTGCGAGCATTGCGTAGAATTGATCCTCATTTTTCTCCTCAATTGTTTATAAAAGGTGCACAAATTGCTTATGAAATGATTGTAACAGCTTTTGCTAAAGGTGATCGACATCAACTTAAAAGCTTGCTTTGTCATGATGTTTTTGAGAGCTTTTGTACGGTTATTGAGCAACGAGAAGAACACAAGGAAAAAATAGAGTTTACTTTTGTTGGAATTAACAAGATCGAATTTGTTGCGGCAGCAATACAAGAAAAGGATGAATTTTTAACGATACGTATTGTCAGTGAGATGATTTCTGTTACTTATAATGAACAGGGTGAACGTATCGATGGTGATCCTGATACTATTGTAGAAATTAAGGATATTTGGACTTTTGTCCGTAATAGCTTATCACCGGATCCAAACTGGAAGCTTTTTGCTACAGAAGATGAAAATTAAAATACTTTTTTCTTCCATAAGCACTCAATGATTTATGAGAAATTAAAATGTCCTCAATGGAATGGAGACAAAAAAGAGATTTATTGGCTTCCCAAGATCGCCTTTTATGGGAGATGGTTTGTCGCACGACAATGCCGCTTCATAGCAAGAGGCCCTCTTCTATTTCAGAAGTGATTGCAAATATTAATGATAAAAAGCAGTATATAACTCAAATTCTCTCAGCTTCTCAGGAAAATAAACAACACGCGAAAATTATTAAAAAAGAAAAGAGAGCAGTTACACAAGCGCATAAGATTCATTTTTTTGATCATGTTGCACATCGTAAAATTTCCCAAGGTCGTTATCCTCTTGAGGCACGTCTTGATCTTCACGGTTATATGCAGGAAGAAGCTTATTTTTTCTTAAAAAAATTTCTACAATCCTCTCAGCAAAGTGGATTGCGTTATGTCCTTGTGATTACAGGAAAAGGCCGATCCGTTGGCAGTGATGGGGCTTTATATAGATTTGTTCCGTATTGGTTATCAACACCAGCTTTTCGATATTATGTTCATGCGTTTGAGCAAGCAGCGCGTCAGCATGGCGGTGAAGGTGCGCTTTATGTTTGGTTGCGTCGTTTTGTTTCGGGAAAAGGAATGTGATGCTATTGTAGTCGTTTCAGGTTCGATATTGATTTTAAAAGATTTTGCATATTATAGATCATAGAAGAGTATAATAACATATTGACTTATAATTATAATTTCCATCTCTTGCGTAAGAGATGTGAATACAATATTTCCTCATTTTTAATTTTTTATAAAAACTATTTGTCTTACACACATTGCATCATGCTTTTGTTTTTTACGGTTTAAGGGCATTGCACCATTCACACAAAACAGAAAGCTTCAAGTAGAATAACTTATATTGCATATTCATGTGCTTATTTTAAGAGAAATATCTCTTAATATTTTCAAGCTTATTCCTATGGCAGCAGGGCACGAAAAATAGGAATCTTCATGAAGCGTAAAAATTTGTTATATGTCTCCATCTTTACGCCTAATAAAATTGCAAGTCAGGCACCATCACACACCTGATAGCCCCTTAGTATTGCGAAATACTTGGCACTTGAGAGAGGTTATAAGAGGGCGTGCTTTTCTTTCAGTGTTTTTACTCTACATGGCTCCTTTCGCTTGTGACGCGCAAACGAAAAAATTTAATTGATATCAATATAAGAGAGCTCAAAATGAGAAAGATATTTTTGGATTTCACTCGGGTTGCCAAACAATAAATTATTTTTTATAAATCACGACATTATTCTATTAAGTACCCGAAGAATAAAAACATGATAAATTGAAAAACTGCATTATTCCAAATATATTCCTATGGATAGTTTTAAAAGTAGTATAACTAAATTAAAGAGCATCGTGAAAATAAACAAGAACACGATCTTATAATATATAGCTGCGCAATAACACTAAAAGATACAATTTCGTTGAACATTTTCAGGAAGAAACGTTCTCATTCATTAAAAGCCTCATCAAATTTCTTTCTCATAATAATTCGATCATTGAAATTGAATAATGAGGCGCAGAAAGTGCAGAATATAAAATAATATCTCGGATCTTATATTCTTATTCGCCGTCTTTCAGATATTGGTTGAAATGCTAGCTTAGCATGAAAAGCACAATAGGGGCTATTTTCATCAGAATCGGCACCACAAAAATGAAAATCGGCTGATAATGGATCGCCAACCGGCCATCTACATGTATTTTCACTCAATTGAAGCAGATTAAGTTGACGTGATATAGGCACCACTACATTAGATTTTGTGGACATATCAACTTCTTTTACATCTTCTGCTAAAAATTCTGTTTTTAAAGTTGTTTCTTCAAGGTTGATAGATGGTGTGTTTATTGGCGATACTGTGGATGTGTTGCGACGTGTACGCGGAGACGATGGACTACTTCCAGCAGGAGTTTTTTGCGTACGCGCACTTCCTGGTGCTGTCTTGCCACGCCCTGGCAATTTTAGTCGATGCACTTTACCGATGACTGCATTTCTGCTGACCCCACCTAATTGAGCAGCAATTTGACTTGCGCTTAACCCTTCACTCCAAAGCTTCTTAAGAAGCTCAACGCGTTCACATGTCCAACCCATATCAGCACTCCATTCCAATTACGTCACTAAGATGCTTCTCCTTTGCATCTTCAAATGTTTCAAGAATTTTTTCAATGCACTTAATGAAAGAGTTTAATGCTCTAAGTACGCATAAAAAAATCATCCAACCTGTGGAACTTACAAATTAAAATACATCATCTTGCTTATTATATCATAAACTACAATATACACTCACTCTATGACAAGAGTCTTTGCATCTTGAAGGATTTATTTAGAATGTTTTCCCCAACTTGCAAATCAATCATAGGTCAAACTTTCACTTTTGTGTAAGGCTTTTTCCCAAAATGCTTATTTGTAGAACCTTCATTGACTTTTTTTCAATTGGTGTAATGATCTATTACATAGGTGTAATCATTAATCTAGTGAAATGTTGAAAGCATCATAACGAAATGTATCATGTTTTTTATTTGTAGTGTTTCTCTGTATATATATGTTGAAAAGGTTAAAGTATAAAGGAAATAATGATGGATCCTATCTCTATACAACCACTTTATGAATGCTTCGCGCGACGAAATTTGCATTTTAAACAGGGGCATGGTGTATGGCTTATTTCCGATAAAGGAGAACATTATCTTGATTTCACATCTGGTATTGCTGTTAATGTATTAGGGTATTCCCATCCAAAATTGGTTGATACGCTCAAAAGACAAGCTGAAAAACTTTGGCATATTTCTAACCTTTTTCAATCTCCCGAACAAACAGCTCTTGCCACACGTCTTTGTGCAAATAGTTTTGCGGATAAGGTTTTTTTCTGCAATTCAGGCACTGAAGCATTGGAATGCGCCTTTAAAACGGCACGTCATTATTACTATGCTGCGGGTCACTCAGAACGCATTGAAATAATTACGTTTGAAGGGGCATTTCATGGGCGTACACTCGCAGCACTTGCTGCGACTGGGCATGAAAAGTATCTTGAAGGCTTTGGACCTAAAGCTGGTGGCTTTATTCAAGTCCCTTTTTGTAATGAAATCGCTTTGCGTAACGCTATTAATGAAAATACCGCTGCTATTCTTATTGAACCTATTCAAGGAGAAGGAGGAATACGAACGGTTTCTCATGAATATTTAAGATTTTTGCGCAAAATATGCGATGATAATGGTCTATTGTTGATTTTTGATGAAGTTCAAACGGGCATGGGACGAACAGGAAAGCTTTTTGCTTATGAATGGAGTGATGTCACGCCTGATATTCTTACCCTCGCAAAAGGATTGGGAGGTGGATTTCCATTGGGTGCTTGCCTTGCAACGGATAAAGTTGCAAAAAGTATGACGCCTGGGACCCATGGTTCAACCTTTGGCGGAAATTTGCTTGGAATGGCTGTAGGAAGTAGTGTTCTTGATATTCTATTAGAGCCAAGTTTTCTCAACCATGTTCAGCGTATGGGGGATAAATTAAAAAGGGGGCTTTTGCACATTCTCAATATCTATCCTGATATTATCTGTGCAGTCCAAGGAATGGGTCTTATTGTGGGCATTCAGTGTGTTGTACCTTCAAATCTTGTCGTTAATGCTTTGGAAAATGAATATCTCTTAAGTGTTGCTGCCAACAACAATGTCGTACGCTTATTACCTCCTCTTATCACTAGGGAAGAAGAAATAGATGAAAGCTTGTATCGTATTGAAAAAGCAATTTCTTATCTTTCGCAAATCAATAAAGAAGGACAAATATCATACACATGATAAAAGCTCTTCGTCATTTCACGGATTTATCGATTTTAACGCCAGCAATAGCACGTGCACTGATCGATTATGCAAAAATCCTTAAAGCATCTTTTAAAGCAGGGGAAAGTTCAAAACCTTTTATCGGTAAAACACTGGCGATGATTTTTGAAAAACCATCTACACGAATCCGTATTTCATTCGATATCGGTATGCGCCAGCTTGGGGGAGACACAATTATGCTCACGGGGTCAGAAATGCAGCTTGGTTATAGTGAAACCATCGCTGATACAGCACGCGTTTTATCCCGTTTTGTAGATATCGTGATATTGCGAACAACAAAACATCAGCATATGCTTGAATTAGCACAATATGCACAAATTCCTATCATTAATGCCCTTACAGATGATCCACATCCTTGCTAAATTCTAGCAGACATCTTAACCTATGAAGAACATCGAGGGGCCAATTGCGGGCAAAATATTTTCATGGATGGGGGATGGTAATAATTGTGCTCCATTCCTTAATTGATGCTGCGGCTCTTTTTGGTTTTCATTTGCGCGTTGCTATTCCAAAGGGCAGTGAACTCAAAGAGCAATTTATACATTAGACATGTGAGCGGGCAGAACATCTTACACTAATCCATAATTCCCAAAAAGCGGCTTAAGATGGATTGTATTATGATCGATACATGGGGCTCTATAGGACAAGAATTTCGTGCTTGCAGTTATTCTATTTTTCAGCCTTATCAAGTTAATGCAGCTCTCATGAAATTAGCCAAACCTGATGTTCTTTTTATGCATTGTCTTCCTTCTCATCGTGGTGAAGAAGTTGTCGATACTGTGATTGATGGATTACATTCAGTTGTTTTCTATGAGGCTGAAAATCGTCTTCATGCTCAAAAAGCAATTCTTTCTTGGTGTTTACAAGATGCGTTTTTCTCTCCACAATAGCCTACCTACAACAAATCATATAAAAGGCAAAGCCATGAGTGAACAAGCTAAAGATGACGCCTCTCTTAACAACATCTCCTTGCATGAAGATGATACTGTTATTCCTTTTCAAGTCGAAGAACTCGATATCCGTGGACGTGCTGTACAACTTGGGGAAACTTTAAATTCTATTCTCACAAGACATCAATACCCTGAACCGGTTTCTTATCTTTTGGCAGAAGCTTTACTTTTAACTGTGCTACTTGGAACTTCTCTGAAGCTTACAGGAAAGTTTATTTTACAAACCCATTCCGATGGACCGGTTAATATGTTGGTATGTGATTTTTCTCCTCCTTCCAGTTTACGTGGATACGCTCGTTTTGATAAAGAACGGCTTCAACAAGCAATAGATAAGGATCAAGCCTCTTCAGAAATACTTTTAGGAAAAGGCACTTTAGCTTTCACGATTGATCAAGGTCCCCACATGCAACCCTATCAAGGGATTGTTGCATTAGATGGATCAAATTTACAAGAAGTTTCTCGAACTTATTTTGATCAATCAGAGCAAATTCCTACCGATATCCGTTTGGCTGTTGCTATATTAATTAATCGTGACAACCAAGGAAAGCCGCAGAAAAGCTGGCGAGCTGGAGGTATTTTGGCCCAGCTTTTGCCTCAAGCATCGTCTCATCATAAAGTATATGATCCTCATCAAAAGCGAGAACAAACGAAAACTCACACCCAATTGGAGAACCAATGGCAAGAAGCTAAAATACTCATGAAAACGATTGAAAGTGCAGAATTAACAGATCCCCACGTCGGGAGTAAACAGCTCTTATTCCGTCTGTTTCATGAACGAGGTGTTAGAGTTTTTAATCCTTTTTCTCTTGTCGATCAATGTTCTTGCTCACGCGAAAAAATTAAAGGAATCTTAGCAGGATTTCCTATTGATGAGCGTAATAAAATGGTTAAAAATAAATATATTTCAGTCACATGTGAATTTTGCTCAGAAACGTATCGTTTTACAGCACAAGAGTTTTTGGAAGAAAAAACATAGTAAAATTATTTATAAAAATGATGATTGCAACAAAAGCGTATTTTATTCATGTCATAAAAGTTTAAGCAGCGGATATGAACTTTTAGAATATTTCTTACAATAAATCCTTTTATAGTATTCATTAATATGTTGATTTTTATTTATAAATGACCTTATTCTGTTAAATAAATCTTTTTGATTATAGTTATATTTTCTTATTCGAATTTATCTTAATTAAGAGTCAAAAAAGCATTTTTTGTGATCATAAGAGAAATTATCGAGAGAATTAAGAACGTATAAAAAAGACTCCATATAGAGGTGATAGAGATTCTTGCAAACCAGATAGTGCGCTAGAAATGAATATAACAATGACGTTGTAAAGGAATGGATTTGTTATTTTAAAGATGAGAATAGTGATGAAGTCTCCTTATAACGATATGCATTTCAAATAAAAAAGTGAAGACAAAACACTCTATGATTTTGAAAATGCCAGTTGATCGCTCTTGCTAATTCAGCAATGTTTCCATGACAATACTGTTTTTGTCCAAATAATCAAAAATAAAGTTACAAAATAGATATTTAATTGCTGAAGAAACACGAATACCACTTAAAATTCTTTCATATTTTGAATGTTTGCTCTACAGATATTTTTTTACATATTTTTTGCCTCAACAAGGGTAATTCTATTGTAAAATTTCCTAAAAAGAATAAGGATTCGTATCAATAAAATAGCGTGCATAGTATGGATAAAACTTTATGTTCTTATCGGTCTGTATGATTATATTTTTTACTTACAATACGGCCAATTATTTTTACGTTTAGATGATTTCATAAAAGGTATTTTTAGCCTTTTTTAAGCATTTTTTTGATTCAATATAAAAAAATTGAAAAAATACTCATAGCATTGGATATTTTCACTTAAGAGATAAGAAGTAAATTATTATTTAAAATCAAAATGTTGATATTTTATTTTTCTTCTGTCATGAGCGCTTGTTCAATTTTTGGTAGAATTTTTTTTCGATAAATTTGCCATGTTAAGGGACCAATATGTTTGGCAATAATGATGCTCTCTTTATTCAAGAGAAAGGTTTCTGGGGGGCCATATACTCCCCAATCAATGGCTGTATATCCTGAAACATCAAAGCCAATCAATTTAAAAGGATTACCAAAATTATTTAAAAAGCGCAGAGCGTTTGCTTTATTATCCTTATAATTAATACCAATCAGATCAAAACGATTATCTTGTGCAATTTTCATAAGAAGAGGATGCTCTTTGCGACAAGGCAAACACCAAGAACCCCAAAAATTAACTAATGTGACACGTCCTTTAAATTGTTTTGAATTAAAATAACTTTCCTTATCAAGGAGAGGAAGATGCGTATTGGGAGCAGGTTTTCCAGCCAATGCATTGGGGAGAAGAGAAGAATCTTGAGGGTATTTTTTATCCATAAAATTGAAAAAAAACACCATGAGTAGAAGAAAAAGCACAAATGGTCCAAAAAGAACCAACAAAACAGGCAAAGATATATTTTTTTTAAGTTTTGAAGGGATGTTCTTCATTCTACTTTTCTTTTTGTGGCAGCTCTTTGTCGTTTAGCTGTTTGAGAATTTTTTTTTGGGAGAGGGCTTTGCAAAGAATATATCCAATGAGACAGAAAAGGGATATTGCAGAGAGCATATAGCTTAAAATAACAATTTGCTCGTGTTTAAGGTTTCCAAGGAAAAAGTCAATTTTCAAAGACAGATTTCCTAGAATTCCGCTTTGGATGCCATTTAGGTCGAGCATGATGAAGAGTCCTGTTGTTGTGCACGACGAGATTTTTCCATCTGAAGTATTTGGATATAACGACAATTGATTTCATTTCGCATAGCCATCAAATAGAGCGTAATAAACATAAAGCTGAAACAAAAGAGCATTGTTATAAGGGGCCATAACATAGCATTGTCGATTGTAGGTCCTCCAGCGCGTAACAATGATGCTGGTTGATGCAATGTATTCCACCAATTAACAGAAAATTTAATAATAGGGATATTAACAAATCCAACGAGTGTAAGAATTGCAGTAGCGCGAGCGGCTTTTATTTGGTTGTCGAAAGCACGTCCAAGCAGGATAATAGCAAGATAGATAAAAAGCAGAATTAAAACTGATGTTAACCGTGCATCCCAGACCCACCATGTTCCCCATGTAGGTCTCCCCCAAAGTGCTCCTGTCATGAGAGTCAAAGCGGTAAAAATTGCCCCCATGGGCGCACCACATTTGAGCGCCACATCAGCAAGATGATATTTCCAAATCAAATTTGCTAATGCTGCTGCACTCATTGTTATATAACAGAATGTAGACAACCACGCAAAGGGTACATGAAGGTACATAATCTTAACAGTCATACCCTGTTGATAGTCATCAGGAGAATGCATTACAAGAATAAGCCCTAAGATAAGGAAACATAATGTTATGCTGGTGAACCAAGGCAAAATCATTTTGCTTATTTTCATAAAACGGGTAAAACTTATAGGGAGTGACCTCATTTTATGTGTGTAAGATATTTCATTCATGAGATTCATCATAGGCATAGTTTTGCTATGCGGCAATCATCTTTTATTATTCTGACAAAAGCTTAAGCGTTAGAGCGGCAATAAAAGAGCTAAAAAGACTCAAAAAAAGTGAAAAAGCACTCAGAAGAGCTAGGGAAGAGAGAAAAGAAGCATTTGGATTTGTTGGGGCTGTAGCAGCTGAAACACCAAAAATCATAATTGGAATGATCCACGGCAAGATAATAATGAAAATAAGAAGAGTGCTATGCAACAATGAGCTTGCAAGTGCTGCTCCTATGGCGCCAATAAAAATAATAGCTGGTGTTCCGCATAAAAGGGTCAGTATTGTTGTAAAAGTTATCGTTACATCTAAGTGGAGCATGAGGGACAAAATAGGCGTAGCAAAAATGAGAGGAAGCATTGTTCCTATCCAATGGGCGATGCATTTAGTAAAGACAATTAGCATAAAACTTTGTCTTTGCCCTGAAAGAATAAATTGGTCGAGATTGCCATCATCGCGATCGATTTGAAAAAGTTTATTCAGATTAAGGAGTCCTGCAAGAAGGGCACCAAACCACAATATTCCTGGCCCTATTTTTGCAAGAATTTTGGGATCTGGTCCAATGGCAAAGGGGGTTATGATCACAACGGCAATGAAAAACAATAGTCCTGATAGCGCAGAGGATTGTGGCGCTAATAATAGTTTAAGATCACGCCAGAACAGTGCTTTCATTTTATTCTCTCCTAGAGAGGTAAAAATTTTTCCAGAGGGATGTTATAGTTTTCTGGAATACCTAAAGAATGATGGGTTGCGGCGATAATCATACCACCTTGATTGAGATGACGCTGGAAAATACGAGTAAAGCGTTTCTGAGCATGGCTATCAAGCGCTGATATTGGTTCATCTAAAATCCAAAGAGGACGATAGGAAAGCAAAAGGCGGGCAAGAGCGACACGCCTTTGCTGTCCAGTTGACAGAGTTTTAAAGGGTAAATATTCAAGATCAGAAAGACCGATATCGGCAAGGACTTCGTAGGGGGAGTATAGAGGTTGTCCATAAAACTCTGCCCAAAATTGCAAATTATCAATGACAGATAAAAGAGGTTTCATGGCATTTTGAGGGCCGAGATAATGACACGCAGTTGTAACAGGATAACTTTGTTCATAGTCTTTAAGCATGATATGACCTTCAGCAGCTTCAAGAAGACCGGCAATGATTCGAAGTAGTGTAGATTTTCCGATGCCATTTGGTCCAGTGATCGTCATCAGTTGCTGTGGAAATAAACGAAAAGAAAGATCTTTGAACAGAATTTCCTCGTTTCTGTAAGCTGCTAAATCTTTGCCTGATAACATCATGTGATTGCCTATTTTTCATTTTCCTATTCTTTATTGCATTATAGAATAAAAAAACACGTTTTTTATGCAATTGTATCTAGAATAGTTCTAGAAATAGTTTTATAAGGGGTGTGTTACATCAAGATCTGGTGTAGAATGGTTTTTGGCGCTGATTTCCGCATTTACCGATGAAAGGTGGAGGGGGAAGTGGATGGCGGAGGTAATTGCGTCTGCGCTCAAGCTGCGACCTTGACTCGTAGTTTGTGTTGTTCATTCCTGGAAATTGGGTAGTTTTTAGTATGAGGGTGGACAGTCATGACTCACATTGATAGCTTTAATTGTCGCAGAATGTTAAATGTTGATGGGAAAGAATATACTTATTATAGCTTGATCGAAGCGGAGAAGAATGGGCTTGAAGGAATTTCGCGTTTGCCGTTTTCGATGAAGGTTATTCTCGAAAATTTATTACGCTTTGAAGATGGTCGCACGGTTAAAAAAGAGGATATCCTCAATGTTGCTAAATGGTTAAGCGACAAAGGGAGCGCAGGGGCAGAAATTGCCTACCGCCCTGCACGTGTTCTTATGCAAGACTTTACTGGTGTTCCGGCGGTTGTTGATCTTTCTGCAATGCGTGATGCTATGGTCAAACTTGGTGGTAATGCTGAAAAAATTAATCCTCTCATACCCGTTGATCTCGTCATTGATCACTCAGTTATTGTTGATGATTTTGGCACGCCCATGGCTTTTAAGGAAAATGTTGAGCATGAATATGAGCGCAATGGTGAACGTTATCGTTTCCTGAAATGGGGACAACAAGCTTTTCAAAATTTTCGCGTTGTTCCTCCAGGTACGGGGATTTGTCATCAGGTTAACCTTGAATATTTAGCACAATGTGTGTGGATGAAGAGTGAAGAGGGGGAGAAGACAGTTTATCCTGATACCTGCGTGGGAACTGATTCGCACACGACGATGGTCAATGGTTTGGGTGTTTTAGGTTGGGGTGTTGGTGGCATTGAAGCCGAAGCGGCAATGTTAGGCCAACCTGTTTCTATGTTGTTACCTGAAGTGATTGGTTTTCGTCTTATAGGGAAGCTTAAAGAAGGTGTAACAGCGACCGATCTCGTATTGACGGTAACCCAAATGCTCCGCCAAAAAGGCGTTGTTGGTAAATTTGTTGAATTTTTCGGCCCTGGTTTGGAGCATATGACGCTTGCTGATCGGGCGACGATTGGGAATATGGCACCTGAATATGGAGCAACCTGTGGCTTTTTTCCAATTGATAAAGAGACAGTGCGCTATCTCAATATGACAGGGCGTGATGAAAATCGAATAGCCCTAGTGGAGGCTTACTCGAAAGCACAAGGGATGTGGCATGATGAAAGGGTAGCTAATCCCATTTTTAGTGATACAATTGAATTAGATATGGGAACGGTTGTTCCTTCTATGGCTGGTCCGAAACGTCCTGAAGGGCGTATGGCATTGGAAAATGTTGGACAAGGTTTTAAGAAGGCATTGGTCGAAGATTATAAGAAAACTTCAGGACAAGATGCGCATTATCAGGTTGAAGGTGAGGAATATACGCTTAGTCACGGTGATGTGGTGATCGCTGCGATTACTTCTTGTACAAATACATCGAATCCAAGTGTTCTTATTGCAGCAGGTCTTTTGGCACGAAATGCAGTGGCAAAAGGTCTCAAAAGCAAACCATGGGTAAAAACTTCCCTTGCACCTGGTTCACAAGTCGTTGAAGCTTACCTTAAAAATTCGGGTCTTCAAAAAGATTTAGATGCATTAGGATTTAACTTAGTAGGGTTTGGGTGCACAACATGTATAGGAAATTCTGGTCCTTTGCATCCAGCTATTTCTAAAACGATTAATGACAATGGTGTCATTGCATCAGCAGTTCTTTCAGGAAATCGTAATTTTGAAGGACGTGTTTCCCCTGATGTTCAAGCAAATTATTTAGCTTCTCCCCCATTAGTTGTTGCACATGCGCTCGTTGGGACGGTGTGTAAAGATTTAACCAAGGAACCTCTTGGTGAAGATTCAGATGGTCACCCGATTTACTTGAGAGATATTTGGCCAACATCTCAAGAAATACAGGCGTTTATCGAAGAAAATGTTACGCGTAAGGTTTTTGCTGAAAAGTATGCAGATGTTTTTAAGGGAGATGAAAATTGGCAAAAAGTTCAGATCCCTACGGGGTCTACTTATTCTTGGGATGAGCAATCCACATATGTCCGTAATCCACCTTATTTTGATGATATGAAGAAAACGCCTGATATCTTACCAGATATTAAGGATGCACGGATTTTAGGTTTATTTGGTGATAAAATCACGACAGATCATATTTCTCCTGCTGGTTCTATTAAGGCAGCTTCTCCTGCTGGAAAGTATTTAATGGATCATGGGGTCAACGTGGCTGATTTTAATCAATATGGGACGCGTCGTGGGAATCACGAAGTTATGGTTCGTGGAACTTTTGCTAATATCCGCATTCGTAATTTTATGTTAGGAGAAAATGGTCGAGAAGGAGGTTATACGGTTCATTATCCATCAGCGATAGAACAAACCATTTACGATGCAGCAATGACGTATAAACAAGAAGGTATTCCGCTCGTTGTTTTTGCAGGTATTGAATATGGTAATGGATCATCACGCGATTGGGCTGCCAAGGGGACTAATCTTCTTGGTATCAAGGCGGTGATTGTGCAATCTTTTGAAAGGATTCATCGCTCTAATCTTGTTGGTATGGGCATTGTCCCTTTTGTCTTTGAGGAGGGGATAAGTTGGAAATCTTTAGGCTTAAAGGGAGATGAAAAGGTGACAATTGAAGGGATTCATAACTTGAAACCTCGTCAAAAGACTGTAGCGAAAATTACTTTTTCTGATGGTACGGTAAAAACCGTTCCGTTATTATGCCGTGTTGATACTGAAGATGAGCTAGATTATTTGCATCATGGTGGAATTTTGCAATATGTCTTGCGCAAGCTAGCCATTTAAATGCCCTTGTTTGTTGAAGAATATCTTCAAACGACTAAGCTATAAAGTTTCAGATCAAAGAATTTGGCGTCGTTTTTTTATGTCTGTTTTTGAAAATTTAATTGACGTTGGCTTTGACATTGCGCTATAAGCCACACAAGTTATAAAGCAGCTTTATAGTTTTGCTTGGATTAGGTTTGTTTACATTGGTAGAGTTGTTATTGAGACTTATTTTACCAAGGTGTTGAAAGAGAGATTATATTTATGGCGAATACACCTTCTGCTCGAAAAGCGGTGCGCAAGGTTGCAGCACGCACACAGGTTAATAAGGCCCGCCGTTCACGCGTTCGTACTTTTATGCGTAAGTTTGATGATGCTTTAGCAGGGGGTGATAAGGCGTCTGCAGAAATTGCATTTAAGAATTTTGAGCCTGAGATTATGCGTGCGGTTTCTAAAGGGGTTTTTCATAAAAATACTGCTGCAAGGAAGGTATCGCGTTTAGCGAGACGTTTAAAAGCTCTTAACGTTTAAGTTTTTTTATTTTATTAAGAAATAAGCCAGTATCCGTAAGGATGCTGGCTTTTTATTTATTATTTCAAAAAGCTTCTATTGAAAATAAGAATCGACAGCGATTCTCCTTTCAAAAAATGAGAGAAAGTTTATAGGGGGAGTATGGTTATCCACAAGCTTTGTGGATTTTTACAGAGTCTTTTTTGTCAAGCATTTTATTTTTTTTTTTTAATCTGAAGAGATTCTTTAACGATTAGTAAATTCAGAGAAAAAAAATGAATTGAATCAATTATTTTTCTCATTCCTCATTGAAATAAGCATTTTTATAACATTTTTTTGGGGCTTTTGATTTTATTTTGACCTCTTGCATTTTACCTCTGCTGTTTTGTATGGTCATCATGAAGATTAAAAAGCATGAAGGGGTCACATCAGCGCATTATCCTGTATTTTGTTGAATATAAAATGCTTTAGTTTAGGCTTTTCTAGGCTTTTGTGTTGGATAAGTTTTCTGGTGGTTTTTTAGTTTTCTTAATTGGTATGTTTACCATTGTAGAAGGGTGGGTCATATCATGCGTGCAAGTAAATTTTATTGGTCATCTTTGTTAGTGGGGTTGTGATGATGCTATCCTAGGGGAGGATGAATAATCTTATTTTTGGTAGGGCGTTTTGCCTTCGCTGGATTTATTTTAGCTGTTTGGTAGGACAAAATTTTATTTTTATCAGGATGGAAGATGGTGGATAAATTGAACTCTAAAGCTAGTTCCTTTAAAAGGGTTTCGGTGAATATCCTGTCGGCAGAGAACATAATAAAGAATAGGATGACGGAGGGAGATGAGGTTGTTTGTAGAAATGCTTCTGTAGGGCATTCTATTGTTTCAGAGGAGGAGAGTGCGGCGGCTTTTATCCGTGTTATGGCACAATTAAAGGCGCAGGTTGGTATTGAAGCTTATACCAGTTGGTTTGGTCGTGTGAAACTTGCTGAGTATAGTCATACTCTTGTAAAGCTTTCTGTTCCTACAGCTTTTTTACGTTCATGGATTAATAATCACTACGGTTCTCTTTTGACTCATTTATGGAAACAAGAGAACTCAGCAATTCTTCGTGTTGAAGTCATCGTTCGCGGTATGGAACGCATTTCAAAAGATGTTGTTTGTAAAACAAGTACATCTTCTACTGTGTTGGAGGAGCAGGCGACTTCATCTTTTGTTGAGAGTTGTGCAGAGCATTCAGTCAAGAGTTCTCAAGCGGGAGTTTTTGGATCTCCACTTGATTCTCGTTATACCTTTGAAAGTTTTGTTGAGGGGGCTTCTAATCGTGTTGCTTTAGCAGCAGCGCGTTCAATTGCAGAGGGACATAAAAGTGCTTTACGTTTTAATCCTCTTTTTATTCATGCATCTGTTGGTTTGGGAAAAACGCATTTGCTTCAAGCAATTGCCGCTTCTGCATTGAAGCGTTTAACGTCTGCGCGTGTTATTTATTTAACAGCTGAATATTTTATGTGGCGTTTTGCAACAGCTATTCGTGATAATGATGCTCTTTCTTTTAAAGAACAGCTCCGCGACATCGACCTTTTGATTATTGATGATATGCAGTTTTTGCAGGGTAAGTCGATACAACATGAATTTTGCCATTTGCTTAATATGTTGCTTGATAGTGCAAAACAGGTTGTTGTCGCTGCAGATCGTCCACCAGCAGAATTAGAATCGCTTGATCTTCGTGTTCGGTCTCGTCTTCAGGGAGGGGTTGCTCTTGAAATTGAAGCACCGGATTATGAAATGCGTTTGCAAATGTTGCGTCAGCGGTTGAAGGTGGCGCAGCAAGATGATGGCATGATATCAATTTCTGATGATGTCTTGGAATATATTGCGAAAACGGTTTTAGGGTCGGGACGTGATATTGAAGGCGCATTTAACCAGCTTTTATTTCGTCAATCTTTTGAGTCTGATTTATCTTTAGAACGGATTGATGAGTTATTAGGTCATTTGACCCGTCCAGGTGAACCTAAGCGCATTCGGATTGAAGAAATTCAGCGTACGGTAGCACGCCATTATAACGTTTCTAAACAGGATTTGTTATCTAATCGTCGAACACGTACGGTTGTGAAGCCACGACAAGTTGCAATGTATTTAGCGAAAGTACTCACTCCTCGCTCGTTGCCAGAAATAGGACGCCGTTTTGGTGGGCGTGATCATACAACAGTTTTACATGCTGTGCGTAAAATTGAAGATTTAGTTTGTGGTGATCAGACCTTGGCCAAGGAACTTGAATTGCTGAAGCGGTTGATTGGAGAGCAGGCTGTATAGCCTTGATCATTCCTTTTTTTGAAGAAACTTTGAAGAATTTAATGAAAGGATTTTTTTTCTTATTGCAGGAGTGACTTGCCATTTTAAAAGAGGTTTAATAGACTCTAGCAGACGATTCTTTAAAAAGGATCTGTTATTTTAATTCTAAAGAATTTTTATAGTTTTTTGGTAAATCATACGGGGCTTTTATGCGTATTACAGTGGATCGCAATCAATTTCTCAAGTCTCTTGGTCGTGTTCACCGTGTGGTAGAACGCCGTAATACTGTTCCTATTTTATCGAATGTGCTCATTGATGCAGAAAATGCTCATGTGCAGTTAAAGACAACAGATCTTGATTTAGAGATTACAGAATCTTTTACAGTCAATGTCGAGCACGCTGGAGCAACAACTGTTCCGGCACATTTGCTCTATGATATCATTCGGAAACTTCCTGATGGCAATGAAGTTGTATTATCCGTTGATGAAAATCAGGCAGGTACAATGTCCGTTGTTTCGGGTTGTGCACATTTCCAGATTCAATGTCTTCCGAAGGCAGATTTTCCAGAGTCACTTCCTGGGCAGTTTGGTTATCGCTTTTCTCTCTCGGCATCAGGGTTGAAGCATTTACTTGATTGTACGCAATTTGCCATTTCTACTGAAGAAACCCGCTATTATCTTAATGGTATTTACTTCCATGTTATTAACGATGATGTTTTGAAACTGCGTTTGGTTGCGACTGATGGTCATCGTTTGGCACAAGTTGAGATGGAAGCGCCTTCAGGCGTTGAAGGAATGCCCGGTGTTATTGTTCCTCGTAAAGCTGTAGGGGAGTTGCAAAAACTTCTTTCAGAAGAAAATGATGGTGATGTATGTATAGAGCTTTCAGAGACAAAGATTCGTTTTTCTGTAGGTTCTGTGATTTTTACATCAAAGTTAATTGATGGAACGTTTCCAGATTATCAGCGTGTTATCCCTCTTGGAAATGATAAAGAATTAGTTGTTAATAGGCAGGATTTTTCTTCTGCAGTTGATCGTGTTTCAACGATTTCGAGTGATCGGGGGCGTGCAGTTAAGTTAACGATTGAGCATGGACAGTTAAGGCTTGTTGTTAATAGTCCTGATTCGGGCAGTGCGGAAGATCAATTATCGGTAACTTACACATCGGAACCTCTTGAGATAGGGTTTAATTCACGTTATCTTTTGGATATTGCTGGGCAGCTTTCAAGCGATGAGATGGTTTTTATGTTGGCTGAAGCTGGAGCGCCAGCTCTGATTCGTGATAATGATGATGCGGATGTACTCTATGTGCTGATGCCTATTCGCGTTTAGGGGCGATTGTTTTGCAATGCATGGAAAGTCATGTGCACAAAGTGTCTGTGAGGCAGCTGAAGCTTTTACGTTATCGCAATTATTCTTTTTTTAATATTCATTTTTCAGGTCAGCATGTGGTTTTTACTGGCCACAACGGTGCTGGTAAGACAAATCTTTTAGAGGCTTTATCTTTTCTTTCTCCGGGTCGTGGTTTGCGACGGGCTGCGTATTCTGACATTAGCTTTATAGATGGAGGCGGTGAAGGATTTGTTGTATTTGCATGTCTTGAATGTGCTCTTTATGGTGAAGTAAAGATCGGTACTGCTTTGGAGGTTAGCGATAACAGTCGAAAGGTCCATATTAATGGTGTGAATGAGCCAAGTGATTGCTTAACAGATTATTGTCATATTAGTATATTAACACCATCTATGGATGGTCTTTTTACAGGACCGTCAGTTGAACGCCGTCGTTTTTTGGATCGTATGGTTTTGGCAATTGATCCTTTGCATAGTCGCCGCATAGCTGATTATGATAAGGCGATGCGTGCACGGAATCGTTTATTTTTGGATGGACGTGAAGACACTGCTTGGTTTAATGCTTTAGAAAAGCAGATGGCAGAATTAGCGACAGCTATTTCTGCGGCGCGTATTGATGTTATTCGACTTTTAAATGACATGTTTATACAAATGCCATCTCAGATACCCTTTCCACGAGCTTTTTTGCAAATTGATGGCTTTTTAGAAACAGCTCTTGGTGGAATATCAGCGATTGAAGTTGAAGAGCAATTTTGTGATTTGTTGCGGCGTAATCGCGCTATGGATCGTGCTGCTGGGCGGACATTAGAAGGACCACATCGCACAGATTTAAAAGTTTTTTATGCGGATAAAAATAGAGCAGCAACATCTTGTTCAACAGGTGAACAAAAAGCGCTACTGACAGGTTTGGTTTTGTGTCATGCACGTCTAACAGGTATGATCTCGGAAAGGGCTCCCATTCTTCTTCTTGATGAAATGGTAGCTCATCTTGATTCACATCGACGTGCTGCTTTATTTGATATTCTTGATGATTTATCTGTGCAAACATTTATGACAGGAACAGACCGTCTTTTATTTGATGACTTAAAAGGACGCGCAGAATTTTTCGAGATTAAGGATGGCGCTTTATTGCTGTAAAAAATATGCTAAATATTTTTAATAAGTGGTGTTCGAGAAGAAAAGGCTTAATATGTCTGTTATGATAACGATTTTAAATGGTCCTAATTTAAATTTTTTGGGTCAACGTGAGCCCAAAATTTATGGAACTGAAACTTTAAAAGATATTGAAAAGATTTGCAGAGAATGGGCAAAAAGAGCCGATGTTATCATCAATTTTTATCAAAGTAACTATGAGGGACAGCTAGTAGAATGGATACAGGAGGCAATAGGGCTAAGTTCTGGATTGATCATCAACCCTGCGGCTTACAGCCATACATCTGTTGCACTTCTTGATGCTTTAAAAATGTTTTCAGGACCGAAAGTAGAAGTTCATTTATCCCATATTTATCAACGTGAGGCTTTTCGTCATCATTCTTACACATCTGCAGGTGTAGATGCTATTATAAGTGGGTGCGGAAGTGATGGATATCGGTTTGCGCTTGAGTATATTGCAAAACGATTAATAAATTGTAAAAGGTAAAGAGTAAGCGTTGGATAAGAGGAATATAGGCATTGAATTCACTTGATAATTATTTTCAAATCTGTACAATACGAGGTATTATATTTATGATGATTTTTAGTGCGTATGACGGGGGTAAATAAAGATGAGAAGCTGTATTAGACAATTAGAAATGCTTGTAGTTTTAGGGGGAGCACTGTTTTTGACTGGTTGTAAAATGGATGTCCTTCAGCCGTCAGGTTATGTCGCACGTCAACAGCTCATTTTGATTATTGCTTGTGTACTTGTTATGCTTTGCGTTGTCATTCCAGTTATGGTGAGTGTGGTATTTTTAGCGATAAAATATCGTGCATCGAATACGAAAGCGAGTTATTCTCCTGACTGGGCGCATTCAAATAAAATTGAAGCAGTAATGTGGGGTATCCCGATTGTAATCGTAATGGTTTTAGGTTCATTAACAGCTTATTATACCTATAAGCTTGAGCCTACAAATCCTCTTCCAGTAGAGGTTGTGGGTGAAGGAGAGCCATTGCAGATTGATGCTGTAGCGCTTGATTGGAAATGGGTTTTTATTTATCCTCAACATGGCGTTGCATCCATCAATGAAATTTATGCACCTAAAGGACGTCAAGTTTTATTGCAATTGACGTCAGAAAATTCTGTCAATGCCTTTTGGGTTCCTAAATTAGGGACAGTTCTTTACGCTATGCCGCAGATGAATGCCAAGTTGCATTTGGTCGCTGAAGAACAGGGAGTATTCAAAGGAACCTCAGCAAATTACAGCGGTGATGGTTTTTCAGGGATGCGGTTTAAGTGGCATTCTGTGTCTTCGCAGGATTTTGAGGATTGGATTGTGAAAGCTCGGGCTAATGGACGGGCTCTTGATCGTGCGTCTTATCGTCAACTTTCTATTGCGCCTCGTATGGGTGATATTGCTGCGAAGGAAAAAGATGCTGAAGTTCGTTATTTTGCACCTGTTGAGAAGCGGCTTTACTATCGTATTGTTAATCGGTGTGTCGATGAAAATACGGTATGTAATGAAGATTTAATGAAGCGTGCTGCTGCTCAGACACTGTGGGGTGCACTTTGTTCAGTATTTGATCCTGATGTTATTTAAGGATCAATAGGGAAAGAGCCCTTTTAATATAAGGTTTCTTTTAAACTTGAATTTCATTTGAAATGGGTTGAGAAATGTTTGGAAGACTTACAGATCCTACGGCAGGTGCTTTTCATGCGCTTGCACATGAACCAATCGTTTTGTATACATGTATCGCGATTGTTGTGATTGGTTTGATTGCTGTTTTAGCTTTAACAGCGCTTAGGTGGTGGGGAATTTTATGGCGAAATTGGATTACAACTGTTGACCATAAACGCATCGGTATTATGTATATAATTCTTGGAATTATTATGCTTGTTCGCGGTTTTGCGGACGCGCTTATGATGCGAACGCATCAAGCTTTAGCTCTTGGGAGTGAAACAGCAGGTTATTTGCCCCCTGAGCATTTTGATCAAATTTTTTCGGCGCATGGCACGATCATGATTTTTTTCATGGCCACACCTATTTTATTTGGTCTTTTTAATTATCTTATACCACTTCAAATTGGTGCGCGTGATGTTGCTTTTCCCTTTGCAAATAATCTGGGTTTTTGGATTACGGCAGCTGGGGCGATTTTGATTAATATATCGCTAGGTGTTGGTAATTTTGGTCGTGGTGGTTGGTTGATGTATCCACCTTTTACAGAATTGCAAACGAGTCCAGATACAGGGGTAGATTATTATTTATGGTCTCTTCAGCTTTCTGGTATTGCAACAACAATGGGATCAGTGAATTTTATTGCAACGATGATTAAAATGCGTGCTCCTGGAATGACAATGATGAGAATGCCTGTTTTTTGTTGGAGTGCTTTTGTCAGCAATGTTCTTATTGTCGTTATTTATCCTGTCTTAACTGTTGCTTTTGCACTCTTGGCATGTGATCGTTATTTGAACATGAATTTCTTTACCAATGTTGGTGGTGGAAATCCAATGGTATGGATTAATTATGTTTGGGTTTTTGGCCACCCTGAAGTGTATGTTTTGGTTGTTCCTGCTTTTGGCATTGTGTCAGAAGTTGTCTCAACTTTTTCTTCAAAACGCCTCTTTGGTTATACGTCCATGATATGGGCCATGGTGGTTATTTTGATTCTTTCGCTTCTTGTTTGGGGACATCATTTCTTTACAATGGGTGGCGGAGAAGCTGTAAATACCTTCTTTAGTATTGCTACGATGATCATTGCAGTTCCAACAGGTGTAAAAGTCTTTAATTGGCTGCTCACGATGTATAAAGGTCGGATTCGCTTTGAGCCTCCGATGCTTTGGTGTATGGGCATGATCTTTACATTTGTTGGTGGTGGGTTAACGGGTGTTTTATTATCTATTGTTCCTGCTGATTGGCAGTTTCATAATTCGCTCTTTTTGATAGCGCATTTCCATCATACAATTATTGGAGGTGTGGTTTTTGCTTATTTAGCAGGGCTTGCTTTTTGGTTTCCAAAAGCTTTTGGTTATAAACCAAATCGCATACTAGGTATTGCATCTTTCTGGTGTTGGTTTATTGGTTTTTACCTAGCCTTTTTCCCCGTTTATGCGCTTGGCTTAATGGGTGCAACACGTCGTCTTCAGCATTACATGGAACCTAGTTGGCAGCCGATGTTTATTATTGCTGCTCTGGGTGCTTTGATTATCTTACTTGGTATCCTTTGTTTTGTCTTACAGGTTGTTTTGGCGATTTGGTATGGTATTAAGCATAAAGGTCACTTACCAGTAACATTAAATGATTCTTGGGGTGATGCACGTACGCTTGAGTGGTTTACCTCTTCACCGCCTCCTTCCTATAATTTTGCCCACCTTCCGAAGATACAGTCTGATGATGCTTATTGGAATATGAAGAAAAGTGGTTATCAACGGCCGACAAGTGGATTTACAAAAATTCATATGCCATCGAATACATCAGCTGGAATTATTGCTGGCTTCTTCTCATTAGTTGTTGGTTTTGCCCTTGTTTGGCATATTTGGTGGCTTGTTGCGATCGGACTGGTTGGTTTTGTTGCAACGCTTGTGTGTCATTCATTAACAGGTGATCACCATGGTTACTATATTCCAGCTGAAGAAGTGCAAAAAACTGAAGATGCCTTTACAGCTGTTCTTAAAGAGCAAGGAGTGACAGTATGAGTGCTGTAACAATGAATAATGAGAGTACTGTGGATGAACTTCACCACGATAGTAGCTCGGTAATGACGTTTGGTTTTTGGGTCTATATTCTTTCAGACTTGATTCTGTTTTCGACACTTTTTTCAAGTTTTGCTGTCTTTTCTGCTTCTTATGGTGGTGGTAAAGCGGGCAATGAGTTTATAGATTTAAAGTTCGTTTTGGTTGAGACTGCTTTCTTGTTGTTTTCCTCCGTCACTTATGGCTTTGCAATGGTACAAGCCCATAAAAATAACATCAGTGGTGTGCGTTTATGGATGGCTATAACCTTTGTATTTGGGTGTTGCTTCATTGCCATGGAACTTTACGAGTTCCATGAATTATTGGGAGAAGTCTTTTATTACGATCCAAATGCTTATGCGGGTATTGATCCTGCAACGGGTTTACAGCTTTTTGGACGGGAAATTCTCTCTGCTTATTGGTCAGCATTTTTTGCTTTGGTTGGCACGCATGGGCTTCACGTAAGTGTCGGTCTTCTTTGGATGGTTGTGATGTTTTTTCACCTTCGACGTAATGGTTTAGATCAGAATAATAAAACACGTTTAGCATGTCTTTCCATTTTTTGGCATTTACTTGATATTGTATGGATTGGTGTTTTCACCATGGTTTATCTATTAGGAGCGTTGTGATGAGCATGCAAAATGAAACACATGGTCCCAGTGTTGGTTCCTATTTGGTCGGTTTTATTCTGGCTGTATTTTTTACCTTAGGTTCTTTTATTCCTGTGATGTATGGAATGATGGAAAGTTGGGCAATTAGTACAAAGGTTATCTATCTTATTGGGATGGCACTTATTCAGATTATAGTACAAATTGTTTTCTTTTTACATTTGAATTCTGGTCCAGATGCCAAGTGGAATTTAAGTGCTTTATGGTTTGCTGCTATTTGCGTTTTTATTGTTATTGGAGGTACGTGGTGGGCTATTTCTCATTTGAATTATAATATGATGGGGGGCTCAGGACGTGTTATTGAACCGGAAATATCAGGCGTAGGTGATTCTTCAGTATCTGAGCAGTTATCAAATAAAGATATATCCGTAAGAAAACAGCCAGAAAAGGTATTGGACTCAGAAATGTCCATGGAGCAAGTTCCAAGTACGCAAACGCCTGTAGATCAAGCACCTGGTTCAGAAGTGCCCCTAGAGCAAGCTCCAAGTATGCAAGCTCCTGTAGGTCAATTACCTGATTCAGAAGTGCCCCTAGAGCAAGCTCCAAGTGTGCAAACTCCTGTAAATCAAATACCTGGTTCAGAAGTGCCCCTAGAGCAAGCTCCAAGTGTGCAAACTCCTGTAAATCAAATACCTGGTTCAGAAGTGCCCCTAGAGCAAGCTCCAAGTGTGCAAACTCCTGTAAATCAAATACCTGGTTCAGAAGTGCCCATAGAGCGAGCTCCAAGTATGCAAACTCCTGTAGATCAGGCTCCTGGTTCAGAAGTGCCAATGGAGCAAGTTCCAAGTATACAAACTCCTGTAGGTCAAGTACCTGGTTCAGAAGTGCCCGTGGAGCAAGTTCCAAATATGCACCCTCCTGTAGAACAGGAGTGAGAAATACCTGTGGAGCTGATGCGGCATGTATCAGCTCCACAGGAGGTGTTGCAGAGATTCGTAGGATATGAAGAGGGGGCTAAGTGTAAGATATCAGTGGAATGAGTATCATAATTTTAAATATGCTTTTATTTTTAACAAGATAGTCCATTGAATATTTAATCAAATTTTTTCAGGCAAATAGCTGTTTGTAGAATCTACAAAGAATGGTTTTTGTACAATTCAGTCCAGAGAAAAAGAGCGTGAAAAACAACTTTTCAGGTTGTGTGTGATAAAGCTACGAAGAGGTAACATTATAGTTTTACAGGATTTTATTAAAGAGAGCATTGAAGTTATTTTTAATAATAATGTGTAGTTGAAATTGGTAATTTAGAGAATAATCAGAAAACTTAATGAAAACCATTGCAATGACAGTTATTGGTGCGGGTTCTTTTGGTACTGCATTAGCGATTGCTCTCGCTCGTAATGGTCATAATGTTTTACTTTGGGGCTATAATTCTCAACATATCAAAAAATTACGAGAACAACGTTGTAATCAAGTATATTTACCCGATATTCGATTTCCTGAAAATTTATTCCTCGAAACTTCGCTTGAAACTGCAATAACAGCAAGTGATAATATATTAATCGCTGTTCCAAGCCATGTATTTCATCAAGTGTTGTGTAATATTCAGCCTTATTTGGATCAACATTCACGCGTTATTTGGGCAACGAAAGGTTTAGAACATGGTACAGGACGTTTCTTACAAGAAGTTGCTCGTGAGATTTTGGGTGGAAAAATCCCTTTAGCTGTTTTGTCTGGACCAACTTTTGCTAAAGAACTCGCTATTGGTTGGCCTACTGCAATGACGATAGCAGCTTCTGATGTTGAATTTGGTAAAGAATTGCAGCAACTGTTTCATTGTGACAAAAGTTTTAGAGTTTATAAAAGCTCAGATATGATTGGTGTTCAATTAGGAGGGGCTGTCAAAAATGTTATTGCTATTGGTGCAGGAATATCAGATGGCATGGGATTTGGAGCAAATGCACGAATAGCTCTTATTACACGAGGATTAGCTGAAATCAGTCGTTTAGGGGGGGCTATGGGTGCTGAGCTTTCCACATTTATGGGAATGACAGGCTTAGGTGATCTGGTTTTGACATGTACTGACAATCAGTCGCGTAATCGCCGTTTTGGAATACTTCTTGGTCAAGGAATAGATATAAAAGAAGCGGAAAAACAAATTGGTCAAGTTGTGGAAGGGTACTTAAATACCAAGGAAGTGTACACGTTAGCACAACGTACTGGGGTGGAAATGCCTATTGTAGAACAAATTTATCAAATTCTCTATTGTGGTAAAAATATAACTGAAGCGGCTAACGCGTTATTAAGCCGTACTCTCAAGGACGAAATATAGTTCGTACCCTGTGTTTTTAAATAATTCCGATCGTAAAAAATAAAAATATCAAATAGATTACGTTGATTATTGTACAAGGCTATTATCGCCTAGCCACTTACAGATTCATATCATTCGATTTTTTTTATGAAGAGAGTTGAAATATAAAAATTTTGGCTCTTTTTAAACATCTCTTTGGAAATAAATTATCGTTTTCACTTAAATATGTTTGTGTAATATAATGAAAGGGATATTTTGATCTTCTCTTCAACACATCTCAAAATGATATTTTCAAGCAGTAAAATAGAAGATTCATTGGGGGAAGCTTCTTATTTAGGCAAGATATTGATTTATAGATGATAATCTATCGTTATTCATATTGAATGAGAGTCCCAAATACCGTAAGATTCTCTTATTTCAAACCTGCTTATCTTGAATCAATCAAAACCACTCCCTTGCACGTCATAAGCGGGATGAGTGTGTGGATAAAATTTGTATAGACAAGGATTAAAAAATGGCTCTTATGAACCGTCTCAGGTTCTAAAAACGATCGCTACATTGAGGGAAGCAAATATAACGATGGTGGTGTTAGCTTTTTATTCATAAGTGGAAAGATTGAGGTATGCAATGGTTTTATAGTTATACTTACGGTTTCTTCCGTTGCGAAGTGAGCTTGGGAGCGAGATGTTTTTTTTTAACACGTGAATTGGCAACCCAAATGCATTGGGTTTAGGCTACTTTGTTTTGCATGAAGGTTATGACTCCAAAAAGACACGTGATAAACAAAGGCATGAGAGAAGGGATAATCTTCATTATTTAAAAGATATTGCTGTAGATGCTTTTGAAAAAGCCGTACATCTGAATTAAAGGATGATGGTAAAGCCGAAAGATGGCTCCTTCCTTTATGCCTTTATATTCTTGCGAAATTAGGGTGTCTCTCCGTTTTAGAGATAAATAAAACAGAGATACCCAACATACCTGCTTCCATTTGGCATAGAGAAGCTGCAACAGTAGAGAAGACACTAAACAGCCTTAATATTTGTTCTAAATATGTTGGGGTTTTGGGATTGGATGTTGATTTAAAAGCCGTGGAAGAGCATGGGCTTTGTTAGGAAAACAACATGATAAAACACAAAACTTTCCAGCAAAATGGATTGGAGAGATAAATCGGTTTTTTATAAATTTTGTAAAACAATAGCAATGACACAATTTGCTTTGTGTTGGCTTATCTTTACGGGGGAATACGCATCCTTTGTATTAATTCATAAAGGTCAGATCGAGAAAAATATATGGATTATCCTTGCCTCGAAAATATGAAAAGAAAGTATAATACTACAGTAAAATCTGGTTTCCCCTTTCATCAAAGGCATTAAAAATCTTAAAACAAACCGTTTGCTATCTCGTAATGATTTCTTTTTTTGTAACCGGTCATCTTCCTCTAGTGAAAGTTGTATATCATCATATAGGCAACAGATTGGACTTGAAGGCTGTTTCCATGAAGCTCAGTCTAATAGAGAAAGCATTCAGTACGAAACTAAAGCAGTCTACAGATGATCGATTTTATTTTGTAAGTCGAATGTTTTTTATCCTTCTTGGGAATCTTCAGTTTTTTTCAGTTCTTCAAGTATAGGCATAGACATGATGTTATAGCCTGAATCAACATAATGGATTTCACCGGTAACGCCTGATGACAAGTCAGAGAGTAGATAAAGAGCGGATTTTCCAATTTCATGAATATCCACGGTACGACGTAATGGGGCATTACGGCGTTGATGTGAAAATATTGCACGTGCAGCTGCAATACCATTACCTGCTAGGGTTCTAACAGGACCGGCAGAAATTGCATTGACGCGGATATTTTGAGGGCCAAAGTCTGCCGCTAAATAACGGACCATAGCTTCTAGAGCAGCTTTAGCGACTCCCATGATATTATAATTAGGAACAACTTGCTGTGAAGCTCCATAAGTAAGGGTTAAAAGTGCTCCTCCATGAGGCATAAGCTTTCCCGCGCGCTGAGCAATTTCAGTAAAGGAATAAGCTGAAATAACCATTGTACGTTGAAAGTTTTCACGTGTTGTCACATCAACGTAACGCCCTTTTAGCTGATTTTTATCTGAAAAACCAATAGCATGGACAATAAAATCAATAGTTTTCCATTCTTTTTCAAGTTTTTCAAAGACGTAGTCAACATTTTCAATTTTCTCAACATCACACTCTAGAATTAATTTGCAGCCAAGCTTATCTGCGAGCGGCTGAACACGTTTTCCGAAAGCCTCTCCTTGATAAGTTAAAGCTAATTCAGCTCCTGCTTGTGCGAGTTGACAGGCAATGCCCCAAGCAATTGAATGGTCATTCGCAATCCCCATAATAAGGCCACGTTTGCCCTCCATCAAACCTTTCATATTATTCTCCGTAAGACCGTACTTTTTTCAATTACTAAGAACTTTCATTTATACATAGCGTTGAAAAATAAGTGTTGCATTGGTACCGCCAAAGCCAAAAGTATTTGACAATACGGTATTCAATTGTTGATGATCACGTCGTTCACGAACGATTGGCATATCAGTAAAAGCTGGATCAAGTTCTTCAATATGGGCACTTTCACAAATAAAATTATGATTCATCATTAACAAAGTGTAGATTGCTTCGTGAACACCTGCGGCTCCTAAGGAATGTCCTGTTAGAGATTTGGTAGCAGAAATGGGTGGACATTGATCACCCGATCCAAAAATACGTCGAATAGCTTCTATTTCAGGAGGATCACCAACAGGTGTTGCTGTTGCATGGGGGTTGATATAATCAATTTTATTATTGACTGTTGCAAGGGCCATGCGCATGCACCGCTCTGCTCCCTCTCCTGATGGAGCGACCATATCATGTCCATCGGATGTCGCACCATATCCAACGATTTCTCCATAGATTTTTGCCCCACGCGCTTTAGCAAGTTCTAGATCTTCAAGGACTAAAACGCCAGCGCCTCCAGCAATGACAAATCCATCACGATTGACATCATAGGCACGTGAAGCTTTATAAGGGATGTCGTTATATCTGCTAGACATAGCGCCCATAGCATCAAATAAAACAGAGAGTGTCCAATCCAAATCTTCGCAGCCACCGGCAAAGATGCGCTTCTGTTTACCATATTGTATCATTTCATAAGCATTCCCGATACAATGATTGGAGGTAGCACAAGCTGAAGAGATTGAATAATTGACTCCTTTTATTTTAAAGAAAGTTGCTAATGTAGCAGATGCTGTAGAACTCATCGCTTTAGGAACAACAAAAGGCCCAACACGTTTTGGACCTTTTTGGCGTGTAACATCAGCCGCTTCTACGATTGATTGCGTTGAAGCACCTCCAGAACCCATAATAATACCTGTATGTTCGTTTGATACTTCGTGAGGCTCTAGACCAGCATCAACAATCGCTTGATCCATGGCAATATGATTCCAAGCTGTTCCACGTCCATGAAAACGTAGAGCACGTCGATCTACGAGTTCTTCTATATTAATATCGGGTTTGCCGTAAACTCTGCTACGAAAGCCTAACTCAGCGTATTGAGGTGCGTAAGAAATTCCGGATTTTGCCTCACGTAAACTGGTTAAAACGGTTTGGGGGTCGTTTCCAATGGCGGAGACAATTCCCATTCCGGTTACAACAACTCGGCGCATTCATACCTCCTTATTCCATACAGAATAGTAAAAAATTCTTCCTGATGAAAATAACATTCAATTTTCTTTGAATAAAGCAACGCGCAAATCATTTGCCTTATAAATAGTTTCTCCATCTGCTTTTAGCCATCCATCAGCTATTCCTAAGACTAAATTTCCACGTCGAATACGCTTAAAATCTATTCCATATTCAAGAAGTTTGGTTTGTGGTGTTACCATACCAGATAACTTTACTTCACCTGTTGATATGGCCCTCCCTTTGCCTGGTTCGCCTAACCAACCAAGAAAAAAACCTGTTAATTGCCACATACCATCCAATCCAAGGCATCCTGGCATGACGGGATCACCTATAAAGTGACAATTAAAGAACCACAGGTCTGGTGTAATGTCAAATTCAGCACGAACCATTCCTTTATCGTATTTACCACCAGTTTCACTAATTTGAGTGATTCGATGAACCATCAACATTGGCGGTGCTGGCAATTGCGCATTACCTTTACCAAACATGTCGCCGCGAGCGCAGCTTAGAAGCTCTTCATAAGTGTAGCGAGACTTTTGTTCAGCCATTGTGACTCCATTTATTTGCATACATTTTTATTTCTGCGCTTTTCCCCGACTTAACTTTTAGAGCAAATTTTAAAGAGAGGGAAATGATTTTATATCATTTTTAATGACAAAGGCTCTTTTTTATGTATTCTACATAGATAATTATTTAAAAATGGAATACAAGATTGCACCGTACTGTTCCCATTTTTTCTATTTTTATCTTATTGAAGCAGGAAGATATTTTGGTTTGTAACATGTCAGAAAGTGCAGATAATTTGGATATGAATGAAGAGCAACAGTTCACAAAAGAGTGTGGAGAAGGTGTGCGATATTATTCCACTTCTATGTTAGAAAAACGTTTGCGTGGAAATGGTTTGCGTCCAACACGTCAGCGGTTAGAACTTGCGCAGATGATTTTTTCTCAAGGCAACCGTCATATTACTGCTGAAGAGCTCTATGAGGAAGCGGTGATGGCAGGTGTTCCTGTATCTTTAGCAACGGTTTATAATACGCTTCATCAATTTACGGAAGCGGGATTGTTACGGATTATTGCCGTAGAAGGCTCAAAAACTTGGTTTGATACCAATACCTCTGATCACTACCATTTTTATATAGAAGGTGAAAATCGTATTTTTGATATTCCATGTGATTTGGAAAAGACTTCCATTATTAGAAATTTGCCTAAGCCACCAGAAGGTATGGAAATTTCACATGTTGATTTGATCGTGCGCTTGAAACCCAAAAATCAATCTCATGATAGGGATTGAGGGCGTTCAATGAGAAATAAAAATTAAACTTAATGCATTTGAGTATTCACCAGCCTTTTATTTTTTCATCAGGATAAATCCCCCATAATTGAGGTTGATAAAGCCATCCATGAACGTTATTGAGAGTGATTTCGCACCATTGTCCATCGCATTGGTGGATATTGCCGATGACATTAGGCTCTACTTCTGCCACGAGTTCTGCGTTGTCGGTGGGTTTTTTTCGTAGCATTAGCCTTTTTGTTTTATCTTTTTGCCATGGAATAGTTATAGCAGTTCGCTTTCCCGATAAAAGCGATTGATACACCCACCCTTCATCACCTTCTGCATCACGAATTTTGCGCCATTGATCATATTCTTGGATGATTTCAATAGGTAATCCCTTCTTTTTGTAAGTAAAAATGATAGAATAGTTACTTCCTGGCCCAACGCGTACATTAACACGAGTAGGTTTAAGCGAAGCAAATCGCGGGAGTGGTAAACCACTGGGACCTAAATTTTGATTAAGTGTTTCTGCGTGCAACAAACGCGGTGAACCCAATACAATGACTTTTGCTATTAAGATACATGATGCGAGCATTAAAACGTGAGACCAACGAGAATTTTGCACACTGAACTCCTTTATTTCATCATATATTGGTCATTTAAAATCTGGAAGATAAGATTGGAGACTAATAAAAATTATGCCATATCGCTCGTTAAAGAGATCTAAACAATGAAAAAATTGTTACGAGAATAGAGAAATAAGGAAAACAAAAGTTTGAATTTCTTAGAACTTATGGTGTTTATAAGGGGATAGCTGTAAATAAATATTGGATTTTTAGCGCGCTGTATGCGTGAGAAAGATATTAAAACAGTAAAGTATATTGTGGTAGGGGCAGTTTTTCTATAGGAGCTCAATGCTAAAATATTGTCTCTTTTTTCCAAGGGGATGTCTCGAAATAAAAGCATAGTTATGCATATTATGAATACGAAAACTGTTCAGTAAACGGATTATAGTGTGGCTTGAGAAGATAGTTTTGAATGGTACAAAATAATACTATGAATGAAGCATTTAAGCGTAAAAAATGAGCAACATTATAGAGTCGATTGATATATGAAGGGCTCATTTCAACAGAATAGTTTTCCGTGATAATTCAATGCATGAAATTTGCTATACTATGCTCTTATGCAATGATAGTGCTCATCCGTGTTAAGATGGTACCATCATCTTATTTCATAGTCCTCAATGTTATGCTTTTCCTATTATTTAGAGCATTCATAAGAAACATTTTTGTTCTAGTTGCGAAAAAAAACCGCTTATGATGTATACAAGCAAAAAATCTTAATTGATTCAATATAAGAATGTGTTGAAATAATTTACTGTTCAGAGTTATTACTTCATATGAAAAACGATTACTTATGATGATAAATCAATAAGTTATCAATTTAAAATCGTTATTAAATTGTAAAAACATTTTCATTAAAAATGATAATATAAGGAACCTATACCCATATTAAAATACAGCGTTTTCTCTGTTTATTTTCAATTTTCTTTTGTTTCAATTCAGTATAAAAAGCTTGATGAAAGAGAAGAGCTTATTCGATACGCTTATAAAGTCAATTACATAAGTGATGAGTAGAAGAAATTCATCAAGAAAAAAGAATCTGTAGTGTAGGGGTTGAAATTCTTCATCTTTTGGAAGGATAGCATCAAGAGATATAAAGAGTTATGAAATTATATCGTTTCATTACATAAGTGAAGGGAAAGAGGATTATGTATTTTCATATCCTCACACACAATCGCATATTGTGATAGCCATTTGCATCTTGTAATCTGATCTAAAATCTTTGCAAGCTTCAGAATATTTAAGGACAAAAAAGAAAATTATCATAAAACCTGCTATAAGAAACAGCTATTTGAGAGATAATAAAGAAGGAGGAAAATCATAAAAAAAGTGATAATAAAACACTTACACTCAATCCACATCCTACATAGGAACAAGTCGCTTATATCTAAAGTGCCATTTGCTATCTATTTTGAAAATTATAAGAGTGAAGTAAACTCTATCCCTATGACAAGAAACTTCATCACTGATAATTAACATGTTAGTTCATATAACTAAAATACGAGGCAAAACCACACGCATAAGCAACCTATTGCAACTGCCTATGAAGATAAAATTCTCTGATAACTTATTCTCTATTGCTTATGCAATTCTATGATGCATCAAAAGTATATCACTTCACCGCAACAGTTCGTCCATTACTCACAAAGCCTTCTCTTTGCGCACGCTTACGAGCAAGCTTACGTGTACGACGAATAGCTTCAGCTTTTTCACGAGCACGCTTCTCAGATGGCTTTTCATAATAACTACGCATTTTCATTTCACGGAAGATACCTTCACGCTGCATCTTCTTTTTCAACGCGCGGAGCGCTTGATCAACATTATTATCACGGACGAGTACTTGCACTATTTATCCTGCTTTTTTCAGTTTCATAAATGATAGGAAAAACTTCCGCCCTTTTAAAGGTAAATTCAAAAGGACAGAGATTTATATCATATAAATAAGATATTTGTCTATATCGCTTTTTTAAAATTCTATTCTTTTTATAATGAAGAGAGAGTTTACGGTTATAAATTTATGAAAGTCCTTGTATTTGATCATTTTCATCAAGATGAATTTTTTCAGCGGCAGGATAATGCGGTAAGCCGGGCATGGTCATAACATCTCCACAAATGACAACGATAAAGCCAGCTCCCGCACAGAGACGAACTTCTCGTACAGGAATTTCAAAATCAACAGGAGCACCATATTGCTTGGGATCAGCAGAAAAAGAATAAGGTGTTTTTGCCATACAGATAGGGTAGGTGCCAAAACCTTCTTTTTCCCAAGATTCAAGTTGTTTAAGAATAGAAGCTGAGATGATGGCGCCACGCCCACCGTATAGCTTTGTTATAATACAATTAATTTTTTGAACGAGGGGAATATCATCTTGATAGAGAACTTTAAAATTGGAATCTTGCTTTTCAATTAAGGCAACGAGTTCTTGTGCAAGTTCTATAGTCCCTTTTCCACCTTGTTCCCAATGCTTACAGATAAGTGCTTTGTGTCCAGTTGTTGCAACTATTTTCTGTAATGTTCTTATTTCAGCATCGCTATCGCTGTCAAAATGATTAATCGCTACAACACAAGGGATACCGTAGAGCTCCATATTTTTGATATGTCGTATAAGATTAGCTGCTCCCTTTTCTAAAGCGGTTATATTTTCTTCTGTCAGGTTATTTTTATCCACACCACCATTCATTTTTAATGCACGAATCGTTGCGACAATCACTGTTGCATTTGGGACAATACCTGTTTGCCGACATTTAATATTGAAAAACTTTTCTGCTCCAAGATCGGCTCCAAATCCTGCTTCTGTGACAACATAATCAGCCAGTTTTAAAGCGGTTTTTGTTGCTATAACTGAGTTGCAACCATGCGCAATATTGGCAAAAGGTCCTCCATGAACGAGAACAGGATTATTTTCAATTGTTTGTACAAGGTTGGGTTGTATGGCATCTTTGAGAAGAACTGCCATTGCGCCTTCTGCATTGAGATCAGCCACTGTTACGGGAGTTTTATCATGACGATAGGCAACAATAATTTTTTTGAGTCTTTGTGTAAGGTTTTCTAAATTTTCAGCAAGACAAAGAAGTGCCATAATTTCTGATGCAACAGTAATATCAAAACCTGTTTGGCGTGGAAAACCATTTGTTATGCCCCCTAATGAAATAACGATATCGCGCAATGCACGGTCATTCATATCAAGAACACGCTTCCAAACAATGCGACGTGGATCAATGTTTAGAGTATTCCCCCAATAGATATGATTATCGATCATTGCGGCAAGAAGATTATGGGCTGCTGTAATAGCATGAAAATCACCGGTAAAATGTAAATTAAGGTCATCCATTGGGACGACTTGCGCATAACCACCACCAGCTGCACCACCTTTGACACCAAAACAAGGGCCTAAAGACGGTTCTCTCAAAGTGGCTATTGTTTTTTTGCCAATGAGATTAAGAGCATCACTCAGTCCAACTGTTGTTGTTGTTTTTCCTTCTCCAGCAGGTGTGGGATTGATAGCCGTAACAAGGATAAGTTTACCATCTGGATTTTTATTGAGTGATTTTATGTATGTAGAAGAAATTTTAGCTTTATCATGACCATAGGGAATGAGATTTTCATGTGAGATACCAATTTTTTGTGCAATTTCAGTAATATGCTTCTTTTTAGCAGTGCGAGCAATTTCAATATCTGTTTTGTGCATGGAAAAATTCTCTAAATTGAGCTTTTATTAATGCTAGGGATCTGTCCTCTATGGATTAATAAGAAGAATCCATAAAGACTAGAAAGTATACGATATCATAGAGATCAATGATATGGCACGCAAGAGATAATGCTAAAGGACTACAAGAGAATTCTTAATCGTTTTTTGGGAAAAAAATCTCTATTTTTTAAGTTTCGGTAAATTTTTAGCTAGTCTGCAATATTACTCTCAATATCAGCTAATGATGAACATCAGAAGCAAGTCTTTGAGTAATTAATTTAAAGATTTTTGATACAGCGATATTGATGTGATTTTTATATCTCATCTTTGTTATTTCGGATCACGTACTGAAAAAGCTTTAGAGAGCGATAAACCACAATTTTGGGGGGCACACCTAAAGTCTCTCTTAAGATAGGGTGGATAAAAATGAAATATTCGAAAATATCCATTAATGGAAAAGAAAAACAAGCACGTAAAAATTATCCAACTGATTAAAAAGTATAATCCAGAAGAGATCAAAAACAAGCGTATAGATTGAGAAAAAGAAAGCATCAACACCCAAACTCACGCGATCGCTACAGTTATCGCTAAAAAACGACTCACAATAAAATGGAATAAAAAACCATAAAAAGATCAGAGATAAGCAAAAAATAAATCACATAAAAAGAATTCAGGGAGTCTAAATATGAGTAAGATATTACTGATAGATGGCGCACCCGAAGAGATTCGAACTCCTGACCCCCAGATTCGTAGTCTGGTGCTCTATCCAGCTGAGCTACGGGTGCACACATTTTGATTTTCTACATTGTCTAAGACACAAGGGTTCCTAATCGTTTCATTAAAGAAATGCAAGTAAAACTTGGATTGTAATAAAAAAAATCTCTTTTTTTTATGAGATATTAAAAAAAGGTTATCATATATTATGGTTTCGGTTAGATTTTTGAGAAGGTCATTTTCTTGTTGTGACCCTGCCACGCAATATGAACGATAGTTAACTTGATGTTTTCATCTATGAACGATAGTCAGCCAGAGATGATATATGTTTTTTGCGGTGGGGGGTAAGATATATACCTGCTGTTTGGTTTTTTTGTAAAACGCCGATATTACCGTTGAAAACCATTTCAGATAAACATGACACAGCAAAGGTGGATGTATGGCGTTATTAAAAAAGATCTTTCCATTGGTGTTTTTAATTGTTGTTTTAACGGTTACTTATTGGGCTGGAAAACAGAGTGCAGAAAAACCCATCTCTACAGTGGATAAAACAAGTATATCATATAAAGATTCAAAGGAAAAAATGGGAAGACCACCGACAAATGTTGTCGTTGATCTAGTAAAAGTTCAAGATTTTTATGAACAGCTTAACGTTTTAGGGAGTGGACAAGCTCTTACTGAAGTAGATTTAACCCCTTTATCATCAGGTGTTATTGATAAGCTTTTTGTGTCT
Organism: Bartonella queenslandensis; assembly: GCF_018155095.1. Lineage (GTDB taxonomy): Bacteria > Pseudomonadota > Alphaproteobacteria > Rhizobiales > Rhizobiaceae > Bartonella > Bartonella queenslandensis_B. Next base: position 44,092 of record NZ_NAAI01000002.1, on the reverse strand, counting down.
GCTGGTACAAAAGTACAAGTAGGTGATGCGATTGCAAAGCTTGATTCTAAAAAGGAGGAAATAGCGGCCGCAAAAGCAAAAGTACAACGTGATAATAATGCGTTAACGCTTTCACGCATTCTTAAATTACGTGCCAGCAATACAGCAACGGAAGTTCAAGAAATTACAGCGCGTTTAGAGTTGGATAACGCAAATCTAGTTTTGCGTAATGCTGAGGTAGACCTCGATCGGCGAACAATTCGTGCACCGATTTCTGGAGTTGTCGGTATTTTACCCGTTGATACGGGGAATAACGTAACCCTTAATACTGTAATAGGGCGTATTGAGAATAGAGAACGTATTTTGGTCGATATATGGGTCCCTGAACGATATGCATCACAGATCCGTAAGGGAGATGAGGTAACGGCAACATTAACCGCGCAGCCAGATAAATCTTTTATCGGTCATATTTACGCGATTGATAATGTCATTGACCCAGAAAGTCGCACACTTCATGCTCAGGTTGAAATCAATAATGAAAAAGATACACTCATGTCTGGCATGTCCTTTTCTATTGCCTTGCAATTTCATGGTGGTTCTTTCCCTGTCGTTAATCCTCTTGCGGTTCAATGGAACAGTAAAGGATCATTTGTTTGGCGTGTGAGAGAAGGAAAAGTAGAGTCTATTCCCGTATCAATTATTCAACATAAAGCGGATCAAGTTTTCGTAAAAGCTCCCCTAGAAAAGGGTGATCAAGTTGTCATTCAGGGAGTACAAATGCTTTATTCAGGAAGTAAAGTAACGATTGATGATCCAAAGTCTCATCAATAGTAATTATCAGCGGTTTATGGAGCGGATATACAATGAGCCAAGAATTGAGCACAAAACAGCCTATGTCACAGGTGGAGCAAGGTGGTCTCATTGCCTTATTTATTCGCAGACCGGTTTTTACTTTTGTTTTAAATGCTATGATCATCATTGCAGGATTTGCAGCATGGTTGAATGTTGATATAAGAGAATTACCCGATGTTGATACTCCCGTAACAACGATTGTAACGGTGTTTTCTGGTGCTTCGGCAGAAACAATTGATCGTGAAGTTACAAAAATTATAGAAGATGCTGTTTCTCGTGTTTCAGGTGTTAAGACGATTTCTTCAACATCTTCTTTTGGGCGTTCTCGTGTGCAGATTAATTTTAATGTCGGTGTTGATTTGAATGTTGCGGCATCTGATATTCGTGATGCTCTGTCTCGCATTGCTTATTCTTTACCCAAAAATGCAGATTCGCCTTTGATTATTAAAGCAGATTCGAATGCGGCTGCCATGATGTATTTGGTTGTGACGTCACCAACAATGAGTGTTGATGATTTAACAACAGTTGTAGACGATCAGATTGTTGATGCAATTTCTGCTGTTGATGGTGTTGGTGATGTACAGGTCGATAGTGCTCGCACAAAGATTTTTCAGATTGATATAGATCAAGCAAAACTTGCAAGTTATGGATTAACTGTAGCAGATATTTCACGTGTTCTTGCTGATATGACAACGGATGTGCCAGTAGGATCATTACGCAATTCTAAACAAAATTTAGTTGTGCGTGCTACGGCACGTTTAACAACACCAGAATCTTTTGAACAGGTTGTTTTAAAGCCTCATGTACATCTTGGTGATGTTGCACATGTTACTTTATCGCCAGATATAGAAACGGTTATTCTTCGTATCAACGGAAAGGCCGGTATTGGATTAGGGATTGTGCGTAAAGCACAATCCAACACCCTTAATATTTCTGAAGGCGTGAGAGCCGTTGTTGATAATCTTAAAAGTGTCGTTCCTTCTTCTGTACATATAGACGTTATTAGTGACGATGCAATTTTTATTAAAAGCGCCCTTCATGAGGTTGAAGTGGCATTGGTTATTGCTATTTTGAGTGTTATCTTGGTTATTTTTCTTTTTCTCAGAGACATTCGTGTAACGCTGATACCTGCAGTATCTCTTCCTGTTGCTTTGATTGGTACCATTGCAGCTATTTATCTTGTAGGATTTTCATTGAATATTCTCACATTTTTAGGACTTGTTTTAGCAACAGGGCTTGTTGTGGATGATGCTATTGTAGTTCTTGAGAATATTGTTCGGTGGCGCAATATGGGGATAGGGTCTAGAGCCGCAGCAGTGTTGGGTACCCGTGAAGTATTTTTTGCCGTTGTTGCAACAACATTGACGTTAGTGGCTGTATTTGTCCCTATCTCCTTTCTTCCTGGACAAGTGGGAGGACTTTTTAGAGAATTTGGTTTTGTCTTGGCAATTTCTATTTTGCTTTCTTCAATCGTTGCTTTAACGCTTTGTCCTATGTTGGCTTCACGTTTTCTCAAAGAACATATTGAGGAGAAAGAGAAAAAGTCCCATCATTTTGCTTTTTTATATAAATTAGGGACTTTTTTTCATAAGATATATACTTACAGTTTGCATAAGTGTTTAGAAAAGCCTTGGACTGTTGTTTTTACTTCACTTGTTTTTGCTGCTCTTTGCATTGGAGGCTATACGAAGTTGCAACAAGAATTAACGCCAGCAGAAGACAGAGCTCTTATCTTTTTGGTTATTAATGGACCACAAGGTATTTCAACACAATATTTGAACGAGCAGGTAGAGAAAATTGAAGAAAGTCTACAGCCATTACGTGATGCGGGTGAGATTGCTAATAGTTACTCTATCGCGGGTATTAGTGGTTCACCCAATACTGCTTTTTTGGTTTTATTGCTTTCATCTTGGGATAAACGTTTACGCAGTCAGCAAGAAATCGTAAAAGATGTTAATGCAAAGGTTAGACAGTTTCCGGCAGTTTTTGTCTTTGCTGCGCAGGGAAATTCTCTGGGTGTGAGAGGAACTGGGCAAGGATTACAATTTGCAATTCTTGGCAATGATTATGGAACATTACAACCCATTGCTGATAAGTTGGTACGTGCTCTCCAAGCTGATCCGCGTTTTATTCGCCCACGTCTTACTGTTGATGCCACACAACCGCAATTTTTTATTGAAATCAATCGAAAAAAAGCCTCCGATTTAGGGATTGATATCACCAATTTGGGCGATACATTACAAGCAATGTTGGATGGTAAAAAGATTGGTTCTATTAACGTAGATGATCAACTCTTACGATGTTAAACTAATATCGCGTAAAAATTCTATGAAGAGTCCTAGTGATTTAGAAAATATTTTTTTAAAGACCAAAGACAATCGGTATGTTCCTTTATCGGTTATTGCGCGTTTGCATGAAAAAGCTATCGCCCCCCAATTAAAACGGGAAAAACGCATGAGTGCTGTCATTTTAAGCGCAAATCTTGCTCCAGATATCACTTTAGGGAATGCTTATCAAACGGTACAGAAAATTGCATCTCCTTTGTTATCGAAAGGAACCTACGTGGTTCCTTTAGGGGAAGCTGAAACACTTAATGAAACATCTTCCAATTTTATGATTGTTTTTGGTATTGCCTTTTTGATTATTTTGTTGATTTTAGCTGCTCAGTTTGAAAGCTTTATTTCAGGATTCATTATCATGGCCACTGTCCCATTGGGAATAGGTTGTGCTATCATTGCTATGCTACTAAGTGGTGTGAGTCTTAATATTTACAGTCAAATTGGATTAATTTTGTTAATTGGCATCATGGCAAAAAATGGTATTCTCATTGTTGAATTTGCAGATCAATTACGTGATCAGGGAAGAAGCGTGCGTGAAGCTATAGAAGAAGCAGCAAACATTCGCCTTCGTCCAGTTTGTATGACAATGATTTGTGCCATTTTAGGGGGGATTCCTTTGGTTTTAGCCAAAGGTGCTGGTGCGGAAGCGCGTATAGCTTTAGGTTGGGTTATCGTTGGTGGTTTAGGTTTAGCCACTATTTTTACGCTTTACGTTACGCCGGTTGTTTATCTTTTTTGGGGGCGTTTTATAAGATCAAAAGCAGAAGAAGATTTGCGCTTAATAAAAGAACTCAATCAAGCTAAATAATGTATCGAGTAGAAAGGATTTGAAATTTTATTCTTGTAAAAAATATCATTTTCGGATTTTATGTTCTACTTTTATATTCCTTCATTCTTTATATGAGCAGTGAAAAGAGCGAGCAATCAAGAAAACGTTTTCTGCTTTGTTATTGTTTGTGCATAGATTTCATTATCAATAACCGTATAGGATAAGTTTATGGGAGATGGCTTTTCGATTCGAAATGAAAAGGCTTTTGAAGCTGCATTGAGAGCTTTAAACAGGCATGCTGCAAAGGATGGGGTTTATGATATTCGTCAGCATTTTTTAGAGGATGACCAGCGTTTTTCCCATTTTTCTCTTAGGCTTGATGATCTTCTTTTCGATTTTTCAAAATGTGGTGTAACATTTAAAACATTGCAACTTTTAGATGATTTAGCTGTCGCAGCAGATGTATTAGGCCGGCGTGATGCGATGTTTTCTGGTCAGGCGATTAATACAACGGAAAAACGCTCCGTTCTTCATATTGCATTACGTTTACCTGCTGACGAAATTTTCATGTTGGATGGTCATAATCTTATTCCCGATATTCAAGACGTTCTTGAAGATATGGAACGATTTTCTGAAAAGGTACGTGATGGCAGCTATAAGGGAAGCAGTGGCGAGAGAATAAGTGATATTGTCAATATTGGTATTGGGGGCTCTGATCTTGGTCCAGCAATGGTCACATATGCTTTAAAACCTTATCATGATGGTCCACGTTGTCATTTTGTTTCTAACGCTGACAGTGCCCATATTTCTGATACTCTCTCTATTTTGAATCCAGCAACAACGCTTTTTGTCATTGCTTCTAAAACTTTTACAACGACTGAAACAATGGTAAATGCTCAAGTTGCACGTCAGTGGATTTGTTCACATTTAGGGGAAGAAGCTATTGACACGCATTTTGTTGCTGTTTCGAGTGCGCTTGATCAAGTCGTAGAATTTGGCATAGATTCGACCAGAGTTTTTAAATTTTGGAATTGGGTTGGAGGACGTTATTCAATTTGGTCCGCCATTGGGCTTGTTGTTATGTTTGCAATAGGGGGGCGAAATTTTCGCCAATTTCTCAATGGTGCTTTGCAAATGGACCAACATTTTAAAACCATGCCTTTGCATAAAAATATTCCTATTCGATTTGCTCTTTTAGGGTTCTGGCATCGTGTTATTTGTGGTTATTCATCACGTTCTATCATTCCCTATGCACAGCGCTTAATACATTTTCCAGCTTATTTACAACAGCTTGATATGGAATCAAATGGGAAGCAAGTCTCGCTGGATGGAAAACCATTAAATTTTTCAAGTGGCCCGATCGTTTGGGGTGATTCAGGAACAAATAGTCAACATGCTTTTTTTCAGCTTCTGCATCAAGGAACAGATGTTATTCCTGTAGAATTTATTTTATTTATAAAAGGGCATGAGAAAAATTTACATTCTATGTATGAGATATTGCTCGCAAACGGTTTAGCACAATCAAAAGCCTTGATGAAGGGCCGTAGTATTGAAGATGCTCGGCATATCTTGATAAAAAATGGCGTTGATGAACGTGAAGCAGATCATTTAGCACTTCATAGAAGTTTTAAAGGAAACCGTCCAAGCATTACGTTGGTTCAAGATTTATTAACGCCTTTTGCACTCGGTCGTCTCATTGCACTTTATGAGCATCGTATTTTTGTTGAAGGGATTTTAATGAATATTAATTCATTTGATCAATGGGGTGTTGAACTTGGTAAAGAATTAGCAAACGAGTTATTACCAATTCTTCGTGGAGAAAGTAAAGCGGATAATCGCGATAGTTCGACATTAGGGTTGCTCGAACATATTGAGACAAGACGTACAAAAATAAATGTGATTTGATGATAAGTTCTGTACTAATTAAGCAAATATAAAATCAGAGGAAAATATAGATAACCCTTTAATTTTACTATGTTCTTCTTTATTGTTGAATTGAATTTTTGTGATAGAGAATCAAAAAAGGTGCAAAAACTGTAAAAATGAGAATTTATGAGCAACAATGATAAAGGAATTTGAAAGGTTTTGAAGATCTTTTATGAATTCTTTTAAAATATTTTGAAAAATAGATTGGTACAAAACTCAAGCCAAAATACATAAAATCTACGGACAAGCTGCGATTAAAGACATTTTAATAATATTATTTAGTTAAGCTTGGCAGTATATTGACACCCAAAGCAACAAATTTGCGATAGCGCTCTCTATAATCTAATGAAAAAGCCCTTTAAAAACAACTATAAAGCGTTTCTTTGTTGCAATACGCACTGTTGATCAAGTTCCCTTTGCATTGCGGTGAGACCATGAGCAAATAAGTTAGTACAATAGTTCAAAAAGAATCCATACGCCTTTGCTTTCATTGGAAACCGCTACTCACGGTTTAAGTGCTACGTCCACCGCCCGGATTTTGAACAAAAGCCTCCTTCCTTTAACTACAGGATCTTGTGCTACGTCGTATCAAGAGCCTAGTTGTGTCAAGGCCAAGATAATCACCGCATAAAGTACGGCAATTAGACGGTTTATCCGCCGCATAACCGAAATAGCACGCGAAAACTGGCATTTACGCGGCTGGCTTAGCCTGTTTCCAGCTGTCGGCATCTTTGTAGGTGACGGCTCCAAGCTCTGCAAAATGCTGACGCGCACAGTGGATTTTTGCGTTCTCGCTTACGCGGCGTTGCCATTCCTGAACAGACCCCTTAGTTTCAACCACAAGATACAGCTTATCAGCGCCATATTCATTTAAAAGAACAGCCCAGTCTGGATTATAACCACCAAAAGGCGTATCTATTTTGAATTTTTTGGGAAGCTTGAAGAAAAAGCGCACATCAGGATCTTTTTCTAAATCTTGTGCGAAAGCAGACTCAATAGCGCTATCCACTTTGACACGGTCATAAATACTCCGGCTGGTTTCAACGCACTGCTCTAGATAGGCCGTGAGTTCTTCTTTATCAAATAATTCTTGCGCTGCATAAGCCTCACCGTGGATTTTAATATAGCGTATGCCTTGTGACAACATGGCCGCTTTTGTCTGCTTGATTAATAGATGAATTTGCTCAACAAATTTTTCAGGATTATTTAAAAAACCCTGCTCAAATTTGAGTTCTTTTAAAAGCGTCCATAAAGTACGCGCGGTGATTTTATTTTCTTGCCTGAGCATTGTCATCACATCTGGTATGGTCGTGAACGACTGATCTAATTGGAATGAGCGTGTCTGCTGCTGCTCGGCCTCAACGCCTTGCTGGTTTACATCTATATCTGCCGTTATTTCTTCAATCTTGGGCTTTTCTACCGGCGGCAAGGCCTTTAGCCTTTCCTTTATCTCTGCAAGGAATTTCTCTTGATCAAGTTGCACTCGATAACGCGTTTTTTGGCTGATTTTCTCCCATATGGCCAAAAAATCAGCGTCTTCTAAAACCTGCTTTTTAAGCTTAATTTTAACTTCTTTAGAAGCGTCACGAAGAGGTATATGTCTATCTGCCTTGCGAATTTCTGCAATAATTGGATTAGAAATCGGCTGATAGGCCGCGGGCAACATTTCGATCAAACTATCGCTGCGGATTTTTTCTTGAGCGACTTTTGTCAATTTTCCTTTTTTATCCAACACATTTTGCGCGACTAAGGCGGTGAGCAACTTTGCCGCTTGCGCCTGGCCCATTTGTACCTTTGGTTCTGGCCGTACGGATGGTTGAAACTCTGGCAAGACCATTTCACTTTCTTCACCGGCCATAGGCTCATCATGCGCGGCTGAAGCTGGCATGCTAGAATCCTGCTGCCATCTTTCATAATCTGCTTGGATTTCTTGCGGCACATCCACACCTAAAGGCTGAGCTGCAGAAACAGGAATTTCCATCGTTACAAATGTAGAAATATCGATAACCCCAAATTTTATACCGGTTTCACTCTCAATTTCCCTTTGCAATTTATCGGCAAATTCTGCAAAGCTTTCTGTGGCAATAATATGCAAGCGATTAAGCTCTTTATCATAAATCCGCTCGCCCCTTTGATCAACACATAAGCGCAAACCACGGCCAATGCGCTGGCGCGCCGATAAAGTGCTGCTTTGCTCTAACAATGTACAAACCTGAAAGACATTGGGGTTATCCCATCCTTCACGCAAGGCCGAATGAGAAAAAATAAACCGCAAGGGTGTATCCATCGATAAGAGCTTTTCTTTATCCTTCATGATTAAAGCATAAGTGTTTTGATCATCGGCCGTGTCACCGCGCGTATCCTTGAGCTTGCCCTTTTTATCCTTGCTAAAATAACCATCATGGGCGCTCTTTGCTTCAGTAAAATATGGCAAAAACTTTTCTAAGCTCTGATATTTTTGCAATTGAATGAGGTTGTTATATTCTTCTTCAAAGATACGCGCATATTCACCGCACTGCGTTGTGTTTTCACCATAGACGCGATAATTGTCGACGCGGTCTAAAAAGAATAAAGATAAAACCTTTATTCCCCGCGGCAAAAGTTGCAATTCTTTATCAAGGTGGTGCTCAATGGTTTTGCGAATTTGCGCGCGACGAATATCTTTTTCTGACACATCTCCAATCGCTTGCCCAAGCGCTAGCGATCGGGAACCATTGAGTTCTATCTTTTCATAGCCTTCCAAACAATCAATGTCGGTAATCTGCCAATCACGATATTGCTCGCGCTCGCCAGAAACCAAATATAAATCCTCTTTCAGCTTGACAGTTTTGGTGGTACGCGCAATCGTTCCGTCCGATTTTTTAATGTCTAATTCAATGCGCGCCTTGTAGCCATTGCTATGATCAACCTTAACCAACCGAAGATAAGGCTGGTTAAAATTATCTTGTGTCGAGAGAGAGGAAACGCTGATCTGCTTCACCAGCCCTTGCTCATAAGCGTCGATAGGGCTGAGGTTGTAAATCGGGTTGATCTCTTCATGGTGCGTTGCTGAAAAACGCAATTCAAATAATGGATTGAGCCAGCTGATAGCCTCTTTAGCCTTAGCCGTATTGGCCACGCTTTGAGGCTCATCAATAATCACGATAGGGCAAACATTAGCAATCAGATTAATTGGTCGGTCGCCATTCATTCGGTCCATCGGCTGGTTGATGATATTTTCGCTTTTACGAAAAGCATCAATATTGATGATCATCACTTCAATATGGGTGCTATGGGCAAATTCACGCACATCCGATAATTTCGACGAATTATAAACAAACCAGCGAATAGGTTTTTTACCATAATGCGTTTGAAAATGCTCATGGGTTATCTCGAGTGATTTCTTTACCCCCTCACGAATAGCAACAGAAGGCACAACTATGATAAATTTGGTCAAACCATAATGCGCATTAAGCTCATAAATGCTCTTGGTATAAACATAGGTTTTACCAGTACCAGTCTCCATAGTAATGCAAAACTGGCGCTGGGCGATATCCAAGCTGGCGGGGATAGAGTTGCGTTTTTGCACGGTTTGCAGATTTTGTAATATCTGATCCTGATTCACTGAAAGATGATTGACGATTGATGGGCCGGCCAAATCGCCATATTCTTGGCTGTATCGCTGCGCGAGTGACGCTTCACCGGCAAAAAGAGACACGATAGAATCTACGGCTTCTTGTTGGTAAGCAAGCGTATTAAAATGTAGTTTCATGATATCCCTCTCTAAATCCATCTAAATTCAATTTCAGCGTCTTGCAAAATCAGTTCACTATTGGCCAGTGCACTGTCATCTGCAAAACAATGTTGGGCAAAGAGGATGGCCCCCGGTGCATGAACATTGATCAACTGCTCAATCATTTCGACCTTTATATTTTGCTCCAAACAAATAACAACATAGCCATCTTCTCCCACGACATAAAACTGCTTGCCCTCAATTGTCATTGTCGAAAGCTTTTCGGTAAGCGGTAAGCCATATTTGAGCAAAGTTTCATAAATAATATCCAATTCTGAACGGCCGGGGATGAATGACTCTAAAGCATTTTCAGCGCGCTCTAGAAATAAATTCCATTGCTGCTCTTGCGTCATGCCAGAAAAGTCGCTGTTCCACTGCTTTAAGTTAGAACTGTCAAGTTTAAACGAGCGAAAGCCAATGTCTAGATCATAGGCAATTGGCTGGTTTTCGGCTTTGATTTTTTCGCCCGCACGGCGGATACGCTCACGGCCGATATCGGCAATGGTTTTATAACCCGCTCTATAGGCTTCGGAGTCTTCGGCGGTTTTTTCCGGGAGCTGCACCATGATAAAGCGCCGCTTGCCGCCATCTTCAGCGTTTAGTTGCATAACAGCATGGGCCGTGGTCGCTGAGCCTGAAAAAAAGTCTAAGATCAGGTCGTCTGCTTCCGTAAAATTTAACATTCTTCTAATGGTAGACGTCAACTTAGGTGTATCAAATAATTTATGGTTAAATAAATTCATAACTTCTGAAGAATTACCAACCACTAAATCAACCCATGAACTGTTCAATAGAGTATGACTACTTTCTGGGATATAATGCTCAGGTTTTCCACTTTTGGAAAGGCGTAACATATCATAGTTCTCGAGCCCTTTATCTCGAAAAAATAAATCTATTTTTTCTTGAGAAATAGTTTCATTTGTTTCTCCTAGCTCCTGCAGCATATTTTTATAATTTTCAATCGCTTGCAGACTTCTCTCCTTACTCCAACGCCATTGGCCGTTTTCAGGTTTAATGCCAAAAATTTCATAGCGCATAGAGGGACGATCAGTACCTCTCCAATGGTTATTCCACGTCCCCGATCGAGTATCTTCTAACTTTTTTAGCTGCTTTGGGAATCTATATTGACTATTTTTTGTATAAAATAAAATATACTCCAAGTCCTGACCTAGTTTATCCCACGTAGAAAATTGAGCTTGCACTGATTTTGCACCACGCCTAATAGTGATCATATTCCTAAAATTCTCTTCGCCAAAAACCTCATCACAAAGTTTGCGGAGATTATGCACCTCATGATCATCAATGGAGATAAAAATCACCCCGTCGTCCCGAAGAAAGCTTCGCGCAATTAAAAGCCGCGGATACATCATATTCAGCCAATTAGAATGATAACGCCCCGTGGTCTCAGGGTTAGCGCGAAGGGTTTGGCCTGTGAGTTCCTTATAATTTGCGACCGGGTCTTTGAGATCGTCGTGATAAACAAAATCATTACCCGTATTATAAGGCGGGTCGATATAGATCATTTTCACTTGCCGCAAATAGGCTCTTTGCAGTAGTTTCAGAACTTCTAAATTATCACCCTCAAGATAAAGATTTTGCGTCGTCTCCCAATCTTTGCTTTCAGCAAAATCAGGCCGTAATGTCGCACTGGAGCGCTTTTGCGCAAGCTTTAAGCTTTCTTGCTTGCCCTTCCATTCAAAGCGATATTTTTCATTCTCATTGTCAAATTCATCACCTAACAATGTGCGCAAAACATCTTCCTCTAATCTGCCCTCAACTACAGCCTCAGGAAAAAGCCGCTTAAGCTCTTCAATCCGCTCTTCTATATTGTCGTGGGATTTTCCAATAATGTTTTTTTGCGCCACAAAACACCTCTAATCTCTTGATTCTGATTGTTTTATTTAACATAAAAATGTAAACAAAACAAAAGAACGCTGCTTATGATAATGCGTAGCCTTTTGCATTTCTTCTTTATATTTGAGATTTAACAGCTCTATTGCTTGTCTTCCCTTGCATATTTCATCTTTTTGTTTTTTGTCAAGACCGGCGATTTTTTGCTTGAGCTTAAATCGTTCAGCAAAATTTGAAATTTGTTGCGCTGTTGATTTCAGCTCGTTGAGCTGTGTTCTTTCGCTCTCGGGGGCAAGCTTGAGCGTCGCGCATTCTTCCTGCGTTAAATGATGATTAGGCATTGTGCCGCATAAAATGAGTTTATTTTGATAAAATGTTTGCGCCATAATCGTTTCACGCCAAAGCGCTAAACAGCCTCTATCACCTGATTGGAATCCATTGCCGGCTTGAATTTCAAGATGGGCGCACTCTAAATCGCCTTCCAAACAATGCGTCAACACGGCCTTTGCTAAAGGTTACGAGAGGTTATAACGCTGTCCGCGCGGCACTTTACGCCCCATTTGATAGTGCAATTGAGAAAGACGCAGCTTTTTAAAAAAAGGGTCTGTTGGATTTACTGTAATGGAGCATTCATCATTTTTTACGACCGCTTTAACGTGCAAAATATAGTGCGTCATGGCCCATAGATCATCTTCTGCTTTTTGCAGTTCTTCCGCAACTTGCTGGGCATCGCCCTGGTTCTGCGTCGTTGCAAACGCTCGGAAAACGGCATCGTTCCCTCTCGCCTGATGACCCGCTCTCCGCGCCTGGCCGGCTACACCATCGTGGCCATCCTGGCCGCGCCCAATGGGACGCTAACCACTGCCTGCGGCCCATAAAAAAGCGTCATGCTTCCATAAGCGCTGCCCGCGCACTTGAATAATTGGTTTTTGAGAAATCCTTCATTAATAATTCAAATGGAATGTTGAGCTCCGCACCGATATGGCGCAACACATTCTCAACAAATTGCCCATAACCGCTATTTGGGCGACTTGGCGTAAAGGGGGATACTTTGTCACCGGGAAAAACCGGAATAATAGCACCACCTTGCAGACGCACTTTCTATTCATTGCGTTCAGCAAGATAGTCGTCAACGCTGCCGCCAAACATTTCGCCAATTGCCTCACCATCGAGCGGCGTTTCGACAAAAGCAGCAATCATAGCATTCACAACCGCGGCTTGGAGTTCACTCCGTTCATAATGATCAAGCATTTTGAACAGGGGCATAATGCTGGTTAAAAGCGGTTTTCCCCGCCGCTGCGCAATCCGCTCATGCGTGTGAAGGTGTAAAACGCGGCGACGCCTGAAAGCTGTTTCCACTGGTATACGCTGCCAATCTTGCGATGAACACGCCGTGGAAGAAGCCTCTGCCGGGTGATGTTTGCGGATCCAATAGGCTATGGGCGCACCATAAATATCAATTTCAATGCCTCCGCGCAGCGATTGCGAGTCTGGCTTATCGTTTGGATTACTCAGCCGGTCAGGTTCGATCAATTGTAAGGTCGTTGCAAATGGTCGGTCTTTTAACCACAGAGGCAAAGCCAAGGTCTCGCCATTGAGCATAGAGGAACGATAAATTTGTGCCGTTAATCCTGCAAATGTCAGCGATTTCGCAGCATCGCAATCCGTGGTATCCGCCTAGCTTCGCCATAGAGCTTCGACCTGCCGTGCCCACGCATCAGCCCATGTTTTGTCACGACCTAGCGTGCGATAATCGGGCTGTGCAGCCAAACGCAGTCCCGTGCCAACAACATTATCGATGAGGGTTTGGAATGCGCCTGAGGTCACGCCATGATTGCGTACAAGATCTCGTGAGCGTGAGACCAAAGTACTCAGCTCAGGATTTAAGTCGCTATCGGCAGAGCCCGCAGCGGGCAGCCATGAGGCCAGCTCTCTCGTCATCCTTGAAGCCGTGCGATGGGCTGTATCTGCTTGGCCATTAGGACTGCTCATGCTTAAAACTCCACATAAAGAGCTTTGCGACCAAAGCCCTTTTGTTTGCGGTCGATTTTAATTTTCAGCTGCAAGATATATTTTTCTAACTTCGGCTCATCAACATTCTGATAGGTGACGTCGCCATAGCCACCAATATTAACCGAGACTTCTTTGCTACCCGTCATCAACATATGGTAGGCGGCTTCTGCCTCACTCAAACGATTTTTCAAGAGCGACAAATCTGTCATTGCCTTTTCCTATTTCCTGTCATGGCTTGCCCTTTCTCGTCGCTTGTCTTTACAAATACGGATCATCAGCCATCTGAACAGGTCGCTGCTTCAAGCGCTCGTTCAAAACCGTTGGTTCCTTTGTTACTGTTGGTTGGGCTTGAATTTGCGCCGTTGCCACAGGTCTTCCCAAAACTTCTTCTAGCTGCAGCCAATGGCGCTCAGAAAAACGGTCCAAGCCATAAATGCTCGCAGCGGCGCGTGCATAGACGCGACAATCGAGCGCCTCATTATTGCGCATGGGGTCTTTTTCCCACACAGCGCGAGGATAACCGCGATAAACCCGAATAATCTGTCTTTCAGCCGTTAACTGTTTGAAGTATTCTGGCCCATATTGTGGGAAGTGGAAGCTTCCCGCTGGATAAGGCGTGCCGTCTTTCAATTCATTCTGCGATGGCCAATCCAATTTTAGCCAGCGGTAAAGTTCAACCTTGGCAACAGGGCCTGAAACATTCCAAACACGAAGCCCACGTCGACGCCCACCAATATCCGCTTTTGAAACGCTGAGAATGTGCGCTGTATCTCGATCTTGGCCTTTAATCGCTACGGCTGTGCGCGGTTGGTTCGTGCGGGCCCCACCAGCACCCCAAACGGCCTGTGGGTGGGGTTTGACCCATGAATAAACGTCCTGTGTGGCATAACCAGAATCGATTGCCATTACTCGGATGGGCATGGTAAGTCCAGTTTCGTGCGGCCAGTCGCGGCGCAGAACATCTTCTAGTTTTTGCCACACATCACGGCGTGCCGTGTCGCCATCTAGCACGATATAATCAACCGACCAGCTTTGCTTATCACGACCCCAAGCAACCACCTCACATTCAAGCCGGTCTTTTTGCACATCAACGCCTGCGGTTAAAAATAAGCCACCGTCTGGTACAACGCTTTGTTGATAGGTTTCTCGTCGCGCGTAAAGTCGCTCCCAATCCGGTGCTTCGTGCTCTTCTTCAAACGGTTCACCCAACACCGTATTAACGAAGCTTTTCATCAATTCAGAGTGCTCTTTCGCCTGTTCAAACATGAGCGCAGCATCCGACCAGCTAAACCAACCGACAGGGCTATAAAGCGAGGAGAGATGATAACCGACCGTTTAGCCATCTCCTTGGGCCATTGCAACCCATTGGCCTTTGGCAAGCATAGCTGTTTTGTGATGCTCAGCGATCAATTCTTCACAAGCCTCACATTCATAGTGCACATCCCATGGTTTACCTTCAACCCAACGCAGCTGCGAAAATCTCAGCGGTTGTTTATGACTGCAATGGGGACACGGCACATGAAAATAACGTTGATCTGAATGGTCAAATTCTCGAGCAATCCGCGATACGCCTTTTAAGGTTGGTGTACTCACAAGAAAAACCTTTCGTCGCCCCTGAAAGGTTGCGCTGCGGCGCTCTGCTAGTAAAATCGGATCACCTTCACCCTCAACGTCACCCGGATAGCCATCAACCTCATCCATAAACAGATACCGCGTCGGCATCAAGCGCAATCCTACAGCGGAATTGGCGCCTGTCATCATCAGAACCCCGCCTGGAAATTCTTTTGACAATACCGTATTGCCGGAATCGCGTGAGCGTGCAGGCTTTACCCGTGCTTTTAGCTCGACGCAATCTTCCAAGAGCGGGTCAATCCGCTGTTTTGAATTCCGTTTGGCCATCTCCACCGTGGACGCAATGGCCATCATTGGCCCGGGAGCCATATGGATAACATATCCAATCCAAATTATTGCCATCTTCCGTCCCGTCGATTTGCGCACCCTTCATAAAAACAACCCGCTGCGCGCGTTGATGTGGCGAAAGTTGATTCATGATCTCACGTAAATAGGGCGTGCGTTCAGTGCGCCAGCGTCCAGGCTCAGCCGCCGATTTTGGCGATAAAAAGCGATATTGATCCGACCATTGCGAAATGGTCATAAAAGCATCAGGCTTTAACCCTTCAAACCAAGCCTCGATCACTGATTGCGCGCCCTCATACAAATCACTTTATATTCATTTTTTTCAATTTATATTCGGTTCTTCTAAAGATTGTGCTTGGATCTATGCTTGGAACAAAAGCGCTATCTTGCTGCTTTTTAATGCAAAAGGTTGCTTTTTCCCCTTTTTGGGTTATTCTTTCATGCTGAACCAATAAGGAAAACGTCATGTCAATTAGTATTAAACTTTCAGATGAGCTTGTGAGCGAAGCAAAACGCTACGCAACAGTTTATAGTCGCTCACTACCCAAACAAATTGAGTATTGGTCCCGTATAGGTAAAATCGCCGAGGAAAATCCTGATCTTTCCTTTAAATTTATTCAAGCTATTTTGATTGGTCTGCAAGAACATAGCGATGGCAATGTAACGCCATTCGAATTTGGTTAAAGCCATGCAGGTCTTACAAACAAATTCCTTTAAAAAGGCTGTTAAAAAATTGCACGCTAATCAGAAGGAAGATCTGGACCAAGCCGTGCGTGATATTATAAGCGACCCAACCCTTGGTGATGCAAAAATAGGCGATCTGGCTGGTATTTTTGTCCATAAGTTTAAAATGGCTAAACAATTAACACTGCTTGCCTATAGTTATGAAGACCAGACTATTACTTTAACCCTTTTGGCGCTTGGCTCCCATGAAAATTTTTATCGTGACCTAAAACAGAATTAAGGGCATAGATTTTACAGAGTTGGTTTTAATTGCCCCAGCTCTTCCAAATGCTCCCGGATATAGCGCTCCAAGGTCACGTGCAGTTGATGGGCATCCATGTCAAGTTCTGCCGCCATCTGGCTTGAAATCCTCTACGGCCAGGTTTGCCATGCATCGCGTTCTTGACGTGCAAGCCTAAACACATGAGCAACTGCTTCATTTCTGTCAATCAACTCACCCTTTAATTGCTTGAGGCGGACCCGATTGGTTTGTGCCTTTAACACCTCATTGGCGGTTGTGGCCTGCATATAGGTCGTGCCGCCTGATGAAAATGGAGTACCGCTTTCTTTTAAGGTTTCTTCAACGGCTTCCACCGTAGCAGTAGGCACTGGTTTGGTCTTTGCCGTCCACTTTGTTTGCGGTTTAACCGTATTGGATGACCATTCGCGATCCGCGCGTTCTACATCAATCGTACCATCAGGATCAGTCGTAATTCGTCCCTGCTTTATGGCTTTTCGCACCGCTGTATTACTCACACCTCGTTGGCGCGCATAAGCGCGGATTGATACGCCCATTGTCTATTCACCTGATGATATAGTTTTATTCACAAAGGACAGGCGTTCATTTGCAACATCTGCAAACATTTATCCTGTGCCAGATAGTGTTGCTTGCAATCCAGTCATATCCTGCCAGCGACGCACAATCACATCTACATATTTAGATCAAGCTCGCTGGAACTCATGCAGATGTAGAGAGCGCCTTTCGTATATTCAAGCATGTTTTTGCAGGCTGAGGTTAAAAATGCTTCAAAATCATCTCCCAGATTATCATTCATAATTTTGCGACCAGCTTTAACTGTACTTTTGGAGCGCAGCTTGTCTTTGGCTGTATCGCCGTAATTCACATTATAGGGTGGATCGGTAAAGACCATGTCGGCCAGTTCCTCTGTCATCAGTTTTTTCATATCAGCCTTGCTTGTGGAGTCGCCGCAGAGCAAACGGTGCTCACCCATAATCCAGACATCGCCGATACGGCTGACAGGGTTTTCCTGTACTTCTGGAATGTTTTCATCAAATGCGGCTGCTTCATCGTCATCCAATGATGTCAACAAATCGTCCAACTCCACATCGTCAAAGCCCAACAGATCAAGATTAAAATCTTCATCTGCTAGATTTTGTAATTCTAAGCGTAGTAACTCTTCATCCCATCCAGCGTTCTCGGCGATTTTGTTATCAGCAATCACCAAAGCGCGGCGCTGATTTTCGGTCAGGTGATCCAACCTGATGCTGGGAACTGTCTTTAGCCTCAGCTTATTGGCCGCCATAACACGACCATGGCCTGCGATGATGATGTTAATCGCCACCAATCAGAATAGGGTTTACAAAGCCAAACTCAGCGATGGAGTCTGCAATTTGCGTGACCTGAGCATCGCTATGGGTGCGAGCATTGCGCGCATAGGGAATGAGCTGCTCGAGCGCAATCTGCTGAACATTTAAATCCATTTTAAACCTTTTTATATATTCATGACGTGCAAACCTACTGCGAACTGCGAACCGCTTTTTCTGCCCTGACGCTAGCGAAATATTGCGCCCAGCCAGCCCGCATAGGATCAAGCCCTAGGGAGGACCCGTGGCTTGGTCTATGAGAGCGGCATTGGTAAATGGTGGTGTGAGGAACAAAAAAGCCGTAATCAGATTGATGGCGGCTCGCTTGAATTCTGGACGGCTGCCTGTGTGTACACTGCTGCGGATTATAGATAGGTCTTATAGTAGCCAAAAATGATGCAAATGTCGAATACTAAAGTGTTGCAACATTTTATTTCTGTTCTGCATTCAAGCAAGCAGCAATTTTTGCCAGCGCAATATTCCATGTGCGCCATGCGGTGCTACGATCACAGCCGAGTTCCCAGCAAATTGTTTCCCATCGCCCGTGAGCAGCGCGATGCCAGATCAAGTGACGCTTCTCAATATCAACCCATGTAATCCAGCATAGTGTTTGCTCCATGCGTGAAATAGCATCAGACGTCGCACGCAAGTGAAGCGGCATGGGTTAAACTCCCGCAATCTCTTCTATGCTACGAACAATCTCGGGCTAGGCATTAAAATAACCTTGTGCTCGCGCAGGCGGCAGCTTTTTCAAAGTTGAAATAGATTCTTCAAATTGACCTGCCACGTCTTTTTCTGTCCAGTTATGCTTCATAGGCGCCTCCGGTGTTATGGATGATTTCGTTTAAAAGTGCGACGTAGCCGGCCACGTCGATAATGCTGTTCTGATGTCAGGGATTGTTGTTCAACCGCGTCAGCTTCAGATCAATCAAGCAGATGATGACTTGTTCAACACGCACATCTACGCCCAACGTCAGTGATCAGCGTCTGGCCACGTTTTCGAATAATGATTGTGGCGATCCATAGCTTTCACCACGATCAGCGAGTATCCTTGTTGCTTCAGTCAAAAGTTGGTTGGCATGTTTCATGATTGGCCTCTCATCATTTGCTCACGGGCAAAATAGAGCAGTGCAAGTGCATCGGCTTCATTGTCATCCTCCGGTTGATGATCAAGGGCTTTGACAGCTGTGATAACCGCTGCCTTGCCAGCATTGCCTTTGCCCGTGATGAACTTTTTAATCGTGCTGACCGGAACACCTTCATAGGGGATGTTGTGCTCTTCACACCATATGGTGAATGAACTCAAAAAGCCGCCATAAGCATGGGCTGCGTCCACACCAAGATGCCTGCGGACTTCTTCGAAATAGACCGCGTTGATCTCGCCCGACACATCACGGGTTTCATTTAGCCAGCGTAAAAAGCGTAGATAAGGCATGCCACCACCTTCAAAGCGATGGGGACGAAAATGCGCTGTGCCGCTCATAATGCGTCCATGTTTGTTGGATAGTGCCCATCTCGTGGCTGTGCCAAGATCGAGACTGAGCAAAATCGGTTGGTCATTTTCAGTTTGTCGGGAATTCCGACGAACTGGAGTTGTCAAGGAATCCTTGATAACTGGATCGAGATTGGTTTTTTCCATGGAGACCTCCTGTTTGATTATTGGGAAAGATGAAATGAGCACCCACAAACCCTTCGACTGGGGAGAGTTGCACCCATAGGGGCACTCTCTCCCGTAGGGAGAGGGAGTCTTTTTCCTAAACACTTCCAAACTGGCTAAGTCTTGAAATAAAAGGCTTTTTCTCCAGTTTGGGCAGTTTTGAACGAAACTGGATGACCAAAACTAGCATTTGGCCTGAAACTGCGCTGAAACCGTTGATATGGCTGGCATTTTCCAGTTTTGGCAGATTTGCGGCAGTTTCAGATTGGGCCGAAACTGCTCCAGTTTGGGAATGCACCAGACCATTTTTCCCGGGTGGGAAAATTGGTTTTTGTGGGTGTTTTGGGGTTGGTTTATCATGCCTGATCTTCCTCGTCATAAATCCACCTACGAGGGTTTTCGATAGGCAAAACAGTGGCTGTCTGACGGCATTTATAATGGGTCGGATAGACCGCTTGCAGCTTGGCGGAGACTTCGCCTGTCTGTGGGTCGCGTATCTCCTCACTAGTGCCAAGATGCATGTCTTCAACACACAAAAAGCCGTATTTTGTGCGAGAGGGACTGCTTAGGCCGTAATTATCTGCGTCTTTAAAGAACTTGACGTAGCCCTTGGTGGAGAGCACATCTAAGCGACCACGAATGGTGTTTTTGCCACCAAGTCCGGCGCGATTTTCAAATGCCTGACAAAACTGGTTCATAGTGTAAACACGGCCGGCGCTGGCTTCCCCGTAGATGATTTCAAGAATGACATCAGGTTTGCGATGGCGCTCTGCATCCAGCTTTTGACCATAGTCACGATTGACCAGACGATCTGATCTGTATTCCATTTCCTGCCAAGCGCCATCGACCTTATCGATCACTTTGGAGCGCAGGCGTGGGCCGTTTCGCAACTCAAAAATCAGCTGGCGATAAGACTGGTTTTCATCCGGCTGAAACATGATCAGCCCGGTGGGGTAATAGCCTCGCAAGCTGCTGGCACTAGAGAGTGCCTGAAACGGATCCTCTTCAAGCTGATTCTTTGGGATTTTGCGTGTGTGATGGGCAAGGATAAGCCCAGCCTCAGGGTTGACGACATTACGTAAGGCATCGAGCCGTTGCTGCAGGAAAAACAGCATAGCGGCATTGTCATTTTTACCGCATCACCTTCACCACCATCAAAAACGTTTCTAAGCGGATCGACGACAATAATATCAACGTCTAACGCGCCAAAGTGGTGACGAATAGCCTCACACGTCGCTGCAACGCCGTAGTCATTGAGCAACATTTTAAATTGCGGTATAACGACCAGATTTTTGCGAACCAGCGGCAGCAGGTTTTTATCAAATGTCATATTTTGTAGGCGTTCACGCAAATAATGGTATCCGATCTCTGCTTGCAGATAAAATATCCGCAACGGACGCGGTGCTTCATGTCAAGGAAGGGAATGCCTGCTGCCATATGGGCCAGCAGCGAGAGCAGAAAATTACTCTTGCCGACTTTGGGTGCACCACCAAAGACCATCAGCTCACCTGGCGTTAACACACGCGGTAGGATCAAATCTTCCGGCATGGGCGATGTGTCATCTAAAAAATGCCCAACCGTGAAGGTAGGCACAGCAGTGACAGCGGCTTTTTCGGTTTTGATGCACTCAGCAATAAAGGTGCGAATATCTAGGCTCTCAGCTACAGCATCAGCTGCGTCCCATTTCTTGGGCTTGTCGCTCGGTACATCCAAAACGGTGAGTGAGGACGCAATCCCTTGTGCACCTAGATATGTAGTGACGGCCTCGGCATAGTCACGGCCAGCCGCATCATGATCGGTCCAGATCAGCATATGCTTGCCTTTGAGTGGTGAACAGTCTGTTTTTTCTGGTGGAGCCTTGGCGCCATTCATCGCGGTTGTGGCAGCAATGCCATGAGCCATCAAAGCCTCGGCAGCTTTTTCCCCTTTAACCAGCACAATATGTTGGTTTTCCTTGAGACCCGGTTGATTAAAAAGCGGCCTTGGTGTCGGGGCGCGATGTTTTTTTGCCTGCACATCCCATGGCCTGAATTGCTTACCAGAGGCTGTGTCATAGCGATAGACGCAAGCAATCAGCTTGCCATAACCATCCAAATAATTCCATTTGGCTGTGTATGGGCCAAGTTCATCCTCGCAGATATGTTTTGTTGGTTTGCTTTGAGGAACAGACAACGGTACAGGTGCAGACAGTCCCAGCCATTGGCTGGCCGAGCTGACCACTCGCGGAAATTGATATTTGGTATCCAAATTGTGGCAAGCGGCACATAGATCAAAGATGTCGCCGCCTTCTCCTGTGGCAAAATCATGCCTCATGCCAGCCTTGTCGCTGTTAAGCTCAATCTTAAAAGGCTATCACCCTTATTGCCCTGAATATCGCCGATTTTATACACGCTGCGTTTGATGCGGCCTGCAGGCAGCAAATAAGACAAAACTTGATCCAGCCGTCCGATCAATTGCTGACGGATATCATCCGTAGGAACAGGAGCCTCTTTGAATTCCAGATATTGGCTTGGCGCATCGTTGAAGTCGAACCAGCTTGCTGTCATGCTGGCACCTCCCAACAACGGTTGCGGTAGGCACAGACACGACATTCAAAATGTTCATGATCAGTGGTGTGGCGCGGCAATAATTCATCCGCTTCGGTTGCTTTTAAGATGGTAACCGCCCGATCACTGAAATTTTGAGCAAGGCTGGCATCAAAGGGTACAAGCTCAAAATGCAGCTCTGCCGTATCTTTATTAATGGCTGTGAATAGCGCCGGGTTTTTACTGATGTTTGGCACACTGCCTTCCATATAGGTTTGGTAGGTGGCCATCTGCGCGGCATAGACAGGTTTTGATTTAACAACGCTGCGTTTGACAGTGTCTTTCCATGATTTGGCATTGAGTGACTTGCACTCCCATAGCATTGGGAATGTCAACCCCAGTGCCTCCGGTGCGCCATTGATAATGCCGTCAACGTGATCATGAATACGCCCATCGGCGACCGAAAATCCAAACTGGCCGCCCCTTGATTTTTCGGTAAAAAATGCAAAACTGGCAAGGCGCAACCAGCGAATGGCTAAATCTTCAAACAAATGGCCTGCCGCAAATATCCGTAAAGTTCGCCCGGAAAAATCTTCATCTTTGGGCGCATTGGTATATTGATATTGCAATTTACGGCTGCAGTTCTCGCCGAGACGGGAAGCCCCTAAATAATCTCGCTCGGACAGGGCCTTATGTTCCGCGCAAAGTGCCTGATCAATCAACTCAGACACACGCTCAGTAAAATTGGGCCTGTGATTAAAATCAAGCATCTAAAATGGAATCTCCTCCGAGCCCTTAGAAAGCTCGTCCATGTAAGCCGCCACAACGACTTCAATCAGCTTCAGGACTTGCTCACGGGTCAAATCTTTAAAGTCTTTGCCAATACCAATCTCAGCGACATATTCACCAAGGGGCAGCAGAGCCTTACTCATGCAATCACGTTCAAAATCTGATGCGGAAATCATACGGCGATTCTCCCGTTTTCAATGACCTGACGGATCGCCCTATGATTAAATTGCATGGTCATCAACGCTGAAGCCTTGTAACGCGTTAGGCTAAAGTCATTGCGATATTGGGACGGCAAAAAGTTAAGTTGCTTTTCTGTAGCTAGCTGGTACAGCCAACCTTTTGTTTTATGGGCTGCGCTTTCGGTTTCAAATGTGTTGATCCAATCATCCGCTGCAGCAAAACACACTTGACGTTCACCAAGTGCTAAAAGTTGTACGGCGTGATTTTTACGTCCACCAACAGCATACCAAATATAATCACGATAAAAGACACCGCCCCAAGCGTCAAAGCCCGTTGCAATGAAATACTGATCATCACCGCGCAAATCACACCAAAGAAAGCTGGAGGAGTGTTTGAGGATGTCGATCTCCGTCATGTAGAAATCAGCGGTCTGCGTGGTGTCAGCCTGGGTCTGTCCTTCCCAGATATAGCCGCAAAGTGGGCACTCCTTACTGGCCAGTGGAACATCAGCGCCGCATTCCCGGCAGTCTTTATATGGCGCATCGCCTTTAATAAACTCATCGTCCAGCTGGATTTCCTGTTCCAGTGAGCCATGCATCAGTGTTGATGTACCAAAGTCGAGTACAACACAGTCTTTTTTGATGATGCCGGGAAACTCAGCCGGGTCAACTGTTCTCAAACCACGCCCGATCATCTGGATCATTGTGGATTTGTAAGAACTTGGTCGCAGTAAAACAATGCAGGATGTTGGTGGATGATCCCAACCTTCGGTCAGTACCGCAACATTGACGATCACTCTTAGATCGCCTTTGCCGTAAGC
Source organism: Bartonella queenslandensis (assembly GCF_018155095.1). GTDB lineage: Bacteria > Pseudomonadota > Alphaproteobacteria > Rhizobiales > Rhizobiaceae > Bartonella > Bartonella queenslandensis_B. The sequence continues at coordinate 20,375 of NZ_NAAI01000002.1, read as the reverse complement.
AGCCAAGCTATTCAATCGATCCGTTTCGCTCATATCGCCCCAGATCATGCCTGTGGCGATACCCGCGCTGATAAAGCTGGTCATGACATCCCGTGCATGCTCTACGGTTGAGCAAAATACAACCGTTTGACGATCTTCGGCTTTTTCTTTCCAGTGCTGAACAACCGCCTCATTAATCGGGCGTGTATTAAGGATATCGGCCACCGCCCCCATATCATAATCAAGAGCGGTTTTACGGACTTTGCTTAACTCTTCCTGAACGCCAACATTCATGACAAATGTACGCGGCGGCACAAGATGGCCAGAAGCAATCAACTCTTTAACCGTGATTTGATCCGATACATTAGAGAATAGCGGGCGCAAACCTTTTTTATCACCACGGTTAGGCGTAGCGGTCATGCCAAGCAGTTTCATGTTTGGATTGATGTTTTGCGCATGCTCAATCACCCGCATATAGCTGTCAGCGCGGGCGTGATGAGCTTCATCAATGACCAATGCATCAAGCGGTGGCAATGATTGCAGGTTGCTTTCCCGCGAGAGGGTTTGCACCATGGCAAAGGCCACTTGGCCATCCCAGCTTTTCTCGCTCGCATTGAAAATACTGGTGGAAAGTGATGGATTTACGCGTTTAAATTTGCCTTCATTTTGAAAGGTCAGCTCATCACGGTGAGCAAGTACACATGCACGTTTAATATCGCGGTCAAACATGCGCCCCAGCACTGCTGATAGCATAATCATCTTGCCTGCACCTGTCGGTGCGACCGCAAGCGTATTGCCATGGGTATAAAGCGCATCAACTGTCTTGGAGACGAGTTCTTTTTGTCTTGGTCTCAGTAACATACCGCCCCCCGATCATTGTGTCCATGATGGTAAGTTATTGGCAGAACTCGTGAACTGATTTGTGCTGGACTGGAGCGTAGAAGTTGCACCAGTGATAGCGCCCATCAGGGAAGGGTATTCCTTATTGTCTGGTGTAACAGCCAATTTGATGATATTTTTGTCGTGCTCATTTGGATCTTTCTCAACATCAATACGGGCTACAAACTCGACACCGTCCAAATCACCAAGGCTATTGATCCGGCGAGCAGTCTGGGCCACTGGCGAATTGTCCTTGTTGAACACGTCGCGAGAGGAGTTCAAAATCCCCTTGATAAAGGCGCGACCAATATTGGCCCAGTCCGGTCCTTTGGTACTGTAAAGCCCGATCAGGCTCCAGATTTTGCGGCGAGCATATTTGCCTTCCAGCACCACAAACTCACAGTTCAAATAGACGGCACCTGTGGTGTTGCTACGCGTTGCCCAGCCACCCGTCCAGCCTTGTGATGCATCATCATGGCCACCGGGCTTGATGGTCATACGGACCTTAGCCAGCGTTCCTTTGGGGATGACATCAAATTCACGTTGATCATCTGCACTATTAAAATCATTCCAACTCATTCTTGTCCTCTTTGTGTTTCAAAGTTTCTGGGAAATTGAGGAGCTGTTGTCAGGCACGCTCTGTTCAATGGAGAAAGTGAGCCGTTCAGCAGCAGGCTTGGCTTTGCCCGAAATTTTCTGCATGAGACGCCCGAGATGGGGCTCTTCCATCAAATCAAGTCGACCAGAGCTATCTTTGGCCGGATATCCAGAACTATTAATGGTGTGGCAGATAAAGGAGCGGAATGACTTATTTTCCGGGCTTGTCATCTCGGCCATGGTAATGACCTGATCGACAATGCCTGGAAGCTCTAATGCGGTCTTGCTGCCTTCAATTTTCGGCTGGAAGAAACGGCGATTAAAATCGTCGATCTTTTCGTCTAAGATACCAACAAACCAGATATTCTTGCCGCTTGTGTGCTGTAGATGCGTCAGCCATGCGATCATTTCATGACCATGCAGGCCGTAAGCGCCGCGCGTATCAGCTTTGCCAGTCTTGTCTGAAAATGCTTGTGGCTGGCCCTTGCACCAATTAAAACACAAGCGCCCGGCCACGGTAATACTGTCGATGAAGATCGTGTCGTATTTGTCAAGTGCACTGTTATTTGGATTATTGGTATCACCGTATTTGGCTGTGACGGCATCATAATGCGCCTGGCTGTAAGGTTGGTCATCACGCAAGGCCGGGTTAGAGCCGCCAATGAAGACAGCAATGTCCCGGCAATCTTGCCATGTGCGCGGACGAATAGTATCGCCTTGCCATCCTTCAATGGTCAGATCACCAGCTTCAAAATCAAAGAACAGGGTCTTTTCAGCGAGAAGCGTCCAAAGGAGCGAGGTTTTACCGATACCGCTTTTGCCGAATATGCACCCTTTAATGCCCTTGGTTTCTTTCAAACGTTCATCAGCTGAGATGATAGGGAGGCTCATTGGGTACCTCCTTTACGGGAGAGTGCATCGACAATATTTTCAGCGCCTAATGCTCCTTTGGAGCGTGCTTCTGTGTAAAGCTCTCGGATGGCAGACAGGCGTTTATAAATGGCGCTTTGCTCTTTATCCAAAGCCTGTGCGGCAAAGACCAAATCATCTAGAGTGGCCTCAGAGATAGGTTTGATTGTGTCTTCTTCTATGGTACCAAGCGCCAGGATTTGAATAAATGCCGGGACATATTTGGCGTAGTGTCTGTATTGAATCAGCTTTTGAAATGATGGCTTAAACATGGAATCTCCTTGGTATCAACTGTAAAATTTGCTCTTTGGTCGTATCGGCTCTAGCTGTCGGGTTCTGACGCCGCCCAAAGAGCAAAGCGGTCCCGGTATTTCCTGCTCAGGTCTTGTATTTCCGTGAAAACCCGACATGTTTTTGCCTTCAAAGAGTTATTTACCGAGAAGGCTCAAAAACTGTCGGCAGTTCAGTGCAGATATTCGGCAAAATCACCTTTTTCCAGCGATGCGCGAAGTTTGGATAGCGTCCCGTAGAGCGTTGAGCGTGGGGTTTTGGTTTTGCGTGATATTTCACTGATGCTGAGCGTTCGCAGATCAACCAGCAGCAACACGAAATGCGGCGGCATCTGCTGAACAGCTCGTTCAAGATCGATTTGAAGGTCATGGCTTGTCAGGTCTTCAGTTGCAGGATCAGGCAAAGCGTTGTCTTCGCCGTCTCCATCCTCAAGCCATGTGTCGAGTGAAAACTCAGCAAGGCCGGTCCCACGCTTTTGGGCGCAGGCTGTTTCAATCAAGCAGGCACATTTGTGGTTGAAGATACGGTCAATAAAGGTCGACCATTTTGCTTTTTCGGGATTATAAGCCTGCTTGCGGGATAAATAATCCAGCATCAGTTCTTGCTCGAGATCCTCGACTTCTACGCCATGAATAGCAGAGTGTCGTATTAGTCTGTGTGCGTGATAGCGGACTTGTTTTACGATATAAGGGTGGATACCTGCATAATTATTTTTACTCATTGTTTTCATCCCAGTTGAGGTTAACCGCCCGCGAAGCGTTCATTGGGGCGGGTCAACTGGGATTGGTGAAAACTCACTGGAGGTCCTGAAAATCGGTGCGTTACTCAAGGCGCAAAAACAAAAAGCCCCGCAAATGCAGGGCTTTGGTGGGTGCATATTTTTTGAAAAAAATTCAGGGCGTTTGATGAAATTTCACCGAGGCAAGATTAAGTAAATCCAAAATGCTTTAATTATTCGTCCCAAAGATCGGGAAATGGGGTTTGCATGTCTTGCAAGCCCAACTGGCGTGGCTGAGTGCCATCTAAAATCTCTTTTTTGATCTGTGGCGCGAGTTGATTGAGGCGCAGTATCCACGACATATAAGAGGCATTGATTTTGCGCTGTTTCGACATGTCATCAATAGATTTATAACGTCCAGTATGAAGTAAATTTTGCCAGTAATAGGCTTTGGCCAAAGTTGTTATGAGCGCCTCATCGGGCTTAGATGTTTCTTGATGCTAGATCATCTGATGACCTTTAGACAAAATGATCATTTTTTTGCCGCCATATTTTTTTGATCTGCATGGGTACACGGATTGAAATAATATTATTAGGCATCCTCTTTACGCATTTATCCATGCCTTCCCCTCCAGTTTTGGGGATGCAATTCCCTCTAATCGCTTGTCTTGTCCAGCTAATTCCCAAGCTAAATTATCGATAGCGGCAGTCCTAATGCGAATGTCGACAAACTCATAATTGACGATGATTTTTTCAATTATCAACTCAAGAATACGTTGTTTTTCAGCTGGATATAGTTCTCGCCAGAGCGGGATAAGATCATGCAAATGGCTATAAACCTCACGCTCGGTTATCGTCTTGCTATCTTTTTGTGCCTCTCTCCATGTCTCCATGATCATCTCTGGTGAGCTAAAAACGATTTGAAGTTGCGACAAAATCAAGGCTTCTATTTCATTGGCACTAACATTGCGAATTTCACAATTAGGATTGACTCCCTTGCGGTAATGCTCACAGCTGTAATAGCGATAAAGCCGGCCGACTTTTTTACGCGTATGGCTAGGCACAAGAGAGCATCCACATTCGCCGCATTTTAAAAGCCCCATTAAAATTGCCTTGCTTTTTTGTCTGATGATCGCGCCTCGATTGATGGTGTTTTCTTTCATGATAGCGCGGACTTTATTCCAGGTATCGATATCGATAATGGCTGGATGGCGATCTTCGTAGATTTGTCTTTATGCTTGATCTTGCCGATATAGATAGGGTTTTGCAAAATCTTATGGAGGGCACCTTTATCCAATGCTGTGCCACCTATGATGCGGCTATTTTTAGCCGTACGCTGCTTGCTCAATACGCCCATGTCTGGTAGCATCTTCACCATTTGCGTCGGTGATTTTGTCATCAAAAACAGGTTGAATATTTTACGTATACCTTCAGCCTCATTCGGCTCAATAACCAGCTCGCGGTTTTTTACCACATAGCCCATGAGCGTAACGCCTCCCATCCAAATACCTTTGCGTTTAGAAGCCGCCAATTTATCGCGAATACGCTCACCAATCACTTCGCGTTCAAATTGGGCAAAGCTAAGTAGAATATTCAGCGTTAATCGGCCCATTGATGTGGTGGTGTTGAATTGCTGGGTAACAGAAACAAAGGATACTTTGTGCTCGTCAAAAAGATCAATCAATTTGGCAAAATCAGCCAAGGAGCGCGATAAACGATCAACCTTATACACAACAACCGTATCAATCAGGCCGCTTTTAATGTCATTCATCAGACGTTTTAAAGCTGGGCGATCCATATTCCCATCCGTAAAGCCACCATCGTCATAGTAATCTTGAAGCTGGACCCCACCTTCATGCTTTTGTGAGGCTATATAGGACTCACAAGCCTCACGTTGGGCATCAAGACTATTGAATTCCATGTTCAAGCCTTCTTCTGTGGATTTGCGCGTATAAATCGCGCAGCGTTTTTTCGGCATAGTTGTGCTCAATGTTTACCTCCTTGGGCTTTGTTGTTTAATCCAAAGAAGGCAGGCCCTGACCAGTTGCTGCCTGTGATGGCCAGCGCAACTTTTGACAGGTTTTTGTATAGGCAGCCTGCATATTCATAGCCTTCGTCTAAAATAGTGACCTGATATTCGATACCCTTATATTCCCGAACCAGTTTACTACCAGGGATAGGGCGTTGATATTGTACCTTTTGTTTTTGCTTGGTTTTTTTACCTGATCCAAATAAATCATTGGCGTGTTGTTCAATCTGCTTCTCAATCTGCTGGTCAATACCGTAAGCAAGTTCTTGCAGGCGATAAGCTAGCTTGCGGACGATGTGGTTTTTATTGCCGCTGGGTGGTTCATCATTATACACCTGCCTCCACAATGTTTTTAGATCTGCTAGCGGCATATTAGGAAGTGCTGCTACACGCGCCAGAAGTGTTTTATCCATCTGTTTCTCCTTGTTTTTCGTCCTGAGCATGAACGCTTCGAAAATCCCTGAAGTCCAGTGAATTAGAGAGGTTTGCTGGTTCAAATTGACTTTTCAGGCGTAGCTTGTGGCGCAAGATGCCAAGTGCTAGCAAACGTGCCACTTTGCTGCGGCGATCTTGTTCATTTATTAGGCTTGGGGAAAGTGAAGACATGGCGAACTTCCTTGAGAATTATTGCATCGTTTAAGGAGTTACTTACTGAAATGACTTGAAAACTGTCGGCTTAGTCCATGCTATTGTATTGGATTAAATTAGGTTTGTGAAAAGAATAAGGCTAATTTATATTAGGTTATGAATCAAAATTGAAAGTACACTTATGGAGCAACTGACAAACGCACAGAATACGCTGTTACAGGCCATTGAGCGCCTGAAACATGCCATGGGGATGTCGCCCACGGTACAAGAGCTTGCTGCGGAATTGAGTATGAAAGCACCCAGTGTGTTTGAAGGGCTGAAACGGCTGGAAGACAAAGGCTATATTCGCAGACAGGCAAGAAAGGCGCGCTTCATCAAAATCCTTCACACACAAACATCCTCTAAACTGAACATGAGGGCTATTCCTGTTTTGGGGATGGTCGCGGCCAGCCAACCCATTCTTGCTCTTGAAAACCAGATTGGGCAATTCATGGTGTCTGTTCATATTCTGCGCGTAAAATGCTTTGTGCTCAAAGTACAAGGCGACAGCATGATTGACGTTGATATTTTCGAAGGAGATTACGTGGTCGTGCGCCAGCAACCGATTGCCGAAAACAAAGATATTGTGGTGGCTATGATCGGTGAAGGTCACTGTAAAGCGGCTGAGCATTGAAGGAGAGCATATTGAGCTGCGCCCTGAAAATAAGAAACTAAAACCCATCATTATTGGACAACAAGATGAACTTACAATAATTGGGAAGGTCTTATACGTCTGCTCGGATGCTGATACCGAGACCCTCCTAGATGACCCCCAAGAAGGAGAACCAAATGAGTAGCTATAAGTTACGACGTTTTGCCCAAGCTGATGTTTTGAAAAAGATTCAACAAGATAATCTGCTTACTTTTCTTAAGCGATATGAAACCTACCTAACTGGGCGCGGATTCAGCTTTGAACTGAATGAGGATAATGAGCTGAATTTTGAAACACTTTGCCAAGTTCTGATGAATCCATCTGAGGAGATGAATATTGAGTTCGTGGAGGCCTTATTCTTCATTGAGGAAATGTCCGATGATGATCATTTTGAAGAGCTGAGCGAACAGGCTGAAGCCAATCATATTGACACGCATGAAAATTCAACTGCAGCCGATTTGGCATTGGCGCTATGGCTACATGATCCTGAACTTTTAAAGCGCCCTCATGCGGAAGCGATGATCCTAAAACCAAAGTCATTCATGTATTTCCAGTCAGAACACAAATCCCCGAACACGTTTACTCTTCCAAAACCTGAAACTATACGAAGGCTAGAAGCGGATATGGATGCATGGTTTTTGAAAAATAAACGCGGCACTGGCTGTCGTATTTTGCCTGTCAGCGCACAGGACGAAGACAAGACATATTTCCTAATCCGTCATGGCATGCCGTTTAAACGTGAGGGTAAGATTGAATCCGGAAAATCCAAGATGATTTTTTATCGACCAGAGTTTCATGATGTGATCGTCTATGACCGCGCTAACAATGAGTTGGCGGTTTTTAATAAGTCTGGTTCTAAGAAAGAGCGTACTATGTATTTGGATTTGTTCAGCCAGCATCTCTTCAATCAAGCTGGATATTTCTCCGGTGTAGAAAAATATACATTGCAGCCACTGATCGATAATGGCGTTGATGCTTTGACTTGTGCCGATATTGATGGACTAGAAGATGTAAAATTGGTGGAAACTCAGCACCAGTTTATGGGACCTTATAATGATAGGAAAACACTGCGTTCAAACGATATTTTTGCCTCTTTAGCCTCAAGAGATCGTGAGTTTCCAAATTCGGGGCGGCTTGTCTCTGCTACTTTTTTGTTGAAATTTGAAAATGCTAAGCGTCCGCGCATGGTCAAGGTACGAACACCCAATGTGGCTAATTTTGATCGTAAGGAAGATTCTCACCTGATTGAAACTTGGCTGCGCAAGCGTGGCTTTGTGAATGAGCAGAAAGAAGAAAGATATAGCATGCAGCCGTAACGCAGCAGGAGAACTATGATGTCGGATCAAGCGCAGCCATGGCATAAACTTACAGAGCTTTCTGGGGGAAAGGGTGTAAAATCTGAATGGTTAGGTTTTCCAGAAGAATTTCTTGCACTCACCAGTAGCCAAGCCTCTGCTGTTCCTTGTGGTAAACAGTACGGCTGTTACATGAATGTCGTGTGGCATGGGCCAAGCGATATTGTCGGCATCTGCACATCAGATACCAAGCAATGCAACCGCCGCACGCTCAAAAAATCAGAACTGGCGATTTATCGCATTGATCATAAAAAACTGGCGACCAAGATTGCCGCCGCCATTGGCTTTGCTGAGCAAGTTGAGCAGATTAAAGACCAGAGAGGCCTTTGGAAATTTGGCGTGCTGAATCCTCAAGCTGAATACAGATTTCCCGTTTATTGTTTCTTAGGGAAAACAGCTTCACAGCTTGATAAAGTTATCAATCAACTTTGCATGGGCGAGTCGCGATTCTTACTCATTGCAGCGACCGATACTCTCATCAGCGACGCCAGCGCTCAGGCAAGTAGCAGACATAAATCCAAGCTCATCAGCATAGATGATGTGCTTGCCATTGATGCTGCAGGCAAAGTCACGGCGAAAGATAGTGCTCAAACTATCCTATCCATTTGGCTGGAAACGGTGTTGCCAAAATCTGCCAAGCCGGGTTCGGAGTATCAATTCCCAACACCCGCAGGCCTAACGTGGGAACAGTTTGTATTCGAATTTACTGCAACAGAAATGTTATTAGTATCATGCGGACAGATTCAAAAACGACTGGAACCTGAGCATCTGAAGATGAAAGATCAACGGTCTGGGAAAAGGACGAACCAGTGGACGATATTATTGATTCTCGCAAAAACCGGGGGGAGTCTCTCGTGGCAGGATAAAGATGCAGACGATAAGCTAAAAAAGCATAAGCAGGAGTTGGCGAACAAGCTAAAACAAACCTTTGGCCTTTCCGAAGACCCGCTTCCATGGTCGCGCAAAGAGAATTGCTATAAAGCCCGCTTCACCATTCGTGCAGATGATAATGTACTACGCCAGCTCACTGGTTGACAATAACAGCCATAAACTTAAACAAACCGGTCAATTGCTAGTTCCTTGATTTCTCATGACTATGTAGTTTGACAGTATGTTTTGCATTAAGTGGGAAGAGGTGGGATTAGTTAGGAATAGGTGATAATTTGTTGTTTTTATGCATAAAATTTAGCATTAAATGCGCGTTTTGTCAAAATAGATTTTGACACCTAAAATGATCAAAGAATGCGAAAAATGGTAAAAAGCGCGTTTTCATGGTAAAAGTGAGAGAAAGCTTTGAAAGGTCTTTGAAAATCCTTTGAAGATTTTTAAAAAGTCTGTGAAAGCCCAGAAAACCGCCTTTGAAGACCCTTTGAAAAAAATCAATCCAAAAGTTCAATCGACTCCAAAATCAACCCAAAATGACCTAAAAAGCAAAAAAGATTTTCACCTATTGATGATTATCTATTTTTAGAGGCAATATATAATTGTAAATCAAATAGTTATGTAATTTTTCTAATGTAAAAAGATTTTCATATCGATTTTTCATATTTAAAGGGGCATTAAGCCGTATCTTGTGTAGTTTCTAGATGTGCACTTTCAGCCTCGATTTGACGCTTTAAATGCAATTTTAAAAGAGGCAAAGTAAGTTCTACTTCTTCTGGGTCGTTGATGTTTTGAACAAGCTCTTGTAACTTTTTATAAAGCTCTGCCGCTAATTCCGCTATATCTTCAGGGGGGAGTTTTATATTTGCATCGCGATAGGTTGTATAAGCTATGCGACCGAGTTTTTTCATCAATCCAGTAGGAATGGTAGGCGCTTTAAAACCAGCAGCTTTCGCTTTTGCCATGTCACTAAACATCTCACCTTCACCCGTAACGAGCCAATCTAAGGATATTCCACAACGATTTTTATATATTCGCATTATAGATGCAGGGGGTTCTTGCAAACCCGTTTCATAATTACGCATAGTCGTTTCGGGAATATCAAAATGTTTAGCAAATTGCTTACGCTCTGCAAAACCAAGGGTGTGCCGTATTTCACGTAATCGTTTTGCTAGTTCTGTTTTAGGTTCTTTTTCAGGGCGTGCCAAAAAAAATCACTCCAAATGCTTTTTCGGTATTTATAAAAGCCGAATTTGGCATTATATCTCATATTACCGCCCGATATTGAGGGCAGATATTCTACAATTAATCCCACAAAAAACGGATGGTTTGAGCATCCGTTTAAAGCAGGAGCGAAACTTATGACAACCACCCAAAAATGGGATCGCCATAGTATTTTAGCCGAGCTACGCCGCCGTAACATGACCTTGGCGGAGCTTGCGAAAGCGTATCAACTCTCCTCATCCAGCGTTCAACATATCTGGACACGGTCTAACGAGAAAGCCGAGCGTGCTATTGCCGACTTTATCGGTTTGCCCGTCGAGCAAGTTTTCTCCGACCGCTACCCCAAAAGTCGCCGTCGTATTTTTAAAGCAGCAAAACACGCTCATACGGATTCGATAAAGCATTCCACATTGCGTGGTAACGCTGCTTAAAAATTGTGTTGGCTTTGCGTGTGTCATACGCATTTGCCATGAATTTATTACCATAAGATGAAAAGGTTTATCAATGTCTAAAGATCAATACGAAATAGGCAAGATAAATTGCATAGCGTTGTGTCATGGGGCAGCCGTTATAGGTGGTGATCAGATTAGCTTTATCGGGGGTGGTTATGGTTGCTGCTTATAATTTATGGACGCCCGAGGCAAAAAGAGAAATTCTTAATCCTTATTCAGAAGCTGAACGTTTGGAAGCCATGCTTGCCTGTTCTTTTAGAGCGGTGAATGGTGGCTTTAGGCATCTGCCGATCCGCTTTATTATAGATCCGCCGCATGGCTTATTTGATGCGATGTTGGCGCGGCAAATTGCCATTCATATTTTGCATTATCAGTTTGGAGTGCTGCGGCGGCGTATTGTTGCCATACAAGCACGGCAGCGGACTTCTATATCTTTGTCTCTCCAAGCGGTTAATCGACGTTTAATGGAACCAGTTTTTGCTAAAACCTATTACAAGTGGGCAAAGCGTGCGCAGGATCTCTTTTTAAGAGAGATCAGAAAGGCGGGGGCGTGATGGCACAGTTTCAAGAGATTGCTTTAGATTTGATTGTTGTGCCGGAGCGTATACGCCCTGTGGATGATGAGCATGCCAAGGCACTTGCACAATCGATGGCGCGGGAGGGATTGATGAATCCGAGTACGGTGCGCCATACCCCCAATGCTAAGGAAGGCAATTACACGCTGATTGCTGGTGCGCATCGGCTTCGTGCTGCGGAGCTTTTAGGCTATAGCGAAATTGATGCGGTTGTGGTGCAAGCGGATAAGGATAATGCTGCGCTTTTAGAGGTTGCGGAAAACCTCTTTCGCAATGAATTGTCAGTAATTGATCGCGCTTTGTTTGTCCAGACCTACCGTGAATTGTGGGAAAAGAAGTATGGGGAAATTAAACGTGGTGGGGATCACGGTAATCAATATACAAAGGACAAAGTGGCAAAGGTGCAACTTGCACCTTTGCCAAAAGATGGTTCTTCAGAGCACAATGAAACTGGGTGTGAAGGGGACAAAGTGGCAAAGGGTAAAGTTTACCCTTTGCCAAATGAAGGTGACTTGAATGGCAAAATGCAAAATTTGCACTTTGCCAAACATGTAGCAGATCGCATTGGTTTCTCTCAAGATGTCGTGAAACGTCTCAACTGTATTTCCAAGTATTTACAGCCGGAGTTGCGGGCGGTTTTGCGTGGGACGGCATTGGCAGATAATCAAGCGCAATTGTTGAAGCTTGCGAAGATGGAGCCGGTTTCGCAACGGCGGGTGGCGATTGCTTTGCAACAGGTTGAGGGGGATTTACGGCGGGCTGTTGATTTGGTCAAAGGGGTTAATACGCCACCGCAAATCAATGAACAGGAACGGATTTTTGCCCAATTGTTGGGGGTATGGCAGAGAGCGGATGCGCAAACACGGGCGCGGTTTTGTGCGTATTTGGAAAAGCAACCGGTGGAGGAGCAAGCATGAAGACGCGTGGTTCTCAACAGCTTGATTTTTTTCAAAAGCCGGTTTTTCCTTGTCGTGAACCGGTTGCGCGGATTGATTTGGTGCGGTTTCGCTCACGCATTAAGCGTGCGATGGCACGGGCTTTGAGAGAATGCCGGCATGAGCGCAGTGTGATAGCGGAGCGTATGGCGCATTATTTAGGGATTGCTTGTTTAAGTAAGGCGAGTTTGGATGCGTATGTGGCAGAAAGTAAGCAGGTTGATATTTCTCTGCCGCGTTTTAAAGCCTTTGTGCGGGCAACAGAAGCCTATTGGCTTTGGGATGAGGTTGTGAGTGAAGATGGATTGTTGCTGTTGCAAGGGGATGAGGCGCGTTTAGCAGAGATTGCGCGTCTCCAGCAGGAACAGCGTGAGATTGCAGCGCGCTTGAAAGCCATGCGTGCAACACCAGTGCAAATTAAACGGGGGCAGCCATGAAGGAATGGTTTACTATTGCTGAATTGGCAGAGGCGGCTTTGCCAAGGTTGCCGTCGACCTATAAAAGTCTTGAAAACCATGGACGGGCATATTGGAGAAAAAATGCTGAGCTTTCAAGGAAAGTGGGAGGCAAAACGAAGCCGGTTTGGGAGTATCACATTTCCTTATTACCGGAAGTTGCACGGACGGCATTGATAGTGCGCTGTGGTGGGGTGTGTGTTGCGCAACAAAGTCAAGGTGAGAAAAAAGCTGAGCAAAGTGATCAAAAGACAAGTGTTTGGGTGCGTTATGAAGGGCTTTCAAAGGCGCATAAAAGACGTTGTGAAGAGCGTTTGAAGGCACTTTGTTCTCTGGATGATTTGCTCCAAGCTGGTATGGGTGTGCATGATGCGGCAAGTTTGTGCGCGGTGCAATTTGGCGTGAGTTACAGATCACTTTTTCATTGGCGGCAGATGGTGGAAGGGTATGAGCGCACTGATTGGTTGGCGGCTTTAGCACCTTGTTATGGTGAGGAGCGTTTGTCCCAATGGGCTGAGTGTCATGAGGGGGCATGGGAGGTTTTGTGTTCGGATTACTTGCGTTCGTCCCGCCCTGCTTTTTCGGCCTGTTATCGACGCATGGTGATGGTGGCACGTGAGAAAGGGTGGGAGCCCATTCCTTCAGAGCGGGCTTTGCGGCGCCGTTTTAAAGCGCAAATTTCCAAAGCAGTTGTGGTGTTGGCGCGTGAGGGTGAGGAAAAGGCAAAGAAGCTTTATCCGGCACAACGGCGTGATCGCAGTGCACTGCATGCTTTGCAAGCGGTGAATATGGACGGGCATAAGCTGGATGTTTTTGTGAGCGTTCCGTGGAGCTCAAAGCCCGTGCGGCTTTATTTGATAGCGATACAAGATCTTTATTCGGGCAAGATTTTATCGTGGCGCTTGTCGGATGCGGAGAGTTGGGAAATCGTACGTTTGGTGATTGGTGATATGGTGGAGGCTTATGGGATACCGGAGCGCATGACCTTGGATAATGGGCGTGCTTTTACCAGCAAGTGGATTTCTGGGGGTGTGCAAAACCGCTTTCGCTTTAAAATTAAGCCGGATGATCCGCAGGGGCTTTTGACGAGTTTGGGTGTGCAATTGCAATGGACGACCCCTTATAGTGGACAGTCAAAACCGATTGAGCGAGCATGGCGTGATTTGGCAGAGGCGATTTCGAAGCATCCTTTTTGTGCGGGGGCTTATACGGGCAATAAACCGGATGCTAAACCTGAAGACTATGGAAAACGTGCGATAGAATTTAAAGCGTTTAAAGCCCATGTTGGCGCGCAGATTGTGGCGCATAATGGGCAAGCAGGGCGCAAGGCGCTGACATGTGCGGGGCGTAGTTTTGATGAGACTTTTGCAGAAAGTTTGACCGCAGAGGGGACGATTATTCGGCAAGCAACGCCGGCACAGCGTGCTTTATGGCTTTTAACCTCCGAGGCATTGCGTACACAAAAGGGCACGGGGGAGATTCATTTTTATGGCAATCGTTATTGGGCGCGGGCGTTAAATGAGTATGCGGGGAAGAAGGTGATTGTGCGCTTTGATCCAGATCATTTGCACCAAGATTTACGGGTTTATGATTTGAACAATCGGTTGCTTTGCATAGCACCCTGTCTTGCGGATGTGGGCTTTTATGACCAGCAGGCAGCGCGTTTGAATGGGCGTTTGCGTAAAGAATATGTGAAGGCAGTTAAAGCCGAAAAACAGTTGGCAGCAAAGCTTGCGCCTGATCACTTGGCTGATGTTTATGGACGCCTTGAGAAAAAGGATGATGGTTCAACATCTAAGTCTGTTGTCAAGCCAAAGGTTAGCCGCTTGATGCCAAACCATGTGGGGAATTTAGCTTTGAAAGCCAAGAGTTGTGAAAATTTAGGGGATGAAGAAGCTTTGGACGCTCGAGAATTTAGTCAACATTTGCACAAAGCTTTAAGACGGCTTTCTGCCTCTGATGAGGGGCGTGAAGTGATAAAGTTTCCTAAACGATAGGAAAGGAAAGGGGGGGATTTGCAAGAATTCCCAATCTTGCGCGAGAACTTGGGCAAACTTGACCAAGCACTTTTGGTTGTTGAGGAAAAGATAGACGAAAAGGCGCCTTTACACCACACGCATACCATAAGCGAAATCACAGATCTAGAAAGCACTCTCAATGGCAAAATGGCAGCGGATAAAACCTTCACTTTTGCTGATTTAAACGATATCGAGGGGGCAAAAGATGCCGCCAACAATTATGTTCTCTATAAATCAAGTAACAATAATTTTACTTTTGGCAGTGCTGTCTCACTGTTAGGCGCGCACCAACATAAAACCGAAGATATCGTGGGGCTTGATGACTTTAGAGCTAAGATCAATGAAGATCTGACCAGCTATGGGCGCCTCACAAGCCCAAATGAATGGAAAAATTACAATAAATTTACCAGCAAAGTCACGATGAGTGGTGGCTTAGAACTTTTGGGTAATTCTCCGTTTAGCCTCATTCATAATGGTGAAACGGTGACAAGTTTAAGCGCAAATGGAAGCACGTTGAAAGGACCGCTTAAAGTGGAGGGTGATCTTGTTTATACGAAAACGCAAGTAGATGAAGCCATCTTGGCAGAAATAAAGAGGCTTAAAAAGGATTTGACCGATAAAATCACGAATTGGCCTGCACTTGCTGATGCTGAATTGCTCTATACGCAGGATGGGAAAGTTCAATGGCCCGATTGGGTAACAGATAACACAAAAGTTGAAATCCAAGCTTGGGGTGGTGGCGGCGGTGGCGGTTGCAGCGTGTGGTATGGCTATAAAGCCAGTTTAAATGGTCATGAGGATATCATCGTTGGTAAAGGGGGAGCTTCTGTTGCCTCGCGCCGTGCAACAGGTAATTCTGGAGGAACAACAACCGTTGGAAAGAATTTTATTACCGCTACAGGAGGAGATGGTGGTAGTGGTGGCTATAACTATACCCCAAGGGGTGGTTATACTTCCTTCTATTCAGGCTCTGGTGGTACTGGAGGTACAGGTGGAAACTTTGGCTTGGCAACAGATGAAAATCTAGGGCTTTCTAAAGGCGGAAATGGTTATGCTGGAACAAGCGGAATTACGAGCAAGACAAGCGGTAATGGGGGTGATGCTGGGGGCGATACATCAAGGGGTGGCTCTGGAGGAATAGGACAAGGTTCCTATAGTTCAGGAAAAGCAGGGCGTGGTTTTGGTGGTGGAGGAGCTGGTGCTCACTCTGATTCTTCTCCAAGTGGTGCTGGAGCGGATGGTGCTGTCCTTATAAGATTGTGGAAAGAATGAATATCTTATGCAGGTATAAAAAACAATGATACACTTTAAACGGACAATTGTTGTGAAATACTTAAGTTTATAATAGGCTTTTTTAAAAGATCTTTTAAAACCTTTTTCAAAGCCCTTTTAAAGGGCTTTTTTGACTGACAGTGTCAGGCTTATGAGAGGGCGCTCTTGTTGTTATTGTTTCTTCATTGATTTGGAGAGCAAAATGGCAATAGAATTTAATCATGGTATCCGCCTTGTTGAGGACGGTCAAGCATCTCGACCTTTAGAGATGTTTAGCCAAACCGCCCTTGGGGCGGTTGTTACAGCCCCTGATGCGGATGCAGGAACCTATCCCCTTAACGAGCCCGTGTTGGTCTTCACCCATGAGGCAGACAAAATCCAAAAGCTTGGGACACGAGGCACAGCCCTTGATGTTATCAATGCAGTGCGCGCGCAAGGGATCGAGGCACAAGTGATCCTTGTGCGGGTGGAAGAAAAGTCAACCATTGCTGAGACACAAGCTGAAATGGTGGGATCCAATACGGCGTTGACTGGTGTGCATGCCTTGGCTCATGCGCGGGGGCATTTGGGTGTGGAACCTGGAATTCTCTTAGCACCGGCTTATAGTGTGGGGCGGATTGATAATGGCAAAAACCCTGTGGCAGATGCTTTGGAACAGGTGGCAGAAAAGCTAAAAGCTATTGCTGTGTTTGATACGGGGGGTAAAAATACGCAAGAAAGCCTTGCCTATCGTGCAGATTTTTCCTCACGCTTTTGTTATCTGATTGATCCCTTTGTACGGGTAGCAAATGGTGATGGGGGTGTGAGTATAAAACCCGCAAGTCATTTTGTGGCAGCTATGTTTATCAAACGTGACAAGCAAAGGGGTGGTGTTTTCTGGTCTCCCTCCAACCAAGATGTGCATGGCATTTTAGGCACCGCACGCCCCATTAGCTACTTTGATGGGGAAATTGATCATGAGGCTAACCGTCTCAATAAAGCCGATATTGCCACCTTTATTCCCGCCCGCCTTAGCCAAAATGGGCATGGTACAATGGCTGCCAATGGACGTATTTTATGGGGCAATCATACCACCTCCAGTGATCCACTCTGGCGTTTTGTCAATGTGGTGCGCACCCGTGGGGCACTGGAAAAAACCATCATTAACAATTTACGCCCTTTTGCCAATGATGAGAATCTCACCGGTCAACATGTTATTGCCATTACCCGCTCTTTGACCAGCTTTCTTGATGATATGATTGCGCGCGGTGCGCTGCTTGGTGGGCGGGTTTGGTTTGATCGTGATTTAAATTCAAACAGCAATTTACAACTGGGCAAGTTGCGGGTGGAATTTGATGCAGAAGAAGTGCCCCCTCTCGAAGATTTAAGCTTTGGCAGTCGGCGCAACGGGGCTTACTTTAATCGGCTGGCGCAAGATATCCAAAAGAAAATGACCTATGCCTTTGGTGATACGCTAGAGGGTTATCGCAAAGCAGCAAGGAGTGACATATGACTTTAAGAATTGTTCGCGGGTATACCCTGATTGTTGATGATGATGTCAATCTCCATCTTGATCTTGAAACCCTCAAATTGCCTACGTTAGAAGAAATCACCGAAACCTATCAACCGGGGGGCTCTGATATGCAAATTGATGTGAGCGGTCTTGGTGTCAAAGCCTTAAATTTGCAAATGAAAATCCGCAGCCACACCCCTGAGGTCATCGGTATCTTTGGTGGTCCTCCTGGTTTTCGTCATAAATTTACCGGCAAAAAACATGTGGTGTCTGAAGAAGACGGGCGCGAGCATGAACATTCCATTGATGTGACAGGGCGATTGGTCAAGGTGGATAGCGAAGGCTTAACGGCTGGAAAGGCCACAGGCTATGATTGCGAGATCAAAAATATTTGGGACTATACGGAATTTTGGGATGGTTCTGTTTTACACCGCTTTTCTTTTAAAACGGGGTGGTTGGCTTGTGCGCAATGGACAAGAGATCGGTGAACGGCGCCGCTCTATTCTCAATTTATAGGAATTGATCATGACAAGTTTACAAACAAGTGTTGAGGTGGAATTGCAGGTTCCCCTTGTTTATCAAGACAAGGATGGCAAAGAATTGACACGGCACAAATTGACCTTTTATCGCCCAAACTTCAAGCAAGCACGCCAATTAGCCGTGTTGATTGGACCGCAGTTGGCAAAGCTTGTTCTGCCTGGCTTAGAAGAGGATAAAACAACATTGAGCAATGATGTGCTCATTCTTAAAGTTTGTGAGGCATTGCTTCCCCATGAGGCGATGGAAGGAATAGCTGTGCTTTTAGCCGATATGTCTCATGAATCTGTTGAACTCATTAATCGTCTTGATGTTATCGATATTGTTGCGGTGTTGAAGGCTTTTTTTGCTTTTTTTCCCACACGCCAATCCTCTCTGCCAGACAATTTGGAGCAGAACTAGCCCTTTATTATCACTGGGCGCCTTCAGAGATTAACCAGATGGATTGGCTTGATGTGATTGCTTATCGAGAAGAACTCGCGCGCCTTAAAGCTCAAGAATATGAAAGCCAAATGTTAGGATAAGATGCAATCATGGATGTTTCCCTTGTTGTGCGTTTTGTTAATCATCTGCAAGAGGGGATCGCTTCTGCTAAGCGAGATCTAAAAGCCTTTAGTAGCGATGTGGCGCATTTCCAACAACAAACACGAAAGCATTTTAAAGGGTGGTTTGACCCTGAGCATTTGAGCGAAGCAACAGTCCATGCAGAAAATGCTTTTCACCATGCGCGTGGGCGTATGGTGGGGGCGATTGCGCAAACCGCAACCTTAATTGCCCCTCTTTATAAAGCCATGCAATTTGATCAATCAATGAAAGGCTTGGAAAAGGTTCTGGATGCCCCCCTTGATCGTTTAAAAGAATTGCGCCGTTTTGCTTTGGAAACCTCTACAAAAATCCCTTTGGCAGCCCGTGAAGTTTTAGAATTGATGACCAGTGCCAGCCAAGCAGGCATTGGTGAACAAGATCTCGAGGCTTTTAGCATTTATGCTGCCAAAGCAGCTGTTGCTTTTGATATGACGGGTGATCAGATTGGGGAACGCTTTGCCAAATTGCGCAATGTCTTTAAGCTTAATCAGGAAGGTATTGAAGATCTAGGGGATGCGATCAATCATCTCTCCAACCACATGGCAGCAAAGGCAAGTGAGGTGTCTGATTTTACCAATCGTGCCACCGGTGCTGCCACCATGTTTAAGCTGACAGCGCGTGAAACCGCAGCCTTTGGTACAGCGATGATTTCTGCTGGGATTGTACCAGAGAGTGCGGCGCGTGGTTTTAATACGATGAGTGCCCGTATTCAAGCAGGGGGTAAACATATTGAAGATGCTTTTACCAATATTGGGCTTTCCCGTCAGAAATTTATAGAAGATTTGGAGAAGGATGCCACCGGTACCTTGGTGCGCTTTTTTAATGTGTTGGGCAAATCCAAACAAGGGATGCGCTCATTGATTGCCATTGCAGGGCGGGAGTTTACCGGCGATTTTGCCAAATTGGTGGGTAACCCCCAATTGTTAGGGCAAGCTTTAAATTATATCAAAGATCCACAAGTCTTTAAAGGCTCTGTGGAACAAGAGGCAGACAAACAAGCAACCGGTGCCATGCGGCAATTTGAACTGTTGCAAAATCGCATTGTGGCTTTGGGGATCACCATTGGTGAAGTCTTGTTGCCCCATGTGAACAGTCTCATGGCGAGTGTTGGGGGATTTGTTAATGGACTTATGGCATGGGCGAATGCTCATCCTGTTTTAACCGGTGTGATCATCAAAACCATTGCCGCCCTTATGGCTTTTAATATTGCTTTGCGGGTTGTACGTTTTACCATGGCGGGAACCCGCCTTGGGCTTCTTCAATTGATGGCTTCTTTTATCAAGATGGGGTCTGTTAGCCGCACGCTAAAAGCAAGTTGGCGAGGATTAGTCGCTTCAGGGCGCTTATTTCCTCTGTTGTGGGGGGGATTTTTACCCCGATTGGGGCGGTCATTGCTGCTGTTGTGGCTGTCATTCTTGCTGCTGGTTTTGTTTTGTGGAAATATTGGGATCGTTTTTCTTCTTTTGTCAAAGGCTTTGCACGGGGGATCATACAGGCTTTTGGGCGTGCCTTTGAAGCCGTCATGCGTTTTTTTGGTGCTGATACCACTACCATCACCCGATGGAAAAACATCATTGCTGCTGCTTTTGATCTCTCTTCCCATTGGCAAAAGTTCAAACAAGGACTTTCCTCTGTTGCCCAAAGCTTTTCCAACTTTTGGCAATGGTTGAAGCGTTTTTTTACCCGCGAAAAGCTCACAGAGAGTGCCAAGGCTGGTATGGAACAAGCCGGCGAAGATCTGGCTAATCGGATTGTCGATGGCTTTATGTCGTCCATCTCACAATTGATGAATTATTGTAAATCGTTGCCTCACCGCATTAAGGGGTGGATTGGTTCCATTGATGTCAGAGAGTTTTTGCCAAGTTTTTTAGGAGGAAAAACAGCAATTCAGCCCATAGCACAATTTGCGGGG
>NZ_NAAI01000001.1 GCF_018155095.1 Bartonella queenslandensis | reverse complement strand
TAACTAACCCTAATTTAATAGATTTTTTCCAATTAGGAAATTGTAGTTTAGAATAAAGTATATTTATAATTAAAAAAATGTTTGTTGCAAGTAATGCATTTTTAATATTAAACAAAATATCATTCATAATATTTTCCAATTAAATTAAGAATATCATACACATTATTATGATATATAAAAACTATTTATATAAAACTTAACTAAAGAAAATAAAATTAAAAATAAACTAAAAAATAAAATTATTCTTATTAATGACTTTTTTTTAATATTTTTTTCACTATATCCCTTAGAGACATAATACAATTCAAACAAAGATATAAATATGCTTAAACAACAAACTGCAAAAAATAATTCAGAAAAGATATTTAAAATATACATAACACATAAAATTTCTAATAACATATAATTATAATAAATTTATTAATAAAATATATTCTTCCAATATTTATAGACATATTTACTAATATATTTCTATAATATTAACATAAATTAAATATATATTAAAAAACTAATATATAATATATTTAAACGAAATATAAATAAAACAAAACGCCAAAAAGAACAAAAAAAACAAACCAAATATCTTAAGCGATCCCTTTATACTATTTTTCCAACTATCACCACTGTATCTATAAATTAATGTAAATAAAAATATAAAAATAAATGTTGAATACAACAAATCAAAAAAATTATTCATGAATAGTGAAATAGTATTATCACCAATATACATAATAAACATCCAAAATTAAAAATTTTACATAAAATATTATAATGATATATATCTATAAAATACACATTATAAACGAAATTAGACATATATTTAATGTATATGTCTAAAAAATTGATTTTAAAATATATTATTAAGAATTATTTACAAATCAAAAAAGGTGAATGCGACCACCACACTCCTGAAACTTTCTCACAAGCCCTATAATAATCCCTGCATTGGCGCCAAATTTATAACCTGTGTATCCACCCACTGCAGCGCCTGTAATCGTACCCCATATACCACCTCGCGAGCCCCTTAATCCTCCATACAGAGCTCCCGCAGCTCCTCCAAAGGCTCCTACCTCTGTCTTCTTTGTCATCGCAGCATGGAAATAATCCTTAACACCACATGCCGTAGATGAACTTGATGAATGTGAACTGCTGTGTGAATCATGTGATGAGCTTGAACTACCCATTTTAATCCTCTTTAGTATTTTAAAAAGTAATTATTAAAATACGTATCAGAGCGATAAAATTAAAATGGTTAGCATGCGGTTTAGACAACTATCAAATATAATTTTAAAAATAACAATAAAAATACTACGTAAACAATAAATACATTTTATTTACGCTATATTCATACAAAATTTATATTTTAATTGATAAATAATAAAATAATTATAATAATTTAATTCTATACTATTTTAAAATTCCCATATATTTAACTAATAAACTTCCAGAATAATATATTATAAAAAATATAATTGTTGATAATATTATTCTTTTTATACTCCAGTTCTCACCTTTAAATCTATTGAAAAAAAACATGAAAAATCCAAATGCAATTGCTGTCACTAAGGAGCTAATAAAAGTATACATAACAAAGAATCCAAAATAAAATATCTATTATCATAAACAAAAATATCCCTGAAATCAGTTTAGCCATAGCTTTAAAGTATGTTTACAATATTAACTGATCTCAGAAATATCTTTATAGCTATTTTCTAAATAAATTAAAAACAGTGTCCCTCCACTTTACGGATGGCATTGATTGTATTTATCGATAAAACCGGTAGCAGCTCCTGTTAGTCCGCCGCCTACTGCTCCACCGAGCGCACCAACAGGACCTGCCGCTGAACCACCTACTGCTCCTATCCCTCCCTTTATGGCAGCTGATTCAACGTAATCGCCTACTTGACAGCTCGGATTTGGATGACATTGATTATACTTATCTACAAAACCGTTAGCTGCTCCTGTTAGTCCGCCGCCTACTGCTCCAGTGAACGCACCAACAGGACCTGCCACTGAACCACCTAATGCTCCTCCTACTGCTCCTATCCCTCCCTTTATGGCCGATGCTTCAACGTAATCGCCTACTTCACAGCTCGGATTCGGATGAAATTGATTGTACTTATCTACCAAGGCATCACCAGCTCCTCCTATTCCGCCGCTTACTGCTCCACCGAGAAATCCAGCACCTGCACCTCCTGGTCTAGCAATAGAACCCCCCGCTGCACCAGCACCACCTCCTAATACTAATCCTACAATGCCGCCTTTACCCGCTTCTTGAGCATAAGCGTCTGTATTATGATCATCTTCTGGAAAAAGCCAACTTTGGGGGCGTGAACTACTACTTGAATCACCAGCTCCTCCTATTCCGCCTCCTACTGCTCCACTGACAAAGCCAGAACCGACACCTCCCGGCCCAGAAAAAAGACCTCCGACTGCACCTGCAATACCTCCTATTAATTCTCCTACGATGCCGCCTGCACCTGCTGCTTGCGAATGAGCGCCTGCACTACAATCATCTTCTTTTGGGAAAAGCCAACTTTGGGGACGTGAACTACTACTTGAATCATGTGAAGAGCTTGAACTACCCATTTTAATCCTCCTTAGTATTTTAAAAAGTAATTATTAAAAAACGTATCAGATCGATACAGTTAAAATAGTTATCACGCGGTTTAGACAACTGTCAAATATATTTTTTAAAAATAACAATAAAATACTGTATAAATAACAAATAAATTTTGTTTATACTATATTAATACAAAATATATATCTTAATTAAGAAATAATACTATTTATAATATTGATAATAATATTAAAATCTCTGTATAACTGTAATCGGTAAATATTTTTTAAAGTTCAATATTAAATAAATTATTATAAAACTCATATCAAAACATTATCATATAAAGATAATAAATAATCATTGTTCATATAAATAACGTATACAAATAAAAACTGTTATAGAAAGTAATATAACAAATATAATGAAAAAAAATGTTCTTAAAAAAATTTTTTTCACAATTTCTTTGTTACTATAACCTTTAAATTTATACTGTAAAAACATTGCATAGAAAAATATAAAGAAAGCACACGTAGAAGATAATAATTCTGCAACAATATGAATAACATTACTCATAAAAAATCCAAATTAAAAATATATAAAAAAATAAACATTAATATATATTATTTCATATAAAAATTAATAAATTAAAATAATATAAAAAACGAATTTATTCTTAATTAATGATTTAATTTTAATATTTTTTTCACATAACTTAGATACATAATACAGTTTAAATAAATATACTTAAAAAAAATGAAAAAATAATTCATAAAATATAGATAACAAATAAATTTTTCAAATTAATCTATAATTATAAATTAATAATAAATAATCATTTTTCATATAAATAACGTATATAAATGAAAAATGTCATAGAAAATAATATAACGAACAAAAATATTCTTAATAAAATTTTTTTCCAAATTTCTTTTTTACTATAACCTTTAGATTTATAATATGAAAACAATGTACAGAAAAATATAAATAAAGCACCTATAGAAAATAATAATTCTACAATAATACGAATAAGATCGTTCATAAAAAAAATCCAAATTAAATATATAATTTTGTAAAATTATGCACCTAAACCTTCCTGTCAAGCTTGTAGACACATAATTATGCCTACAAGCTTGTTCATTTTAGAAATATCTGCTGATTTTTATATTAGCGATAACATCCATAGGCTGTATTTCCTATACCTGTAGCAAATCCTACTGCAGAGCCAACTCCTCCTCCTAATGATAGACCTTCCGCAGCGCCTATTGGTCCTCCAACTGACCACCCCATAACTCCACCAATTACCACTCCCATATCATGTCCCCTATGTCCCATTGAAAATCCTGCAGAGAGATAATCTCCAACAGTACACCCAGGTCGTGATCCACTGCTTGAAAAATTCATTGATGTAAAATTAGACCAACTATTAGATATGCTAGACCCAAATGAACCAAACATATAATTCCTCCTTTAAAAAAACGTATCATATCGATACAATTTAAATTGGTTAGCATGCGGTTTAGACAATTGTCAAATATATTTTTTTAAATAACAATAAAATTACTGCGCAAACAATAAATACATTTTATTTATACTATATTCATACAAAATGTATATTTTTTATTAAAAAATAATACTATTTACAATACTGTTAAAATATGAGACACAAAGCCCTCTTTCTCTTAAACAAAATCATAAAATCAAATGAATCATTCACAAGAAAAACTAGTATCCTTCTCTTGGTTCACAAGTACAACAAAGAAATATATTTATTATGTTATTGAACTCAGTTGTGTTGCCATTGTTTTGCGTTTACTGGGCTTGGTAAACCCTTTTATTTTTCAAGCAATTATTGATCGTATTCTCCCCTTTCAGCGCATTGAAAGTCTCTATGCTATCGTTGTCTTGATGGTTGCTATCATGCTGTTTAGCACAGCTCTTAGCACTCTATCAGGTTACCTAGGCGCTTATTTAGCCAATCGGCTTACATTAGAATTTGGACGGCGCATTTACAGCCATCTGTTAAGTCTCTCTTTGCCTGTGTTACGTCATTGGCAAGTGGGAGAATTGTTCACACGTATTGGAGAGGTTGATACAATTCGCGGTTTTTTAACAGGAACGATTGCCACAACCGTACTGAATGTTCTCTTCGCCATTATTTACCTTGCTGCACTCTTTTCTATTAGTCCGAAACTTACCTTTATTGTTCTTATCATTTTACCTTTACAAATGGGCTCTTTGGCATTAGTTGGTCCCTTTTTGCGCCGCCAATTACGCCGTGCTTTCACCCTGCAAGCTGCCCATAAATCACGCCTTATTGAAAGTTTTACCAATCTTGAAGCCATCAAAGCGCATGTAAAAGAAGCTGCTCATACGATACGGATGCAAGAAACTTTAGCCCGCAGTCTGGATCAAAGCCTCACAACCAGTAAATTTCATCTCTTAAATGGGGCTTTAAGCCATATTTTTGGTGACCTTTTTATTATTTTTATTATCTTTTTTGGCGCTCAAGCAGTGTTGCAAAACCAGATTACGCTAGGGCAACTTATTGCCTTTCATCTTCTTGCTGGCAATGTTTCTGGTCCCATTTTAAGTCTTGCCTCTTTATGGGAAGAATGGCAGCATTTGAAAATTTCTCGTCTTCGTTTGGGTGATATTCTTAACGCACCTTCAGAATGGGAAAAGGAAAAGCCACCCCTTCAACTCACCACCAAGCCCCATCTTGAAGCTAAAGATATCTGTTTTTCTTATGGAGAAACGCCTATTATCAACCATATTGATATCTATTTACAACCTGGTAAGCCTATTATGTTGCTTGGTCCTTCAGGCTGTGGAAAATCAACCTTTGCTAAACTCCTTTGTGGTCTTTACCCTCCAACAAATGGACAGATATTGCTTAACAACCAATCTTTACAAAATTTTGATATCCGTAGTGTGCGCAAAACAATTGCGTATTTTCCCCAAAGTCCTTGCCTTTTTTCCGGAACCATTCTTGAGAATATGCTTCTTGCCAAACCAAATGCTACAGAGGATGAAATTAACGCTGCCCTTTATGCGAGTGCTTGTCATGATTTGATTGCTCAATTGCCTCAAGGGCTTCATACCCAAGTCGGTGAACAAGGGGGCTTTTTATCAGGTGGTCAACGCCAACGTTTAGCATTGGCTTGTTTTTTTCTCATCGAACCACAACTTCTTATCTTGGATGAACCTACTTCCGCATTGGATGATACGATCAGTACTCAAATTGTCGAAAATTTATATAAACTTTCGCAAGATCGTATTGTTCTCGTTATTACTCACAAACGCGATCTTTTTCCCAAGCATGCAACCGTATTAAATTTCTTTGATCTGGAGGCAAAAAATGGCAGATAAGGCTCCTCATTTGCGCCCTTTGTCACCAACGCTTCATATGGTGGTTGCTGTTTTTGTCGCCTTATTCCTCTTTATTGTCATTGGTAGTTTTATCTCAAAAACAGAGATTGTTGCACGGTGACAAGAGGCAGTTATTCCTACCTCCTATGTTCAACTCGTCCAAGCGCAAAATACAGGACGTATTGAAAAAATTCTTGTAAAAGAAGGACAGTTCGTTCATCAAGGTGATCTCCTTATTCAATTAGATCCCCGTGAAGCCTTAAATGAGCGTGCACGTGTCCAAGCCGATATCACACAGCAAAGCCTTCAAGCGCAAATTGCCGCCGCTATTTTAGCTGCCTTGAGTGAACGAGATCCTTTGGATAAAGATTTTGTAACCAAAGGGCTAGCTTATCTGAAAATCTCTTCCTCCTGCAACAAAACAGCGGAAATAGATGGGGAAAAACTCATCCATGCACCTCTTCAATCATTACAAGATAAAGTAAAAACACTGAAAGCTCAAGCTGACCGCGTTGCACGCAGTGGTGCTGTTCTATATGCGCAATTGGACAAATTACAAGATGATCAACAATTAAGCCAAGAAAAACTCAAAGCTGCCAAAAGCCTGATGGAAACAAAAGTCATCAGCAACTCTCTTTATTTAGAACGTCTCCATGACTTTAAAAATGTAGAACATGAAATTTTAGTCAATAAAAGACGCTTGGAAGAAAATAATGCTGAAATAGAAGCGCTCCACCAACAAAGACAAAGTCTTATTTCCGATGAAATCGCCAGCTATCGGCAACTTTCTCGTGAAACAGAACTCTCTTTGCAAGGCTTAAAAGCTAAACTTGACAGCAGCCAATATCGTCTTGACCACTTATCGCTTTATGCACCTATTGATGGACGCATTGACGATTTAAGTATCCACACTTTGGGTGGCTTTGTAGAAGCCGGTAAAACACTCATGCGTATTGTCCTAGGCACAGGCGAACTCATTGTTGAAGCATTTTTTGATAATCGAGATATTGGTTTTTTAGAAAAAGGCCAACGTGCTTACGTAAAATTTTCTGCCTTTCCACCTGAACGTTACGGTGTTGTCTACGGTACAGTTATGAATGTAGGTGCAACCGCGCGCCATGAGCAAGAAATTAATGGTGCTTATGCTGTTTTAATCAAAATCGACCAAGATCACATCACTTTTAATCATCAAAAGCTTAAATTTATCACTGGTATGACCGTGACAGCTGATGTCATTACTTCAAAAAGGCGCCTCATTTCTTATTTCTTTGAACCTATCACAAAAATTTTAGAACAATCTTTAAAGGAAAGATAATGTCTGTGAATGAAAATCCAGAAACATCTCTCATAGATCCCATTACAGCTTTGGGAGCTATGGTCGTTTTAATGCTTCAATCCCTCTACATCTCCGCTGGAGAATCTGGGATATTGAACGAAACTTAGGACCAGCTTTACAGACTGGACAATACAAGCTCTATAAAAATGAGCGTGGAGAATTTTGCGCCTTTACCACTTGGGCTTTTTTAGATGAAAAAAATCATCAATCTATGTTTGAAAAGGGAGAATTTTTGTCCAATGCTAATTGGAAGGGAGGAAAATACATGTGGTTCATTGATTATGTAGCACCCTATGGTCATGCTTCTCGTATTGTACGCGATATGCAGCGAAACATATTTCCTGATCAGCATTATTGTTATGCTGTACGACGTAATGAAGACGGCGGAATACGAAAAATCACCCGTTGGTATTGCTATAGAACACAAAAACCATCTGAGTAGCTTTTAGATACTAAGCGGGCATAAATCATTCATCCTCCTTTTATAAAGAAAAATCTCTAAAAATGATTATTTTTTACTATAGCTATAGTATAAAGAAAGCCTTAAGATATTTAAAGCTAATCCGCTACAAATGGGTATTTTTTAGCTCACCAGATTTGATATGAATGGCAACAGACCGTTAAAATTAACCCACTCTCAAGTCAAGCTGTCATTGCTCCACCTTCATTGACTTCACTAGAGCTGGCTGGGGTACCTGGATTCGAACCAGGGAATGCCGGTACCAAAAACCGGTGCCTTACCGCTTGGCTATACCCCAAAAAGATACGCTTTATAATTACTCTTGCACCTTATAGCGATTCCTGTGATTGGACGCAATATCTGAAAATCAAAGACCTTACTTTTTTATCACAAAAATCTCTAACCCTTGTACGATACTGCATCGATACAAATCCGTTAAAAAAACTTATAGACAGTTATTCTTCTCACACAAGTCACACCATTTATCCATCAATTATCTTTCTCTTTTATTGATTTTCTAAGAGCATAAAATGAAAATCCCGTAATTTACTCATGTATTTAATAAATGAGTATATGCTCTACTTTTTTTGATATATTTGCATCTTATCTTGTTTAATTAAAAAAGATGAGAAAACTTTGTGTGTTGATGATTTTTCTATCTTCTTAACTGTATTTTTTTTGGGATTCCTCAATATAAAATAATTTCCCCTTCCTTAAAGATAGGTTGCTTTGATAATGCACAACAAGCATGATAAGTTCCTTTACAGAAAATTCTATTTTTAATCAATATGTGTAAACATTCAATTGTAATAAATCTTACAAAATGTTTTTTAAAATCTGTGCCAAAATCAGCAATATCTGAAAAAGATAAATATTGATTTATGATAATGATTAATCAGTTTGCATGTCTGAGTAACAACCTCAAATATCGTAATTTTTTTTCATTTCAAATCTTTTTATATTGAACCAATCAAAGCCATTCCCTCGCCTATTACAAGCGGTGATGTGGGTAAAAAACTATAAAAGACTAAGGAGTACAATGCCTCTTATGACCCATATCAAAACAAAAGCTGTTTTAACATTGGGAACCAGTAAAATATATGATATTACCGCTGTACTCTTCTATAAACGTAAAGATGGTGATATCCAGTAGCTTTTACGTTTTAATACTCATGAATAGCGCTATGAAATGAGATCAAGCGCATTGATAAATGTTCCCTTTAAAATAACACTTACATATTCCGTTGCAAGCACTATAATACTCCCATATCAATATGGTTGGAGAAGTTTTGCAAAAATTAAAAACAGTTTGTATAATATTTGAAAGAAATATTTTCAGGTACAAGAACAAGGGGTAAGAGCTATCTCCGTTTTTTTTATTCAAAAGGTCGTGATATTTTTTTTACCTGTTCATAGATGTTCAAAATTTCTCAGAAGCAATATATTATAAATCAATAATGTTTTGATTGGTTAAGAGTGTACGCTTAAAAATATCTTTATGAAGAGATGGTCATAAAAATTAATTAACATAAATTAAGTATACAATATTTGCTTTTAGGTGCTGCAAATGGCAAATTAGGCTTTTAAAGTAAACTTAACAATTAGAATCGAGGAGATTTTAAATGGCTTTTGAATTGGCTGCATTGCCTTATGATTACGATGCTCTTTCGCCCTATATGTCACGCGAAACGCTTGAATATCATCATGATAAGCATCACCTCGCTTATCTTACCAATACCAACAACCTTATAAAAGATACTGGCTTGGAAAATGAAAGCCTTGAAGAGATTATTAAAAAAAGTTTTGGAAAAAATATTGGTTTGTTTAATAATGCAGCGCAATATTACAATCATAACCATTTTTGGCATTGGATGAAAAAAGATGGTGGTGGTCAAAAGCTGCCCGAAAAATTAGCAAAAGCTATCGAATCTGATCTAGGGGGCTATGACAAATTCCGTGCTGATTTTATTGCTACTGCTGGTGCCCAATTTGGTTCGGGATGGGCATGGGTTGCTGTTAAAGATGGTAAGCTTGAAATTATGAAAACGCCTAATGGTGAAAATCCCTTGGTTCAAAATGCTCAACCTATTTTAGGTGTAGATGTGTGGGAACATTCCTATTACATTGACTACCGCAATGCTCGTCCAAAGTATCTCGAAGCTTTCGTGGATCATTTGATCAATTGGGACTATGTTTTAAAACTTTATGAAGATTGCGGATTGTAAGCTGTCTAGATAATTCTTTAGTGAATATAAGTCCCTATAATCCAGTAAATTATAGGGACTTACAAATAGAGAGATTATAAATTAGAAAAAATCTTTTCCTGCTATCTTTAGTATATATGCGTAGATATAAGCGACTTCTTCTAACTTTGAAAAACGTCCAGCCGCACCAGCGTGTCCTGCATCCATATTAATACGCAATAAAATTGCATTATCATCTGTTTTTAACGCACGCAATTTTGCTACCCATTTTGCAGGTTCCCAGTAAGTTACACGGGGATCTGTTAATCCTGCTATCACAAGCATAGGAGGATATTTTTGCGCTTTGACGTTATCATAGGGAGAATAAGAAGCGATAAGATTATAATCTTCTTGTGATTCAAGAGGATTTCCCCATTCAGGCCATTCAGGGGGCGTTAAGGGTAAAGAAGCATCGAGCATCGTTGTTAAAACATCAACAAAAGGGACATTGGCTATAATTCCAGCAAAATCCTGTGGCGCTATATTGGCAATAGCTCCCATCAACATTCCTCCTGCAGAACCACCATGCGCAATAAGCCGATCATGAGCTGTAAATTTATTATTTACAAGATAACGCCCACAAGCAATAAAATCAGTAAATGTGTTATGTTTAAAAAGATGTTTTCCTTTCTCATACCATTCAACCCCTTTTTCTTTTCCTCCACGAATATGGGCAATAGCATAAATAAAACCTCTGTTTACCAGAGAGAGTACATTACTATTGAAACTGGCAGGAATAGAAATTCCATAAGCACCATAACCGTAAAGCAGACAAGGTGCACAACCATTGAGAGGTGTCGTTTTATGATAAATAAGTGAAATAGGAATTTTTTCACCATCCTCTGCAATGGCCATGATACGTCGCGTTATATATTCATCTTTATTATGACCAGAGGGAATTATTTGCGTCTTT
This sequence comes from Bartonella queenslandensis, assembly GCF_018155095.1. GTDB lineage: Bacteria > Pseudomonadota > Alphaproteobacteria > Rhizobiales > Rhizobiaceae > Bartonella > Bartonella queenslandensis_B. The sequence continues at coordinate 326,985 of NZ_NAAI01000001.1, read as the reverse complement.
AACAATATTCGTTTGCGACTTTTCATCTCATAATCAAATACTTGATCAGGCGTTGTCATAGATGAATAAGAAAAGCGAATGGACTGACTATTATATTCCGCTGCACCCTGTAAACCTAAAGAATAAGCCTCTTCATCAAAAGCAATGGAATGGATTTGTTTCGTCGCACGCTCCATAACTTTTATACGAGGAAGTCCTTCAAAGCGTTCGAGCCAAATAAGAAAATCTTGATACGCATCATGGGATAGGATCAAACAACCAAGCTGATGAGACACCAGTTCTGACCAATTTTCTGATTGCGGCGCTTCATACGGTGCAACCATAATTTTAAAGTCCTTTGCGTTATCTAAATTGGTCAGAATATAAAAGACATCACCACCTTCTGTAAGTGAATATTCAACACCTTTTTGCCGTTTGCGTACACATTGAGGGACGCTCATAGGTGCTTCAGCAGGAATTAACCAGATCTCTGACGTTTCATGATCATGAATATTAATATAAATAACATCATGAAGCTTAGAACCGCTTACATTTAAGAAAAAACCTGGATTATCTTCACGAAAAATAAGCTTATCCTGTGATTGATCCGTATTTAAGCGATGATAATAGAGCTCTGAAGGTCGGTGATTTTTATCCACTCTTGTATAGAAAAAACCTTCAGATTGAGCATCCCACACAATTTGTCCGGATGTGTCAGTTATGGTGTCCGTAAAATCAGATAATGTTTCTAAATGACGAATTTTAGCTGTATAGAATTCTGATCCTTTATCATCATAGGTCCATACAACATATCTATGATCAGGAGATTCTTGAACTGAACCAAAATTGAAATATTCTTTACCTTCAGCTAAAAGATCACCATTCAGGTAAACATGTCGTTCTCCACCATTCCTTGGTGTCCGGAAATAATGTGGTTGTTGCCCTCCGGTAACATAAGAAAATCCGTAAGCAAAAGGTCCATTTTTTATAGGAACTGAACTATCATTCTCTTGGATCCTACTTTTCATTTCAGTAAAAAGCAAATCCCTTAAAGGCTTTGTATCAGCCATTTGAGCCACTTGATAAGCATTTTCTTTTTCGAGATGATGTCGAATATTGGGATCAAGACAGTTAGGATTTTTAAAAACATCTTGCCAGTTAGATGCACGTAGCCAATGATAAGGATCATCACGAAAAATACCATGATATACTTCTTTATGAGTGATTCTAGATGCTTTGGGAGGAGTTGTAAAAGTGTGGGTCATACACAATCCTATATTAAAAATATGTTAATAGCTTTTTTTATATGTTAGAATCACAATTATTAATGCAAGTGTAAAAATATAAGTTCTACGCACTTGCAAAAATAGCGTCGTGATAATCGTTACCATTAATATCTTTCTATTCATTAGCTGTCATAGCTATTGTTTTCTAGGGATAGAATACCACTTTTATAATGGAGGTGATGAGTAAAACAATATGAGTTATGAGGGGAAGAGTTTGTTTTTTTGAAACAGTATAAATAATATAATTTTATAGCAAGGAGTAAATATATATAAAGTATCAACATTATATAATAAAAAATAAAAAAGTATTTTATGTCATTTTGATGAAGAGTTGTATATTATAAATAGTGAAATACTGTCATGTTTATAATATATTATGTTTTTTTGTTATTAAATTTAATAATTATAAACCATAAAATAAATTTTACATTTATATAAAACATGCTTAATAAATTATAAGTATTTAAAACAAAAATAATGTTATACATGTTTTATTTTTATAATTCGTAATTTTATTTTTACTTTTTCAAAAAATAAATAAAATTTTATATTATATTTTTTTATATTTGTGATATATTACATGTTAGTTATGTTATGTTATAGAATATAAAATATATTTTAGCATGTAGAATTTTGTTTTTCTTATTGTATATTATGACAAAAAAGAGGTATTTATTTGATTTTTTTGTGTTTTGGCAATTTTATAGAATAATTGAATTGACAAAAAAGATTTTTGTACAATATGAAACTCATGTGCATGAGATTTTATGAGTATATGCACTACGTCTCGATTTTAAATTACTCGATTTTGAATTAAAGGAAACAAGAATGGAACATCGTGCAGTCTTAGAGACTGAAAGCAATTTAGTTATTACATTGGTTGCTGATATTGTTGCTGCCTACGTGAGTAATAATTCTATTCGACCGACTGAAGTGCCAAGTTTAATTGCTGATGTCCATGCTGCTTTTCGTAAGGCGGGGAATCTAGAGTTAACAGAGGTCGAAGCTGAAAAACAAAGGCCTGCTGTTAATCCAAAGCGTTCAGTATTTCCTGACTATCTTATTTGTCTTGAAGATGGAAAGAAATTTAAATCTCTCAAACGTCATCTCATGACACATTATGGAATGTTGCCAGAGGAATATCGTGAAAAATGGCAATTAGATAGCTCTTATCCTATGGTAGCGCCTAATTATGCAAAAACACGATCAGCTTTAGCTAAAGAAATGGGACTTGGACGCAAAAGCAAACGGAAAAAGGTTAAATAATCATATTTTGCGAAAAAATAGTTTCTGTATGAATTGATATATAGAACTGCTTGTTAGAGTGCTATTTTCTGTAAAGTTTTTTGTGTGTCGTAATGTTTAGAAAGGGAATTATATATAGCTTTCGTTACGAATTCGTTTGATCATTGATTTCAAACCATTGGATCGTTGTGGTGTAAGATTCTCATTTAAACCAAGTTTTTCAAAGAGATCTTGCGCATCAGAGTTGCGAATTTCAGAGGCTTTTTTGCCTGAATAAAAAGCAAGAAGAATATAAATGAGTCCACGCACAATATGGGCATCGGAATCCCCTTGAAACGTTAATATTGGATCTTCTGAATTATTACGTGACGATAAAAGCCACACTTGGCTGACACAGCCGGGAACTTTGTGACTATCGTTTCGAGCACTTTCCGGAAAAGGTGGCAATTCATGACCAAGTTCAATGACATAACGATAACGATCTTCCCAATTATCCAAAAGCGAAAAGTTCTCTATAATATTATCGATTTTTTCCGCCATTATCTTAATCCTGTTTCCTTTTAATAATCATGTTGAATATATTTATTGATTTATTTTCCTAACATAATAAATATGAAGAATATTAAAAATTCTTATTTCAAGATAAAATTGTATGTTTCAAGATAAAATTGTATGATTTTGTAAGAATTCTTGTATTGCCTTTTTGTGAGAAGCATTAGGGGAAATCTTTATATTATTTTTTGTTTTCTAATATATGCCCTAAATATTCATAAGCAGCTCTTGCTCCGTAATATGCACGTTCGCCAAGTAAACTTAAAAAGGACTTTCCTACTTTGCAGGTTTCTCTATTACGGTCACAAAATGTTCCTAAGTCATTTAAAGCTTCCTTAAACGCAATAATCACATCACTGGTTATTGCCTCATTATTTTTTTGGTTGAAAGAATGGTTACTGCTTGGATTGGCTACAAAAAATGAAATAATGACAAAAACAAAAAACAAAAAAAATGATAACTTGATTAAAAAACGTATCATGGGCAATTAATGTACCGAAGTGGGAAATACAATAAAAGGAGCATTTTATACACTGCTTCTTTATAAAAAATGTATAAAACGAGTTTTTTATAAAATCGAATATTCATTTATTGGACCTATATCATCGGCTTTTTTATAAATATGCTACAATGCCGCTATATAAAATCGGATACATTGTCGATTTGGTAAAGAATTAACACCAAGATTATACAAAAAATAAGAGACATAGTCATTCATAAGGGATAGAGGTATACGCCCCACATTTGCAGCCTTTTATTCCACAAGAAAGTGTAGCGATAAGCTAAAGATTAAAAACATTGTCAATTTCTTTTCCATATTGTGTACATACTTATTTTAAATAATAATCCATCATTTTAAGCTTAGTTTAAAATGCTAAAGAAGAGTCAAACTCTGTTATTCTGACTCTCGTGTCGATATAATACTTTATATTGTCTATAAATTTTTATTGGCACCTTATGAAAACGATCAATATGTTAATAAAAATATTAAAAAAATAGATGCATCTCCTATGCTTCTATCTCAAGTCGAGATTTTTTCTATAACATTATAAACATCAATTTAGTTGATATTTAATAAAAATTATTGGATATGAATAGAAGAAATTTATGCCAAAATATGATACCATTAAGAGATAACCGTTCTTCCCAAACCGTTTACGGATAAGTAACTCTCTTTATGTAAACTATAAGGAGCGATGATGACTATCATCATTCTATCGTTATAGGAATCCATTCTCAACTCGACTTTTAATAACAGGCAAACATATGCGCCAAAAATGGAGAATAACGTAGCATTATTGTTTAGATGATTAGATGTGATAATGCACATTTGAAAATACTAACATGATCTTGAGTTTTAATCATTCGGTGTTTTCTTTGACATATTAAAGATTTGTAAACTATGAGATTAATAGAATTTGATAAGAGATCTTGTTGATTTATCAATTTGTAAATGGATATAATGAAACAGCTTGTTTTAGGAATTTGAAAGGAAAAAGCAATAATATAAATGTGCTTCTTTCTAGCTTGAAATAAGAAATAATTTACATTCGTTCTTTGTGAAAAATAAACGCAACTGAAAATCAAAAATAATGGCAACAAAGCGAAAGACGTCCCGAAAAAAAACTGTAAAACAGCGTAAATACCGTAATAGTATTGTTATCACTCTTCTTTTGATAATTTTTTATTTTATTTTTTGGAGTGCAAAAAATCTTTATTTTTATACACGAAAAAATACTTTATTTTTTGTTGGCTCTCTTCTTTTTATCATCAGTTTTTTATTTATTTCATTTAATGCTTTATTTTCACAAAAGACAACACATCAAAATATTTTAACTCAAATGAAGTTTTCTTCTACTCAAAGTATAGGAAAAAGCTCTAATTTATCCAAAAGAGAAACAAAATCACAAGAACTCTCTCGTGTAACTTCACTACATTCTCCAAGTCATCACCACACAAATTCACCTTTTTCCCCTCAATCAGAAAGTATGATAGAAAAGCAAAAAAAACTAGCAGAATTAGGACTTTATGATGGACCTTTAGATGGATTGGATGGGCCTAAAATGCGTCGTGCTATCGCTTTATGGAAACAACAAGCTACTCAAAAAAAACAAAACGATATTTTATCCAATCCCACAACAGATGAAATTGCGATATTAATTAAACAGAGCGAAATAGAAATAGAAAATAATACAACAACAAAAAATATAACAAATTCAAAAGAATCTGTTTTAAATCTTTCTGTTGAAGATATTTTACAGGTGCAAAAAGCTTTACATAATTTTGGTCATGAGGAAGTTCTTATTACAGGAATAGAAGATCAAAAGACGATAGAAGCCTTAAAACAGTTTCAAAAAATGTTTGATCTTCCTGTCACGGGAAAAATTAACCACACAATTTTAATGAAAATGCGTGAAATTGGTTTATTAAATTGAAGCTTAATCATAGCTACATTATAAAACAATCTCTTGACTTATCATGATAATTGATCGTCTTCTTGTTTAATGCCTACCCAAGTACAACAATATTCCTTCATCTTAAGCCTTTTTGTATTGAATCAATCAGAATGATTTTCTTACACATTACATATTGAACCATACAATTTGCTAGTAAGGAGATCACAACCAGTTACAGAAAAAAGAAATCATTGTAAGAAAGTAAACGCACTTGTTTTAAAACTTTTATTGCTTCTGATGATAAAGGGACACAAAATTCTGCTGTTGCATCACACTTTTTTCATATTCTCTAGCCAGAAATTATCCATATATTACTGTCAATTTGATTTTGTGAATATGACGCAAAGAATATGTACGAACACCTTTAAGAATAAGTAGATGAAAAGTTAGTTGTGTTATGTTTTTTGTTTCGCAAAGGGTTTCATAAAAAGCCGCCACATTTCTCCAATTCATTACTGGAAAATTTTGTGTTTTATGACGTTTTTTCTAAAAAAGCCAATGCTTTTGTTGTGCTTATAAATCAACCTTCAATCCTCATTCAACTGCATGTTTGAGATAAAGACTAAGTCGTACTTTCTCTGCTGTTGTCGCTTTTGTATGCCAAATGGGTGTAAACATATTGTCTATCTCTGTTTATATAATCTCTTAAAACAGGATGAGAGCTTAATTTGGACAAAATATAAAGCTTTAAGGAGAGAAAGCACTTCCCATCTTGACCATTTTCTTTTCATTCAGCTTTACGACTTTCAAAGATATCTAAAGCAGCGCTTTCTTTTATAAATAATGGCGATTACCTATTGCGTCATGCTTTCATTTATTACGTGTCTTTTTGAGCTCACGCCCTCCCCCCTTCTACGTAAAACAAAACACCCCAAACGAAATATACTTTACCATTCATGGGACTTTTTTTAGAGAAGCATCTCTCAAAGTACTCAAGCCCATTGCGCAACAATACTCGTAAATAATATCATAGCAGCCCTACTGTGTACTATCATCCTTACGCTTGTGAAGGAGCAAGCTTGCATCATTATATATTGTACCTACCTTCAATGTTGCGACAATTCTTAGCACTTGAAAGCATTCATAAGAAGAATTTTAATTCTTTTTTGAACGTTTTTTCCCACACGATAGCGCTGCTTGTAACATGTAAAAATTGGTTTTGATTGATTCATTATAAAAGAAGATGAAATAGAAAATCCTATGGTATTCAAATCTCTCATTCAGTATGAGAAATAAAAAATTATCATTATAAATTAATCTATTATATAATTTCAATCTTTCTTACATAAGCGTAAAGTTGGTAGTGCATAGTGAAGTTTATAAACTTTGAGAGAGTTTTACATAATCCCATTACACAAACATCAACGTGAAATGGATTATCCACTGATAAGATGTCTCTTTCGAACAGCACGACATGCAAAACAAATGCATTTATTTTAAGCATTCTGTTTTGCATGAGGCATTCCCCCCTGTTAAAAAGCAAACGTGTGAATTAACTATATAACAACACACTGCTTTCTATTAATAATCCTGCCAATACCGAAAGTATATTAATAATACACCTTTGTTTTATCTTGCTTTATATTTTCTCGCCTAAACCTCTCAAAAATACACTCTCTTGCGTGAGATACATTATAGTGCATTTTAAAAGTGCTTTTATTTTCTTTAAGGAAGGAAATAAAAGAGTGTACATAAAAATTTATTTCAATGGTAACGATACAATAAAAAATGTTAACCTGTTATATCCTTTTGGCTATTGCAGCCTGTGCTGCTGCTAAACGAGCAATTGGGATTCGAAAAGGAGAACATGAAACATAATCTAGGTTATTTTCTTCACATAAAGCAATAGAAACAGGATCACCTCCATGTTCACCACAAATTCCCAATTTGATTTTGGCACGCTTTGAGCGTCCACGCTGTGCAGCAATGGCAACCAGTTCTCCGACACCATCACGGTCAATAGATACGAAAGGATCGAGCTCTAAAAGACCTTTTTGAAAATAGGTTGCCAAAAAAGGAGCAGCATCATCACGGGAAATTCCAAAAGTGGTTTGTGTCAAATCGTTTGTCCCAAACGAAAAAAATTCTGCCGTTTCAGCAATTTCATCGGCTCTAAGCGCTGCTCTTGGAAGCTCAATCATCGTCCCAACCATATACTGAATAGTGCTTCCCTTTTCTTTCATCACTTCCTCAGCAACCTGATCAATACGCGCTTTTACAAAATCGAGTTCAGATTTAAGTGCAATAAGTGGCACCATAATTTCAAGCATAACAGGAGATCCAGACTTTTGAGCAGCTTCTACTGCTGCTTCAAAAATTGCTCGCGCTTGCATTTCGGCAATTTCAGGATAAGTAATGGCTAAACGGCATCCTCGTAATCCAAGCATAGGATTAAATTCGTGCAACTGCTGTGCACGTTCAGAAAGCACTTCAGTAGAAACTCCCATAGCTTTTGCGACATCAAGAATTTCTGCATCAGTTTTTGGTAAGAATTCATGGAGTGGCGGATCAAGCAAGCGAATGGTTACAGGCAAACCACACATAATTTCAAATAATTCGCTAAAATCTGAACGCTGCATTGGCAAAAGCTTGTCTAACGCTTTGCGACGTCCACTTTCATCATGACTTAAAATCATTTCACGCATAGCAACAATGCGTTCACCAGAAAAAAACATATGCTCTGTACGGCAAAGACCAATACCTTCAGCCCCAAAAGAACGCCCCATACGAGCATCAGATGGTGTCTCAGCATTGGCGCGAACCCTTATACGTCGCATTCCATCAGCCCATTCCATTAACTTTGCAAAGTCTCCGCACAACTCAGGCTGCAACATCGCAACCTTCCCTTTGAAAATTTCTCCACTTCCACCATCAATCGTGATAATATCGCCTTTTTGAAAACTTTCTCCTGAAGCAAGCAGCGTATTTGTATTATAATCAATCCGTACACTACCAGCACCAGAAATACATGGCTTTCCCATTCCCCGCGCCACAACAGCAGCGTGGCTTGTCATACCGCCACGCGTTGTTAAAATTCCTTCAGCAGCATGCATACCATGAATATCTTCTGGGCTTGTTTCTACACGGACCAAAATAACTTTGCGCCCTTCTGCCGATGCCGTTTCTGCCTCTTCTGAAGTAAAAACAATTTCACCCGTTGCGGCTCCAGGAGAAGCCGGTAAACCACGTCCTATAACCAAACGTTCTGCTTTTGGATCAAGTGTTGGGTGTAAAAGCTGGTCGAGTGATTTTGCATCAATCCGCATCACAGCCTCTTCACGACTTATTAACCCCTCCTCCACCATTTCAATTGCCATCTTGAGAGCCGCACGCGCCGTGCGTTTTCCTGAACGAGTCTGCAACATCCATAATTTACCTTTTTCAATGGTAAATTCGAGATCTTGCATATCCCGATAATGCTGCTCAAGTTTCTGCGCGATCTGACATAACTTCAAAAAAGCTTCAGGCATAATTTTTTCTAAAGACAGCTTATTTGAACCAGCAACAATACGCGCATTTTCTGTAATATTTTGAGGCGTTCGAATACCCGCCACAACATCTTCCCCTTGCGCATTAACTAAAAACTCACCGTAAAGTTCTTTTTTCCCTGTCGACGGATTGCGTGTAAAAGCAACACCTGTTGCCGAATCTTCTCCCATGTTACCAAAAACCATCGCTTGCACATTAACTGCCGTTCCCCAACTTTCAGGAATGCTATGTAAACGGCGATAAGTAACTGCACGTGCTGTCATCCAACTTGAAAAAACGGCTCCAATCGCTCCCCATAACTGTTGTTCAGGATCTTGCGGAAAAGGGGTTCCTAATTTTTCTTCAACATAGGCTTTATAAGAAATAATAATATTCTTCCAATCATCTGCTGTCACTTCTGTATCAATAGTGTAACCATTGCGTGCTTTTTCTTCATCAAGAATCTCTTCAAAATACGAATGGTCCAACCCCAAAACAACGTTAGAATACATTTGGATAAAACGCCGATAACTATCATAAGCAAAACGTTCATTATTGGCTTGTGAAGCAATTGCTTTTACAGTTTCATCATTCATGCCAAGATTCAGCACTGTATCCATCATCCCTGGCATAGAAGCTCGTGCCCCTGAACGAACAGAAAGCAAAAGTGGTCTTTGTTCATTCCCAAATTCACGTCCTGTTTGTTCAGCAACGCGTCTTAGTGCTTTCTTAACAGATTCCTGTAGCTCTTCTGGATATGATTTGTCATGGGCATAATAAAAATTACAAACTTCTGTTGTCAGAGTAAAGCCGGGGGGTACAGGCAAACCAAGATTACTCATTTCTGCCAAATTAGCGCCTTTACCTCCGAGAAGATTACGCTCGCTTGCACTTCCTTCTGCGCTACCATCTCCAAAACTATAAACCCATTTTTTCATTGTACAAATCCTCCCATATCAGCATCAAAACATCATTCAACCTAGGCTCATTTAAAAGCAATAATTTGATTCAAAATCAGCAAAACACAAAATATCGCTTCATCAATGCATAATAACAATGCTTCCAAAAGAGAAAGGACCACAGATCTCACTTATTCACCTTTTGGAAGATTAAAATTCAGTTTTTAAGATAACTATCAATTAAAGAAAAAAAGTCTTCCACTTTCATGGCACCTTCATATTTATCACCATTGATAAAGAAAGTAGGCGTTGCTGTGACACCAAGTTCTTTACCACGCTCAAATGATGCATTCACTTCATCTAAAATGGTTTGATTTTTCAGACAAGCCGTGAAACTTTCATCTGTAAAACCTGCCATTAAGCTAATTTTTTTCAACGGTGTCAGAGCATCTTTTCCCCAAACCCACTCATTTTGTTTTTGAAATAAAACTTCTATCAAAGGAAAATAGCGATCTTCTGGTGCACATCGTGCTAACATAAAACCAGCTGTTGCCCGAGGATCAAAAGCATAATCGCGGAAAATCATTTTCACTTTTCCTGTTTTGATATATTTTTTACGAATTTGAGGAAGGATATCATTATAAAAATGTGCACAATGCGTACATGTCAACGAAGCATACTCAACAATGATGACTGGAGCATCCGCCTCTCCTTCAAAGCGATCCTTTACTTTACCCGATTGAAGAAGCTCAGCCATATCCACTGTTGCAACGGGTTTGGCACCGCGCGCTAAAGCAACTGTTACACTGTTTTGTACAATCGTTATGAAGAGAAAAATTATCCCGAAAAATAAAAAAGAACGATATTTTACCATAAATAATACTTTTCTGTTTGTTATTAAACGAATAGGAATCCAATGCTTTCCCCTATATTAAAGAAAAATATCTAAAATATCTTGCTATTTATTATTTTTTTCCGAGAAAATGCAACAGCCAAGTTTATAAAGTGATTGGTATAAGCTTTTATCTTCAATTCCTTCAAGCATTTTTTCTACGCATTTTTTGTCTTGTTCACTCAATGCTGGCTTTAGAGAAACATGATTCATAAAAACCGATATATTCCTTTGTTCAATTTTGATGCGATCAATAGCAATATAGCCAAAAAATCCATTAATTCTATGAAGCAATTCCTCTGTTTCATGCATCAATTTTAATGCAGAAAATCCTTCACAGGCGACAACAAGTGTTGCTGGCTTAAAAACTTCATCTTGATCCGCGCGACGCTTCCAAATAATTTTAAGGGGCATTGTATGCTCACTAATATCATAGCCCGCAATTTGTGGCCAGTGTTCTATAAGTGCGACATTAAGCCCTGTCCGTTTGCGTAAAACTGGATCAAGTATTTTCAATACCGACTCAGAAAGAGAATAAAAAGCATGTTTTTTGAGTTGTTTTCTCATTTTTAGATCATTGTTCAACCGTTTACTCAATTACAATTATTTGCTCATTTGTTTCATCTAAAAATTATCGCCTTCCCAATTTATAAATAGAAATTCTCTCCTCACTAGAATCTGGTAATAAAAATAAAAGAGCAAAAAAATATGAATTACCAAATAAATATTTTTTTCTTTTGCATTTTACATCTCTCTATGCTTGAAAACAATCATGTATGAAATTTCTTCGCACCTCCTTTCTTGGTACGATCAAAATCACCGACATCTCCCATGGCGAATTACCCCTGAAGAACAAAAAAAAGGTACGCGTCCTGATCCTTATCACGTTTGGCTATCTGAAATCATGCTTCAGCAAACAACCGTTGAAACGGTTAAACCCTATTTTAAAAAATTTTTGAAACTTTGGCCTGATCTTTCTTCTTTAGCAAAAGCCTCACAAGATGACATCATGAAAGCGTGGGCTGGACTTGGTTATTATTCACGCGCACGTAATCTTAAAAAATGTGCAACACAGCTTGTTGAAAACTATGCAGGACAATTTCCACAATCTGTAAAAGCATTGCGAACTCTCGCTGGCATTGGAGATTATACGGCCGCAGCTATTGCCGCAATTGCTTTTAACCACCCCGTAGCAGTGGTTGATGGAAATGTCGAACGTGTGGTAGCACGCCTTTTTGCTATCACTTCAATATTATCAAAAGCCAAAGCTGAAATTAAAGAACAAACACAAAAAATTACCGCTTTAAATCGTCCGGGCGACTTTGCTCAAGCAATGATGGATTTAGGAGCAACAATTTGTACTCCACGCAAACCATCTTGTTATATCTGCCCTCTTCAAAATTTATGTAAAGCGGCAAAAATGCAACAAGCAGAATCTTTTCCAGTCAAAGCTCCTAAAAAAGAACGCCCTTCAAAAACAGGTATTGCTTTTGTAGTCCTTAATAAAAAGAGACAAATTTATTTGGAAAAACGACAAACGCAAAAACTCCTCGGCGGAATGACTCAAATTCCTAATAATATTGGCATAAACAATGAAAATGGGCTCAAAAACGCACCCTTTACTGCCAATTGGCAATTCAAAGGACAAATTACCCATGTTTTTACTCACTTTTCTCTAAAACTTGATGTTTATTATACTGACGATATTCATGAAATGAATTGTGAAAATGGTTGGTGGTGTAACATTCAACATCTTGCCGAAGAAGCGCTCCCTACAGTTATGAAAAAAGCCATCGCTATAGCACTGCCTCATTCTTTCAGATTTTAATAATATTCTCTATAAAATTTTTGCTCACAGAAACTTTGCTATTTCTAGCGACCATTTCTTCCTTTGTAAAAGAAAATTTTTTCTACAGATAAGAATGAAGAAGGGATAAAAAAGCTTAGAAATCTTAGATTTAAATTTCTGGATTTATCCTCTTTTCACTTAATGCAAGAAGCAAACTGACACACACCATCACACACTTTACAAGTCCCAATGCTGTCTAAAGCCCTTGGTTCTTGAGACAGTTTAGAAGAGGTACTTTTACTCCTTATCTTTAGCAATTTTTACTCACCCCCCACTTATGACACGCAAGAAAGTAATTTTGATTGATTCAATATAAAATAGGTTGGAAATGAGAAAATCCGACGATATTCGAGGGGGTCATTCAAGTTGAACAATTACAAATTATTTTTATTAAGCCAATATATTGCACGATATTGCGATATTGCACGCACATCCAGAGATGTAGATGTTCCCTCAAAAAAAACACTTAATTTTGAACTTCTGAATGATTTTTTTAATTTGGTTATTTCATCTTCATAAAAGCATATCGATTGATAATTTGATTATTTTAGAACTTAAATGAGAGATAGAATGAAACTTTTTCATTTTAATGTCTTCTACAAGAAAAATACTCGCTTGCCGCTTGCAAGCAAAATTAGCATGTTAACGCTTAAAAAGGCATAAATCGCCCGCATGTCTCTCTCAATTAAAGGCGGCGACACACGGTCAATAGAATGAAGCAATCATCTTAGTTCATAAAACACCCGTTTTTAACATTTGTGAACGTATGATCATTCTTAAATGATCTATGGATTTTAACCGTCCATTTTCCTCATAATACCAAAAGGTCCAACCGTTACAACTCTGCGAATCTTGAGCCTTTCTTCCCATTGCGTGAATTGAACCTGCTTCACCACCATGCATGATCGTACCATCAGCTCTTACAATAGCAGATACTTGTTTTTTGCGATCATAAAGAACTTCTCCAGGATAGAGCAAACCTGCTTCAAGCAAACTATTGAATGCTACACGTGGTTCTGCTTTTTTTCTGTCCAAAATCGCCAGTTCTGGGTGCGCTAAAGGTTTAACCGCCGCAATTCTCTCACATGCTGCATCAATGTAATCTTGCTCGCGTTCAATCCCAACAAAATCACGCCCTAAAAGCTTGGCAACAGCACCTGTTGTGCCCGAACCAAAAAACGGATCAAGAATAACATCACCTGGTTTACTAGAGGCCAGAATAATACGCGCTAATAACGCTTGTGGTTTTTGTGTCGGGTGTAATTTACGCCCTGAATCATCCTTTAAACGTTCAGCTCCAGTGCAGAGAGGAAAAAGCCAATCTGAACGCATTTGTAAGTCTTCATTTGCTGCTTTCAAAGCATCATAATTAAATGTGTACTTTTTATCTTTTTGATCTCGTACAGCCCAAATAAGCGTTTCATGGGCATTTTGAAAGCGTCGCCCTCGGAAATTAGGCATCGGATTATTTTTGCGCCAAATAATATCATTAAGCATCCAAAAACCTAAATCCTGTAAGGCCGTACCAACTCGAAAAATATTATGGTATGATCCGATAACCCAAAGCGTTCCGTTGGGTTTTAATACACGACGACATGCAAGCAACCATGCACGAGTAAAAGCATCATAAGCAGCAAAACTCTCAAACTGGTCCCATGCATCATCAACCGCATCAACAAGCGAATGATCTGGGCGGTATAGCGCACCCTCCAATTGCAAATTATAGGGAGGGTCCGCAAAAATCATATCAACGGAATGTTTTGGCAGTTTTTCTAAAACGGCAACACAATCTCCTTTAAAAATTTTATTGCGCCATGGCATCTGTGAAGGAGTACGAATGAAATCTTTTTGAAGCTGAATAACTGTCATGAAAAACCCAACAAAATGAACTGAATTTGCCCTATAATCAATCAAAATAGTTTATAGGCCCGCATTACCAATCCATATTTACAAAATAGAGTAAACGTATCGTTAAAGTTCTGCAAAATTGATATTCGTTTTTATTTTTTTTAAGTAAAAGAAACTTTCGTATGAATGAATCCTTATTTTTCTTTTTTAATGTACTGTTCCCATATCTTTTATTTCGAAAAAGAATTAAGAATCATTTTCAAAGCGTATTTTTATGAAATAAGATCCTCTTAATATTATTTTCACGAAAGTTGTCCATCTCGTAATATGTAAAGGAATATCTTATGCCTCAGATAGATCTTATTATTTTTGATTGTGACGGAGTCCTCGTCGACTCTGAATATCTTGCTGCAAAAATTGGATCTCAATTGCTCAGACAAACAGGATATAAAATATCACCCGAAGAATTGAGTGAGCGTTTTGCAGGACTCATCTTTCGCGATATCCTTAAACACGTTGAACAGGAAACAGAAAAACCAATTTCTGCTCAACTCATAGATCAGATGACCAATATTTTTCGTACAAAAATAAAAACTGAATTACGCGCTATTGATGATGTAAGAGAAGCTATAGAAGTTATTCAAACACGCTATCCCTACTGTATCTGCTCTAATGCAAAAAGCGTAGATATCAAAGAAATGCTCACCACTGTTGATCTCTATGACCTTTTTGAAGGTAAAATATTTTCAGCCCCTGAAGTTGGAACAAAAAAAACGAAACCTGCCCCTGATGTTTTTCTTTTTGCCGCACAACAATTACAAGTAGAGCCGCAAAATACTATTGTTATAGAAGATTCACTTCATGGTGTTCATGCCGCCATAGCCGCAGGTATGCGTGTCATCGGCTTTACAGGAGGATCACATAGCTATCTTGGCCATTCTAATGCACTTGCAGAAGCTGGTGCAGAAACAGTTATCGCAAAACATGCTCATTTAGGAGAAGTCTTAGAAGCAATGGCAGTATGGCGCGATTTATTGTAAAAAAAATCGTCTTGAATATATCAGTTTGTAAACTTTTGTAAGGAAGCATTTTTACCCAAATATTCTCCCCTTCTCGCTTTTATCCTTTTATAATAACTTCAATGAATGAGTGTTTCACAACACGGAGCGTGTTGTATCTCAATGTAAAGAAGAAAAATATGCTCTCTCGTCCAGAAACTATGTGTTTAGCCATTGCACATGCTTTTAAAAAAGCAAAAAAGAAGGGATACAGACTCATAGAAATACAACTTGGGGGAAATACAACTTTTGGGAAATTAAATCTACCGGTAAACTGCTTCTCTCTCTATAATCCAATATCCTAGTCCCAACATCAGCAGCCTATCCTGATAAATGACTAGATTTGGCAAAAAAAGGATATTATGCCTTGCTCAATAAGATGTAAATTACTATGCTAAAACCATACCCTCCTCAGCTCATTAAAAATATATTACTCAACATAGTGAAACTATATGCTATGTTCGTATTGACCATAGGGGAACACATTAAAGTTCTCGGAATCTATAGAATACAAGAGTTTATTGAAAACGATAAAAGTATCCTTGCTGAGTTATAAGGAATTGTACTTTCTCAATCTAAATCTCGTAAATTTGTTGAAGGTTTATTGGTATTGCTCCTTAAACAGTACTTTAATAGCATCAACGGATACAGCCTTTTTAAAATTACAAAAGACAAAAAAATAGATTCCCACTTATTATAGAATAACATTCCATACTAAACAATTTACATACAACATATTGGTTTATAATGATAATTTAGCATTATTCAGCATAAACAAAAAAATGAATATCGTAAAGTTCTCTTATTTCAAATCTGAATATGTCGAAACAAATAAAAAAAGCATAAAAACGCCTCTTAATGAATCATCTCAAGAACCAAGGACTTTAGTATTATTAAAAGTAAGTAAAACGTATGACTATACCATCTTTCTGCCTTTATAAATGTCAAAGATGCTGATGCTCTAAAAATTTTATATTATGGAATTTTATTATTCTATCACTCACATGTATCATTGAAAAATAGGCTTGAACACCTGACAGTTTTTTTAATTAGAACGTAAATATGAAACATATAAGAGTTGATGTTAAACAACGTAAGAGATACCAGCTGCTCAAAATTTTCCGAAAGTACCTAATAGAGTTTTTAAATAAGCAATGAAATCTGATTTTTTCAAAAGAAATCCAACTTTAGGAAAAACGCCCTTTCTAAAAAATAAAAGCAGTTTTTCAGCTAGGAAAGAAAAAAATATTGAAAAATATTCTCCCATGCTGCTCTTTTAGCACTCATAAATGTATCTGAATTGCTATTCTTCTATACATCGCTTTGTACCATAATAATATGCTGTTCACATTGGCGAGAAAAACGTTAATGATAATATCATTTATCTCTATCCAACTTGAGTTCTACTTTACACTATGAGAGAAATATCGATTTTTTATTATCTATACCATAAAAGTATATATAATTAAGCCTAGAACAAAAAGTAATATTATTATAATAAAATGAAAATAACTACTATATCGCCTAAAATCTCAGATCTTCCCTTCATCATAGTTTAATTGCTGAAATTCTATTCATAATACATCATAGTTTTCATGTTTTTTATTATAGAATTGATACTAAAAAATTTTATCAATTTTATTACCTCTAAATGTATTAAAAAATAATTTTATAAATATGATGCGATAACTACATAATATTATTTTATATATCATACATAATAAAACATTTTATGTAATTATTATTGTTACTTATTTACAATAATGTTTATAAAAAATTTATAGTTAAATTTTTAATATGTATTTTCAGTATTGACTAAAAATACATAATGAAATATGTGCTTTACTATAAAGTAAGTTATATAAACATATTGTATGTTTACTTGCGTATGTAAATAAAAATATTTGAGGTAAAGTTATGGTAAAAATATTTAAAAATTACGTATTAAGTGTTTTTATAGCGAGCACTTTTTTTCTTTCACAAACTGTAAATGTTAATGCAAACTATTTGAAAAACCATGCTCCAAAAGGGGAGTTTTCTGTTCCCCTAATGGAACAAGTAAAGAATGCAAAATCTGATGCAGTTTCTACAACTGCTTTCTATGTTCCATCGGTAAATTATAAAACAGAAAATGGGACAACCTTTGAAGGAAAAGTTGAAAAGGTCGTTGAACCCATAACTGTAGGAGTAGGACTATTGTTCGCTGGATATGCAATGAGTTTTATAGGATCACTAATAAGTTGGATAAAAGACATAGTATTGATGTTCAAATAATTTAATTTAGTGTAATTCTCTAGAATAATAGCTTCATTATGTATTAATAATTTATTTAAAATCATTACATAATGAAGCTACTCATACTACAAAAATATAAATGATATAGCTTATATCTAAAGTATAAATTTATGCATATATATCGAATAGTATAAAGTATTTGAGGTAAATTATGATTAAAATTTTAAAAAATCATATGTTAAGTATTTTTATTATGTCTGCCTTTTCTCTTTCTCATGTTGTAGATGTGCATGCAAACTATTGGCAAAATAGTACGCATCGTGAGAATATTTTTGTTTCTACAATAAAACAGAAAAGAAAGGGGGCAATCCGTACTGTTTCTCTCTATACACCAAGCCTTAATGGTGATGTGGAAAATGAAACTGCCATTGAAGGAAAATTTGAAAAGGTCGTTGAACCTGTTACAATAGGAACTTTTGGTATTGGGATGGCTCTTGGATATGCATCAAGTATGATAGGCATGTTTTTAGGATGGATAATAAGCAAAATAGTATCGTCTTTTAAATCTCATTAAAATTAAAAGTTCATCAGAATAAGATCTTCTCGTATGCAACATCAACTATGGATATATTCTATGTTTACCCATAGTTTATGACAAAAAACGAATGAATTATCACATTAAAAATGAAAAAAGCTTTAAATGCTTCTGTTTCCTCAATGTGTACTAATTCTGCTGATGTATCTATTCGATTCAAATTAAAATAGAAGTAAAAAGTATTGGTGATAAATTATGACTAAAGGATTGAAAACTTACGTATTAAATATTTTAATAGTGATTTCTTTTTTACTTTCACAAGTGATAAATGTCCATGCTAATCATTTGAAAAATGATGCTCAATGGGAAACTATTTCTCTCATCGAACAAGAAAAGAAAAACGCTGTCAATATAGCTGCTCTTTATGTACCCAATTTCACACATGGAGCAAAAAATGAATCCGCCATTGAAGGAAAATTTGAGAAAGTTTTTGAACCGATTACTCTAGGTTTTTTTTCTACAATGGGAGCTTTGGGTTTTGGATTCTTGACCGGATCTGTTATGGCCATATTTAGCGGGATAATTGGATGGGCAATCGGAAAAATTAAAGGAAAATAATTCAAAGATACTCTATTTTTTTCTATTTTAAATAGGAATACTTTACAGCCTGCCTTACATCATGTGGCAGGCTGTTTTTATGTTTTCTATAACTAATCTTTAGATCACCCTACGGTATAGCACAAATCTAATGCTTAATTTCTATACAAAATGATAAATTAAACAAAGTTTATTCAATAAATACTATTATATTTATTTGATTTTATTATTCAGAAAGCTACATGAGTGAAAACATACTATAAAATTTAAGAAAATGAATAATAGAGAGAAAATTCTCAACTGTAACAGATTTTCTATGAACATTTGACGTTTATATCTCAAAAATAACAATGCTTAAGACTATTTTTCCATTATTGAGTCAAAAAGAAGAAAATAAGATTCTATCCATTTAATAATTTAAATATTATAAAAAACATGAAATAAATAACTTCATCAACTTTCCAGAAATAAAGAAGGATAAAACTTATGCAATATATCAGCACGAGAGGTGAATCTCCTGCTTTAAGCTTTACGGAAACAATCATGACAGGGCTGGCAAGTGATGGCGGACTTTATCTTCCAGATAAATTTCCACAATTATCATTTGATGCGTTACGTGCACTTCGTGGTCAATCTTATACAACAATTGCTAAAACTATTCTATGGCCCTTTGTAAATAATGAGATCGAGTACACAGCTTTTGAAGATATGATTGCTGAATCTTATATAACCTTCCACCATCCAGCAGTCTGTCCGTTACGACAAACTGGAACAGACGAATTTATCCTTGAACTCTTTCATGGGCCTACTTTAGCTTTTAAAGATGTCGCAATGCAATTTCTTTCTCGGCTAATGGATTATGTTTTGACTAAAAAAAATAGATTTGCAACGATTATTGCTGCAACATCAGGTGATACAGGAGGCGCTGCGATACAAGCTTGCGCTGGAAAAGAACACTCAGATATTTTTATTTTATTTCCTAAAGGACGTGTATCACCTATTCAACAACGACAAATGACAACTAATCAAAGTACAAATGTTCATGCCATTGCCATTGAAGGAAATTTTGATGATTGCCAAGCTCTTGTCAAAGCAATGTTTAATGATCATCATTTTCGCAAAAAAAGAGCTCTTTCAGGTGTTAATTCTATAAATTGGGCGCGTATTATGGCGCAAATTGTTTACTATTTTTCATCTGCACTTTCTTTAGGGGCTCCTGATAGAGCTGTTTCATTTACTGTTCCTACTGGAAATTTTGGTGATATTTTTGCAGGTTATGTTGCTGCTCGTATGGGGTTGCCCATTGCTCAACTGGTTATTGCAACAAATGATAATGACATCCTTGCACGTACATTGACCAGCGGCACTTACGAAACACAACCTATCGTTCATACAACTTCACCTTCTATGGATATTCAAGTCTCTTCTAATTTTGAACGTTTACTCTTTGAAAGTGGTAATCGTGATCCAATGTGGATTCGCAATGCAATGGAAAATTTGAAAAAAATGGGATCTTTCACTCTTAATGAAAAACAGCTCAAAAATATTCGTTCCCTCTTTTCTGCTGGAAAAAGTAACATGGCTGAAACAGCACAAACAATTAATCGTGTCTATAAAGAAAGTGGATACCTTGTCGATCCACATACAGCCGTCGCCCTTAAGGTAGCGCGCGAAAATAAAAAACCGCATATTCCAATGATCGTCCTTGCCACGGCTCATCCAGCTAAATTTCCTGATACAATTAAAAATGCTTGTGGACTTCATGCCCCATGGCCATCTCATCTCAATGATATCATGGAAGGTGAAGAACACTTCATAAGTCTTGCTAATGATGAAAAAATAGTCAAAGATTATATTTCTTTAAAATCGCGTGCATCTTATTAAAGTTAGCTGCATTAATTTAAGTCAAAAATATTCTAATACCCTTAACAATGAGGTATTTAGCTTGTTAATGGAGTCATAAATACATGGATGTAGATGTCTGTCGTCTTAGTAATGGTTTGACTATCGCCACACATACAATGGAACAGATTGATAGTGTCGCACTCGGAATATGGGTTAAAGTGGGCTCACGCAATGAAACCTTCACACAGCATGGTATTGCCCATCTGCTTGAACATATGGCCTTTAAAGGAACCGAAAACCGTAGCGCTTTTCAAATTGCAACTGATATTGAAGATGTTGGTGGTGAAATCAATGCCACAACCAGTATTGAAACAACAGCTTACTTTGCACGTGTCCTTAAAAGCGATATCCCGCTTGCTATCGACATTTTAGCTGATATTTTGATGCATTCAAAATTTGACGAAGACGAACTAGAACGAGAAAAACAAGTCATTTTTCAGGAAATTGGTGCCGCCCATGACACGCCTGATGATATTGTTTTTGATCACTTTACAGAAACAGCCTTTCGCCATCAATCCCTTGGTCGTTCTATTTTAGGAACAGCTAAAACTATTCAATCATTTACATCTTCTGATCTTCATGATTTCATCAATAAGCAATATAGTGCAGATCGTATGATTGTCGTTGCGGCAGGAGCTGTAAAACACGAAAGTTTTCTAAAAGAAGTTGAAAGTCGTCTTGGCACTTTTCGCTCCCATTCAACTGCCTCTCTTACTCATCTTGCAAATTATGTCGGCGGCGACTTTCGTGAATATCGCGATTTAATGGATACACAAATTGTTCTAGGGTTTGAAGGACGCGCTTATCACGCGCGTGATTTTTATGCGACACAAATTCTTTCAATCATTCTTGGTGGGGGAATGTCCTCACGTCTTTTTCAAGAAGTAAGAGAAAAACGTGGATTATGCTATTCTATTTATGCTTTTCATTGGGGGTTTTCAGATACTGGGCTTTTTGGTGTTCATGCCGCTACTGGACAAGAAGGACTCAAAGAGCTTCTGCCCGTAATTCTTGATGAACTTTCCAAAGCAAGCAAAAATATTCAAGCCAATGAACTCCAACGAGCACAAACACAATATCGTGCTAACCTCATAATGTCACAGGAGAATCCTTCTAGTCAAGCACATCTCATTGCTCGCCAAATACTTCTTTACGGTCGCCCCATTCCAATGTCAGAAACAATTGAACGACTCAATCTCATCACACCCAAAAGATTAAAGGATTTAGCGCATCGTCTTTTTACAAGTTCCACGCCCACACTCACTGCTGTCGGACCTGTAGGCCCCCTCATGAATTTTGATGATTTAACGTCAACTCTTTCATGTAAGCTAAAGTAAAAGACTACTTTTCTAAAGAATCATTATAATGAACATCAATGTATTTTATCTTATCATAAAATTCACCACTAAAACTCTTCTCATTAAATAAGTTTTGGAAATATTGGATAAAGAAGCGTACAAAACTATCTAATTTCTTCTTCATGTGATAGAGATTCTAGTGAGTAAAGATATATTCGTGAAATTTAGAAATTCATAATTTAACTTTGCCCTTTTAAAATATAAAATTCCATCCGCTTCAAGTTTCATTGAAGAAAATGGGTAAGTGGTTTATTTGTATATAAAATCAGAGACAATGATAACAAGTTATTATGTAAATAAATTATAATAAGGTAGACGTTTTTTCCCAAAAATCTAAATGAAAATTAAACACCCTAGAATATTGAGAGTGGGACATTGTGAAGAGCTTGCGTAAAATAATTGACATCATTTTCATTATCGTCGTTAGTTCTTTTGTCCATCTTACATCAGCACACGCTATTGAGCCCGTTAAGATTTCTTCTCAGGATGCTGCACTTGATCTCTCAAAAGCAATTGAAATTCACCATACAAACAATTCTATTTTTCAAACAAGTACAGCGCCAGGACCAGATGGTATTGTATGGCGTATTGAAGTACAGGCAAAAAATGAAAATTTTTCCGGAAACTGGGCAGTTTTTTCTCTTGCAAATCCAACAGATGAACAAGTCGATCGTCTTATCGTTGCACCCCATTATCGCATGGCGCATTCTGGATTTTTTTGGCCAGACCTTGGATCAACACGGATTCAATCTATAACACCAAGTGAAGGTTTTTCTCTCGATCGTCAACCTAGTACGAACTCTGATATCTTTCATATTACTCTCAATCCCGGTGCTGTTGTTACATTTGTGGCAGAACTTAATTCTGAAAATCTACCGCAAATCTATTTATGGCAACCTGAAGCTTATAAGGACGCTATTAATTCTTATACGCTTTATCATGGTATTCTTCTTGGAATATCAGGTCTCTTAGCACTTTTGTTAACCGTTCTCTTCGTTGTCCGTGGGACAGGGCTGTTTCCTGCAACAGCCGCTGTTGCTTGGGCCGTGCTTTTTTATATTGGTATTGACTTCAACTTTTTAAATAAATTTTTTGCGGTTACACTCACAACACAACCAATCTGGCGTGCCGGTACAGAAGTAGCGCTTGCCGCAACACTTTTCATTTTTCTTTTTACCTACCTCAATCTTAATCGCTGGCATTATCATTTTAGTTATGGTGCTATCGCTTGGATTATTGCCTTTTGCAGTTTAGGAGCCTTTGCTATTTATGATCCAATCAGAGCTGCAGGAATTGCTCGTCTATCATTTGGCCTTACCGCTGTGCTAGGTATACCGTTAATCATCTATTTTTCAATCCGAAGTTATGACCGCGCCATTATGCTTATCCCAACATGGTTGCTGATTAGCTTTTGGTGTGTGGGAGCCTATACCTGCATAGAAGGACATTTAAATAATGAGATTATCCAACCAGCATTAGCGGGAGGATTAGTGCTTATTGTTCTTCTCATTAGCTTTACGGTCTTGCAACAAACTTTTTCTAATGATGCTTTCCATGAAGGAATATTTTCCGACCTTGAACAACAAGTCCTCGCAGCGAAAGGAGCTGGGAATATTATTTGGGATTGGAATGTTGAGCGTGATCGTATTGTTGTGCATCCAAACATGAGAACCCTTTTTGGTACTGAAATACACAACCTTAATGGGACTATGCGTAACTGGATTTCAGCCTTGCATTATGATGATCGTGAACGCTTTCAAGCCGTATTGGATATCATTCTTAAAAATAAAAAAGGGCGTATTGATCAAATTTTTCGGCTTTCTTCTGGCGGTGGTTATTATCATTGGTTTTCTCTTCGTGCACGTCCAGCTATGCAAAAAGATGGGAAAATCACACGTGTCATTGGAACCATCGTCAATATCACGAATCATAAAAAATCTGAAGAACGTTTATTGCATGATGCAATCCACGACAGCTTAACTGGTCTTCCTAACCAACAAATTTTCTTTGATAGGTTGCAAAATTATACCTCTTTGGCAAAAGCAAATATTAAAATTAGACCAACCGTCTTTATGATTGATTTTGACAATTTTCGTCAAATTAATCGTAAATTAGGCATAGCTGTTGGGGATACTGTACTCCTTATAATCGCTCGTCGTTTAAATCGTCTTATTAACTTTCAAGATACCTTATCGCGTCTTTCAGCAGACCGTTTTGCAATTATTTTACTTAGTGAAACTGAACCAGAAAAAATTGCAGCATTTGCAGATCATTTGCACAAAACAATTTCAGCACCTATTTCATTGTCAGAAAACAAAATAATCCTTTCGACGTCTATCGGATTGGTTACATGGAGTGAAAGTCGATCAACAGCTAAAGATATTTTTAATGATAGTGAATTAGCGATGATTCGTGCAAAACAAATGGGGGGGAATCATATTGAACCTTTTCGTCCTAATTTTCGCACTTTGGGTCTCGAACAGAATACTCTTGGGAAAGATATCCATTATGCCATCAAACGTCATGAGATGAAAATTCTCTACCATCCTATTCTTAATTTATCAGACGGGCATATTATTGGTTTTGAAACAATTGTAGAATGGCATCATCCAACTTATGGGAAATTAAATATCTCTGATTTCATAAAGATCGTAGAAAACGAACAAATCGTTATGGATTTGTCACAATTTATCATCGATAATGCCATTATTGATCTTATAAATGTACAAGAAAAATTTTTCCAACAGTCTTTCTTTATTTCAATTAATTTACCAAGCGCAGAGATGATTCATCCTCGTTTTATCAGTCAATTGCGTGCCGCATTGCTTCGCCATCCACTCCACAAAGGGCGCTTGATGATTGAAATATCTGAATTTGTTCTAAGAAACAATCCTGAACAATCAGTCCACTTTCTCGAACAAATTAAAACACTTGGAATGAACCTCGCGCTCGACAATTTTGGAACAGGTTATTCGTCACTGACCTATCTCGTGCGTTATCCGTTTGATATGGTTAAACTTGATCGTTCACTGATTTCAATCGACTCTCTCAAGAAAAAACTCGTTCTCAAGTCTATCATTAATATGGCAACAGATCTTAACTTACAAATTATCGCAGAAGGTGTTGAAAATGAAAAAGAAGCAATGTTCCTCCGTCAAGAAGGCTGTAAATATGTTCAAAGCACACTTGTAACGAAACCACTTGCCATAAAAGAATTAATTACTCTCGTTCAAAGCCATTTCCCTTATAAACCAAAATACTAATTTATAACGATAATTTAGCGTTATCCAACTTGAATTAATGCTCTGAACACCATGAGATTCTTTTATTTCAAAATCTCTCTCATGTTGAATTAATCAGAACCATTCACTTGTGCGTCACAAGCAGAGAAAACCTAGGTGGAGAAAAGGGATAAAAATACCTTTTCATGAATCGTCTTAAGTGCCAAGAGCTGTCATAATTATTGGAGGCTGGAAAATATAGCGATGGGCGCTTAGCTTGTTACTTTACAAGCGTACAGATGGGGGCTCAACGGATTTACCGTAATGCCACTCACAAGTGCCATCGCGAAATGGGATTAGACACATTGAGGGATGTTTCTTTAAAATAAAAACAGAGGGGATAGAATAACGTGTAGAGTTAAAAAACTCAGAAAAAACTCTACGCGTGTCCCATTTCAGAAGCAAGATAGAGCGGATCAATCCCCATGCGTGTTAAACTTTTATCATATTTGCGACTTAAATCACTTTCAAAAAGAAAACTAGGTGATGTAGAACTGATTAACCAACCGTTTGTAGAAATTTCTGCCTCAAGTTGCCCTGCTTTCCACCCAGCATAACCTAATGCTACCAGTGCATGTTGCGGGCCTTGCTCACAACTGATCGCTTTTAAAATATCAATTGTCGCCGTAAAACAGACCTTATCTGCAATAAAAACAGTTTCTTCACAAGCATAATCATCTGAATGAAGGACAAAGCCCCGCGAAGGATCAACAGGACCACCATAGCGAACTGGAAATTGCTTTATTGGTTCAGAAAGATGTTTTTTTTGTCGACTGTCTATTATACCAAGGTGAAGTAAAAGTTCTGGAAAGTCAATATGATGCAATTGATTGAGAATAATGCCCATAGCACCAGCATCAGAATGCGCGCAAATATAAATAACAGAACGAATAAAACGTCTGTCACTCATCCCAGGCATTGCTATGAGTAATTGTCCACCCAAAAAGCCATTACACTGCTGCATTAATCTGTTATTCTCCATAATTTACATGATAAAATTTTGTCTCTTTAGTACACTAGGAAAATAAAACTCCAATGAAAATAAGTCTCATGGTTACAAAATTACAAAATATCGCAACATCCTTTTATAAAAAGCTTTTCGTTACTTTAAGCTTAACATTTATAATTTTAGAATTATTTAATATTCCTGTAAATGCTCAAGCAAAACAAAAACTCCAGCTTTTCTCAACCTCTTGGCATGAATCAGAGGGTGGTCGTATCCGATTAGCAATCACTGAACCTTCTCTTTCTGGAATGAGAGAAGGCTTTATTGAAATTGTGCTTAAACCAGGATGGAAAACGTACTGGCGTAATCCAGGTAATTCAGGAATGGCACCCTTTTTTAATTTCAACCAACAGGTCTCTTATGAAATCTTTTATCCTACTCCTCAGCTTTTTGAAACAGAAAATGATTGGTCATTAGGCTATAAAGATAAAGTGATATTGCCTTTTAATCTATTTTCTTCAAGAAAAAATTTAAGCGGTGCTTTCACTCTTGGATTATGCCATAAAATCTGCCTTCCATTGACTGTTAACTTTGATTTTTCACCATCTTCTCTTAAAAACAAATCTCTTCCTACTTCCTTGTTAAAAGATGCCCAAGATTCTTTGCCGCGCATGACGCAAAATGCCCTAAAAATAAGCGCTGAAAAAAATAATAATACCCTCCTTATAAAAATGCAAAATAACAACAAAACCAAGCCTTACTCTCTCTTTTTAGATGGAGGAGAAATGCAAATTGGAGCAGCAAAAAAAATCAGTGATAATGCAGAATATACACTCTTTAGCGCTCCACTCTATTTCGTACCAGAAAAAAACAATCAAAAAATTTTTTATACAGTTTCTTTTAAAGATCACGCCTTAAGTGGAACATTTATATTCCATAGACAGTCATCCCCTCCTGCTATCCCATGATAAGAGAAAAAAACTCAAACAACAATTATGTTGGAAAACGGCCATTTTCGCGATATTCAGCAATTGCTTTGCGAGCAAGAGCATCGGCGCGTTCATTCTCTGGATGACCCGCATGCCCTTTTACCCAATGCCATCTGACTGTATGACAAGAACAAGATTCCTCAAGAGCTTGCCATAGCTCCATATTTTTCACAGGACTTTTTGATGCAGTGCGCCAATTATTCTTTTTCCAACCTTCAATCCACTTCGATATACCATTACGTACATAAACTGAGTCTGTATAAATATCGACTAAACAGGGCTCCTTAAGTGCCTTTAGTGCACAAATTGCCGCCATGAGTTCCATTTGATTGTTTGTTGTATGAGCATTACCACCATAAAGCTCACGTTCATGGCCATTCCAGCGTAAAATTGCTCCCCAGCCTCCAACTCCAGGGTTTCCTGAGCAAGCACCATCTGTATAAATTTCAACGACTTTTTGTTGTCTTGCCATAAAATTTAAAAACCTAATTCGCTTAGAGAATTTACGTTACTGAAAAAACAAAGCTTGTGCCAATATTCCCATGGATCTTTCTTAATAACAAAGCTATTGGGCGGTGTATTAAACCAATCGTAAAGACGTGTGAGTAAAAAACGTAAAGACGCACCACGAGCCAATAAAATAATCTTGTCCAATTCTAAAGGAACCAATGGTCTTATTTTTTGATAATTTTCTAGCAACTTACGTGCTTTTGTAAGATTATAGGAATGACCAGGCTCAAAGCACCAAGCATTTAAACAAATCGCTAAATCATAAGAAAAGAAGTCATTACATGCAAAATAGAAATCTATCATACCAGAAAGGCGATGATTCACAAAAAAGACATTATCATTAAATAAATCTGCATGAATAATGCCTGTTGGTAAATTTAATGGCCAATTTTTTTGTAAAAAAAACAATTCCGACTCAATTTTTTCTCCAAATTCTTTTAACAATGCATCTTCTGTGATTTGACAACGTTGCCATAATAGCTGCCAGTCCATAATAGAAAGCGTATTTTTACGACTGAGTGTAAAATCCTGTCCTGCTAAATGCAATTGTGCTAACCCTGTACCTACTTCACCACAATGACCTATATCGGGCTGTCGGATCCACTCTCCTTCCAGAAAGGTAATAATAGCAGCTGGGCGCCCTGCTAATTCACTAATCATCATTCCATCATTTTGGATAACCGGTTGGGGACAAAGAATTCCACGCTGTCCTAAATGCTGCATCAAGCGACAAAAAAAAGGTAAATCATCTTTTGAAATACGCTTTTCATAAAGTGTTAAAATAAACCGCCCTTGTGTTGTCTCCAGCATAAAATTAGAATTTTCAATCCCTTCCTCTATCCCTTGATAAGATAAAAGTGACCCTATTGCGTAACGTGTTAAAAACGCTTTTAAATCATCTGGATGAATATCTGTATAAACGGCCATTATTCTGCTTTCGTTGTAGACATGTCTGTATTCTGATTTTCATTTTTTGCATTATTTGCTTGACCATTCACAAATGCCATATCTTGAGACGTTAAAATGACGTCACGTAATTCGCGACTCACTAAAAATCTTTCCGTTTCCACCACTGTTTCAGCTAATTCTATTGTCACATCATAACGCTCACGAAACGCAGCAATAATTTCATCAATAATAACTTCAGGAGCCGAAGCTCCTGCTGAAAGACTAACAACAGAAAGAGCTTTTAGGTTTTCAAAATTAATTTCATCAGCGCGTTGAACTAAAATAGCTTGCCGTGCACCAGACTTTTCAGCAACTTCTACCAAACGTCGCGAATTAGAAGAATTTGGTGCTCCAACAATCAAAAACAAATCACTTCCCTTTGCTGCTGCCTTCACTGCGTCTTGCCGATTCGTTGTAGCATAGCAAATTGACTCAGCTGCTGGAGCTGCTAATGTAGGAAAACGTTGTTGTAATACATCAAGAATTCCTGCTGTGTCTTCAACAGAAAGTGTCGTTTGTGTAACAAACCCTAATTTATCTGGATCACTTGGTTGATAATGCAAAGCATCTTCTATCGTTTCAATGAGCGTCACAGCCCCATCTTCAAGCTGTCCCATGGTTCCTATAACCTCAGGATGACCAGCATGACCAATCAATATAACATGGCGACCATGACGTTGATGCCGTATCGCTTGTTTATGAACTTTCGAGACCAACGGACATGTTGCATCAAGATAAAACAAATTATAACGTCGAGCCTCTTCTGAGACAGATTTTGGTACACCATGGGCAGAAAAAACAACCGGTTGATTGCGATGTTCTTCTGGAATCTCATCAAGTTCTTCAACAAAAACGGCTCCTCTTTGCTGTAATCCCTCAACCACGTAGCGATTGTGTACAATTTCATGACGAACATACACTGGAGCACTATATTTTTTTAATGCAAGTAGAACAATCTGGATAGCACGATCAACCCCTGCACAAAATCCACGTGGACCACAAAGACGTATCGTTAAGGGGGGAAGTCCAGACATAAATCATCCTTAATCTCTACAGTTTTATAATATTCAAATATTATACATGAATACGCAATGTAAAAAAAACGCGCAATATTATCTTTTACATAAGAAAACATTCTACAGCATTTTCTTGAAGAAAAGCTCTTTTAAAATTTAATTTTTCATTCTATTTGCCTAAAGGTCGATAAAATACTGAACAAGAGATTCAATCAAAAGAACGCCAAAGATAGCGGCCAAATAAAGCAACGAAAAGAAAAAGGTTTTTTTGGCCATCAAAATAGTTTCACTATGTGTATCCGCTTTCCACAAACGATAGGCAAAATAAATAAAAATAAGACCTAAAATTGTTGAAAAGATGCCATAAAAAATTCCACCAAGACCAGTAAAGTAAGGAGCAGCGGCACATAATACCATCAAAATGGTATAGAATAAGATCTGTTTTTTTGTTGAGTATTCGCCTCGTACATTAGGCATCATAGGGATACCCGCAGCCTCATAATCAAGAGATGAAAAGAGAGAAAGAGCCCAAAAATGAGGAGGTGTCCACATAAAAATGATTAAAAATAATAAAAAACTATCAAAACTTACAGTCCCAGTTGTTACAGCCCATCCAATCATTGGTGGAAAAGCCCCAGAAGCCCCCCCAATAACAATATTTTGTGGGGTGATACGCTTTAACCAAATTGTATAGATAACGACATAAAAGAAAATCGTAAACGCAAGAAAAAATGCCGAAAACCAATTAATGAAGCTCCCCATGACCAATACTGAAAGCATAGAAAGAACCATGCCAAAAATAAATGCCTTTCGGGAGCTGATTTTACCCATGGGAATGGGACGCTTTTTGGTCCGTTCCATAACAGCATCGATGTCAGCATCATACCACATGTTCAATGCTCCCGCACCCCCACCGCCAGCAGCAATACATAAAACGGCTAAAAAACCATACCACGGATTGATGGAAACAGGAGACGCCACTAAACCAACTAGTGCTGTAAAGACCACAAGTGACATAACACGCGGCTTTAATAATGTAATATAATCACTGATACTGGATTTTGGTGGCGTTGATTTACCATTTGCAACCGATAACTCTCCTGAAACAGACATTCCACTCAACACCCTTTTTCATTTCTGTCATTCACAAACAAATATTATTTGGCAAATATTATTTGGCAAACATTATCTAACATACGGAATGACCAATTAAGACCACTGCTATTTTTGAGAAAATATGGCATACCCTTCTTGTACGCATTTCCTAAAAAATAGATATAAATATTTGCAATAAAAATACATTTTTTCAATCAACATTTTCTCTTACATTACAAATGTATCATATAAAGTGTATCCTACCAAACAGCATAAAGCCATCCTGAAAACTTATCTCCTATAAAATGCTCCTTTTTCTCATTTTCCTTTATTTATTACATAGAGATGAATATATTTTGGTAAATACTGGTTTTGTGTTATAGTTTTTATGTGAGAAATTCATTTTTTATGCACAATCTATGCATGATTGTGTAGATGCTGAGTTGGATAGGATTTTCTGTGATACTTTATAAATTACTCAAAAAAGTTTTTTTTATTGGTGCTGTTCTTCACCCACTTTATAGCAGTTCTATTAATTACGCTTTTGCACAAACACCCTATGCGCAAAATGTCCCTCCTCCACAAACCTATGGTGCATGGACAAAAGTTTGTGCTCTTCCACCAGGGACACCGAATATGCAGTGTGAAGTTGTACAAAACGTCCATACACAAGGCCGTCATGATATTACCTTGCGTGTTACATTTTATAAACTGCCTCAAAAGCAAGGTGCTTTAATGCGTGTTTTTGTTCCGATTCGTGTTGAATTGCGTCCTGGCGTTGGAATTAAAATTGACGATAAAAATATGGGTAGGATGGAATATCGTCGTTGTCTTGGTGATAATTGTGTTGCTGAAGCTTTTCTTAAGGAAGACATATTACAACTCTTTTTAAAAGGAAAAATGGCAACCTATTTTATCTTTACGACCCCTGAGCAAGGAATTGGAGGACTGGTTGACCTTCATGGTCTTGGTGACGCCTATGCAACCTTGCCCACATGAATGAAATCAACACAAACGAGATGATTAAAATCTCCTCATATATTTTAAAAGATTCTTAAATTATATTAATAAAAATCTTCTAAGCCCCCAATAAAAATAGGATAATTTTTATGAAATCGCTCATTGATCATTTTGATATTGCTTCCTCTAAAGTGCAATCACTTGTACAGGAAACGCTTCATCATGCTGATGATGGCGAACTTTACCTCGAGTATACAGAAAGCGAAGCCCTTTTATTTGATAACGGACAACTTAAAAACGGCTCTTTCCATCAAGATATGGGGTTTGGTATGCGTGTCGTTGCTGGAGAGGCGACTGGATATGCACATTCTAGTGAATTATCCGCTGCTGCACTCAAACATGCTTGTGAAGCAGCTAAAACTGTTACCTATAATAATCATGCCGGACCTTATAGTGTAGCTCCTCAACAAACAAATAAGAGGCTTTATCAACCACATAATCCCCTTGAGGCTCCATCATTTGAAGAAAAAAGTGCTCTTTTGCAAAAAATTGATGCTTATTTACGAGCAAAAAATGATAAATTGCATCAAGTAACTGTTTCTCTTTCTGGCTCACTACAACATATCGAAATTTTACGGGCTGATGGATATTTGGTTCGTGATATTCGTCCCCTTGTACGCCTTTCTATATCTGTGGTTGCGGCTGAAGGCAATCGACGTGAAAATGGTTTTTATGGATGTGGGGGACGACAAGCATTTAACCAATTTATTCGTGAAGATCATTGGAAACAAGCCGCGGATGAAGCCTTACGTATGGCTTTAACAAATTTAGAAGCAGAAGCAGCACCTGCAGGAACATTTGATGTTGTCTTAGCCAATGGATGGCCTGGCGTTATGCTCCATGAAGCCGTAGGTCATGGTTTAGAAGGTGACTTTAATCGCAAAAAAACATCCGCTTTTGCTGAACTTTTAGGACAACAAGTTGCGGCAAAAGGTGTTACAGTTGTTGATGATGGAACAATTCCTCATTGCCGAGGCTCACTCACGATCGATGATGAGGGAACCCCTTCAGGATATAATGTTCTCATTGAAGATGGGAAACTCGTTGGTTTTATGCAAGATAGGCTTAATGCACGGCTTATGGGAAGTAAATCAACTGGAAATGGACGACGTGAATCCTATGCTTACGCCCCAATGCCACGTATGACGAATACAATCATGCTAGGAGGCGATAAAACACCTGAAGAAATCCTTTCTTCCCTTAAAAGTGGTATCTACGCTGTTTCATTTGGTGGAGGACAAGTTGATATTACTTCTGGTAAATTCGTCTTTGAATGTACTGAAGCATACCGAGTAGAAAATGGTAAAATTGGTGCACCGATAAAAGGTGCAACCCTTATTGGAAATGGACCGGAGGCTATGAAACGTATCACAATGATTGGAAATGATAGTAAACTGGATAACGGTATTGGTATGTGCGGAAAAGCAGGGCAAAATGTTCCTGTTGGTGTTGGACAACCTCATTTGCGAATCAATAATATGACAATTGGTGGAACCGCGCTTACAAAAGAATAACCGTTCTCATTCCTTCCCAGTATTTCTCCCTTCTCATCTATTAAAACGATTTATGAGGGAGGATTTTACATAATATATTGATTTATAAAGATAATCTAGCGTTATTCAACTTGAATTAGAACCCTTGAATACTGTGGAATTCTCTTACTTTAAATCTGTGTATGTTGTATCAATAAAACCATTGATTTGTATATTACAAGTAAAGGGAGTTGTGTGGGATGAAACTGTACAAAAAACATGCCTCTTATGAACCATCTCAAATGCCAAAGTCTGTCACGATATTGGGTAATGGCACATATAGTGGTGATGCCGGCTTTCAGATACACCCTCAAACATACTTTCTTTGTAATACGTTAGTCTTTTGTGTGGGGTAACACTGTCTGTTTCATAATAAAAAAGTTTAAAGTAAAAACACTGTCTACATGCAGTGCTCTTAAATTCAAATGAGAAAAAGGTTATTATTGTGATAAATTCTAGAGAGATTTTTATAATAATCCCCAAGTAGACTTTTTTAAAAAAAACTTTATAATGTTAAAAAGACTTTTAAGCTAAAGTTTCCAGCTCTTCTTCTTTTTATTTTTGCTCAAAACAGCAACAACTTCAACATGGGGTGACCATAAAAATTGATCAATTGGTGTGATCTTTTCTATTGTATATCCCCCTGCAACAAGAAGAGATAAATCACGCGCAAATGTAGCAGGATTACACGAAATTGCCACAACATGTGATACTGTTGCCTTCGCCAGTTCACGAACTTGTCCCTCTGCACCGGCACGAGGAGGATCAAAAACAACAGATTCAAAACATTCAAGTTCCTTCACAGCGAGTGGATGACGAAAAAGATCGCGTTTTTCACAAGTTACTGTTTTTAAACCAGTTGTAAAACGGGCTGCTGAACTCAAATTTTCTAATGCTTTCTCATCATTTTCTACTGCATGCACATTCATCTTTTTAGCCATACGCAAAGCAAATGTTCCTACCCCTGAAAATAAATCAAGAGCATTCTTTGCTTTTTTTAAATGAGTCAAAATAATGTTACCCATGATATTTTCAGCTTCACAGGTTGCTTGAAGAAAACCACCAGAAGGAAATTCAACCCGGACATCACCAAAGTAAATTACTGGTTTTTCTCGTTCAATCAAAACTTCACCGTCAACAGACAAACGTGTAATCCCATATGAAAGAGCTGCTTTGATCATTTTCTGACGAAGTGACTCATGGGGTACACTGCAACCACTTAAAGTGACATCTACACCATTTTGAACGCGTGTTATTGTAACATGAAACCGTTTAACAGAGCTGCTTAGAAAAGAACAGAGCTCTCTGATATTACGCAACTGAGAAATAAGCTCTGGACAGCTTACTGGACATTCCTCAAGAGCTATAATCTCATGAGAGAGATAACGGTTAAAACCAACTTTCTGACCTTGTGGGGTCATGGATGCTGTTAAAGTCATCCGTCGTCGACTATAGGGTTGGCATTCTATTAAAGGTGCAACAACACTATTAACTCCATATTTTTTAAGTGCATTAACAACCAATTGTCGTTTCCATACGCGATAAGCATCAGCACGCCAATGTTGAAGAGTGCAGCCTCCACATTCTCCAAAATGCTGACAAAGCGCATCAACACGTTCTGGTGATTTTTCTTTTAATGCTATATATGTTGCATATTTTCCACGAACAGTAACTTCAGCACATTCTCCTGGCAAAGTAAAAGGAACATAAACAAAGCCGTACGATGTCTTGGAAGTACCATAACCATTTGCTCCAATATGGTCGATTATAACATTATCACTCACTGTTGCTTTTCTCCGAATAATAAATATTCTACATTGCCATCACCACCTGTAATAGGGGAAGAAAGTAAACCTTTTGCACGCCACCCCGTTTGAGTATCTAGCCAAATAAAAAGCTCCTCAGCAATTTCTTTAGCTCTTGATGGATCTAATATCCCTCCCTTACCAAGGTGCTTACGGCCAACCTCAAACTGAGGTTTTACCAATAAAACAGCCTGAGCCCCCTTCTTGGCTAACGATAAAACGGGAAGCAATGCAAGTTTGAGAGAAATAAAGCTAACGTCTGACACAATAAGATCAATTTCCCGCCCGCCTAAATGTTCCTGTTGAAAATCTCTAACATTTAAACCCTCTAATAACGTTACAGCACTGTTGCCCGATAAACGTGTATCAAATTGATGATGTCCAACATCAACAGCAATGACATGGGCTGCCCCACGCTCCAAGAGAACTTGTGTAAAACCACCTGTTGATGCGCCAACATCAATGGCTGTCACTTTATCCGTTACAATCGGAAATGTATCAAGTGCTGCAATCAATTTCAATGCTGCCCGCGAAACATAATTCTGCGCTGGATCACAAACGACAATCTCTGCATTATCAAAAAAGGTTTGCCCCGCTTTTAAAGCGATTTCACCATTAACTTTAACTGTTTGGCGCATGACAGCATCACGCGCACGGGAACGTGTCGTAAAAAAGTTTTTTTCCACTAAAAGAATATCGAGCCTTTTTCTGGAAGCCATCTTATACTCGAATTTTCTATTCCATTCGAATCTCGCGCCCCATGGCCGTTAAAACCGTGTTGACAATACCCATCGCATCAAGCCCAATCGTTGAGAGAACTTTTTCTGGTGAACCATGATTTAAATATTCATCAGGAAGTTTTAGGGTACGAACTTTCAAACCATGCTCTAAGAGCCCTTCTTGTGCTAAAAATTGTAATAAATGCGCTCCAAATCCGCCGATTGCACCTTCTTCAATTGTCACTAATACTTCATGCTCACGTGCTAAACGACGCATCAAGTCCTTATCCAAAGGTTTTGCAAACCGTGCATCGGCAACCGTTATCGATAACCCCTCTGCTCCCAACAAATCAGCAGCTCGCAATACTTCTGACATCCGCGTTCCAAAACAAACCAGAGCGATCCTATTTCCTTCACGCAGAACACGTCCTTTTCCAATCTCTAATAACTCACCACGTTTTGGTAAATCTATACCAATACCTTCACCACGTGGATAACGAAAAGAAATGGGCCCCTGATCATAAGCTGCTGCTGTACGCACCATATGCATCAGTTCAAGTTCATCTGAAGGCGCCATAACAACAAACTCAGGAAGAGTGGCCAAAAAAACAATATCAAAACTGCCAGCGTGCGTTGCACCATCTGCCCCCACAAAACCTGCTCTATCAATGGCAAAACGCACCGGTAATTTTTGAATTGATACATCATGAATAATTTGATCATAAGCACGCTGTAAAAAAGTAGAATAAATTGCAACAAAAGGCTTATATCCTTCACAAGCAAGTCCTGCCGCAAAAGTTACGGCATGTTGCTCAGCAATACCAACATCAAACATTTTTTCAGGAAATTTTTCTGCAAAAGAATCAAGTCCTGTCCCTGTTGGCATCGCTGCCGTTATGCCAACAATCTTATCATCATGGCATGCTTCTTCTATTAAAGCTTTAGAAAATACCCTGGTATAGGGTAAAATATTACTTGATGTCTTAACCTGTTTTCCTGTCGTGACATCAAAACGATTAACACCATGATATTTATCGGACGAGGCTTCTGCAGGTGGATATCCCTTTCCCTTATGGGTTACAACATGCACCAAAACAGGACCATGAGGATATTCACGAACATTTTTTAAAACAGGTAATAAATGCCCAAGATTGTGCCCATCTATAGGGCCAACATAATAAAAGCCAAGCTCATCAAATAACGTTCCCCCAACCAAAAGGCCACGCGCAAACTCCTCTGAACGACGTGCCTTATCCCAAAAAAACTTTGGCAATTTTTCGCTCAACATTTTTACACGTTCACGTAAATGACGATAAGAAGGACGAGATACTAACCGTGCAAGATGTGCACTCATAGAACCTGTAGGCGGTGCGATAGACATATCATTATCATTCAGAACAACAATCAAGCGCGCATTCAAAGCACCAGCGTTATTCATTGCTTCATAAGCCATACCTGCAGACATTGCACCATCACCAATGACAGCAATGACTTTGCGTTTTGTCTCTGCTTTCAAAGCACTTGCCACCGCCATGCCAAGCCCTGCCGAAATAGAAGTCGATGAGTGCCCCGCCCCAAATGGATCATACACACTTTCTAAGCGTTTTGTAAAACCTGATAGCCCGCCCTCTTGACGTAATGTGCGAATTTTTTCTCTACGCCCCGTTAAAATTTTGTGCGGATAGGTTTGATGACCAACATCCCAAATAATCCTATCCTCTGGTGTATCAAAAATATAATGTAATGCAACTGTAAGCTCAACAACACCAAGTCCCGCCCCAAGATGACCACCTGTTACAGAAACCGCATCAATTGTTTCGGTCCGCAACTCATTAGCCAACTGTACCAGATCAGACTCAGGTAATGCCCTCAAATCTTGTGGAAAATAAATACGATCAAGCAATGGCGTTAAAACCCGAGACAAAAAAATTCCTTCCTATTATCTTAACTCACGAGAAAGCCGTGATAAAAACATATCTCCTCTACTCTTTTATTGAGAGTTTTACACCTTTTTTATTGAAAAATGCTTTTCTCTCTTATCTCTTTAAGAGGATTGATGATTTTTTCCATTTTTAGCTTATTTTATAAAAAAAAACGATAAAATTTTTTGTTCATAAAATAAGGTTATTGCATCTCCTCGTCCCACAATAAATACCCCAAAAAATATTTAATATTATTGAGCATCAAGGGGTTCTACTCCTTCTGGAGAACCTTCCTGCGAAAGCTGAATTTTTTCAACTTTTGCTTCAGCAGCCTTCAAGAGTTTTTCACAATGTTTTTTAAGCGCTTCACCACGTTCATAAATATCAATGGATTGTTCTAAAGGCACATCGCCACGTTCTAAATTTTCAACAATAACTTCAAGTTGCTTAAGCGCTTGCTCAAAGGTTAAAGCCGTAATATCCCCCTCTTGAATCTCTTTTTTCATATGAACCTCAAAAAATATCTGTTCTAGATATACGAATTCCAAAACCTTCTAAACCTGCATAATGATGCTCTTTAGAAGCATAAATAATAACAGAGCCTATTCCTAAATATTTTAAAATTTGTGATCCTAAACCAATTTTGCGCCATTCTTCTTCGCGCTCAATTGCCTGCGCATGCTTCTCTGAACCTTCTCGTATAATCCCCTGAATGCCTGTAGATGATTGTATATTAACAGATTCTGCACGCAAATAAACAAACACACCACGCTTTTCTTTTGTCATCATACGTTGCATGATAGCTGTAATATCTGGAAACTGCCCAAAAATATCATTCAAAATATTTTCGCGATACAAACATACAGGAATGTCCTCACCCTCACGGATATCGCCAAAAATGACTGCAATATGCTGAACAGCTTCCCAGGGAAGTTGATAACTTTGAACAATAGCAGAGCCTACAGGTGTTTTAATAGCCATTTCTCCAACAGACTTAATCAAGATTTCTTTACGCTGGCGGTAAGCAATTAAATCTGCAACCGTTATGATATGCAATCGATGTTCTTGCGCAAATTTTGTAATCTGATCGCCATGTTTGACGCTTCCATCATCATTGACTAACTCACCAATAACACCAACCGGCGGTAAACCAGCTAATTTACATAAATCAACAGCAGCTTCCGTGTGACCTGAACGCAAAAGAACTCCCCCTTCATGCGCAATCAAAGGGAAAATATGTCCAGGACGAACAAAATCATCCGCACTTGCACTTGAATTCGCAAGATTACATACCGCTAATGTACGGTCATGCGCTGAAATCCCTGTTGTTATGCCATGTTTAAAATCAACAGTAACAGTAAATTGAGTCCCATGCGCAGAGTTATTATCTCGTACCATAGGATCAAGATGAAATCGTTGTGCTTCTTTTTTGGGCATAGGTGTACACACAATACCTGTTGTGTGACGAAGAATAAATGCCATCTTTTCTTCTGTACAATGCGCTGCTGCAACCGTTAAATCACCTTCATTTTCACGGTCATTATCATCTGTCACCACAACAATTTCACCGCGTTCAAAAGCTTTAAGTGCAGAAACAATTTTTTCTTCAT
The DNA here is from genome assembly GCF_018155095.1 of Bartonella queenslandensis. Classification (GTDB taxonomy): domain Bacteria; phylum Pseudomonadota; class Alphaproteobacteria; order Rhizobiales; family Rhizobiaceae; genus Bartonella; species Bartonella queenslandensis_B. The sequence continues at coordinate 287,430 of NZ_NAAI01000001.1, read as the reverse complement.
TATACGCCATTATTTACCTTCTTAATCACCCAACTTGACCGCGATGTCTTAAATAATGGTCAGCAATAGCACAAGCAACCATCGCTTCACCAACAGGAACGGCACGAATCCCAACACATGGGTCATGGCGTCCCTTCGTTATAACATCTACATCATGACCATCAACATCAATGGAGCGACGAGGCGTTAAAATTGATGAAGTAGGCTTTACAGCAAAACGTGCAATAATTGGCTGTCCACTCGATATTCCTCCTAAAATACCACCTGCATGATTGGATAAAAAAAGTGGTTTTCCATCATTTCCCATCCGCATTTCATCGGCATTTTCTTCCCCCCTCAAACGGGCTGCCGCAAAACCATCACCAATTTCAACCCCTTTTACCGCATTAATTGACATAAGTAAGGAGGCAATGTCTTGATCAAGTTTTGCGTAAATAGGGGCTCCTAAACCTGCCGGAACATTTTCTGCAACGATCTCAATAACCGCACCAACAGATGTCCCATCTTTACGGATTTTACGGATATAATCACTAAAAATCTGAACCATCTCTGCATCAGCTGTAAAAAAAGGATTATTCTCAACCTCTGACCAATCCCAACGATCACGATTAATATGATGGGGACCAATTGCTATCACGGCTCCTCGTACAACCAAACTAGGAACAACTTTACGAGCCAATGCACCAGCCGCAACACGCGCTGCTGTCTCGCGTGCTGAAGCACGTCCTCCCCCTCGAAAATCACGAATGCCATATTTAACATCATACGTATAATCTGCATGACCAGGACGATATTGATGAGCGATTTTCCCATAATCTTGAGAGCGTTGATCTGTATTTCGAATCAACAGAGAAATTGGTGTGCCTGTTGTAACGAATGTTGTCCCGTCTTCCTGAGCAATCGCTCCTGAAAGGATTTCTACTTGATCTTGTTCTTGGCGCTGCGTTGTATATAAGGATTGCCCAGGCTTGCGCTTATCAAGATAAGCTTGAATTTCTGCAAGAGTAAAAACAATTCCAGGTGGACAACCATCAATGACACAACCAAGAGCAGCTCCATGACTTTCACCCCATGTTGTTACACGAAACAAATGACCAAATGTATTATGCGACATGAAAAAAGATCCGTTTCTCTGTCAAATATACGCAACGACAATACATGTTGAGCTATACACAAAACAGCTCTTTATTCCAAAATATTCTTGGCCGCTTTAAATTTTGTCAAATCACCGCTGTCCAATACGGGTCCTTAAACAAGACTTATTCTTTAACGACAGAAATATCTGGGGCATCAACGGCTTTCATACCGATGATATTATAACCTGAATCGACATGATGAACTTCACCGGTAACAGAACGAGACAAGTCCGAAAGAAAATAAAGAGCAGAGTCACCAACTTCTTCAATTGACACCGTACGACGTAAGGGAGCATTATATTCATTCCATTTTAGAATATAACGGAAATCACCAATACCTGAAGCCGCTAACGTTTTAATCGGCCCAGCAGATATCGCATTAACACGAATATTTTGGGGACCTAAATCTACCGCTAAATATTTCACACTTGCCTCAAGAGCTGCTTTAGCAACCCCCATTACGTTATAATTTGGAACAACCTTTTCCGCACCATAATAGGTTAGTGTTAAGATTGAACCACCTTCTAACATCAACTTTTCTGCACGCTTTGTTAACGCTGTTAGGGAATAAACCGAAATATTCATGGTCATCATAAAATTCGATTCGCTGATATCAACATAACGACCACTTAACTCGTCTTTATCAGAAAAACCAATAGCATGAACTAAAAAATCGAGTTTGCCCCATTTTTCCTCGATAACTCTGAAGACCTCATCAATAGAGGCACTGTCAGAAACATCACAATGTCCACAAACAAACCCATTTAATTCTCCAGCCAAAGGCTCAACACGCTTTTTCATTGCTTCACCCTGATAGGTAAAAGCAAGCTCTGCCCCTGCAGCACTCGCTGCTTTAGCAATTCCCCAAGCGATGGAGCGATTATTGGCCAACCCCAAGATTAAACCACGCTTACCATACAATAAACCATTACCCTTAGCCATCAGCACTGCCCCATTGTTACTTAAAATTAATATTATTCATCTGCCTATGACACAGGTCAACTTTTTCTTCAAGTAATTGGTTTAAAATCAAACAAAAACTACGCTTGCTCTATATAAAAATTTTAAAAATTAATCTTTTTGCATTTGAAAAAACTGTTCTAGCGCTGCATTTCCACCTTCCGGCAACATAATACGAACATGCACATAGAGATCATCTCTTGTACCATTTTTTAAACGAAGTCCTTTTCCTTTCAACCGCAAAACGCGATCAGAACTCGACCAAGCAGGAATCGTTAAAACCACACGTCCCTCCAATGTCTCAACTTCTTCTTTTGCTCCCAAAACAGCATGTTTAAGAGAAACGGGTAAATCAAGATGAAGTGCTCTTCCTTCAACCCGAAAACGAGAATGTTTTTGAATCTGAATGGTGATCAACGCATCGCCTGCTTGCCCATGAGGAACCTCTTCTCCCTGACCTTTTAAACGAATAGTTTGCCCGTCTTCAATATAATCGGGAAGTTTAATTTTTAACTTTTTTCCATGAGGAAAAACAGCTTCCACCTTTTCTGCACCAATCATCTGCTCTAATGTTATGGTAAGATTAGCGCGAATATGGGCTCCTTGTTGAGAGCGATTATAGTGTGTGGAATTTGAAAAGCTACCGCCTCCCCCAAAGAGATCGCGAAAAATATCACTCGCATCAAAACCGGCCCCCCCTGAAGAGGAAAAATCAAATCCTTTTGCTCTTCCTGAAAAGGGGTTTTGTTTATTGTTAAAATTTTCACCCGCACCATAGGCTTGATAAAGCGGTTTCCCTTCCATATCAATTTCACCCCGGTCAAATTGTGCCTTTTTATCTTTATCACCTATAATTTCATAAGCTTGATTAATTTCAGCAAACTTTTCTTTAGCCTTTGCATCATCTTTATTGTGGTCTGGATGATACTTCTTTGCTAATTTTCTAAATGCTGATTTAATCTCTTGTGATTTCGCGGTACGTGCCACACCCAGAATCGTGTAGGGATCACGCATATTGTCCTCTTTTCAATTTTTTCGTTTCCAAAATATTAACGGATATGTTGCTCAATATCCCTCATACCTTCATCAATCTATTCTAGAGAATAACTTCTTCTTTTCTTTATATGTCTATCAAGAAACTAAAATACCAGATAAAATGAGATATTTATTTAATATAGCTCATTGTTGTCTATGCTAAAGACAAAAATAACAAAACCACCATAAAAATACGCATTTAAAATATATGAAAGCATTGGCTTTTTGAAAATAAGAAAAAATGGTACTTTACTTCTAAATGAAAAAGTAAATGAGAAAATATCCATGCTCACTGACATTTGGAGACACTATGAGCGATAAAATACCAACAGACGATCATTTTATGCGAATGCAAAAACCTTTTGAACTTTTTGCACAATGGCTTGAAGAGGCGACGATAAACGAAATAAATGATCCAAATGCTATGGCACTCGCAACAGTTGACGAAACAGGCCTCCCTAATGTTCGTATGGTTCTCCTCAAAGACTATAATCCTCAAGGATTCGTCTTCTATACAAATTATGAAAGCTGTAAAGGACAAGAAATTTTAAAATCAATGAAAGCATCCTTAGGGTTTCATTGGAAGTCGCTCCGTCGTCAGGTTAGAATAAGAGGAATTGTTGAAAAAGTCAGTCCCCAGGAAGCCGATGCCTATTTCCAATCGCGCCCCCGTGGGAGTCGAATTGGTGCATGGGCATCTAAACAATCTCAACCATTAGAAAATCGTTTTGTGCTCGAAAAAGCAATTGCTCAATATACTGCGCGTTATGCTCTAGGCAATATTCCACGACCACCTTATTGGTCTGGTTTTCGTGTTAAACCCCTTTCTATAGAGTTTTGGTGTGATCGCCCATTTCGTTTACACGATCGTCTGCTTTTTACACGTGATTGTGTTGAACACAATAATTGGAAAAGACAAAAACTTTACCCCTAATTCTTCAAGCTTCATTGTTCTGAAGTTTTTCCTAACGGCTAAACGATTATTTTCTATTTGCAAAATTCTAAAAAGAGATGATTTATTTCTCAACGTTGTTTGATAATATCCTCTATCGCTTAAAAGTCGATAAGCAACAAGTCTATTGAAGAGGAAATGCTGTATTCAGCAAAAACTATGACTTTACTTTTGAATTTCTGATAAGAAACGCTGTAATATTTAAATGAAGCCTAAGATAAAACAGTCATATATCATTTGATTCTGATGAATAAAGAGAAGGCGCACTTTCAATTTAAAAAGGTTTTCATTTCTCCTAAAGTCTATTTTTATTTTAATAAAATTTGAAAAAAACCGTTATTTCAAACAAGAAAGAGCTGGAACAAAAATATTAAAACTCATGAAAGTATCTTTGTATTTTCATTCCTCTCTCCACTATCAAGAACATATGACTTTATCTAACGCGTTGTTAAACTGCATAATTAAATATCATCCATAGACCACCACAGACTAAGCCAACAAAAATCACAAAACCAATAAGCGAATTAGACTTGAAAAGCCTGAGGCATTGTGAACTGTCATCTATATCAATGACTTTAATTTGAATAAACATATGAATGCTTGCCGCAAAAATTCCCAAAAAACTCAAGAGAGGAACTTTAGCCAAATAAAATGCTAAACTAACGAATACGACAAAACCACCATACAGAAATACTAAAGCACACTTAGTTCCTTTACCAAAGAGAAGTGCCGTAGAACCGATACCAACAGTAGCATCATCCTCTTTATCTTGATGTGCGTAGATTGTATCATATCCTATGGTCCATAAGATTGATCCCACATAAAGTAAAATTGGTGCCCAGCTTAAACTTCCAAACACAACGGCCCACCCCATTAATCCTCCCCAATTAAATGCAACGCCCAAAAAAAACTGCGGCCAATAGGTTACGCGTTTCATAAAAGGATAAAATGCAACAGCTATCAATGACGAAATGCCTAGAAAAAAACTAAACTTATTAAATTGTGATAAAACGCCTAAACCAACTAAACATTGCACAAGTATAAAAACTTTTGCTTGAAACCGACTCACATGACCTGTCGGTAATGGGCGAGAACGTGTTCTCTCTACCTGAGAATCAATTTTATGGTCAACAAGATCATTCCAAGTGCATCCTGCCCCTCGCATAGCGATGGATCCCAGGAAAAAAAGAAAAAGATACCAAACCCAATGAAGCAACATTGGTAAAAGAGGTTCATAATGCATGTCATAAGAGAGAAAAGCCATTGTTGTTGACCAAAAACAAGGCCACATCAACAATTGCCATCCGATAGGCCGGTCCCAACGCGCCAATTGCGCATAAAACCATAAAGAACAGGGAAGAAAATTATAGACCCATTGGTTGGAAGATGCATCCATAACCCGTCCTTGGCTATCATAGGACTGAACAGGTGCGATATTTTTATTTTTTTTCATCAAATGATTTACCTTTAGTCTTGCGATAGAGACATTTCATTCTTATGAGAAGATGAGATTAATCATCTTTTATGAGAGGAGCAAGCAATGAATATTCTTCTTATTGGTTCAGGTGGACGAGAACATGCTTTAGCATGGAAAATAGCAGCATCACCACTACTCAAAAAGTTATATTGCGCTCCTGGAAATCCTGCAACAACAGAATTTGGTGAAAATATTAATTTAGACATTGATAACCACCCCCTTGTTATTGATTTTTGTAAAGCACATTCTATTGATCTTGTGATTGTGGGACCAGAAGCACCATTGGTTGCTGGTATAACTGACTCTCTTAATAGCGCTAACATCTGTGTATTTGGTCCTACTCAAAAAGCGGCTCAACTAGAAGGTTCAAAAGCTTTTACAAAAGATTTATGTCGTAAGAATAACATTCCTACAGGAAGTTACCAATGCTTTAATGATGCGGCAAAAGCCAAAGCTTACATTCATCAACAAGGGGTTCCCATTGTCATTAAAGCAGATGGCTTAGCAGCTGGCAAAGGTGTTGTGGTTGCAACAACGATAGAAGAAGCATTTAACGCAGTCGATGCCTGCTTCAAAAGTGCCTTTGGAGATGCGGGAAACAAAATTGTTGTAGAATCTTTTCTTGAAGGTGAAGAAGCAAGCTTCTTCTGTCTTTGTGATGGTAAAATTGCTCTTCCCTTTGGATCTGCTCAAGATCATAAGCGTGTGGGAGATGGAGATACTGGAGCAAACACCGGTGGTATGGGCGCTTATTCACCAGCGCCCATCATGACCGAAGAAATGGTGAATCGTACCCTCAAAGAAATTGTTGAACCTGCTTTAAAAAGTATGCACGAAATGGGCGCCCCTTTTAAAGGCATTCTCTTCGTCGGATTGATGATAACGCAAAAAGGACCTGAACTTATTGAATTTAACGTACGATTCGGTGATCCTGAATGTCAAGTTTTAATGATGCGCCTCAAAAGTGATATTCTACCGATATTTCTTGCCGCAGCTCAAGGAAAGCTTGAAAATAAACCTCTTCAGTGGTCCGATAAAACTGCTCTTACTGTTGTTATGGCTGCGCATGGTTATCCAGCCTCTCCTCAAAAAGGAACTGTTATCCGTAATGTTGATAAAGTAAACACACTTCCTGATGTAAAAGTTTTTCAAGCTGGTACCGCATTGCGCAATGGAGAGCTTATTGCAAATGGAGGACGTGTCCTCAATATAACAGCAACAGGAAAAACAATTACGAGCGCACAAAAACGTGCTTATGAAGCTGTTGATTGTATTGATTGGCCAGAAGGCTTTGTTCGTCGTGATATCGGATGGCGAGCCATTGCGCGAGAAAACTAAATTGGGGGGTATTCTTTTTTACGATTTGATTCTTTCACCTAAGAGCATGATATATGAATCTTCTGATTATGTGGTGTTAACCATAACTTTTGAAGAAAACGTGTATATTTTTCTTTAAAGAATAAAATACCTAAAAAAGAATATACTCATCTTATTCACGCACAAAGCAATATCTCTCATGCTCTTTTTATCATTTCATGATATTAACCGTGAAGAATATCAGTTCATTCTGCTATTTTTATTAAATAAAGATAAATCCTAATAACGTTCTTGTATCCAAATCCCAATACTACAATATAACCCTTGTTATCTAGAAAACTTATCAGAGAGTTTTTGCTCTTTTTAATGTTCCTCATCCACATGAGCCTTCCCTCCTTGTAATGTGCAAGAAAATGACCATTATTTTTATAAATCAATAACTTGCTTTATACAAAAGAAAGTAAAAAACACTCCCAGCAATCTGATCGTGTTTTAACAACGTAGTAAAACCAAAAATCACATAATCAACAAAAAAGCATTTAGTATAGTCGATTCCTGCTGCCGATAGATGCGATCAAAAAACTCTTAATTTACAATCCTTGGCTTCCTCTTTGCCTTAAAGAGCTAAGAATCCTGTTAGAACCAATCTTTAAACAATCAAATTTCTCATTGAATAACTTCCTCTTGAGTTTTCCCTTGGATTCGCACTCATATGTTTCACTGACATAAGGCACGACAAGAAAATTGAAGAATATTCACTAAGTCTCCTAAAAATACTTCATGCGGTAAAGCTCTGTATGCCTCATATCATCACACTAAATAATGGTGCTTTATGGCTCGGTAAAATCAATGCCTATGATCGCATACTAATTTACTGAAGTGCAATTCGATTCGAAATCACCAAACGCAAACCTAACGGATTGCTATAACGAAGTAAAAAACGCTTTTGTTTAGAATGCGGCATTGCATAAAAAAATCGATGTAAATCAGAACGATCTTTTACAGCCACGATGCGATTATCTTCATTAATCATAAGCATGGGAAGGTTATAAGTATCTGCCCATAAACGCCAATCCAGAAGAACATTATTCAAATCTCTAGAAACCAAAAGCGGAATACAAGATTTCTCATCTGCATGAAGTAACTCTAATGCAACAGCTCTTTCTCCTGAACGCGTTTTTACGGTACGCGCCGCAATCCCTTTGAAATGATAAGGGGGAACTAAATGCGATAAGCTTGAAGGCTTATCCATTTTTAAAAAAACACCGCGCTCATTTAACGAACAAATGACCTTATTGCCCGTTTTAGATGAAAAATACGTCGTCGTTTGTGGCAAATGGCACGGATCTAACCGAAATTCAAGCACCGCTTTTGCCTGATTAAAGCATTGATTAGCCATATACAGTGTCCCAATTTACTTAGATAACATACACCTTTTAGCAGCTTTTCCTCATTGGATTATTAAAAGTTTGAATAAAAAACAACAGATTTCTTTTTTGGTTATTAAAACCTAAACAAAAATATAGATCAGCATTCTTGAATTATAATACTTTTCTAGGATTCATGATTCCTAAAGGATCGAGCGTTTTCTTAATCCCTCGCATAATATCCAATGCAACAGGCGATTTAAAAGAACGAAGTTCTTCCCGCTTAAGCTGACCAATTCCATGCTCAGCAGAAAATGCACCTTGATAGTCCATCACCAACCTATGAATGCGATGATTCATTTTTGACCATAACTGCAAGAATGCTGTCGTATCAGCGCCTATCGGTTGTGTAACATTATAATGCAAATTTCCATCCCCCATATGTCCAAAACAAACCACTCGTGCCCCTGGAGCAATATCTTCAACAATAAGTGCTGCCTCAGCAATAAAATCAGGAACGGAAGCAAGTGGTACTGCAATATCGTGCTTAATAGACCCTCCCGCCAGCTTTTGTGCCGATGATATACTTTCTCGCAATTGCCAAAAAAAATCTTGCTGTTTTAAGGATTGTGCAACAATTGCATCTTCTATCACCGCCCTCTTTAAGGCTTTTTCTAATATAATACTCAACACAGATAAAGCTTCATCATCACCTTGCAACGATGAAATGTTCATCAATACGTACCATTCATGTTTCTGTTGAAGAGGCGACTTCTCACACCTCTTATAATCTAAAGCCATTTGAAAACTGAGATTTCCCATGAGTTCAAAACCTGTCACCATCCCTCCTCCATATTCTTGAGCAAGAGATAAAAACTCTAGAGCTTTCGCTGGACTATGTAATCCTACCAAAGCAATTGCTTTTGCTTTTATTTTTGGAAAAATCTTTAAAACAGCTGCCGTTATAACGCCTAATGTGCCTTCTGCACCAATAAAAAGATTTTTTAAATCATAACCGCTATTGTCTTTTTTGACAAAACGCAAATCATCTAAAATACGACCATCCGGTAAAACAACCTCTAAACCAAGACAAAGATCACGCATATTGCCATAGACTAAAACAGCAGTCCCTCCAGCATTTGATGAAAGATTTCCTCCTATTTGGCAAGATCCTTCAGATGCCAAAGAAAGAGGAAAAAAACGGCCTGATTCATCCACTTTTTTTTGTAAATCCTGTAAAATAACACCAGCTTCTACAACAACGAAATTCCCATCAAGATTCATCGCTCTAATCTTATTTAATCGCTCCATGGATAAAAGAACGCTCTCTCCTCTTTCATCTGGTTGTTGCCCTCCCACGAGCCCTGTATTTCCCCCCTGGGGTACAATTGGTGTGCGTGTTTGGCTCGCTAACTGCATAATCAATGAGATTTCTTGCGGTGAAGATGGACGTAAAAGTAAGGGGGTTTTTCCATGAAAAAGCCCTCGCTCTTCAAGCAAATAGGGTGCAATCAACGCCTGATCTGTTATAGCATTCTTGGCACCAACAATTTCTCTAAACCTCTCAATTAATTCCTGCTCCATGTTTATTTCTCCCTTGGAGCTGCAGCTCTTATAAGACGGTCATTGATCGCTTCTCCTAATCCATATGATGGAATAGGTTCTACGGCAATACATCGCACTTTAAATAAATCCAATTCCTTTATGTATTGAAATAAATGAGAAGCTGCTTCTTCCAACTTTCCTTCTTCGCTAAGGTTTAAAATAAAAACGGCATTTTCAGCCCCCATAACGCGTTTTGGACCAAAGGCTAAAAGTGCTTCACCATTTTCTACCTTTTCTACATTCAAACGAATCGCGGCATTGGGAGCATAATGTGACTTTAACATTCCTGGAGCTTCAATCGCCGACCTTTGATCTATCCGTTGTAAAGACCTCCCCACAACTTCTTCAATTTTATCAGCTGCAAGCCCCCCTGGACGCAAAAGATAAATACTTTCACCACAAATCTTAACAATCGTTGATTCAAGCCCTATTTTCGTAGGTCCTCCATCCAATATCAAAGGCACGGATTCTCCCAAAGATGCAAAAACAGACTCAGCGGAAGTAGGACTAAGACGTCCTGATTGATTCGCACTAGGAGCAGCAAGTGGGCGGCCAAAATATTGTACAACTTCCGCAAAACGACTGTCTGGAAAACGAACAGCCAAAGTATTTAAACCGGCAGTTGTTAAAGGATGGATATTATGCTTTTCCTTTAAAGGTAAAACCAATGTTAAAGGTCCTGGCCAAAATTTCTCCATTAACTGTCGTGAAAGAAAATCAATTTTAACATACCGTTCTGCCATTTCAATACTGCTGACATGCACAATCAGAGGATTAATTTGCGGACGACTCTTTGTAGAAAAAATAGAGGAAATTGCCCTCTCATTGGTTGCATCGCCCGCTAATCCATAAACAGTTTCCGTTGGTAATGCGACTAACCTCCCTTGTTCAAGAAGCGCTATTGCCTCTTTTATCGAAGCGCTATTGAGTGGTCGAATCGTCATGACAGATCATTCCTATAACGCTCTTTGAGTGGTGCAAAACTATAACGATGTAGCCCTACAATTGGACCATATTTATCAAGCGCTGTACGATGGGCTAATGTTGCATACCCTACGTGCTTCTCTAAGCCATAATCTGTATAAACTCGTCCTGCACATTCCATCATCCGGTCACGCGTTACTTTCGCAATAATAGATGCTGCTGCAATTGAAACCGAACGCTGATCGCCTTTAATCAATGCCATTGCAGGACAGAGCAACTCAGAGGGGATATCGCGTCCATCAACAAGTACATAATGGGCTGGAACAGCTAACCCTATAATACAGCGACGCATTGCTTCTAAAGTTGCGTTTCTAATATTAGATTGATCAATTGTACGAGCACAAAGACTAGCAACTGAAACGGCTAAGGCACTTTGCAAAATTTCATAGTAAAGCTTATTTCGTTGGAGAAAAGAAAGTTTTTTCGAATCATTTAATCCATCAGGAATATGATCTTTATCCAAGATAACTGCTGCCGTTACCACCGGTCCAGCGAGAGGTCCCCGTCCTACTTCATCAACACCGGCTATATGAAAAAAACCCTGTTTCTGCAAATCCAATTCACACGAAAAATTTGGCTGATGCGGCAAATTAAACCTCTTTGATAAATCACAAATACAACAAATATACACTTATGTCTTTAGCCTGTTTATTTTCTGCAAGCATTACAGTTTTAAATGGCTCTTCAAACATTCTGCGAATTCTTACACAAAAGATAAAAACAAACCATGAGATAAAGAGTATGCTATTGTCCATTTTCTCTTCTAAAAGATTATTCTCGCATGTATTCATTTTATCTAAAAAAACAGATTTCTTTAGTTAGCCTCTTCATGAGGTATAGTAGAATCAGGATAAAATAAAAGTTTTTACTTCTCAAATATTTCCCAAAGTCATGATCGGTTTTACAAACCAATTTGGGTGCATTGACTTGATCAAAAGAGCTGCTTTTTGCGCGGCTTGTTGATTTTTAAAAATGCCAAAACAAGTTGCCCCCGTTCCAGACATACGAGAAAAAAGAGAGCCACATTCATCTAATACAGATAATACTTCAGCTAACTGAGGTGCCATTTTTAATGCCGGAGAAAAAAGATCATTTCGCGTTTCTTGTAAAGCTTCAACCAATGAATCAACAGTCTTTAAAGCAACTGGATTAATTTTTAAAGAAGGATGATGATGCTTGTCTAACGCTTTAAAAACAGCTTGTGTTGAAATCTTTTGGCCATGATTAACCAATACTATCGCAAGAGGACAGGCTTCTTTTAGTTGTATAATCTCTTGGCCAATCCCTTTTACCAAAAGTGGCTGCTGATATTCCAGTGCAAAAAGACACATGGGAACATCAGCACCAAGAACTAAACTCATTTTTGCTAATTTTTCACAAGAGCAATCAAGATTCCACTGTTGACGCAATATGCTGATAACCCCTGCGGCATCGCCTGAGCCACCACCAATGCCTGAAGCAATAGGGAGTGTTTTTACAAGTCGAAAAAAAGCAGGTTGAGCACTTTCAGGAAAAGTCTTATGCATAAAATCCCGTGCACGAATAACCAAATTATCTGAATGAGAAACAAGCCCTTTTGCAAACGATCCCGTTAAAACAAACTGGTCACTTTCACAAGACGCATAGTGCAGGCAATCACCGCTAAGACTAAAATAAACCAAACTTTCTATTAAATGATAACCATCAGCACGTTGCCCCACAACATGCAAAGCTAAATTCAATTTAATGGGTGTAAATACATAAGAATGATTTTGGATAGAAGCTTTTACATTTGATATCATATGACGTAATATTAACCTATACAGAGTTCTTTTATAAATATGCTCCTTTCATCCATACCTTTAGCACCAACCCTATAAACAGCTTGGAACATTCTTAATCGTTTTCTAAACAAATCATAAATATGAAAAGTCCTTATACAAAATAAACTTTTGTACCATTTCAAGCCTCTTTTCTTCTATCATCTGTTTTTAGATAAACCCCCTCTCGAATGATTCTTGGCCTCACAAACCGTAACGCTGCCAAAGTGCCCGCTCTTCTGCTGCCATCAATGCGCTGTCAACTGCTGTATAAACTGTATGAGCAGTTACTCCTGAAGGCGTTTTAAGGCCTAAAAAACTTTTTTGAGGCGTAATAAGTCGAAGTTTTGCATCACGACCAAAGCGCTCCTTAATAACAGAACGGACATCATTTAATCCGTCAATCAAACCAAGTTCAACGCCTTTTTTTCCACTCCAAAACATTCCTGTAAAGAGATTCAAATCATTTGATAATTTTGTAGAACGCCGCTCTTTAACTAAATCGATAAAAGTTTGATGCACTTCCAGTTGGAGAGATTTCAAATGCTCAATATCCGCCTTTTTTTCAGGCTGAAATGGATCGAGTGTAACCTTGTTCTTTCCTGCTGTGTAAACGCGCCGCTCCACACCAATTTTCTTCAAAAGTTCCGGAAAACCAAAGGAAGCTGAAACCACCCCTATGGAACCAACAATCGAAGAAGGATCGGCAAAAATTTCATCGCCCGCACAAGCAATCATATAACCACCGGATGCTGCTATATCTTCAATAAATACAAAAACCTTTTTATTTTTTTCTTCTGCCAAATCACGAATACGCTTGAAGATTAAACGCGATTGTACAGGTGAACCACCAGGAGAATTGATAATAAGGACAATAGCCGGTGCTTTTTTGTATGCAAAAGCCTTCTCTAAAAGATTGGCACATCTACTGAGGGAAAGCGTACGAGATATAGATGTTGACGAATCCATAATCGCTCCTTGAAGGCGAACGACAGGAATTTCCAATTTATTGGAAGAAAAACGATGGGGAACAAGTTTCTTGATAACATCAATCAAAACAAAATCTCCTTATAAGTTAAGAAAAATTAAAGAGGAAAGGACAACAAAAAGGAACAACGCGATACCATCCAAAAACACCAATCGCCCCCCACATTATAACCAGAAATATAATTTCACCCAAAAGCTAAACCTCCCTAATAACAAAGTGTAGACTTTAAATAATAAACTGAAAAACGCAAAGATACCATTACAAAAGTTCCCACAAGCTTATATATCCATTATTAATTGCATCAATCCGTGGTGAAAAAGTATGGCCATTCTCTTCATGGATAACCAATGCCGGTAAAAGTGATAAAGCTGCTCTGCTTCCTCGTTTTGCGTAAAATAAAAGACGAATTGCTGCTGTTTTGGCGCGTGCATGCACAGGAACTATACAAATACCACCAAAACGTCCCTCTAAAGCACGCAAAATATCTGCCAGTGATTGTGGTCGCGCAATGAGTCCTAAGTATCCGCCTGGCTTAACAATCGCTGCTGCACTGCGTAGCCAGTTATCAAACATCGCTTCTGGCATAACGTGTGCTTCAGATTTTTGTTTATCAGGTGTCTTGCGATCAGTAGGATTATTAAAAGGTGGATTCATAATCGCAAAATCAAAGCTATTATCTATCAAACCTGCTGTTATACGTTCATTCCCTTTGAGGGAGACATCTGCTTCTAGCAAACAAATGCGGCCAGCAAATTGTTTATTTTGTTTTAGCATCAGCGTTTTTTGAGCGTAAGATACCATAAAAGATGAACGTTCAACTAAGGTAACATGAACTTGCGGACAACGCGAAGCAACAGCCAACCCTGCAGCTCCAGCTCCCGCCCCTAAATCAACAACCTTACCTTTTAAATCAGTAGGAACCAAACTCGCTAATAACATAGCATCCATCCCAGAACGATGACCATGTTTATGAGGTTGAACTAAATAAAATTTCCCGCGATGAAAACTGTCAATCGTCTCACCTCTCTGATTCGTCACTTTATCCATTTAAAAGTCTAATGTTCAGCTTGTATAAGTTACACTTTCGCTATTCAGCTGCCATTTTAATTTTTTTATCATTTTATAACAACAACATTACACTTAATTAAAGAACATTTCTTGACAAGATCATTTAAAGCTTACACTTCAAAGCCACATCAAAGGCTTGAGTCAAAACAAAACCCCCTTTATGCTAACCAATAAAATAGAATTTATATATGTCCATTGCAATACTCTAGGAGTAAATACATTGAGTGCAGCCATCAAATCAGAACAAATAAGAAATAATCAAATTTCTCTTCAATCTCTTATCAATCTTACTCAACAAGATATGAAGCGCGTAAATCAATTTATTCTCTCTATGGCAAAATCAGAGGTTGAGATGATTCCTGAAATTTCTAATCATCTTATTTCATCAGGGGGAAAGCGATTACGACCAATGATTACCATCGCTTCTGCTCATATGTTTAATTATCAAAGTGACGGGCATATAAAACTTGCAACAGCTGTTGAATTTATGCATACAGCAACATTACTGCACGATGATGTGATTGATGAAAGTAATTTACGACGTGGAAAATCTACAGCACGGATGATTTGGGGAAATCAAGCAAGTGTACTTGTTGGTGATTTCTTGTTGGGTCAAGCTTTTAAAATGATGGTTGATGTCGGCTCTATAGAAGCGCTCTCTGTCTTAGCAAACGCTGCTGCAATTATTGCCGAAGGAGAAGTTATGCAACTTTCTGCTGAAAAAAATATCAAAACCAGTCCTTCAGACTATCTCAAAATCATCAATGCAAAAACAGCAGCACTTTTTTCAGCAGCCGCCGAAGTAGGACCCATTGTTGCTGGCTATGGAGATAAAGAGCGTTCTGCATTACGTGAATATGGAACATCTTTAGGTTTAGCTTTCCAATTGATTGATGACGCTCTTGACTATAGTGGTAGTGCTCAAAACTTAGGAAAAAATATAGGAGATGATTTTCGAGAAGGGAAAATCACGATGCCTGTTATTCTGGCATATGAGCGCGGGAATATGGCTGAAAAAGCTTTCTGGAAAGAAGCACTTGAAGATGGCAATAACAATAATGAAGCCTTCATACACGCGCAACACTTAATGGAGAAATATAATAGTATCACAGATACCATAGAACAAGCACGCATCTATGGAAAACATGCAATTGATGCTCTTATTCCCATGAATGAAAATCTTGCTTATAATGCTCTCGTTGAGGCTGTTGAGTTTTGCATTACACGCGTAAACTGATTCTTTGCAAGAATCGCAGTATTTCTCAAACACAGTAATGAGATTGATTTATAAACGACACAATCGATTGATTATCTTGAAAAGGATTAGCTCCATGTGCTCTGCAACGGTATCCCGACTTTTTACCCTCTTTATCGTGGGTATCATGCTGATGCCATCCCCTACATACAGTAAAATAAGCATGGCGACTCATACAAGCTCATTTACAGGTGCTTATTTAGCTGGAAGGGTTGCAAATCATGAAAATAAAACAGATCTTGCTATCAATTATTTTAAACAGGCACTCATTTATAAACCTGACAACATTGAAACACAAAAAGAGCTCCTTGAAGCTATGCTCTTGGTCGGAGACTTTAAAGAAGCTGTGCAACAAGCTCAAAAACTCAAAGAACAAGATGTTATAACTCCCTTTGTTTCCTTAACATTGTCGATAGAAAGTCTCATCAAAAAAGACTATAAAAATGCCAAGCTTCTTCTGCAATTAAAAGAACCTTCGACAGCTAACAACCCAATACCTGAACTCATCGGGGCTTGGATTACATTTGGATCTGGACAAAAATCTCAAGCAATTGCTGATCTTAAGAAGCTCAAAGGTCCTGACTGGTATGAGCTTTTTATCTCTTATCATCTAGCACTTATGAGCGACCTTGCAGAACAACCAAAGGATGCAAAAAAATATTTCATTAAAGCACTGAGTAATAAACAGGGAACTCTTATTGCTCCTAATACCTATGAGCGTATTATTACAGCCTATGCCTCATTCCAATTGCGCCATAATATGCGCAACCAAGCTCTTCAAACCATCCAGTATGGCGAACAAATGTTGTCAGATCGAGAAGTCTTTAAAAACTTGCGAGAAAAAATTGAAAAAAATGCTTTCTTAGAGAGGTTGATTAAAACACCTCAACAAGGAACAGCAGAGGTATTGTATAACTTTGGGACATCTCTCAACCATAAAAACTCAGGGCGGATTGCACGTATTTTCAAACAATTATCTTTTACCTTATACCCTCAAAATGACGCAACACTGTTTCAGCTCGCAAACATTTCTGTTAAATTGGATGATCATGATCAAGCAATGAAACTTTATCGCGCTTTATCCCCTAAATCTCCTTATTATAAAGATGGGCAACTTCATCTTGCATTCCTTCTTGCCAATAACAACAATTACAAAGAAGCAATAAAATTACTCACATTGTTAAATAAAAAATTTCCCAATGATCGTAACATTTTGATAACACTTGTTGCCTTTTATATGCAGGACAATAAATTTCTTGAAGCGACTAAAACTCTAGACTATGCTATTGCTCAGATAAAAGACTTTCAGCAGGATGATTGGAAACTTTTTTATCAGCGTGGTATTGCTTTTGAACGTCTAAAACAGTGGCCAAAAGCAGAAATTGACTTGCGAAAATCACTTGAATTTTTCCCGAACCAACCGCAGGTTCTTAATTATTTAGCCTATTCCCTAGTAGAACGAGGTGAAAAACTTGAAGAATCACTCCAGATGTTGCAAAAAGCTTCTGCTTTGCAAGCTCAAAACAGTCATATTCTCGATTCTTTGGGATGGGCTTATTATAAACTAAAAGAATACAACAAAGCAGTCCAAATATTGGAAAATGCTGTCAGACTACAACCTGAGGACCCAACATTGAATGATCATTTAGGGGATGCCTATTGGAAAGTTGGACGTAAACGGGAAGCAATATTTCAATGGAACCACGCAATTGACGGAAAACCAGAAAATTCTAAACAAATTCAAGAAAAATTGAAATTTGGTTTGCAATAAACAATGCTTAACCGTAAACCACATAAAATAATCAACGGAGAGACTGAAATTTCTTTGGTCGCTTTCTGTGTCGTTCGATATTTAAAGAGTATAAAGCGTGAAACTGCCCGAGTATCTTAACCCCAAACGTTCTTTTCAAGGACTAATCTTAACTTTGCAAAATTATTGGGCTCACTATGGATGTGCAATTTTGCAACCTTACGATATGGAAGTTGGAGCTGGAACTTTTCATCCAGCAACAACGCTACGCTCTCTAGGTCCACGGCCTTGGAAAGTTGCTTATGTCCAACCCTCTCGGCGTCCAACAGATGGCCGATATGGTAAGAATCCAAATCGTTTACAACACTATTATCAATTTCAAGTACTTCTCAAACCCTCTCCAACCAATCTACAAGAACTTTATATAAAGTCGCTACAAGCTATCGGGCTTGATACAAAACTGCATGATATTCGCTTTGTTGAAGATGACTGGGAAAGCCCAACCCTCGGTGCTTGGGGGCTTGGATGGGAATGTTGGTGTGATGGGATGGAAATCTCTCAATTTACTTATTTTCAACAAGTTTGCGGCATCGAATGCGCCCCTGTTTCAGGAGAACTCACATATGGTCTTGAGCGTCTAGCAATGTATATCCAAGGAGTTGATAATGTCTATGACCTTAACTTTAATGGTTTGGAAGGAGAAGAGAAAATAAGTTATAGAGATATTTTTTTACAAGCAGAACAAGAATATTCATACTATAACTTCGAATTTGCTAATACAAAATTGCTCCACCAGCATTTTATTGATGCCGAGTGTGAATGCAACGCACTTCTTGATGCGGGAAGACCCAATAAAGAAAACGCATTCCATCGCTGTGTTTTTCCTGCCTATGATCAATGTATTAAAGCGAGCCATATCTTTAATCTCTTGCAAGCACGTGGCGTCATTTCTGTAACCGAACGACAAAATTATATTCTTCGCGTTCGTGATCTCGCACGCCGTTGTGGGGAAGCCTTCTTACTCACAGAAGCTGGACAAATACATACTGGAGAAACTTAATGTCTGATCTTCTTCTTGAACTTTTCAGTGAAGAAATCCCTGCACGTATGCAACGAAAAGCTGCTGCTGATCTTAAGAAAGCTGTTACAGATCAACTTGTCAATGCTGGTCTGACCTATAAAGCCGCTTGTGAATATTGGACACCTCGTCGACTAACATTGGACATACGCGGACTTTCTATACGCTCAAAAGATGTCCATGAAGAACGAAAAGGTCCCAGTACAAAATCACCACAGCATGCAATTGACGGTTTTCTACGTGCAACGGGACTCAATGATATTTCTGAAGCCCATATTGGACATGATGATAAAAAAGGTGATTTTTATATTGCTAAAATTGTAAAAAAAGGTCGTGCTGCAGAAGAAATTCTTGCCGATATTTTACCAGATATTATCCGCAATTTTCCGTGGTCGAAATCTATGCGTTGGGGAAAAGATTCAGCAAAAAGTGGTGCTCTAAAGTGGATTCGACCTTTGCAAAATATTCTTTGCATCTTCGGACCAGAAATTGGTGAAACGCATGTTATTCCGTTTACAATTGGTACTCTTGAAAGCAATAATCTAACTTATGGTCATCGTTTCTTAAGTGAGGGAAAGCCATTTCAAGTTCGCCGCTTTGATGATTATGTGACGCAACTTGAAACCCATAAAGTCATTCTGGATGCCGAAAGACGGAAGAATATTATTTTAGCGGATGCCCAAAATCTTTGCTTTGCAAAAGGTTTAGAACTAGTTAAAGACGATGCCCTCTTAGAAGAAGTTTCTGGTCTTGTTGAATGGCCTGTTATCCTTATGGGGGATTTTGACAAATCATTCCTTGATATTCCTCCAGAAATTATTCGCTTGACCATTCGAGCCAATCAAAAATGTTTTGTCACCCGTAAACAGGGAGAAAAAGTAAAACTTTCTCATCATTTTATTCTTGTTTCTAATATTCTTGCAAATGATGAAGGCAAAGAAATTTCGAAAGGAAATAGTAAGGTTGTTCGTGCCCGTCTTTCTGATGCACTCTATTTTTGGCAAACAGATCAGCGTGATTTGCCTGATATTCAACAGTTGGAATCTTCTATAAAAAAATTTGATCTCGATATAAAGAAACCTCTTGATCAAAGAATGGCACGACTTGATCATTTGAATGTAACTTTTCACGCTAAATTAGGCACGCAAGGTGCAAGAGTAGAACGCATCGCTACACTCGCGCAAAACATTGCACCTTTGATACAAGCAGATCCTCTCTTAGCGAAACGTGCAGCAATCCTTGCAAAAGCTGATTTGCAAACAGAAATTGTTGGAGAATTTCCTGAACTACAAGGAGTTATGGGGCAGAAATATGCCCTTCTTCAAGGAGAAGATCCTCGCGTAGCTGTAGCAATTGAAGAGCATTATAAACCTCAAGGACCAACAGATCGTCTTCCGCAAGAACCGCTTGCTATAACTATCATGCTCGCCGACAAAATCGACATGCTCGTTGGCTTTTGGCTCATTAATGAAAAACCAACGGGATCAAAAGATCCCTATGCGTTAAGACGAGCAGCCTTAGGGATTATTAGGCTTGTACTTTCACGGGATTGGAAAATCAATCTTATGCCACTGTTTCAGTTGGCGATGAGTCTTTTTGTACAACAAAAAAATAAATACGAAATCTCTCAAAGAGAAAAGCCACAATTGCAGGATCTTCTTCCAGAAAAAACAGAGGTTATTTTGTCAGATCTGTTATTCTTTTTTCATGACCGTTTAAAAATTCATCTAAAAGAGGAAGGGGCTCGCTACGATGCCCTTGAAGCCGTTTTAAACAAAGATTCTGATGATTTTTTATTGGTTGCATGTCATGTGGAGTCCCTGATCGCTTTTATCAATACCCATGATGGAATCAACTTTGTAGCCTCTGTAAAACGTACTGCTAATATTCTTGAAAATGAATTTCAAAAAAATACAACAATAGCGAATGAAATTAATCCTGAGCTCTTTGTTGAGAAAGAAGAAAAACAGCTCTATCATGCAATTTGTGAAGTAGAAAAAAAGATTCTTGCGCCCATTAATGCAACAAATTTATCCTTTGCACTCGATATGCTAGCGCCACTTGGAAAATTGATTGATCTATTTTTTGAAAAGGTATTAGTGAACGATAAAAACCCTGCTATTCGTGCTAACCGTCTTGCTCTCCTCAAACGTATTCACACAATGACACAAGCGGTTGCAGACTTCTCAAAACTTGTTCTTTAAACCTAAAATATCCCATGAACTGATAAAAATAATGAAGATGATTTTTTTATTAATGAATATTCCAAAATATAATAAAGAACTTCTCCGTGAGATTTGATCTAACTTTAAAAAGCAGTAAAACTTTTGTCGTCAATGACGCTTTATATTGAACAATAACACTGAATATTGTAAATTTTTCTCATAATAACTCTCCTTTCTCTTACGGAATCAATTAAAAGCAATCCTCTACACACTACAAATCGTATTAGTATGTGGTAAGCTATTGAAAAAAAGAGTAAAAGTGCTCCTCACGAATGATGCTAAAATTAGGAAAATGGGCTAGGCACAATATAGGAACTCCTATTGTGTACTGGTACTAAAACAAAAAGATGATCACGCTCAGCAGATTTTATACATTTTACAAGGGCCACACTCTTTACAGATGTTGTCATAACATAAAGAAGGTATATGCGTTGAGAAATGTCTCTTCAAAACAAGCGTATAAATATCTCACACATAGATATTTTGTAAGACAAAATATCTGGATTGCTCATTCATTGGCTTTTTTTTAAGAAACATTCCTTAAGGCACCCAAATCCTTTTCATAATGGAGTCCATGAATGGTATATTAAAGCCATTGAGTACCACCATTTTTACGCTTATAAAAGGAGCCTGCTAACACCGTCACACACTTTGCTACCTCTAAACGCTACCGATAGTCCTTAGCCCTTGAGATGATTCATGAGAGATAAACTTTTTGTACAGCTTTTTCCACGAACCATCCCCGCTTGTTACGTACAAGAAAATGATCTTTATTGATTTAACATGGAGCAGATTTGAAATGAGAGATGTGTTTTCCACTAAACACAAAAACAGTTTCTCGATAAATCATCATAATATCTTAGATACATAATAACAGTGCTCACTTATCGCTTCATAAAAACAAAAATAACGGCACTTCCTATTATAATCTTGGTAAATACAATCAAAAGATGAATCTAGGCTAGATAATACAGTTCTTTAAACTCAATGCATAACTAATTGAAAACTAGCCGTCACAACACAATTAATTAAAGCATTCAATATTAAAAATCTACCCACCTAAAAAAGCAGCTTTTTATCTCTAAAATACCATTAATTAAGATGTGTTTTCATTTTTCCCAATGATTCTTTCGAAAGAGCTTCTTTAACGAATTCATCTGCCCTGTTAGAATCTAATTCCTTTTCAATAAGGATACGTGCCGTAGAAATTGCCAAATCAATAGCCGATGAAGAAACCATGCGTATTGCATCCGCTTCTGCCTGAGCGATTTTTTGCTCTGCCAA
Source organism: Bartonella queenslandensis (assembly GCF_018155095.1). Classification (GTDB taxonomy): domain Bacteria; phylum Pseudomonadota; class Alphaproteobacteria; order Rhizobiales; family Rhizobiaceae; genus Bartonella; species Bartonella queenslandensis_B. The sequence goes on along the minus strand of NZ_NAAI01000001.1, from coordinate 265,150 downwards.
TTTATTGCGGTTTTTTACATATTCTTCTGCTTTTGTACGAGCCTCCGCAATAACAGATTCAACTTCATGCTTTGCCGCTGCAATAATTTCTTGCGCATCTTTTTCTGCTTCCGCGTGTTTGCGTTGATATTCAGCTAATATTTCTTGTGCCTCTTCACGAAGACGCAGAGCCTCATCCAATTCATCCTTGATACGCTTTGCACGTGCATCAAGATGATGTATAATCTTCTGCGGAATTTGGAAATAGACTAAAAGAGCCAAAAAAAGAACTAACCCAACAAAAGCCCAAAAAGTATCACTCATCTTTGTCTTCCTCAATAATTCGCAGTTTTAATAACTGAACGAACAGCCTCTCTGCTGATATCAACATCAATCACTTTTTTCACAATTTCAAGGGCGACTTCTTCAGCGATAGAACCAACATTTTGCATCGCTTTATCTCGAATTTTTGTTATCTGTTTTTCAGCATCTGCAAGTCTTTTCTCTAAACGCTCTTCAATTTCCTTTCGTTCAAGCTCAGCCTTTTGTTTTAATTCTTCACCAGCTGCTTGTGCTATAGTATGAGCTTTCAAACGCGCTTCCGCTAATTCACGCTCATAAGTTTCAACAACAGTATCTGCTTCCTGCTTCATGCGCATAGCCTGATCTAAATCAGATGCAATTCGATCTCGGCGTGTTTCAATAACACCACCAATACGCGGCGCAATCACACGAGAGATAAACAGATAAAAAAGTCCGAAAGAAATTGCCAACCAGAAAAAATGCGAACTAAAATGAACAAAATCAAAAGGTGGAAACACACGATTTGCATGCTCTGCCACTTTTTTAATATGTTCTATCGACGTTTCGGTGTTCTGTGCATAAGCGCTGGAAACAAACATCTTCTTTCATCCTTTAAATAGCTTAAGCCCTCTTTAGTCGATGATAACTGACAAACAATTTTTCTGGTTGAGAGCTAAAAGGGTAAATCTTTCCTCATAGCGAGAACAAATATACCCTTTTGATAATGATTAAACCCCAAAAAGAAGTAATAAAGCAATGAGTAACGAAAAAATACCCAAAGCTTCTGTCACAGCAAAACCAAAGACGAGACGTCCAAACTGACTATCTGCTGCTGACGGATTACGTAATGCACCAGAAAGATAGCTCCCAAAAATATTACCAAGCCCTAAAGCTGTTCCAGCCATGCCAAAGCAAGCAAGACCAGCTCCAATATATTTTGCTGCAAGCACCATTTCCATGTTATTCTCCTTTTAAGCGAAATTGCACTATTCGACGGAAAACCGCCAATTCTATTAATGTCCTGGATGAATTGCATCATTAAGATACATACACGTTAAAACTGTAAAGACGTAAGCCTGAAGAAATGCAACCAAAAACTCAAGAGCCGTAATCGCTACAGTCATAATAAGGGGCAAAACCGAACCACCAACGCCTACGATTCCTACCCCAATCATCGAAACAACAAACCCAGCAAACACTTTGAGCGTAATATGACCAGCAAGCATATTCGCAAAAAGACGAAGCGAAAGGCTGATGGGGCGGGAGAGAAAAGAAATAATCTCAATCATTGTCACTAGAGGCAAAACTACGACAGGAACTCCACTGGGAACGAACAGTTTCAAAAAACTGATCCCATTCTTATAAAATCCATAACCAATCACTGTCAAAATAACCACCATTGCCAACGAAAACGTAATCATAATCTGAGAGGTCACCGTATAAAAATAAGGAAAAAGACCAATAAAGTTAGCAACCAAAATAAAAGTAAACAGAGAAAAAACTAAAGGGAAAAACTGCATTCCCTGTACACCAGATGATTCTCGCAGAGTCGACGCGACAAACTCGTAGGCCATTTCTGAAAGAGATTGCATCCGCGTTGGAACCAATCCACGACTTGATGATGAAATAAAGAGAAAAACAGAAGTTATAACAACCGTAACGACTGTAAACAATGATACATTTGTAAATGATAAATCCATATTTCCTACGGAAATCTTAATCAGCCGTGAAACCTCAAATTGATGAATAGGATCTGGAGCGTGCGCTGTCACTTCAACCTCATTTATCGGACCTCTTATTGGCCCCTTTATTTTGTTCATCTTGGCGCAATACGCCTTTTTTTCCTAATTGACTGGAGGAAATATACCCCACAGACCGAAGAATACTCAATACACCAGCAGCAAATCCAAGAAAGAGAAAAAATACTAATCCCCAAGGCCATGAACCTGCTAACTTATCAAACCCCAACCCCAAAACAACACCAACGATAACACTTGCCAGAAATTCACTGGAAAGCTTAACTGCTTCCGCCATCCTTCCTTGTGACTTTTCCCGTCTCTCCTTATGCTCACGTTTCCTTAATGCCTGCTTACGCACTAAAGCCACGCTTAAGTTCTTACTACGACATTCCAAATCCTCTGAATGAAAACATTCTCTTTGCTTTTTCTCTTCAGCCCCCTTGCGGCTTGTAACGGGTTCTTCGCCCATCGCCATCATCGGCTCCTTCATCAAAAAGCAAAGTAAAAATGTATCTTATAAAACCGCGTGCATCATATTGTTCCCGAATTTATTCGTCAAGACACTAAAAGAAATCTATCACAAATTATCATATAAATTTTATCGCATAAATAACGCATTTTTCAATTCACATGCTTTAAAAAAAATATATTTCTTAAAGTCCCTAAACTGATTTCACAACATCACCCCAAAATACATAAAAATTTCCGTGAATAATATAAAGCTCACAGGTCCACCATCTTTATGCTTATGAAGAGACAAGGCAACACCATTATACACTTTGTTAATTTCAATATTGCAACAGTCCTCATCTTGAAAAAAGCGTAAAAAGCATTTCTTTTCTTTAATCGTTTTTACTCACACATCACACCTGCTTATGATGGCAAGGACATTATTTTAATTAATTCAATATGAACATATTTGAAATATTAAAGAAGCGTATGATATTTGATGTTCTAAATTCAATATAAAAATGATGATTTATTATGATAAATCAAAGTATTATTAAATTAAAATCCAAAACATCAACGCACTTTCACATTATCATTCTAGCTTGCAAAAAAACGGAATGCTATCTTGTTTTCTATCAAAATCATATTTTTGCTCATATCATTTAAATATTTTAAACATATATGAATTCATCTACACAAAACATATAAAATATATCGTGTAACACTTCGATAAAATAGCACAAACATAACTGGTGCCTTATTCTTGGTAACATAATATAATACATATTCACTGAATGTAAATCAATTGCTAGGATTTTCCCATCATGCATTAAAGAAAATAGATGCCTATGGAACTCTTACACGTTTTAAATGAAACACATTGATTTATAATGGTCATTTATAATTTTTCGACTTGAATAAAAACGCTGATAAGATACTTTTGCGTATTCATATTGAAGTAATCAAAATTGTTTTTTATCTATCACGAGAAGGATTGATGTGTTCTTAAATACTCCCTATTCAATTCTTCTCACAACATACGAATAAAGAAGCTTTATTAAGAAAAATTAAAATGAGAAAGCTCTATAGCACTCGTGATAAATGATTATTGAGAAATCAAGATGTTAGAAAATAAAGATTTTTCCTTTTATGAAAAAGAAGAAATTTGTCTGTTGAAGTTATCATTTCATTTCCGATATTTAGAACGTTATAAATCATGAAGAGATTTATTTTTAAGGTTCTGTAGATTTCATTCACTTTTAAATAAAGAGGTATCATTTCTTTTTAGAACGTGTCGAAAAAGGATTATCAGAAGCTCGTAATGATAGGCGCACTGGTATACCAGACATATCAAATGTTTCACGTAATCCATTGACAAGATAACGCAAATACGACGGGGGCATGACTTTGGGACGCGAGCAAGAAATCATAAATCCAGGGGGACGTGTTTTCACCTGTGTGATATACTTAACCTTAAGTCGACGTCCCGAAATTGCAGGTGGTGGATGATGTGCCACAACAGTTTCGAGCCATTGGTTCAATTTAGCCGTGGAAATGCGACGATTCCATACACGGTGCATCATCATGATATTTTCCATGAGTTTATCAATCCCTTGACCATATTGTCCCGATAAAGGCACAGCCCTCAAACCACGAACTTGAGGAAGAAATCGCATACATTTTTCATGCAAATCAATTAATGTAGCCTGACTATTTTCAATAAGATCCCACTTATTGAAAGCAATAACTGGCACACGCCCCTCACGAATTACAAGATCAGCAATTTGTAAATCCTGCTTTTCAAAAGGCATCGTTGCATCAAAAACAATGACCACTACTTCTGCGAAACGAATAGCACGCAAAGTATCTGCAACGGATAACTTTTCTAATTTTTCTTGAACTTTCGATTTTCGACGTAAACCTGCAGTATCAAAAAGTTTAATATGACGACCACGCCATTCCCAATCAACAGAAATAGAATCGCGTGTTAACCCTGCTTCTGGTCCTGTTAACAACCGATCTTGCTTCAACATGCTATTGATAAGAGTAGATTTCCCCGTATTGGGACGCCCCGCAATGGCAATCCGAATAGGCTTACTTTCATCGTAAATAAGCTCCTCTTCTTCCAAATTGTTTACATCATCACCAACAGATGCAGGCTGTATCGTCATATCTTCTGCTTTGTTATTGTCAAAAACGCGCTCCGATCCAACAGCGTCTATAATGGCATCACGAAGATCACTAAGTCCTAAACCATGTTCAGCCGATATTGGGCACGGCTCTCCCAAACCTAATGACCACGCCTCATACTCCCCCCCTATTGCCGCTTTTGACTCAGACTTATTGGCAACAAGCACAATTGGTTTTCCTGATTTGCGAACCAGTGAAGCAAAATTTAAATCACTGGGTGTTATTCCGCTCTTTGCGTCAAATACGAATAAAATAAGATCTGCTTCATCAATCGCAGCTTTTGTCTGAGAACGCATACGTCCCTCAAGTGTATGATCTCCTGCTTCTTCCAGCCCAGCCGTATCAATCACATCAAAATGCAAATCTTGAAGTTTCGCCGCATGAATACGTCGATCACGTGTCACACCCGGCTTATCATCAACCAAAGCCAACTTTTGCCCAACCAAACGATTAAAAAGTGTTGATTTCCCAACATTGGGACGACCAACGATAGCAATGGTAAGGCTCATCGATTTATTCCTTATTTGCCTTGCCTTCAGCTTGCATAAGCTCAAGCATCATTCGAGCCCGATCTGTTACTTTTGATCTCAGCGCACCTTCTCCAGAAATTTTCTTAAAATAGTCAACGGCCTCATCAATCTTCCCTGCTTTATAGGCAGCTAAGCCCAAAGCCTCTCGTGCGGACATACGCATAGGATCAATATCACTTGCCATATCTTGGACGCGCTTTTTAACATCATCCAAGGTCCCTGAATCAACTAAAAGATAGGCTGCTCGAATGTTCGCAACTTTCCGCAAAATTTGCGGTGCTTTCTCATTCGCTGCAACAGAATCAAAAATCTCCACCGACTTAATAAAATCACCCTGCTCCATAAGTAAAGAAGCCTCCCGCAAACGAGCAAGAAAAGGATATCCCCCAAAATGAGAGTCTTTAACATTCTCCAATTGCTTTATCGCCTCATCAAAATGACGTGTATCTGCAAGATCAAGACTCTTTACAAATGCATCACCAACATAGCTGGCTTTCTTTATTTGCGTATGATGATAAATTTGATAAATAATTATCACGAGAATGAAAAGAAGAGCGGACCCAATAATTGAAAAACCATAACGTTTCCAAAAAGCAAGCGCCTTTTCCTGACGAAATTCTGCATTAACTTCAGCAATAAAACTATCATACGACATATAACATACCTTGTAAAAAATTTACTTTCTATCTTTTACGCATAAATGAACAAAGAGGGTAGCCCTCATTGATGAAAAATCCTCAATTTGCTCCGTTTATTCACTTCAAAGCAATATGTACCCTAATCGATTAGGCTTTTGCAACTGTATCAATTAAAAACGATGTAAATATCCTTTTGCTTTACATAATAATTTTTATACAATTTGAATTTACAAAAAAGATCACAATCTTAATCGTCTAGCATGCTTATCAATAATATGAGCCATTCTTTCTTCATTAATCTATGCCAAAATAATTCTTTAAAGCCATTAAAAACGACTGCTTCCTTATCTTTTGCTTTAGAATTGCATTAAAAATGCAAACTCTTTACAAAAAATGATTGCTAAACTTTCCTTCCTAAAACAGAATAAACAAATTTTCATCCAGAAGAAAAAAATACTGGAACGTTATTAAAAGTATGATCCCCCAAGCTTCAAATAAAATTTTTTATACAAAGTATATCCTTTCAACTCATCTTCATACGATGAACAACCTTTTGTAATCGATCCTTAAAGCTTCTAAAAATACCCTATTGTAATGGCCAAATCCACATAAGCATGGGAACAGCAACAATAACGATCAACACCGCTAATGGAGCCCCCAAACGTGGATAATCACTAAAACGATATCCTCCTGGCGCCATCACGAGCATATTGCTTTGATGTCCAATAGGTGTAAGAAATTCACAACCTGCACCAATTGCAACAGCCATCAAAAAAGCTTCAGGCTTATAATGAAGAGAATGAGCAAAACTTGACGCAATGGGTGCGACCATCATAACCGTCGCTGCATTATTCAAAAATGGCGTAACCAACATGGCTGTCACCAACATCAGTGCTAAAGCACCAGAGGGTGGAAAGAATATTGCCAGTTGGCTTAACCATTGACCAATGAGATCCGTACATCCCGTTTTCTCTAACGCTTCACTTACTGGAATAAGAGCCGCCAACAGGACTAATATTGGTCCATCTAATGCCTGATACAGATCACGCGCGGGAAAAACGCGAAAGATAACCATTGCAGTGGCAGCAAAAAAGAAAGAAAAAGCAACAGGAACGATGTGAAAAGCCGTAAAAATAATTGCTATAAATAAAATGGCTAAAGATATAAAACCATGTCGTAAATTTCCAAACGCAATATTTCGTTTTGCTAGGGGCAAACATTTCAATTCCCTTAATAAATTTGGAATAACCGAATCTTGTCCTTTTAAAACAATTACATCTCCAAGATGGAAAATAATATCATCAAGTCTTCCTCGAACCCTTTCATGTTGACGACTTAACGCAAGTAAATGGACGTTATAGCGATCAAATAGGGAAAATTCTTTCGCACTAATGCCAATAAGAGGCGAGTTATGAGTAATGACCGCTTCAATAATATCAATGTCACTATCCTTATCCCCTGTAGAAAGAGCTTGCCCCTTAAAAAACTCTAAACGAGCAGAATTCATCACACTATCTATTCCTGTATGTGATCCTTCCAGCAAAACAATATCGTTTTCCGACAAAACAAAATCCGGTAGTGGCGAAATAGATACTTTGTTTCTGATGATTTGAATCACCATAACATCACCACTTGATGGCTTAACCAAATCAACGATACTTTTTCCCACAATTGGTGAATTTATTGGAATATGCACTTCTGCAACATAATTACGAATATCAATGGCATCATCAAACGATCCACCCGAACGCACACGCACAGGCAAAAGCCAATAAAAAAAGACCAAATATAAAACACCAACTGTCGCAATAACCGCACCAACTGGTGTAAAATCAAACATAGTAAAAGGTGCTCCTGCTAAACGTTCTTGCATCGCTGAAATAACAACATTGGGAGATGTTCCTATCTGTGTCATAAGCCCCCCTAACAAAGAACCAAAAGCCATGGGCATCAAAAAGACAGAAGGGGAAATCTGAGAACGACGTGCAAACTGAAAAGCTATTGGAAGCATAATAGCTAAAGCACCAATGTTTTTAACAAACATTGATAACACGACAACAGAAAGAACCAAAAAAGCTAATTGAAGACGTACTGATTTCACATCTGGCCATATTCGTTGAATAATAAACTCCATTACACCAGAGCGCGATACAGCCGTACTGACCACAAAAACACTTCCCACGATAATAACAATATCATTACTAAAACCGCTAAAAGCTTCCTTTGGACTGACAAGTCCAAGAGCACACGCAATTAATAATGTACAAATAGCAACAAGATCATAACGAAATCGATCCCAAATAAAAACAACCATCATAAGACCAATGATCAAAAAGGCCATTATTTGATTTTCTGTCATAATACTCACCTCTCCCCATTAAATTATAATGAACAAAAACACCTTTTTATATGTTTTAAATATTCCTATAAACAGCAGAAAGATAAAAGCAGACATAGGAATATTTTAAGATAATTTAAAGTGATAAAAAATATGAGGCGCATAAACTTATCTTTCCTTCATTGTGCGTATTTTTCTATAACGTGCTGAATCCAAAGAAAATCGATAAAAGTTGATAAAGCGATATTGCAAAAAAGATGAGAATAACTCTAATATAGAGGACAGATGACTGTTGAAACTGGTACACGCTATATTTTAACCTTTGTCATTGCTTAAAAAAGTTTATCTTCACTCTCAATTTAAAGAGTGATAAAAATGAAAGAAGAAAGAATGGTCAATCTTAATAGTGGGTATCAAAATAACCTAAAATATTGGCTCACTTGCATTATTGGATTTGTTGCTATCTTGGCAATGATCGGTGTTGGGGGATTTTATATTGCAAAACCTTATCTTGACAGTTTTGTAAAACAAGAGATAGCCCGTCGTGCTATAAAAGCAGAAACAGCTGAAGTCAGTATTCTAGGTAAAGTCAATTTAAAGAACGTTACACTCCCCGTTCCAGCCGATACATCACTTAAAATTGGTGCCATTTCTGCTCGTCCTCCTTTTTCTTTTATTCCTGGAACTTTTACATTTTATAATGTTGACTTAAAGCATAATAATATTCACGTAAAAATTCCCCAAATTTCTCTTAAAGGTATATCCTTAAAAGACAAAGATAGAACAATCACATCGCATCTTTTACAGACAATGATGCGTATTGAGCTTGCCTCAATGAGTGCTCCCAATATACAACTTTCTATAGGAAATAAAAACAAACGAGCAGAAACGGTTGAAGTCAAAGATTTTCAGCTTTTTGACTTTAAAAAAGGCCATATTCGTTCTGTTAGTATCAAAAATATGGATCTTAAAACAGTTGCAGTCAATGGTGATAAACAAATGCAGCTGATGGCTAAAAGTGATACAATAAAAGCCCAAGATATCGACATCAATTATGCCTATTCTATCATTTTCGGAAAAAATAACGCTCTCAATCAAGGAAAAACCGTTACTGGTCCTATTCTTCTGAACAATATAAATGTTGATATTTTTGAAGAAGCAGAAAAAAATAGCTCCTTCTCCCTTGCCCAATTTAAAACATCTGGTCTAAAGATGAAACCGCTTGAACAAGCTCCTGAAAAATTGGTCAAAGCTTATCTTAATGCAAGAAAAGAAAATAATAAAGTCGCAGAAAAAGTAGCACAAAATGGTCTCCTTCTAAACATACTGCTCGCCATTACCTCTGCTGATGCCAAAATCGATAATGTCATCGTTGATATTCCATCATTGAAAGCATCTCTCGAATCATTCCAATTTAAACCAAGCTTGTGGAAACACCCTATCCCCAAAAAGCTTTTCCTTTCTCTCAATAACCTTTCCGTTTTGCCTAAAAAAATGAATGAAAAAGACTTAGAGTTCCTCAAAAATCTGAACTTTGAGCGCTTTGATATTTCAGGAAAACTTGATATTTCTTATGATGAAAAAAAACATATACTCTTTCTTGATACAATGTCTTTCAATATGAAAGATGTTGGATCTGGGAATGTATCGGCTAAGGTTATTGATGTTGATGAAGGGCTTTTTTCTGGTCAACAAAATGTCATGATTGCTGCTTCTCAAAACATTGGCATTAATGAAATTGATATACGATATAAGGATGCAGGTTTCATTGATAAGCTTTTTTCTTATCTTGCGAAAAGCCTTGATGACAGCCAACATGATCTTAAAAAGGAACTCTATGATGATTTCTATTTAATGATGACGAAAACCCCCAAAATGCTGCTAAAAAATCATGACGAAGCAGAAAAAATTTCAAAATCCTTAGGTGAATTTGCTAAAAATCCAAAAACATTGATCGTTAAAATTAAAGCAAAAGATAATAAAGGGCTCACAATGGTTGACCTCGAATCTGCTCTACAAAATGATCTATCCAAGGCTTTAAACAAAGTAGACCTCGCAATTAGAAATGAAGCATCGCCTTGAACATATCGTGCTTTAAACATGATGATCTTGTCTATAAATTAAGAACTTTATTCCTCTTTTTGCTTTTATATGATACACACAGCATCGTGGTAGTGTTATTTACACAGAGAATATAGAATCGTAAAATTGTCGATAGTTGGAGTTATTTATGTCTGATTTATCTTCAAATCGCTTGCCTAATCGCGCTTCTCGTGTCACCAATCAAGCGCTTTCTGCTATCGAGCGTTTTCTCCATATTGAAGCTCTTAGTGGCATTGTTCTTTTATTAGCTGCTGCTTCTGCACTCATTTTTGCCAATTCTAAATATGCTGCTCTCTATGAAGCTTTTTGGCATACACCGCTTGGTTTTAATTTGGGTCATTTCACTCTTTCATGGGATTTACATTTCTGGGTTAATGATGCTCTTATGACTATTTTCTTTCTCGTCGCAGGAATGGAAATTCGACGCGAAATTCATGAAGGTGCTCTTGCCGATTTTAAACAAGCAATTTTACCGATTGTTGCGGCAATAGGGGGCGTTTGTGTCCCTGCAATTATTTATTTCATCTTTAACTTTAACGAGGGACATATCCACGGTTGGGCTGTGCCAACAGCGACAGATATTGCCTTTGCTCTTGGTATTCTAGCTCTTCTTGGGAAAAAAATTCCTTCTAATCTTCATGTCATTCTTCTATCATTAGCCATCATTGATGATATTATTGCTGTTCTTATTATTGCTTTTTTCTACTCAACAAACATTGACCCTAGTGGTTTATTGATTGCAGGTGCAGGTATTGCTCTGGTACTCTTTTTTCAATGGATCGGACTTGCATCAGCATGGCTGTACATTTTACCTGGTGCAATTATCTGGTGGGGATTAATGGTAACAGGCGTTCATCCATCACTTGCTGGTGTCATCTTAGGTATGATGACTCCCGTTTTTCCTACACGCACTCTTGTAGCGCCACTCACCATGCTCAGCAACGCTATGCACATTCTCCAAGAAAAAAACGCAAAAACAGATCTCCATCACATTTCAACCGCATTGAAAAAAATGCGCAAAGGACAACGGGCCATGATTGCGCCAGTAACGCGCATTCAAAAAGCGCTGCATCCATGGGTTGCATACGGTATCATGCCGATTTTTGCCTTTGCAAATGCAGGAGTAAGTTTTGCAAACTTTGATCTTTCTTCTGACAAATCATTCTTAATTGTTCTTGGTGTTATCATTGGTCTTTTCGTTGGTAAGCCCCTTGGCATTATCACAGCCAGTTATCTAGCTGTAAAATCAGGACTATGCCGTCTCCCTCCTCATATGACATGGGCGGGTATTTTACTCATTGGATTCTTAGCAGGAATTGGATTTACAATGTCTATCTTTGTTTCAATGCTTGCCTTTAAAGATATTATCCTGCTTGATGCTGCAAAAATTGGGGTCCTTTGTGGCTCTGGTTTATCTGCTTTTATCGGACTTGGGTATGGACTTATTTATATTAAGCGCAATAAAAACGTTTCTCATAATTCCGAATAAACCAAACAATCATCTACTTTATTGGACTGATCTTTTAGCATAGTCAAGATTTTATCTACAGTTCTTGAAACAGGTGTATCTGCTGGCTAAGATATTTTTATCTTATATTCATTTCGGCTAAATGAACGATTTGAAAATCCCCATAAAAACGTTAAGAATTGCCTGTTGTTGTTTCATTTACTACAGGCAAAAAAACATTAAACCTCAAAAAGAGTTGCTGTTATTATAGCCTCTATCCTTAACTTATTCTCTGTATTCAAATATACTTGTGCATAGCTCTACAGGTCGTTCTTATATCATCATATGAATATTTCAAGAGAATAAAAATATCATTATCATAGCAGAACTTGATCACTTTTTTAAATAACTGTCCTTTTCCAAACTTTTAAAAAATGCGTTGTCGTTTAATGATCACCGGTCGCCTCATTAAAATATTAAGATATAAAATATTTTTCCAAAACTCTTAAATTATCGTGGACTGACCTTTAAAACTCTCGATGTAAAATCAATGAGGTCACAAAGGAGAAGAGATCATAGATAAATTTTTCAATGTACTCATCAATGGGGGTATTTTATTTATCGTTAAAACAAGCCTTGTCTATATGGTATCGTATTTGATTATGAATTGAAGAAACAGAAGCCGTTCCATCAATGACGATAAATCATTCGTCTACTTCTGATAAAATTTGATATACTTGATAAACTTTTTCAATAAATGAGAATTTCTCTTTGTATTTTAAAACTAAACCGTTCCTTTTTGGCAATCGTTCGATAATAGCAGCAGACGGAAAATAACGATAAAATATGATACAAGGTCTTGGAACAAATTGATTTAAATTAATCACACTTTCAAGTGACAACCCTCGAGTATAAAAATAAGCAAGACTGCAATGAATATATTGATCACTGATGAATAAATTTTGCGATGAAATTAAAGAAGGTGTGATAAATTCAAGCGTATGTTTTCGTCTATCTGTTGTGGCTTAGAGTGCTAAAAGCAATAGATCAATTGATTTTCCACTCTCTCAATAATCTCTAACCTCTTGATTATTGCTATACCAATGACTGAGTTGAAAAGTTTGTATTATATGTTTTTCTTGCGCCCAATAGCGAAAAATCTCTTGTGCTTGAGTGCTGCTCTTCCCACTCCCATCAAATCCACATAGAGCAACAAAAGAACCAGAATATTGCTTCAAAGATCACATGGAATTATATATATCTTGATGAAGATACATTTTTCTCCATCCATATAATTTATGTCGTTTCACATCTAAAATCTTCTTATTGAGAGAGAGGGCATTTTATCTATTGATATCATAGGTATGATACCAATAATACTCTCCCTTTCAGCATGAGAGCTTGAGGTTTTTATAAACTATTTACGACTAGGATAATATTTTTAATTTTTAGCCGACTAAAAAGCAAATTGTGCAAGCTCTATGATATTGATTCTGAATTCCCATTCTCATAACATACACATATATGCATTCTTCTTCTCTTAAAAAAAACTATTGTAGACAATTCTCCTTTCCCTTTATCTTATAACGAAACGATTTATAATAAGTATTTTATGTTGTCTCTTAAATAGTTTTTATTCCTACGCCAATCGTGTTGGTGATATGCAGGCAAACAGTTTTTTGCTTCATCATAAGGAAATCTTTAATGAAAAAATTTCACCGTATAAATTATGCTTATAAAGAAAATCATTCATACATATTAAAACTTTACGTTCTTGAAATTGAGAGTTTAAAAATACTTAACCCTTATCCAGTCCATAAACAGCATGTAATGTTCTAACTGCAAGTTCAGTGTAAGCACTATCAATCAAAACAGAAATCTTAATCTCGGAAGTCGTGATTGCTTGAATATTAATACCTTTTTCAGCCAAAGCTTTAAAAGCTGTAGCCGCAACACCTGCATGGCTGCGCATTCCAATACCAATCACAGATATTTTTGCAAGATCGCTTTCAAATTGGAGAACATCAAATCCAATTTCTTTGCGATTTTTCTCAAGAAGTGCAACGGCTTTTTCTACATCTGCTGATGGTACAGTAAAAGTCATATCCGTTTTTGAGCCATCTTCAGAAATATTTTGCACAATCATATCAACATTAATGCACTCTTCAGCTAAAGGACCAAAAATTGCTGCCGAAATCCCTGGACGATCAGCAAGTCGACGCAGCGAAATTTGTGCTTCATCCTTAGCAAAAGCAATACCAGTTACATTTTGTTGTTCCACAATTTCATCCTCATCGCAAATAAGTGTTCCAGAAGAGTTCATTGGATCGCCCATGTCTAATGCATCAGGATCCTCAAAACTTGAACGTACAAAGGTACGAACCTTATGAACCATTGCCAATTCAACAGAACGAACCTGTAAAACTTTTGCCCCAAGAGAAGCCATCTCTAGCATTTCTTCAAAAGCTACTTTTGGTAAACGGCGCGCTTTTGGTTCTATACGTGGATCCGTTGTATAAACACCATCCACATCCGTATAAATATCACAGCGATCAGCTTGTACAGCTGCTGCTATAGCGACAGCACTGGTATCTGATCCCCCACGTCCTAAGGTAGAAACCCGATTATCCGGAGCTAATCCCTGAAAACCAGCAATAACAGCAACCTGACCTTCCTGAAAACACTTTATTAAAAAAGACCCATCAATATCCGTAATGCGCGCACGTCCATGCGCATTGTCTGTGTGAATAGGGATCTGCCAACCAAGCCATGAACGTGCATTGATCCCCATTGTTTGAAGTGTCAAAGCCAGCAAACCTGAAGTGACCTGTTCACCAGAAGCAACGACAACATCATATTCACGAGCATCTCTATGGATAGGCGAAGCATCACACGTCCACTGGACAAGCTCATTGGTTTTACCCGCCATCGCAGAGACAACAACAGCAACCTCATTGCCTGCATCAACCTCTCTTTTGACATGCCGTGCAACATTATGAATACATTCAATGTTTGCTACAGACGTTCCACCAAATTTCATGACAATGCGCGCCATTAATAACACTCTTACCTTTACATCTCTTATCTCAAGCGATAATGAGAATAAGATGCTCTATCCACTAACTGTTTTCTCGACATAGCGAATATCTATCATTTGTGCAAGTTTCATTATGATTATATTAATTTTTCTTGACTTTGTATAAAATCTCCTGGCCTTGATCATTTTAAATAAAAGGAAAGCACCATGATAGATAAAACACGAACAACTGTTGATCAAAATGAAATTGATCATTTTTCACGTATCGCTACAGAATGGTGGAATCCACAAGGGAAATTTCGACCTCTTCACCAATTTAATCCAACACGTCTTGCTTACATTAGAGAAAAAATCTGTTTAGAATTTAATCGTGACCCTGTTTCACTGAGGCCTTTTGATAATTTGAAAATTCTTGATATTGGCTGTGGGGGGGGCTTGTTATGTGAACCAATGGCACGTCTTGGCGCTATAGTTGTAGGCGTTGATGCAGCACAAACGAATATTGAAGTCGCAAAAATCCATGCTGCCCAAAGTAACCTTTCAATTGATTATCGCACAACCACGGCAGAAGCACTCGCTAATGAAGGGGAAAAATTTGATATCATTCTTAATATGGAAGTTGTTGAACATGTCGCTGACGTTAATCTCTTCATAAAAGCGACAGCAAAAATGCTGAAACCACGAGGGTTGATGTTTGTTGCAACACTCAACCGCACGTGGAAAGCATGGGGGCTTGCTATTATAGGTGCTGAATATATCCTCCGTTGGCTACCAAAAGGAACCCATGATTATAAAAAATTCTTAAAACCTCACGAACTTAAAAATTTCTTATCAAAAAACGCTCTGACTGTCATTGATGAGATCGGTATTACTTATAATCCATTAAACGACAGCTGGAATCGCTCAAAAGACATGGATGTTAACTATCTCCTTCTCGCAAAACGGTCTTAAAGAGATATCATTTACAGCAATTATAGATTTTGCAATAAAGAATTGAGTTTTCCCTCATCTTCTAAAGCATAAAGATCATCACAACCACCAACATGATAATCACCTATAAAAATTTGTGGAAATGTACTCCGTCCATTCGCACGTTGTACCATTTCTTGACGAAGGGATGTGGAAGCATCAATATCTGTATATTTTACACCCTTTTTGTCCAGCAAATCACGTGCTTTTGTACAATAAGGACAACCGGGGCGTGTATAAATGATTATCTCTTTCATAAGTATTATCCTCCAAGTATTTTTTTAATAATATCACTTTAAATTCCCCTTAAGAAGAAGGAAAAATAGAATCTTCTTTAAGGACACGCGAAAATGTTAGCACATCAATCTGTCGTGCACCTGCATATTTTAATGCAGATGCTGCTGCCGTAACTGTTGCACCCGTTGTAAATACATCATCAATCAGTAAAACAGAACATCCTTTGAGATATTTTTTAACCTTATGTGAAACCTTAAAAGCATTTTTTACGTTAATTTTTCTCTCTCTCGAAGAAAGACTAACCTGGGGACGCGTATGCCGACAACGAACAAGCCAACCTGGTTTTAAAAGCTTTTTTTGTGATGCTGCAATATAACGTGCAAGCTCAGCAGATTGATTATAACGTCTCTCCCAAAAACGACGAAAATGCAATGGAATGGGAATAATAACATCACACTCATCAATAACCTCACGCCCAGCAAAAATCATCCAATTGGCCATAAAAGATGCCAATTCTATATGATCTCCGTATTTTAAGCGCGTTACCAAAGTGCGTGCAAGCCCTTTATGAACAATGGCGGAACGAACACGTGAAAAAGGGTAAGAATTATGCAGTGCTTCACCACTGAGAAAACCATCCCCCATATCACAAACAAAAGGCGTCCCCATAACAGGACAATAAGGTTTCGTGATAAATTGAAGGTCTTTCCAACATTCAGAGCAAATCGTGCCATAAGTAGAAACATTTCGCTTACATCCAGGACACATTGGTGGATAAAGCATCGTTTTAAAGCACTCAACGAATTGACTGAGTATATCCCAGCTATTTAAAGCCGCTTCTCGAAAATAAAACATTATAAATTTAGGCTGTTACAAATTCCCCGTAGAACAAAAGTTCCTTTGTATTCTCTCAATTTATAAATTTAATTTCTTTAAAAACTCTTAACCTCCTATAAACTTGTTTTTCTTTCACATTATAAACTTGACAGAGCTTGCATAAACATGAACCTTTTCAAGATATATTCTTTCATAGATCGAAAGTGTTCTACAATATGTCTCATCCTTTAATTTTTGATCATAACCGCATTGAACAATTCCGCAAACGTGCTTTCCAAAAAGCTAAAAAAGGGGATGACTTTTTACTCTCTCTCATGGCAGAAGATCTCTATACACGTCTTAGCACTGTTGATCGACTCTTTACATTAGCTCTCGATTTACACAGCCATACTGATCTTGCCACGAAAACTCTCATGAAATCTGGAAAGGTTTGTTCTATAGAACGTATTGAAACCGATATACTTTATCAAAGCCATGATAAAAAATTTCATTTACGTCACCGAGAATTTCTTGATTTGCCTCAAAATTACTGTGATCTTGTTGTTTCACTTCTTTCATTACAATTGACGAATGATACCCCTGGTGTTCTAAGCCAGATAAAAAACACCCTTAAACCAGATGGTTTATTTCTAGCTGTTATGGCAGGAGCTGGTACACTCAAAGAATTACGTGAATGTCTCCTACAAGCTGAAATTGAAATTTATGGTGGGGCAAGTCCTAGAATTTACCCTTTTGCCGATATTCGTGATGCAGGTGCTCTTTTACAGCGTATTGGCTTTGCTCTACCTGTAACAGATGTTGAAGAGATTACAATACGCTATAATACAATGTTTGACCTTATGCATGATCTTAAAGCAATGGGAATGCAAAATGCCCTTATCAATCGCTCACGACGCCCTGTCTCCAAACGATTTTTTCTTCGTGCTGCTGAAATCTATGCACAAAAATTTAGCGATCCTGATGGACGTATTCGTGCACATTTTTCTTTCATCTGGCTCTCTGGTTGGGCGCCTCACCCCAATCAACAAAAACCTCTACAACCTGGTTCTGCACAAATGTCTCTGACAGATGTTTTTTCCCCAAAAAAACATAACCCGAAATCATTTTTTTAAAATACTTTTATCCGTTGTCTGTAATATTTGACTGGTGATCGTTCCAGCTACCATTGAATCACTCACGTTTAAAGCGGTACGCCCCATATCAATCAGCGGCTCAATAGAGATAAGTACAGCAACCAAAGTAATAGGAAGCCCCATAATTGGTAACACAATCAATGCAGCAAAAATAGCCCCTCCCCCCACACCCGCAACACCAATAGAACTCAACGTTACAATTCCAACAAGCGTAGCAATCCAAGTAGGATCAAGAGGATTAACCCCTATCGATGGTGCAATCATGGTTGCAAGCATCGCTGGATAAAGACCAGCACAGCCATTTTGTCCAATTGTAGCCCCAAAAGAAGCGGCAAAACTCGCAATGGATTGCGGTACACCTATCCACTGTGTTTGCGCTTCAATATTCAAAGGAATACTTGCAGCACTTGAACGACTGCTAAAAGCAAATGTTAAAACTGGTAAAACTTTTTTGAAAAAACGAAAAGGATTAACCCCAGAAATGCCAAGTAATACACCATGAATTCCAAAAACTAACATAATGCCGACATAAGAGGCAATGATAAAAACAAGTAAATTTAAAATATCTGCAATATGCGAAGTTGCTCCTACTTTCGTCATAAGAGCAAAAATACCATAAGGTGTCAAAGCAATCACAATACGAACTAACCGCATAATCCAAGCTTGTGCCACTTGAATAAATAAAAGCGCTTTTTCTCCTTTTTCTGGCTCATCTTTCTTTAAAAGAAGAACCGATGCCCCTAAAAACGATGCAAAAATAACAACACTGATAATTGACGTACGCTTGGCTCCACTTAACTCAGCAAAGGGATTTTTAGGAATAAAGGACAAAATCATTTTGGGTATATTCATATCTCCAAGTTGAGAAATACGATCCCCAAGAACAGCAGAAACAGCTTGCCCTTCATGTACCAAACTACTTGCTGTTAATCCAAAGGCATTAACAACCAAAACACCAACCAACGCTGAAAGAGCCGTCGTAATAAGCAATATTGAAATTGTTATGACGCTCACCTTTCCAACAGCATAAACAGAATGTAAATGAGCAACAGCTGAAACGATGGAGACAAAAACCAGTGGCATAACAATCATTTGTAACAATGAGATATAACCTTCACCAACAATGTTAAACCATTCAACGGATTTCAATAAAGTGGCTTCACCCTCTCCATAAAAAACCTGCAAAACACTGCCAAAAATCAAGCCAAGGATAAGCCCTAGCATAACACGGAATGAAAGACTCCATTGCATTCTCTTACTGTGAGCAATCCATAATAAAAAAATAACAAATAGAAATAAATTGATGAAAAAATTAAATGTCATTGTCTGTGCCCAGTCTATACCCACTATTGTCATGATTGATAATGAATAATATGCATAATTCAAAATCAATACGTAATATTTAAAATTAAGGTATAAAGCTTACAAGGCTTTTAAAAAGTCATTATTTTTTTAATTTATAGAGTAAAAGAGAATTTTTTATCTACAAATAACTGTTTAAGGAAAATAAATAAATTTATTTCCCTATTATTTAATAATTTATGATCTTATAAAATAATTTAATGAGAGAAATATCAATACCATTCATTGTATTGTAATACTTAATAATTCTAACTTATCTTATTTTATTAATGCCCTTATTGCTTTCTTTTTCTCTTTTGCCTTTTGAATTGAAAAAAGCTTTTTTGAAAAATGATTGATTAACAAACAAACATTCATCAATTTTCTGGAAAATAAACCATCAATCTCCTCTTGCCAATTTTATGGACCGTACTCTCAATGAAAGCTTTTTGAAGAGGCTTTTTTATTTTTTTAAATTCTCTTTATAGGCATAAAATATGCCCTCTTAATAACAAAAAATCACAAATGTGAAAGCTTTAAAACCACAATGCCTATTCAAAAGAAATACAACTAATAATATATAAAATCACTCTATACACTATAAAACACAATACCAACAAAAATACCATATATCCTGTCGATATAACCAAATTAAGTGATATCAACCGTCATAATAGCTGTATTCAATATCGGTCTATTTATCAAAGATAAGGAGTTAAATCACTCATGAAACGTACCATAGCATTTATTGTGTTATCTTCTCTATTGATACTTGTGTTTGCTGTATTAGTATCATTTGGATATACAAAAGTGAACGATCTGAATCTGTACGATGAACTTTATCAGTCATACCTCAATAAAAACTTTAGAGACTCAGAATATCGCGACAAAGAGGAAATAGCAAAAGAATATATAAAAATGTTTTAGAGTAAGATAGAAAACGAAAAATTGAATCTTCATAATTAGATATTTAAAAGTATTACCCCAAGATACTTTTTTGTAGGTGATTTGCTCTTTTTAGGTAAAGAATCCTAATATGGAGATTTGCTAAGTATTCAAATAGGCTACTCCTTAATTTATTGAAAAAAAATATTTTCCTCTCAAAACTTGAAGCAGACTTTAGGAATTAGATGTTTGAATACGTTTCTAGATTCTCCAACGCGCATTAACCGAAAAAAACAAACATCCTGTCTTAAAGAAAATAATCCCCTCTAATTTCCCTACCCATTTAAAAAATGCCGCTATTGCCTGCACGATGACTGTATAATTTATCATATAATGATAAAAGTATAGAATCCCTACGCAGTCTTGCTATTAAAAAATGGAAGCAACAAACTGTTAAGAAGCATACTCTATGTTTTTAAATAATAAAAGAAGTGTTTGTGGCTTACCAGCACAACAAAATAAAATTTTGTATTTTATTCTACAGAATAAAACGCTTCATATTCCTATAAGCAACATTGAAGCTACTGAGCAAAAATAATGTTTTTTATCCCCTATTTTTAAGCAAAAAATTATTTTCTGCCCTCTTCATAAAAGGAATGAGCCAAGTGGGTAAAAAATGTTTTATAAAAAGCTCAATAGATCAAATCACCTTTAGCACAAAGATATATTAGCATAGAATTATAACATGGAGGTTATGGAAATATCGTGATCGTCGTAATCTGCAGTGAGCAAGAGGTCTTTGTATTGTATCCCTTTATGAGAAAATTTGAAAGTAAGAGTGGATAGTTTCTCTAAAACAAATGAATGAATAAACCACTACGAAGATATGCAATTTTTAAAAAAGTACAAAATGTCTTTTCTTCAAATTTAATAGGCATATTCTAAAAATACAGGTTCGACAGACTCATCCCAAATAGAAGAATAATGGGATAAAAGTTTTTCAGCATCTGTTTGACCCGTTGCCACAACCTCTTCTAAAGGGTTAAGAAAATTTGTTTCATCAAAACTATTTGCATCATACTGTTTGCGATTTTTTAAGCCCTTGCGAGCAATAGCGATAGCTTGACGTGCCAATTCTAAAAGAATGGTTTGACGAAAAGGGGTTTTTAACCCTTCTTTGGGAACGCGTTGGCGCATATCTAAAACCTCTTCAAAACACCAATCTTTGGTCAAGGCCTCTGCCTCGTTAAGCGCTTCTCTATCATAAAGAAGCCCAACCCAAAAAGCCGACAATGCGCAGATGCGCTTCCAAGAACCGCAATCAGCTCCTCTCATTTCTAAAAATCTTTTTAAGCGGACTTCAGGAAATAACGTTGATAAGTGGTTCATCCAATCTCCCATGTTTGGAATTGAATTTGCAACTTGTCCTCTTAATGCTCCATGCATAAACTGACGAAACGTTATATGTGTGCAATCATAATAACGACCATCACGTACAACAAAATACATGGGAACATCAAGGGCCCATTCAACGTAATCAGCAAAACCAAAACGCTCAGAAAATATAAAGGGAAGAACGCCTGTCCTCTGATTATCTGTATCACGCCAAATTTCAGAACGCCATGACAAAAAGCCATTTGGGCGTCCTTCTGTAAAAGGTGAACTGGCAAATAATGCGGTTGCAATGGACTGTAACTTCATGGATACTTGCATTTTTCGCCGCATATCGCTTTCAGATGAAAAATCAAGATTAACCTGAACTGTTGATGTGCGATACATCATATTAAGACCATTATGCCCAACTTTTGGCATATAATCAGTCATAATCTTATAACGTGATTTTGGCATTTTCGGCGTTTCAGCTAACGTCCACTTTGGACTAGCTCCTATCCCCAAAAAACCAATACCCAATGGTTCTGCAATTTTCTTGAGAAGAGCTAAATGTTCCATCAACTCGTGATACGTATCACCTACTGTTTTTAATGGTGCTCCAGATAATTCAAACTGTCCTCCAGGTTCCAAAGAAATAGCTCCCTGTTCAACTGAACCTACGAGCCCAATAATATTTCCTTCATCTAAAATAGGTTTCCATCCTAAAGCACTTTGCATCCCCTCTAATAGCGCTCGGATTCCCCTCTTACCGTCATAAGGAACAGGCCGAAAACCCTCTCTGTAAAACGGAAATTTTTCATGTTCTGTACCAATACGCCAATCATCTTCTGCTTTATACCCCCCTTGGAAATAACTAACCAAGGAATCTAAGTTATAAACTTCACTTTCATCCATTATATCAAGCGCCATAACTTATCGTATCCTATCATTGGTGTTATCATCTTAAATGAATTATTTAGAATGATTTTACAGACATCTCAATCCATTGACCAATCCCCCACGGTAGCATTAAGAAGAGCCAAAGCTGCAACAGCCGCAGTGTCAGCGCGTAAAATGCGTGGACCTAATGATATTGGTACCACAAAAGGATGCTTTTTTAAAAAGCTCCGCTCTTCTTCACTAAACCCACCTTCTGGTCCAATGAGAACACCAGGCGTTGTAACATCACACTTCTTAAAAGAAAGTAATGGATTATGAGGTTTATGCTCTTCATCACAAAAGAATAAAGGCTGTGTCTCATCCCAACGTTCTAAAAGCTCTGCTAATGATAGAGCCGATACACATTCAGGGAGAGATAAAATGCCACATTGTTCAGAAGCTTCGATAACATTCGCTTCCATACGCGCCATATTGATACGTGTGACCTGAGTATGGTGCGTTATAACAGGCTGCAGAACCGATACCCCCATTTCAACAGCTTTCTGCACCATATAATCCAACCGCGCATTTTTGAGTGGAGCAAAGCAATAAATAAGATTGGAATGTGTCGTTTGTAATCTTTCTTGATGGATAAGCTGAACCACGACAAATTTTTTCTTAACAATAAGGAGTTTAGCAAGCCACTCACCATCCTGTCCATTAAAAAGTAGTATTTCCGCTCCTTCTTTCATCCGCAAAACATGCACAAGATAAGAAGCTTGTGCCCCCTCTATCTTTATTTCTTCATTCAAAGCCAATGTCTGTCGAATAAATAATCTTTTAAGTTTATAATTTATGCGCATAAAATCTTGCCAATGCTCACTATCATCATCGAGAAATAGAGAAAAATATATAACAAAAAGAAAAAATTATATCTATAGCGCTATAATATATTCAAAGAATTATAGAGTTTTTTAGCTTTATGAGATAATGATGGGAACCTATAGATCATTAAGTGATTCTGCTTTCATAAAAGTTTAAATAATACACCATTCATCTTTGCATTCGGTTATTAATGCATCAGTGGAGGAAAGATATGTCTGCTAAAAAAGCTACCATTATTACGATTACAACCCTCTTAGCCTTTATTGTGATTACGGTGGGAATTGGTTCTGTTGGAGCAGATGGAAAGCATGCAGTTATCGAAGATGGCTATGGTATTTCTTCTCAGATTCAATAAACACTAACAGATATGCCCTTAAAGTTTTAATGCAACAAAATGTTTTTAGCAATTTTCTAAGATTTGCACTCATATTATGAATCTCTTGTATTTAAAGAGATTCCATAGAGAGGCGTTTTTATTCCCCTCTTCAATCATTTGTCTACATACCAACTGCACTTATGAAAGAGGGGAAGGGTTTTGGTTTCATCACGAACAGATTTAAAATGAAAGAATTTTACTATATTGAAATCTCTTCTTTAAATTAAAAAACAACTTTAAATTACAAATAGACGAATTATCATAACAGAATAGAGTGTTATACAGATGAAAAACAATGCTCAATCTGTATCAATGTCTTTTGTAATCAGAAAATTACCATGATCTTGTCCTTTAAAGCTCAGAGAAAATGTAAAAGGCCATGCAAGGCTGTTAGCAAGGCATTGAACATCTTTACATAAAGTTTCTGACCTATAATTTTTGCGCAATTGTGCCTGTAATATCAATTCATTCTGCTGCCCTTGAGCAATAGCCATTGGAACAGCCCCCTGTATGGATAAACTCAAGTCTGCTGTACGCATTAATGACTCTGTCACCTTCATCACCCTTTCTGAAAAGCTTGCCTGAATATTCCAGTGTTCAAAATTTGTGGAGAGAGAATCATTAATTGTTAAAAGAAATTGTTGTTTGTTTGAAAGTTTTGTTTGTAATTCATTCAAATCATACCCTAAGAGCCAACCAGAAGACATCTTCAATGTTAATTCACCCTGCATCTTTGTAAAAACTTCCATCCAAAAACCTGCACGTGTTTGTATCGTTGCGGTAAAATTTGTTTTGCTCTGTACAAATGGAATAAACCCTAAGGTTTCTAAAGCCTCCTGCGTATCAATAGAAGCCCCTGACATCGTTCCTCCAATACGTATTTCTTGTCCAGATGGCATAATTTCAATATTACTTTGAACGGATCTCCCCCAAATATTGGCATGTCCAAGATCAAAAATACCATGCCCATTTCTTATCTGTATTGCAGCAGCTAAATTTGTGAGTGAAATATTTCCTACTTTGGCTTGTGGTGCAGAAAGTCGTATATCCACCCCAATACAATCCCAAAGCGCCATATCAAAGATATGAATTTTTCTCTTTAACCGAAAAAAACATTGAGTCCAAAAGGTTAATGTCTAGGTTATCAAATGCTAAAGAGCCCATGACATTTGGTACATAATCTTGAAAATCAAATTTCAAAGCTCCACGTGCATTGGCTTTCCCCATCGTAAATGCAACATTGTGCATTTGGATATACATTGGTCGCGCTAAAAAATGAGATTCCCATACAATGGGAATTTTTAATCTATGTCTCCAAAACTGTTTCCCTCCAATCCAAGACAAAGTCTGATTCCATACTGGAGAGCGCATCGATATTTTCCCATCAAAAATATAATATTCAGATAACCGAGCCTATCCTGTAAAAGTTATTCCCCCACGTACAGAATTAAGACTTGCTTTAATTTGGCTTTTTTCTCCTGCCAAAAGTAATAATGCTTGAGAAGCATCAATTGATAATTTTGTAAATTCTCCGCGCCAACAAGCATCTGCACGAAATCGTACTTCCTGATTCGATTCTGGCCAATCTAAAGTCGCATTTAATCCTGTTATTTTTTCTACTGATCCTGAGAGGCTATCATGATATACAAGGGTACCATTTTCAATGACAACCCGTCCAAAAGGTTGTTTTAAAAGGTGTTCTATCTCTGGATGTTCGGGGTTATGCTTTAATATTTCACGCGTCTTGCGTATGGCCAATCCTAAAGCACCTTATGAGAAAGAAAAGCGATCAAAAAAAGCCGCCATTGTTTTAACAGGCTTTTCCATAACAAATTGAGGATGCACAATCCGTGTCTCTGAAAAAGAAACACGTCCTCCAAAAAGATCAACAACAGAAAGATCGACTTCTATTGATTCAGCTTCCATTAATGGCGCAACATCATCTATTTTTGATGATAAAATAACACCGGAAAGTAACGCTTTAGGATAAGGAAAAAGATTTAACCGCGGTGGATCACGCAATTGCACATTATAACCTGTCCATGCACTCAACTCTTGCACTAAACGAACACGAATCATATCCGTAGAAACAAGATAAGGTAAAACGAAAATCCCCACTCCAAATAAAAAGATAATTGTAATAAAAATTCCGCTCAAAAATTTTATTATTCTGATGCGCACAATATCCCTCTACACGCACCCCCTATACAAGATTAAAATAAACTTAAATAATCGTTAAGAGGCTTTTTATAACCCTATAATTGACCTTACCCATTTTGTATTTTCATTATTTTTGTTCTTTATCCAAAGTTTATTCAAACAGCAATATTGCTGCTTTTTTATAAAGCAATTATTTAAAAGTATTCTAAAATGATAAATCCACAACATTATCAAGCCATTCTTACTGTTCTCATATGAATATTGCTATAAAACTCTATCGTATTATTAGAAAATGCTTTACAAAAAAACAAACAGCCTTACCGAAAGGGTCTCTCTCATGAATAATATTATCGACGGAAAAAAACTTGCTGAAGAGATTATTGTGAAAGTTAAGGCTGAAACCATAAAACTTCGCAATAACTATAATATACGACCTGGTATCGCTGTTATTATCGTTGGAGATGATCCGGCAAGCCAAGTCTATGTCACTTCAAAAAATAAAAAAGCTGAAGAATGTGGATTTCTTTCAATCAAACATGTTGTTTCCAAAGAAACACAAGAAAAAGAGCTCCTTCAACTTATTGCAGCATTAAATTCTGATCCTAAAATTCATGGTATTTTGGTACAGCTGCCCCTTCCTGCCCATATCAATACAAATCGCATAACACAAGCCGTTGCTTTCCAAAAAGACGTTGATGGTTTCCATTATGTCAATGTAGGAAAACTCGCAGCAAATGCACTTGAAGATGCTATTATTCCCTGCACACCAGCGGGAGCTATGATGATGATTGAACAACACTGTGGGAAAGATTTATCTGGACTTGATGCTGTGGTTGTTGGACGCTCTAATATTGTTGGAAAACCTATGGCTGCCCTTTTAACAGGCGCCAATGCTACTGTGACAATTGCCCATAGTCGTACCCGTGACCTTGATGATGTATGTCGGAGCGCCGATATTCTCGTGGCAGCTGTAGGCCGCCCACAAATGATTAAAAAAGATTGGATTAAAAAAGATGCTATTGTTATTGATGTAGGCATCAATCGCATTCCAGCTCCAGAAAAAGGTGTAGGAAAAACGCTTCTTGTAGGGGATGTCGATTTTGAAAACGTAAAAGAAAAAGCTGCTGCAATCACCCCTGTTCCAGGAGGTGTTGGTCCCATGACTATTGCCATGCTTATGGTTAATACACTTAAAGCCGCCACCCGATTACACAATCTTCCTGTACCAAAATTCTAAGAATTGTAACAATTAATTGTACATGGTTGCATTGCACATGGTTCATCTTGTTTCTTTTTGCATTCCTCACGTCATAAAAACAGATGCCCCCTGATCTGCACGATTAACCGATTGACGAAAAACACGAAAAAGTTCACGTCCAACACCCTGTTCGTTTTTTGTAAGATCAGGAGGTGTGATTGTTCGTGCGTTAAATTTTGCTAAATCCTCTAAAAGCGTTAATTTACCCCCATAAATATCAAGGAAAACGATGTCACCATCTTGCAAACGTGCAATGGGACCATTATCCAAAGCTTCTGGTGTCACATGAATGGCAGCAGGAACTTTTCCTGATGCTCCCGACATACGGCCGTCGGTTATCAATGCTATTCTCTGACCGCGATCTTGTAAAATCCCTAAAATAGTGGTTAATTTATGAAGCTCTGGCATGCCATTGGCTTTTGGTCCTTGGTAGCGAATAACAGCAATAAAATCTTTATCATGTAACGCTCCAGATTGAAAAGATTTGTGGAGCTCCTCTTGATCATTAAAGACAAGGACTGGTGCTTTAATTTGCCAATATTCTGATTTAACAGATGAAACTTTTATAATAGCAGTTCCTAAATCTCCCGATAAAACACGAATCCCCCCCTCAGATTGAAATGGTTTTTTCCACCCTGCTAATACCTTATGATCACCACTTTCTTTAAGAGCTGCTTCACGTACCACACAGCCATCAGCAGAAAGCTTTGCTTCAATTGCATAAGCGTTAAGATCTTTACCAACAACTGTAGAAACATCTTCATGCACTAAACCAGCTTCAATAAGCTCGCGAATAATAAATCCTATCCCCCCTGCTGCATAAAAATGATTGATATCAGCCAAACCATTCGGATAAATTCGCGCTAAAAGAGGCACAACGGATGAAATTTCTGCAATATCATGCCATGTCAATTGAATACCGCAAGCCGCAGCGATAGCTATCAAATGAATTGTATGATTGGTAGAACCTCCTGTTGCATTTAATCCTACAATGGCATTCACAAAAGAACGCTCATCAATGATCATACCAAGTGGTCTATAATGATCACCAAGATCGGTCATTTCAAGTACACGCTTTGTCGCTTCTTTTGTTAAAGCATCACGCAACGGTGTATTCGCATTGACAAAAGAAGCTCCTGGTATATGAAGCCCCATCATTTCTAGTATCACCTGATTTGAGTTAGCTGTCCCATAGAATGTACATGTTCCTGGTTCATGATAAGAACGAGCTTCTGATTCCAAGAGTGTTTGGCGATCTATTTTATTTTCCGCGTAAAGTTGACGTATTTTTGCTTTTTCATCATTCCCTTGCCCCGTTGTCATGGGACCAGCGGGTATAAAA
Organism: Bartonella queenslandensis; assembly: GCF_018155095.1. Classification (GTDB taxonomy): domain Bacteria; phylum Pseudomonadota; class Alphaproteobacteria; order Rhizobiales; family Rhizobiaceae; genus Bartonella; species Bartonella queenslandensis_B. The sequence continues at coordinate 236,723 of NZ_NAAI01000001.1, read as the reverse complement.
ATTCCCGGTAAGTGACCAAATGTTAGTGCACCAATCAATAAACCTGGTACGATTTTATCACACACCCCAAGATACAATGCTGCATCAAAGACATCGTGTGATAGGCTTATTACTGTCGCCATTGCAATCACTTCACGCGAAAAAAGGGAAAGCTCCATCCCCGCATTCCCTTGCGTAACACCATCGCACATCGCAGGAACACCCCCTGCTACCTGTGCAACACCACCAACCATACGAGCTGCCTCTTTAATTAAGTGAGGAAACTTTTCAAAAGGTTGATGTGCTGAAAGTATATCGTTATATGCCGTGATAATGCCAATATTCCCAACGATATTTCCCTTCAGACGCTCTTTGTCTATTGCACCACAAGCAGCAAAACCATGAGCCTGATTGGCACATCCCAAAAAACTCCGCTTGGGACGATGAGTCTGTGCATTTGCAATACGATCTAAATAAATTTCTCGTGTTGGTAAAGAGCGTTCATAAATCCTTCGTGTAACTGTAGCAATTACCTTGGAAAGTGCCATATTTACTTTCCCCCCTTTCATTGATGCTCCCCCTCATTCATGAAAGAGAGATTGCATTTTTATTCACCTTGTCTCTCATATTTTAATTCACTTATTTCATTTTCTGCAGGCGACCAATAAACCTGCATAAGATGAGGAGAATTACGCAAAATCGCCCGAACCGGCATTTCTATTTCAGCCCCACCTTGACAAGCTTCTTCAAAACAGTCACGTTTCTGAAAACCTTCAAAATGGAGAATAATGCAACGAGATTGTATTATAACTGGCAAAGTGAGTGAAAGCCTTGGCTCAATAGCGCTCTTGGAATGAAGCGGTAAAACAAGCGCTTGTGTTCGAAGGTCAAGTGCTTGCTTTAAACGATCAGCATCAGGAAAAAAGGAAGCCGTATGTCCATCAATCCCCATTCCTAAAACAACAACATCAAAGGGTTTAGGCAAAGCATTAACACGGCTTGCTGCTGAAAAAGCAGCAAGTTCAACGGTGCGTGCCTTATGATAAAGTCCCACAAAACGTGCTTTGGTTGCAAAATTTTGTAACAAATAACGCTGTACCATATATTCATTTGAGCGTTCATCGTGTATAGGGACAAAACGTTCATCAACCAAAGTAATAATGATATTTTGCCAATCAATATCCGCTTTTGATAAATAATGAAAAAATAATTCTGGTGTTTTACCACCAGACACCGCTAAAATCGCGCGCTTGCGCTCCAGAACAGCTACACTGAGCTCTGCTGCAACACGGTCAGCCAAGGCTAAAGCAAGATTTGTGGGTGTTTCAAAATTTAAACGGTCAATATTCATTCCATGCATACTTATTGCTCTAAACTAAGTTATTCCATATACGCCTATCACGTTCCATCAAAACTGTGGAAGCAGATGGCCCCCATGATCCCGCACTATATTCATAAATAGGCTGCTTTATCGCTTGCCACCCCTCAAGAATAGGATCAATCCAACGCCAAGCTGCTTCAACTTCGTCACGACGCATAAAGAGTGTTTGATCTCCGCGAATAACATCCATCAATAAGCGCTCATAAGCATCAGGATTACGCTGAGAAAATGCAGATGCAAAACTCATATCCAGGGGGATATGACGAAACCGCATACCACCAGGACCTGGATCTTTAATCATCAACCATTGTTTGACACCTTCATCAGGCTGGAGACGAATAACAAGTCGATTAGAAAAAACCTCATCCGAATCTATATTAAAAATATTATGAGGAATAGGTTTAAATACGACAACAATTTCAGACATTCGCGTAAACATGCGCTTACCAGTTCGTAAATAAAAAGGCGTATTTGCCCAACGCCAATTATTAATTTTAACCTTCAATGCTACAAATGTTTCGCTCCTACTCTCCTCTTTTTCAAGATCATCAAGATAAGAACCTACAGAAATACCATTTAATATACCAGCCCCATACTGCCCACGTACGGTATGTTGTTCTACATTATGAACATCAAGAGGTGTTAAAGAATGTAAAACTTTAAGTTTTTCATCACGTACAGCATTAGCACTGTTGATAAATGGTATTTCCATCGCAACCAAACAAAGCAGCTGCAGCATATGGTTTTGAACCATATCGCGTAGAGCACCAGTACTCTCATAATATTCTGTACGCCCTTCCAAACCTAAAGATTCAGCAACGGTTATCTGAACATGATCAATATAGTTGGAATTCCATAGTGGTTCATAAAGTGTATTCACAAATCGCAATGCCATTAAATTTTGAACGGTTTCCTTCCCAAGATAATGATCAATGCGAAAGATTTGATCTTCATGAAATACTTTTGCAAATATATCATTGAGTTCAACAGCTGTTTCTCTATCTCGGCCAATAGGTTTTTCAATGATAATTCGTGTTTGTGGCGTGACCAAATTGCTTTTCCCCAACTTCATCGCAATAGCAGCAAAAAGCGACGAACCAACAGCTAAATAAAAAGCTCGAATATCCGCTGAATCTTGCGACAATACCTGCACAAGATCTTGCCATCCTTGATGTGAGGTAATATCAACAGAGACGTAAGTTAAACGTGCAAGAAAACGATGAAGTTCAATTTGGTTAAGATCTTTTGGATGAACATGTTTTTCTAAAGATGCACAAACAAAGTTTTGATACTCTTCATTACTCCATGCGGAACGTGCAACCCCAATAATACGCGTTGGTTCACTCAATTGCCCAACGCACTGACAATGATAGAGAGCAGGCATAAGTTTGCGTAAAGCCAGATCACCATTGCCACCAAAAACAATACAATCAAAGGGAGAGACTGGAATAATTTTACTTACCATGAACTTATTTATTTTTCTATTCGATTATTCAATCCTATACTACTTACAAAAACTTCCATCATTAAAGCAGACAGATACTAAATAAGCCATTAATTTTCTCCATTTCAATCAATGTTTCTGTTAAAAACGATCCATTAAAGAAAACCAACGCATTGCTAAAAATATAAGCGGATAACGCAAAGTACTTCCCCCTGGAAAAGACGAAATTTTTAAGTCCTTAAAATGGGCAAAACGTTCATGATTCCCAGTCAACCATTCTGCGTATAATTTTCCCATAAAAGGAGCAAGCATAACGCCATGTCCTGAATAACCGCCACAATAAGTCATCCTTGAGAAAAGTTGGCGAACATAAGGCATACGTTCAACCGTAATGGCAACCGTCGCCCCCCAACGATGGCTGAGATTGATAGTGGATAATTGAGGATAAATTTCAGCAATTTGCCGTTTTATACGTGCATCTAAATTTACAGGATTCCTATTATTGTAACTTTCTACACCACCAAATAAGAGACGATTATCAATACTTTTGCGAAAATAGCGAACCATAAAACGGGAATCATCAACCGATTCACCCCCCATGAGAATTGAACTGTTCCTCGGTAATGGTTCCGTTGCTCCAATATAAGAGCGAATAGAAACAATATTTTTTTGAACAAAACGCTGAAGCCCGAGTTTATATCCATTCGTTGCGAGTAAAACATGCTTTGCTGTTATACTTCCTTTTTCTGCGATCACTTTCCAACGAGTCCCTTTGCTCTTTACGGTTGTTACTTGTGTTTTCTCATAAAGCTTAGCACCAGCATCTTTGGCTCTTTTTGCCAACCCAACAATCAATTTTAAGGGATTTATATGGCCAGTATCCGCATCATAAATACCACCACAATAAAAAGACGATCCAAGTCGCTTAGATGTTTCAGCCCTATCCATAAAAGTAAGCGCGTGATAGCCATAACGCTGCATTGCTTCAATATGCCGTTGATAAGAGAGAAGCTCACGCCTTTTATGGGTTACAGAAAGCTGTCCTGCCATAAAGTCGCATTGAAAATCAGGCATCGCGCATAACGATAAAATATCTCTTTTAGCTTCTTCTGCTAAATCAAACAGTACTTGACTGCGCTCAAAACCATATTTTTTCTCTAATGTTTCGACCCATTGCCGTTGCCCCGTTCCCAGTTGTCCACCATTACGTCCTGAAGCACCATCACCAAAACGTGATGCTTCAAGCAAAACAACATCCACTCCAGCGTTCGCTAAATGATAAGCAGCTGAAAGTCCTGTAAATCCACCTCCAATAATGACCACATCACACTGTCTCTCTTCACAACAAGAAGGATAAGAGGGGCGCTCTTTTAAAGTACCTTCATACCAAGAAATTCCTGGAGAAATTGGATTAGAGCCAATCATCGTGATAAACCTCAAACATTAAGCAAGAGATATTCGCGCTCCCACGGGCTAATCACTTCCATAAAGGTTTCAAACTCTTGTCGTTTGATTGCAGCATAAGTACTAACAAACACATCCCCTAGAATAGCACGTATTTCTGTATCTTGTTCAAATAAATTAACTGCTTCAATAAGACCACGCGGTAACTCAATATTATCAGCATTCACATTATTTGTTGTTGGCTCATCCGGTTCAATTTTTTGCTGTAAACCAATGAGACCACACGCTAAAGAAGATGCAAGGGCTAAATAAGGATTCGCATCTGACGAAGGAAGCCTATTCTCGACACGTCGCGCTTGAGGAGCAGAACGAGGAACACGAAATGCTGTGGTACGGTTATCATATCCCCATCGCAAATTAACAGGTGCTGAAACATCTGGCATAAGACGTCGATAAGAATTGACATAAGGAGCAAGCATGACAAGTCCCCCCGCCATATGTCTTTGTAATCCACCAATAAAATGGCGAAAACAAATACTTTCTCCACCGTCTTCCTGCGTAAAAATATTCATCCCTGTCTTCTTATCAACGACTGATTGGTGAATATGCATCGCAGAACCCGGCTGCCCTTGAATGGGCTTAGCCATAAAAGTTGCATACATATTATGTTTAAGTGCTGCTTCACGAATTGTTCGCTTGAACATAAAAACTTGATCAGCCAATTCAATCGGATCTCCATGACGTAAATTGATTTCAAACTGACCTGCCCCTTCCTCGTGAATAAGTGTATCAATCTCCAATCCTTGTGCTTCCGAAAAATGATAAATATCATCAATGAACTCATCAAACTCATTCACACCGGCAATCGAATAGCCCTGCCCTCCACCAATTGAACGTCCAGAACGACCAACGGGAGGAACTAAAGGATAATCAGGATCGGGATTTTTCTCTACTAAATAGAACTCAATTTCTGGTGAAACAACCGGCTTTAGATTCATTTGCGTATAAAAGTTGACTACTTTTCGCAAAACGTTTCGTGGTGTATAATCGACGACCTGTCCATTTTGATAGACAAGATCACAAATCACCTGTGCTGTAGGAGCATCTTCCCATGGTACAATACTTAACGTAGACAAATCGGGCTCAAGACGCAAATCACCATCGGCTTTGGGATATTCAAAGCCGTGACCATCTTCAGGATAATCTCCTGAAATGGTTGCCATAAAAACCGCTGAAGGCAATGCTAATGATGTTGCCGATGTAAATTTTTTAGAAAGCATCATCTTGCCACGCGGCACGCCCGCCTGATCAGGTGTGATACACTCGATATCTTCTACATTACGAAAAGAAAGCCATTGTAAAACTTGCTGCCAGTTGTTTACACCACGTAAATTTTTAAGAAAACTGGAAACAGGCTTAGAACCCTTACTTTTTATTTGTTTACCATTTTTCACAGCCATAACACACCAACTTAAAACACAATCAATTTCCGTTATTATGGTACCATCCTATGCATAAATGTCACAAAAAAATCTTAATCAATTTAACTTTTATAGAATGCATAACACCTATCAAGGTAAAATCGTTCTTATCATCATTCTAAGCTGCTTATTGTATCAAATACGATGGGAAAATGGTCCTGAACGCGATACATCGCGTGCTAATCTTCTTCTTATATAAATAGCGAAAAATACCATAGTGGACGTAACTTAATCCTGATTCCAATAATCACACATAAGAAAATATTGGTAAGAATAATAAAGGCAAGATATTTAATTTCCTTTTGGCTGTAGCAATGCTTAATTAAAATAAAAGGAACTTTTCTTCTAAAATGAAGCAAGTTTTGTAACCTCTATTGTTATCCATATAGAAGTAAACAACCTAGGATGGTTCTATGCCTTTACAGCGAGTGCTTACAAATACTCACCTCGCCGTAATATGCGTAAATGTATTTTCAGGATAAGACTAAGCTCAGCATTTCCGACATGAAACTTAACTAACCCCTGCATAACAGAGCTATCAACCTTGTTCTAAGCTGATGCTACAGACTCTGCACTTATATCAATTCCCACCGCTTGACATTGCACTTCACACACAATATTTAGAGCTGAGAATTCAGTGAGCATGCTAAATCCAATAGGCCAGATTTTTTTGCTAATCGCGCCATGTGTGACCCAATATTTGGTAGTCTCCAGCCCACCAGAAGGTGTGTTATTTATATATAAAAGCCCAAAAATCAGGATATGAGAACGCAGTAATATCAATTTCCTTTGTACTAAAGCCCTTCATCGTCGATCTTCCACAACCGTAAAATCTTTTTTGTATCAATTGCTTTCACATACTTTGACTTATGATCTAACGATTCCGCTAACGGAATATTATAGTAAATCCCAGATTCCGCATAAGCTTGGCGTATACGCTTGCGAGCTGTAGGAACTATCAGATTTGTTTGCGTATTTGCAAACTTACGAAAAATAAAGTTCGGCTGAATTAGAAATGCGATCGCATCTTGTAGAGGCAAATTCCTAGCATGATTTTCTGGATAATGCGGTGAAAACACAAGTAGGTATAACCTCGTATCCATAACTTTAAATCTCCACTCATTAGCATCCACGCCCTCAAGAAGGTTAAGAGCCAAAGCAAGACGTATGAAGTCAAAAAAATTATAGACATGCTGCACAAATTCATTATCAGTTGTAACGTTTACACCTTCAAAAAGCAGATATCATCCATCAAGCTGGTGCACGGAATAAGTCCTAAGGTAGTCATAAATGAGCGCTAAAAACCTTCTGTCCAGACCGTAAAACGAACCAAACCAATAGTTACTCTTTCGCGAAAAAATACATTTTACGCTAGAAAAAATACGATTTATCCGATCACCTAACGCATCTTCATGATTGATGCATATTGTTTCAATACTGTCTTCAATTCCATAAAAATCACCTACCGCATTCAATGAATGCAATAATGCGCTTTTTATTAAATGTAAGAGATTCAAAAATATTTTTTTGTAACGAAGATGCCGGCTGCAGGTGATATATCTTAGTATCTCGTGCCCTCATATATAATCTGTCATTAAAAACGTCTCTTATGATTAATAACATAGATACCCTTTAAAGTTAAAAAAAGAAAAGCAACATTCTATATTTTTAAAACCAACACTTCTAAACAGGTCTATATTTTCATGATCAAAATTTGGTATTAATTTATTTTCCAAAGCTATTTTCTTATTATCAATTTCAATCTTGGAATATCCATTGTTTTCTTTCCACTGCAAATAAACGTCAATATATATATCATTTATAAGTGTATTAGAAAAAATAATTTTTTCGAAAACAACCAGTGTTGGCTTAGACTCACATGAACTTTGAATATTTCTGAGAAATTTGTCTCTATCTACAGGTCTAATAAACTGCAAAACTAAATTCAGAATCTGGAAAAAACATTGAGCCTATGGTTCCCAAACGCCATAAATATCCTGCATTAATAACCGGAGTTGAAATCTTTTTCTTAATCTCAGCCATTAACTCAAATGCATTCGGTGGATCAGCAGACAATACAACAAGGTCGACTCCTATTAAAAAAGAACAGAATTCATCTAATGCCTCGACTTCAAGTAAACGCGGAAAAGTTACAACTTGACAAGTATTGTTGTGTTCAAAAATGCGCACTTTTAAAGCATCTACTTTTCGCAGACCTATCTGTGCTTCAACAAAAGAAGTGGTCATTGTTAAATTCGATAATTCAATTCGATCACCATCGGTTATCCTTAAATAACCAATGCCTACAGCAGCTAAAAGGGTTGCTACATTAGAACCAATGCCATCTGCACCGATCACCCCAATTTTAGCCTGCTGTAAAGACCGCATAGAAAGATCATGATCTACTCCTGCCATATCCAAAAACAATCGATGTCTATCGTATCTATCCTGCTCCCAAACAGTAGATACAATTTTATACTCCATAAGCTCTTGTAACACCACATCAACATCATAAGCCTCTTGATACGCTCATTCGCGATATTTCTGGCGAATAGCAGCACAATCATTTTGCGCATTCAAATCGACAAGCATCTCTACTAAAAACGATAGACAACTATTAATTTCGACTAAATCCATATAAGTTGACCCACACACTATTTTTTTCCTGTGTATGTAAGTCATAGGCAGGGCCCTATTCAACTGTATCTTCACCCTTAATCCCTCTCATCTTTTATTAACTTTTTATCCGTATAAAGCCAGGCCAAATTAAGTGGGATAACGAAACATATACACAGCAAAGCGAAACAAAAAGCTGCTTCTACATTATTCGCCAACCAACCAATCAGCACAAGCGCTAAAATACCAAAAATACGTGCAAGAAAACTAACAATGGATAAAACCGTATTCGCATTTTTTTGTTGAATATGTTTAAAAAATTCTGCTTCAAATTGCGTCACAGGGACAGAAAAAAAACTGTGAAATACGGTGAATAAAATAATAGGAGCCCAACTGTTTGCAACAAGAAGCAGAGCAAGCATAACAACAGCACTCAGGACAAGTGAGCACAAAGTTATCACCATAGGAGCATATTTTTGCATAAAATATTTAATTACAAAGCGATTAAATAAGTATTTGACGAGAGTATAGGACACAAAACACAGGCCAAGAATAAGAATTTTCGTCTTTCCTGTTGCATTGTCTAATATTCCTGTTTGTCCCAAAATAAAGGGTTGCCAAAAATGAAATACTGGCTGCAATGCAGCAACAATAAAACCACATATCAATATATAATATAACCCGATTCTTAAGGTAACTAAACAAGTAAAAGCTTCTGTTGCATGCAACAAAGAACTTGAGTCTATTGACTGACTACTCGAAACGGATGCAATACCTATCCCCTTCACCCGACTCAAAAAGAATACAAGCACGAGAAATCCGAAAGAACAAAAATAATATGCCGACTGATAATTATCCATACACAAAACAATAAGAACACCTAGCGCCCCAGCAACCATATTCATGAATGCCGTTAGTTCGCGCTTATAGGCGTTTACTTAGTGATAGATCAAACTACCCTTGTATCCACTGCCGTCGATTAAGCCTTTAATCCATGTGCTATCAACGCCAGAACACAAAGCAAAACCTAAAGCGTAAATAATTTCTGCCGGAATTAAGACTGAAAGATGAGGCGCGTAAATACATAAAAAGAAGAAAAGCGAAAAAAAGAAACATGATAAGATAACATTTTGTTTAACGCCGATTTTATCCCCTAAAATCCCACAAGGAACTTCAAAAATACAAATAGCTGCACTAAACACGATTTGCAATAAGGCTAACTGTGCTATACTAACGCCCATAGACAAGAAAAAAAAGCATGGAAGGAACCTGTAATCAACCGAATCCCGCTCATTGCTCCACAGCCATAGAGCAACTTTTTAACTTCATAATCTATCGTCATTAATATATCCCAAAGCTATAAAGCTAGCAGCTTTTTTACTGCCAGCTTTATATATATTTTAAAACATCAATTCAGAAAGGCGCCTCGAGCAGCCATTTTCTGCTCACTTGCTCGGGCTTTGAATGCTGCAACATCAATCCGCTTAATTTGAATTTTTTCAGTGATTTATACATATTTTTAGTTTTCATAACTTTACCCCCGCATTAAATGAAAACAATTAAATTTAACATGAGGTACACATTGTAACCACCTTTTGTCAATTTATTATTGTGATATAAAAAGTTTTGTTCTCCCTCCACGCCCACGTTAAGTATTTCATGCACCAATCATGCTGCAATCACTACAGCAATTAGAAACTCAAGCGCCCCTTCAGGCAGAGTAGGCTTATATTCACGCAAATTTGTCGCGGCTGTGCACCACACTTAAAACCCATCTCAAATTTTCTGAAAACGCTGCTTTTAGAAATTGCCTACGCAGCCGCGATCAAACTTCTAACGATAAAATAACGTCATCTTGACATTCTCTAGCACTTTTCTTAGCCAATTACCGCCAAGGTACTTTAAAGATTCTGTAGAGTGTATCATCCATACGAAGTCAAACTGAGCCATAACGAGCCTGTTTTTCTAGAATTATAGTTGAACAAGTAAACATTATATTGGTGACGTTTCCCATAAATTCATGACCATTATAAAATCTATTTGTCAATTCAAAAGTGGTAATTTTCTATCCCATTGAAAAATAAATAATAAACCAAGCATAGATCTTTTTAGATACCCCCCCTGCTCATTGAAACAGTTTAACTATTTTAAGTAAAAAAGGGACCTCACGAGAGGATAATCTTTGCTCTATTATCACTCATACGCAAAAAATCTGAGAAATGCTGATTTCTTAAGGGAAAAAACAAGAAATAGAATAGTTTTATAAAGGAAATGGCACTGCACGCAATACATCGCATACTAACTTTTGACTAGTATAAAAGATCGACGAATCAAATTAAATATGTTTTACAAATAAGCACGAACATTTTGCACCGCACTAGGCTTTATACAGCTGCAGAATATCTCCTTTATTCGACAGCAACTATCGCAGCACCCCTAAAACGACCACACTTTGGAATAACCTCCTACCAAGCTACCCACTCGCAACTAAAGATTCACCATAAACTAAAAAGCACTTTATAACTAAATGCGCTCTAACAAAGTACAATACCTAATAAGCAAAGGGATAAACTCCATAATACGAATAGTCATTTTCTTCAAAAAAATAATAATTTGAGGCCACATTCTAATCCAATCGGCACATTTATGCTATCATAGCGCCCACATGCCGGCAGCATAAATTTGTCATCTAAGAATAGATCCAATGGGATAGATATATCTCTCACAAGAATATTATACTCATAACAATTTGAACCAACGACATCCGCTAAACTAAATTCACCGCTCATATCTCGAAAAGATGACATTTGTAGCACTCTATTCCCGTGATACTGTGCAGACTGAGCACACGTCCTCAGGGTCCAAGTTGTAATTAAGTTCGTACCATTCCGCTCTTTTATAGAGCTAATATTTGAAAATAAATAACCATAACCTTCAGATATAATACGCCCAGATTCAATAATTACCGTAAGCTTATGTAAACCACAACCCAATTATGATAATGCCTCATAAACTTTACGAGAATATTCGTCATTGACCGTCACTGCATCGCAGAACGCCGTGGAAGTTGGATATCCCCACATAGACTGATAAAAACTTATCTGATCCTTCAATGCGTAAAATATCCTTTCCAGCCTTAGTTAAGGTGGATACTATTAACTCAGTCGAGTTCAAATTAGAGCCCACATGCAAATGCACCCCATTAAGCCTAATCCTATTGGATTCTAGCAAAGATAATGTGGCACGTAACTTCGTCGCAGTCATACCAAAACGCGATCTATCCCCGTTTGCCATTACATGGCACAATCACAATGAGATTTTAGGTAATATGTCAAAATGGTGGGCAAGAACGATGATGTCATGTAATTCGATAATATTATCACACTGGACATTTATATGTTTTCTAATAGATAATTCTATCTCTTCTCGAAATTTTACAGGGATATTAAAAAATGTATCTCTACCTTTAAAACCATCTTTTTGCGCTAATGATATTTCATAACCAGACGCAAATTCCAAGTCCCAGCAACATAACAATGATGCCCCGCACGTCCATTAAAATACCCTGCTTTTTCTCGCTCTCAGCGTTCATAGCCCGACCATGTAAAACAGGATACCAATTACAATATCAGGTCATTAAGACTGCAAGAGAAAGTTCTTTTATAAATTAGACATTTTTTTTATCTTTACATTGCCGCTTAAACAAGCGAGCCTGTTCATATATCAAGTTATATGTATAATACATATAACTTCTACAAAAGGAGGATTCATTATGTTCCATGAAAATCTTTGGTAATACACTCGGGCGATTGGATCACTTGTCGCCCGTCAATAATATATTCCGAGTTAAGAAATTGGGGGAGGTAAGCTATGCAACTCGTGGATCATCCTTTTGTGAAGTTCGATCAACTCAAGCCAATTTACAACTTCACATACCCGCTATTTCGCACTATTTCCAATGAATTTTACAATTACCTAGACTTTAATAAGCTAGCGCAGAGTAAGCAGATTCCACAAGCGCGTACCGTTTCTCTTTATTTGCATATTCCCTTTTGTGAAACAATCTGTTCCTTCTGTCCCTTTCAGAAAGGAGCCTACAAGCACGTTAAGCAAATCGAATCTTATATGTCAGCGCTTACCACAGAGATCAGAAACAAAGGAAATTTCATTCGCTCGCTTAGAGGTCCCATCCGCAGCATCTATATAGGGGGCGGCACACCGTCGCTCTTATCTGCAGATAATATCCGCTACATCGGAAAAGTATTGCATGCCGAATTTGATCTCTCTTCCTTAGCCGAGTTTACACTGAAAAGCGAACCGAAGAGCGTCACACGTGATAAACTTTATGCTGCCCGTGAGATCGGCGTTAACGGGATAAGCTTCGGTGACAGAGTTTCATTGAGCGTTTCCGATCATTGTTTAACCTCACCTCAACACGTGAACAAATCAAAAATACCGTGGACTGGTTACAAGAGATAATTGGACATGTCGGTTTCGACCTACTATATGGCATGCACAGTCAGCAAGCTGAAGAACTATTATACGATTTGAAGCAAGCCAGCGAGCTTCACCCTGAGACCATCAACCTCTATGCAATCAACAATCTGGCTATCACGTCGCAACTGCATAAGTCTTACGCACAAAAAGGGCTAAAACCGTCCAGCCTACAACATCGACAGATGCTTCGATTATTTAGCGACATCGTTATGCGCAGCTGCGGCTATGCGCCGTGTAATGGGCATTCCTATATCAAAATTTCCAATAACACTCCCTCTAACGCTCGCTAAAACGAGTTCAATTAATTATTTCCGCTATCACAAATATTTGCATGGTTATCATGAGGATTATGTGGTTGGTTTTGGGGCGTCAGCACAGTCGATTCTCGGCTCACTCGTCACACGAGCCAATCCCAGTCGAAGCGAATATATTACCGACATACAACTTAAAGGCAAATCCAAAGTATACTACAATTGGATATCAGTGGAGCAACAAGCCTCCAAGGCTTTATGTATGCGGCTACCTTATAACGGCTATGCCAAAAAAGAAAGAATTGACTGGACCGCACTCCCCTCTTTCGTATACAATAATCTACAGCAACTTATAGGTGCAGGTCTCATCGCAGAAAGTGATAACGATCTTCAGCTGACTCAGCGTGGTTGGCAATGGTATTCCAATCTTATGTATTTTCTTCTCCCTCAGGAAGACAGGAATATCTTGGACGACTATGTCGCAAACATGCTGAATACAACCGCCGTACTTGATGGACCAGCGGAAATCTGTGTGGCATCTTAAGGAGAACAGAATGTTCACGCTTTTTGCCAACAAAAACATACGCTATTTTTGCCTAACCGTTAGTCTGCTAGCCTTACTCAGCGGTGCTTTGCGCACTGCTATCCCGCTATTAGCAAGACAATCTGGATATGGCGTAGTTGGAGTAAGTTGGGCGCAAGGTCTCTTCTCATTAGCGTGGCCAATTTTCGGCATCCTTGCAGGCACTTTACTTGACCGCTGCGACAAAATAAAACTTGCCACCTCGGCTCTCCTCATCTTCATGCTACTGCATATTGTCCTGTTCATACTACTTATGATATAGATTGCTCCAATTGCTCCAGCCGAACAAATTTTCTTCTATGCAGCCATTGCTGGATTCATCGTCGTTTCTGCCGAAGCTTATATAATAACGATTCCACCACTTATCATGGAGGGGGAGCGATTGATGACCTTCTACTCAATTGTCTTGTTTCTAGATTTCGGGGTCTCCTATTTTTTTGCCCCTGTCATAACAAGCAGCATTTTAGCGCATAGCACACTGCTATTTCTCGGCCTTTTAATCGTGCTTTTTATCACATTGATTTTTACCGCTCGCCGTGCTGTTCCGACATCGCCAGCACTTGATAAAGAAAACATCACTTTCCGTTATATCATTGCCGGCTTTCATTTCATTTTTTCAAATCGGCACCTCACCTCCCTTACATTACTCACATTCTTTCTATCGGTGGTATTTGGAGCATTCCTAACCTCATTTATCTTCTTCGTTACCGACAGCCGGTATCTTGGCCTACATAGCAGCCAATATGGCGTGATGTTTGCAGCCTACGCGCTTGGAACAATGGCAGGTGCCCTATTTGCGCCGCGTATACGCTATGCACCGGTGCGCCTAGCTGTTCTCACTGACGGTTTAGGAACGGTTGTCTTGCTGCTGATTCCAGCCTTTTCAAAAAGTGCTATCGTCGTATGGGGCGTCACCTTTATTGCTGGCGTTGGAGCAAGCTTATGGTTTATTGGTGTTACCGCCTTTAGGCAGCGCCACACACCAAAACAACTTCTCGGACGAGCTAATTCTGCTTTTCGGGTGATAGGCTATGCTGGAACGCCGGTCGGAAGCTTTTTGGTCGGCGTCCTTGGTTCTTTTATATCATTGCAATTTGCTGTCACCTTTATCGCTGGACTACTATTGGTGGCTATCGCGATAACACTTCCATTTCTTTGGCAGGCTGATCATATAGACACACCCACCCCTGCCACAAGGTAACAGCTGCTTTTTAAAAAAGACACGGTCGAAAAAGGCACACATACCCTATTACGCAATCGATTGATCTGTTCTTTGGACGAGAAAATTATCACCATAATGGCTGATAGAGCCAGCGGCACTACAGAAGCAGCCAAACAAGCGCTAAAGACAAAACAACCCCTTTACGTTGCATTGGGCAATGATCTCAACGCCTATATGAAGGGTGCAGAGAGCTTATAGCGTACAAAATGCAATTCTTAACCAACAACTCCGCCTTAGCAATACCTCCTTATACTTCAGTTAATCTGTCGTCCAACTATTATACTCATCTTCGCGCTTCTCCATTACGCTTAGTATAAAATATATCTATGAATATTTCTTTTGTACGTCGCAATTCCTTTTATCCTATTTATTTCTGTATCCTCTGCAAATTCACTTTCATGCAAAGTGTCGTATAAGCTGTTCTCTTTATTTTTTAAAGTTTCTTGTGCTTATTTTATTTCTTTTCGCTTACACAAGTCAGCTCGATCAATTCGCATTACCACATTTGGACATTTTGCTTTTTTTGCTTTGCAAGAGCAATAATTTCGCGCTCTAAGTTGGCGCGCTGTTTCGCATAATTAAAAACGGCATTTTTCTATTTCTTCTTGTGCATATTATGGCACTTACAAATATTATCGGCAAGCTTATCAATTGGCACAAGTCCACAAAAAATGTCTATCTTTTGGCATTGACATATTTCTGACAAATCAAGGACCTGAATCTCCAATTTGACAACATATCATCACGGGTAAATTTAAAATTGCTTCACGTGTGGCATAACCAAATACAATCTAGAAAAAAACTCAATAATGACGGTGTCTGCCAACTATATGCCTAAGCTTGTTGTTACTATAAGCCTACTGCGTGCCAAGCTTACGGGTTCGCATCTTATGTCTCATCATAAGGTGCATTTGCACACTCAAAAGCAGAAATTCTCTATTCCATTGAAAATAAAGTAATAAATCTAAAAAATACCTTCTTAGACAAGATCTCTGCTCATTAAGAAACTTGGGCTTTTTTAGAAAAAAGAGAGAAAAATTCACCGTCTCAAGAGTCTTAGCTACGTTATCGATCATATGCAAAAAAGGCTGAGAAGCGTGGATTTCTTAAAGAAACAAAATAGTTGTACAAAGAAAAATGGTACGGTTGGTGGGATTTGAACCTACGACCTCTGGTGCCACAAACCAGCGCTCTAACCAACTGAGCTACAACCGCATAAAAAGCAAATGTATCATAACTGTTTACAATTTTGTAAACATTTATTCTTTGCTTATGTGACATAAGGAAGATCAACAAAGTTTGCAAGCCCCTTAAAAAAAATCTTGCAATTTTTTGTGAAGAAAAAATGTTTTTTACAAAGGAAATTTTGCCCAATGCTCAAGACTCTGATCACGATAGGCTTTTATGCTATCAACACCCTCATGTTGCATCATCTGCAAAATCTCTTTCAGAATAGTTATGGCAAGATTTGGGCCTTCATAAACCATCCCACTATATAATTGAATTAAATCTGCACCGGCTTTTACTTTTTCCAAAGCAGTTTGTGCGTCCTTTACACCGCCAACGCCGATAATTGCAATTTCCTTCCCTAACTTTTGGCGCATTTTTGCGAGCACAATGGTAGAACGCTCAAAAAGAGGACGCCCAGAAAGCCCACCCTCTTCATTGCTGAAATGGCTATTGGTAAGACCTTGGCGTGAAAGAGTCGTATTGGAAACAATGAGTCCATCAAAATCAGATAGTTTTATTTCTTCCGCAATATCATCCAATTCTTTCTCTGACAAATCTGAAGCAATTTTTAAAAAAATGGGAATGAAGAATTTATGCTTTTTCTCTTGCTCCTTTCGTGCTTGCGAAATGGCTTCTAACAAAAGATGCAAACTATCACGAGCCTGTAAATCGCGCAAACCTGGCGTATTAGGAGAGGAAATATTAATCGTAAAATAATCAGCAACATCATAAAAATGAGCAATACCAACCGTATAATCGTCAATCTTATCAACTGTATCCTTATTGGCTCCAATGTTGACTCCTACAACACCAGTTTTTTTACACACGTGCAGTCTGTTGTAAACAACTTGATGCCCATCATTATTAAAACCCATTCTATTAATAATTGCTTCATCTTCTTTTAAACGAAAAAGCCGTGGTTTAGGATTTCCAATCTGAGGCTTTGGTGTCACTGTCCCAATTTCAGTAAAACCAAATCCTAAACGCAAAATTTCATCAACAACCTCTGCATTTTTATCAAATCCCGCTGCAAGACCAATAAAATTTTTAAACTCAAGCCCTGCAAGAGTTACACACAATCGTTTATCGACAACCTTTTGACAACCGTTTAATCCACTTTTCAATCCAACAATCGCTAAACGGTGCGCATGCTCTGGATCTAACATAAATAAAGCAGAACGGCCAATACAACGAAAAAAACTCATCAATCCTTCTCCACAATATAAAAATGATCCATCACACCTCACATACATCTTTTAATACAAAATATCCTCAACAAAGGGAGCATATTATTCAAAAATCCCCCCTTCTATTAAGAATAGTGCATCACATCATCATTCATGTGGATTTTTATGCTCCTCCCTGAATAGAAAAATTTATTCTTGAAAAAACGTTTCTCTTTTTCACAATTGTTCAGATAGTCAAATATGTCTGTAAATCCTCAATCTTATAAAATGTAAAATGCCTGTATGAATTGAGACATCAATGGCTCTTCATCACACCATGATTTTAATGATCTTATCTCTTGCAAACAAGTTCATAACGTCTTTAAAAAGGCAAGAAAATTATCTCTATTCCCAAGATTCTTTTATGTAATTACAGTTGCTTTGTGTAATGTTGTGTTCCAAAAAAACAAAGCTTGCTCTATAAAGCTGTTTTCCCTCATAAATTTATAGAATACACGGCTTGTAAAATTATCTACATTCATGCCATTGTTAAACCATTTACATCAGTAACATGGTTTATATTGTGTTAATAAAATTTTGAAAAATCTGCATTATCACTATTGCTGATGCGGCTCAATACAGTTTGCATCTAGAGATTCTCTGTCTAACATACAGCTCAAGTAATCAAAGTTGATCATTAAACTCATATTTATCACACCAGCGACTCGTAAACCAAAACGGTCTTGCAAACTCTATCGTTCTGCTATCTATAAAATGATACAATCTCTCAACCAATGAAAATGTGATTTCTTGCATCAAAATGATGATTGCTTTCAAATCTGTGGTACTGTGTAAAAATCTTTTTTTTAAATGTTATCATAAAAATGTCGAAGAAATTATATAATTTTTCGTTGAAAAAAAACAGATACAATTTTTATCAAAAAAGCTGTTTTCTACGAAATAGATATACATTCCTATAGATTCCATAGAGCTATTGATTAAGCCTCATAAAGTTCTTGGAAAATAATATGAATGTTGTAGTATACTCCTAAAAATAAAATCTGCCCTTTCCTTTTTCATCAAAAGCGGTAAGTAGATTACCGTATATCGCTTACATTAAAGGGGAAACCGCAATGTTTAAAGAATTCAAAGAATTTGCCCTAAAAGGTAATATGATTGATCTTGCTATCGGTGTGATTATCGGAGGCGCTTTTGGTAGCTTAGTCAACTCAATTGTCAATGATATTTTTATGCCAATCATTGGACTTATTACAGGTGGAATTGATTTTTCAAATATGTTTATTCAACTTGCTGGCGAAAAACAAGCGACAGTGAGTGCCGCCAAAGCAGCTGGAGCAACCATTAGCTATGGGCACTTTATCACCTTACTGATCAATTTCCTCATTATTGCTTGGGTTCTTTTTTTCTTTGTTAAAGCTATGAATAAAATGCGTAGAAAAGAAGAAGGAGAAAGCCCCAAAAAAATCTCTTCAGAAGAACAAATTTTAACAGAAATTAGAGATCTCTTAGCTAAGAAAAAGTAAATTCTATGCAAGATTTACATCATGGAACATGAGGAAAAAACATTTCCACAGTTGTTCCGTGATTAGGTTTTGAGAATAATAAAAATTCTCCCCCACTTTCTTCCACCATTGCCTTACTCATTGGGAGTCCTAAGCCTGTTCCCATAAAAGCACTGTCACCAGATCGTCCATCTTTGCGCTCTACTTGACCATAAGGTTGTAGTGCCTGTATAATTTCCTCTTCGCTCATCCCTATGCCATTATCACTCACGGAAATTTTTACGCGTTCTTTTCTATAAGAAACATGAACAATAATCTGTCCACCCAAGGGGGTAAAACGAATGGCATTGGAAAGAAGATTCCATATAATCTGGCGAAACATTTGTTGTGATACAGGAATAAATGGAACATGCGGTGGAGCAACAATGCGCATAATAATACCGTTATGATTGGCTTGAGTTTCAAGAAAAGCTATCGTCGCACGTAAACAAGATATCACATCAAATGTTTCAGAAATAAGAGAAGAATCAATCTGATTATTTGGATTAGAATAATTTACTTTCGAACATTCTAGTAATTCATTAATGAGCGATAATATATGTTTTCCAGATGAGATAATATCGTGTAAATATCCGTGGTAACGCTCATTTTCTATCAAACCAAAACGGCCTTCTCTCATAATCTCCGCAAAACCAATAAGAGCATTCAAAGGTGTTCGTATTTCATGAACAACTTCAACGATTTTATTCTCTTCCGCTTTTTTTTCTCCTAATGAAACTGTTTTTGTCCTATCACGCAACATAACAGCATAATTGCCTTGCTGTGCCAAAAATACAATCGTTATCAAAACGGTTATATTTTTATGACTTTTCGTCATTAAATCAGCTGCTTCGCTACGATTTAAAACCTGACTTTCCCCATTCATACGGATTAATTTAAAATATTGTTCAACCAAAAATCGGCTTTGCAAAGTAAATAATGAAGAGAGTGACTGTCCTCGTAGTTCATTTATTTCATAACCCATTAGTGCTAAAGCTGCACTACTTGCCGATTGAATAAACCCCTGTTCATCTAACCATAAAACACCATCTGTTGCTGTTTCCAACAACGATAAAACCGCAGCGGGTTCTTTTGTGAGAGCTTGCTCTATAGCATTTACCGGCAATGTTTGTGGATATGGTAATTGAATAGCAGTTTCTTCAGCAAAATTCTCTTCTTTTACCGATGAATTCAATTCATCACGTAATTGCTCTGCAATCTCATGAAAAGCTGAGCCTTCTATCTCTGTAAGACACGGCATTTCCGTCTTCAGCTTTTTATCTCTTTGTTCTTGAACTTTTTCTCGTATTTTTAAAACACCAAAGCCACAAAACCCTTTAAGCTGCTTTTTAACATCAAAAATTGGCACAGCCGATAATTCAACATCAAGCCATTGTGAGCAACCATCAACAGGCCATTGAACAATTTCTTTACTCCACGGCATAGCTGCTTCAATAAAATGATTGAGATACCGATATCGATCATCATTAAATTGATGAGCAAGCTCATGAAAACTACATCCTAAAATAGAGGAAGAGAGAGGCCCGACAACTTCAGCTAGCTCTTTTGAAACTTCACAAAATAAACCATTGTGATCGATTTTCCACGTAAAAGGCCGTGGCAAAAGCTCTGGTATAAAACAAAAAGCTTCTTGCTTACATTTTAATTCATTTGCTCTAAACTCATCTTCTTTTAATGACATAACTAAAACTAAAAAAGTATTGGATTGACTCTCAAACGAATAATGTTAATTTATTTACAAATACCTGCTCTCGTTTAAATAACTTGATATCTCATTATCAATTATCTGTAGCAAAATTTTGTCTGTTTCATCAACAAAACAAGAGTAAAAAGAATCCTCCAGCGCTATTGCTTATTCACCTATTATTGTAAAAAAGCTTATTACAATAATAGAAACATACCCCTCACATAAAACAGTATTCCTAGAAGAATATACTTATTTTTCGCATTCATACGCCTGCCCTTAAAAGAGATATTTGGTTCCAATTTTATTTTATGACAGCATCCAAAATATATAAAGGCCTCCATAAAGGATATTAAAGCATTCGTCCTTGCCATTTTTATATTCCTGAACGAATTCGCTCGTACCCTCATTATATAATGACACCCTATTCTTCGTAAGAATTGTAACCCAGTAAGCAAGATTGCTAAAAATAAAAAATATACTACCGTATTATTTGACCAAAGAATCTTCTCGCAATAAGAAAATATCCACTCTCATATATAAAGATTTATTTTATTTATTCACATTTAAAATTATCTAGAAATGTTAAAAACATCTTCACCCTTTCGGATAAGCTTGTTCTCCTCATGAATAATCAAAAGATTGCCTTATAACTCTCCACTCAATTTTTTAATATTACTCTTAAAAAAATAAATAGATGGTCACATCTGCTTTGAAAAATAAAATATGTATTCGCTATTTCAATAATGACTGTCAAACATTTTAAAAACACATATTTTTAAATATGCTTTTTTAAATGTGCCTATTTATTTTCTTTCATTGAGCAGAATTTCACGTTTTCCAACGTGATTAGCAGCTCCCACAATACCTTGTTCTTCCATCTTCTCAACGAGAGAAGCAGCTTTATTATAGCCGATTGAAAGTCGGCGCTGAATATAAGATGTTGAACATTTTTTATCACGCATAACAATCTTTACAGCTTGATTATAAAGCCTCTCACCCTCTTCATCAAAATCTTCTTCCTCAAAAACTTCAGACGTTGAATCAACGGAAGCATCCTCATTGTTTTCGCCTTCATTATCAGTGACGGTCGCTAAATAATCAGGTTTCCCTTGCATTTTAAGATGTGCAACGACGGATTCAACTTCTTCATCAGAGACAAAAGGTCCATGAACGCGCACAATACGCCCCCCCCCTGCCATATGAAGCATATCTCCTTGACCTAAAAGTGTTTCAGCCCCCTGTTCACCTAAAATCGTACGACTATCAATTTTTGATGTAACCTGAAAAGAAATGCGAGTAGGAAAGTTGGCTTTAATTGTCCCTGTGATAACATCAACAGAAGGACGCTGCGTTGCCATAATAAGATGGATACCTGCCGCACGCGCCATTTGCGCTAAGCGCTGAATGGCATTCTCAATTTCTTTCCCTGCCACCATCATGAGATCAGCCATCTCGTCAACAATCACGACAATATAAGGAAGCTGTGTGAGATCCATGGCTTCTTCATGATAAAGCATTTCCCCTGTTTCTTTATCAAAACCCGACTGCACAGTACACATGATCGTTTCGCCTTTTTGAGCCGCAAGTGCAACACGTGCATTAAAACCATCAATATTACGCACACCTAACTTAGCCATTTTGCGATAACGTTCTTCCATTTCTCGAACTGCCCATTTTAAAGCAGTTACCGCTTTTTTAGGATCTGTTACAACAGGTGTTAAAAGATGTGGAATGCCATCATAAACAGAAAGCTCTAACATTTTAGGATCAACCATAATCAAACGACACTGCTGTGGAGTCATCCGATAAAGAATTGACAAAATCATTGTATTAATTGCAACAGATTTTCCTGATCCTGTTGTCCCTGCAACCAATAAATGAGGCATTTTTGCCAATTCTGCAATAACAGGTTCACCATTAATCCCTTTCCCCAAAGCAAGAGCAAGTTTAAATTCACTTTCACGAAAAGAACGCGTTTGGATTAATTCCCGTAAATAAACCGTTTCACGAACAGCATTGGGCAACTCAATCCCAATAACATTACGTCCAGGAATGACAGCAACGCGTGTAGAAATAGCAGACATAGAACGCGCAATATCATCAGAAAGATTAATAACACGCGATGACTTTACACCCGCAGCGGGCTCAAATTCATACATTGTCACTACTGGCCCCGGATGAACATGGATAATTTCACCCTTAATGCCAAAATCTTCCAAAACACTTTCCAAAAGTCCAGCACCACGTTCTAATGTTTCCTGAGAAATCATCGTCCCTTCATGAAAAACAGGTTTTTGTAATAAATTGATCGGAGGAAATTCATAAACATCACTGTCAATAGATTGAATATTTTTCATAAAAGAAGAATTATAATGGCCTAATGATGTGTGGGTAGATTGCAATGTTTTAGTTTTACTGTTTGCTTGCATCACAGACAATTCTTTTGAATTCTTTGTGATATCTTCTGTTATACAGTCGACAGTCTTATAAGCAAGAGTATTATGGGTTTCTTCAGTCTCTATAGTTTCCCCAGTATCACTTAAAGCCTCAGGACCATTTAACAGGTGAGCAGACTCTTCAATAGAAAGTTTAGAATGAGACTCTTTAGACTCCTTCATAGTCTCATTATTCGTATTCATTAAATCAGAAATTTGCTCAACGCCTCTCATCATTTCCGCTGGAGATTCTAATGTCATTGAATCATAGAGCTGCGGAAAGCGGTATTCAAGAACACGATAAAGAGCAGTTATTGACTCATCAAAAGCAGAAGAGGCATCAGGTGTAATTTCATTTGTCGTATCAATTGGTGTGCTATCCTCTTTTGAAATTTGAGTCTCCATATGTTCAAATATCAAAGATCCACACTCAAAAAATGCATCATCGGAAAGGTGCAAAGCAGGCTTTATTTTTTGTGGTACAATTTTCACTTGTAATTCATGCTCTTGTTTATTCTCCTTAAGAGGAATATGGGCTGATGGTATGCTCGTCGTTTTTTGTGACAACTGCTTTAAAACCGTTGAATGACAAACTGAGGTTTTATTCTCTAACGATTGGGGATTAATGACTTTTTTTGGCGATGAAACGTTTGTTGTCTTCTTGTTACCATGTACAATGTCGGTAATTCTTTTCCTATCTTGCTTCGTAAAAATTTTAAATTGTTTTGCAAAAATTGGATCTGCTTCTATACGACGACGTAAAATCTCAACTTCTGGCGTTCGTGTAAAGCGAACATTTTTTCCGAGAGTAAATGCCTTTTTCCACACTTCCGGATAGGGAAATATCTCAGTAATCCTAATAGATAAATCTTCTCTTGAGGCATCTTCCTTACCATCATCAGAAAAAGAAGACGTAGAAATAGATTTTGTTTTCGAATTATGCATGGCACCCAACAAATTTATAGCAATGAGAAAAATGATATTTTCAAAAAGAATTCATAGAAACTATCATATGAAGGTTAATAACTTTTTGCTGATGGTTATTTTTTAATGAAAAAAATAAGGCCCAAATACATATATTCTCTTTTAAGATTTATGAAGTAAATTGCCCAATTTATGGTGCCTATCGCTCGTATTTCATTTATTTTGAAAAAAAACTTCATGATAAAAAGCATCAAGAAAATTGTCTATACTTCTTTTCCCCTCCCATTTTATAAAAACGATTAGTTCCAATAATAAAACCCGTTATAGAAGCATTTTTCTATTTAACACTCCATATTTGATGCGTATAACACAATCTAATTTCTCGTGTTTTCATAAGATTATCCTTGTTATCCTCGTTTAAAAAGGCTTAGACTAAGATGATTATAATTACATAAACACAAATAGAAAAAAGGGAGTAAATTATGTTTAATAAACGGAAATTTTATATCAATGGCCTGTGGGATGATCCAAGTACTCCTTACGATTTTGACGTCATTAATCCATCAACAGAAAAAGCTTGTGCTGTCATTAGCCTTGGAAGCACAAAAGATGCCGATAAAGCAATTAATGCGGCGAAAGAAGCATTTCAAAAATGGAAAACAACCTTACCAAGCGAGCGTCTTGGATTTGTTGAAAAAATTTTAGAGATCTATGAAAAACGTTCCAAAGACATGGCTAAAACCATTTCAATGGAAATGGGAGCACCTATCGATATGGCGCTTAATGCGCAAACCGCAACCGGCAGTTCCCACATTCGCGATTTTATCGAGGCTTATAAAGCGTTTTCATTCCAAGAAACTTTAGTAAAGGGAAATGAGCAAGCAATCCTTCACTACGATCCTATCGGCGTCGTAGGATTAATTACGCCATGGAATTGGCCCATGAATCAGGTAACTCTTAAAGTTATCCCTGCTCTTTTGGCTGGCTGTACCATGGTGCTAAAACCCTCTGAAATTGCACCTCTTTCCGCTATGCTTTTTGCTGAAATTTTAGATGAAGCTGCACTTCCGGCCGGTGTTTTTAATTTAATCAATGGTGATGGTATAACTGTTGGCTCTTACCTCTCAGCACATCCAGATTTAGAAATGATCAGCTTTACTGGTTCAACTAGAGCAGGAAAAAATATTTCTAAAAATGCCAGCGCTACTTTAAAAAGAGTCTGTCTGGAACTTGGAGGGAAAGGCGCAAATATTATCTTTGCTGATGCCGACTCAGATGCTATTCAGCGTGGTGTGCGACATTGCTTTTATAATAGTGGTCAAAGTTGTAATGCACCAACTCGTATGCTTGTGGAACAGAACATCTATGACAAAGCCATCAAAATAGCCAAAGATATTGCAGAAACGACAAAAGTAGGACCAAACTGCCAAGAAGGTAATCATATTGGACCCGTCGTTTCAAAACAACAATACGACAAAGTCCAAGATCTTATTCAATCGGGAATTGATGAAGGAGCAACTCTTGTTGCAGGTGGAACTGGTTTACCTATAGGGATGGAACGCGGTTATTATGTCCGTCCCACAGTCTTTGCTGATGTAAAACCTCATATGCGTATTTTCAAAGAAGAAATCTTTGGTCCAGTTCTCTCGATTCTTTCTTTCAGTACAGAAGAAGAAGCCATCGCTTTAGCAAATGACACTGAGTATGGTCTAACAAACTATATTCAATCGCAAGATCGTAACAAATGTCGTCGTATTGTGGCACAAGTACGATCCGGTATGGTAGAAGTTAATGGACATGGATTACCGGACGGAAGCTACTTTGGAGGTGTAAAATTCTCTGGACGCGCCCGTGAAGGCGGACATTGGGGAATTAAAGAATTTCTCGATAGCAAAGCAATTTCATACTGGTAAAAATCTTATTAAAAACCTAATAGGAATCATATGGTCATACAGAAAGTAACGGATGAAGGTGCTCTGGGGCAACGTCTTGATCAGTGGCTTGCAAAAGAATATCATAATGTGCTCTCACGTTCACGTTTGCAAACCCTCATCCGTGAAGGGTGTCTTAAAATTGATGGTCAATTCATAAAGGAACCAAAAACAAAATTAAAACCGAACCAAATAATTGAATTGGAAATGCCTAGCCTTCGTGATGCAGAACCTAGCGCTGAAGCCATTGCATTGGACATTCTTTTTGAGGATGATCATGTCATCGTTATTAACAAACCAGCGGGTCTTGTTGTTCACCCTGGGAACGGCAATTGGACTGGTACATTGGTTAATGCCCTTATTTACCACTGTGGGAATAGTTTATCTGGTATAGGTGGTGTTAAACGCCCTGGCATTGTCCATCGTCTTGATAAAAATACAAGCGGTGTTATGATTATTGCAAAAAATGATCTCGCTCACAAGAGTCTCAGTGCTCAATTTTCTGATCATGGACGTACCTGCGCACTAGATCGACGTTATCATGCCTTAATTTGGGGGACACCTCACCGCAATACTTGGACAATTGATGCACCACTTGGCCGTTCGCCCCATAACCGAACAAAGCAAGCTGTCGTCCATAACCAAAACCCTCATGCTCGTCATGCTGTTACACATTTTTCTCTGCTTGAAAAATATGGTACTCATGCAGACTTAACATCTTTTGCTAGCCTTCTGGAATGTCGTCTGGAAACCGGACGCACCCATCAAATCCGTGTTCATATGGCTCATATCGGACATCCACTCATAGGTGATACGGTTTATGGAAACGCTTTTAAAACAAAATCAAATACACTCAATCCCACTATTAAAAATGCAATCGATCAATTCAACCGACACGCACTCCATGCCACAAGTCTTACTTTTGAACATCCTTCTTCTGGAAAAGTTATGTCGTTTTCTGCACCAATGCCACAAGATATGGCTCAACTTATTAAGCATTTAAAAAAAATGAATTGAAACTTTTTTCCGTCTCAAGATTTCACAATAAAATATCTTTTTTTGAACAAAATTGAAAAATATGCTAAAGTGAAGTTACAAGGATAGTTGGCTATCTTAAACGGAGAATTTGCCTTATCAGGGAATTCAGATAAAAGGAGGGTGCTATATGGCCCATATAAATTTGTTATCAGTCATCACAGGTGATGGTGGATTAAACCGTTACTTGGAAGAGGTGCGTCGTTTTCCGATACTTGAGCCAAAAGAAGAATACATGTTAGCTCAACGTTACCGTGAGCATAATGACTTAAAAGCTGCACATAAGCTGGTTACCAGTCATTTGCGTCTTGTCGCTAAAATTGCGATGGGATATCGTGGCTATGGACTTCCGATTGGAGAAGTCATTTCAGAAGGCAATATTGGACTTATGCAAGCCGTTAAACGTTTTGAACCAGAGCGTGGTTTTCGTCTTGCGACCTATGCAATATGGTGGATTAAAGCATCAATCCAAGAGTATGTCTTGCGATCTTGGAGTTTGGTGAAAATGGGGACAACAGCTAATCAAAAGCGTTTATTTTTCAACCTTCGTAAGTTAAAAAATAAGCTTCAAGCACTTGATAGCGGTGATCTCAATGCAGAACAAGTAAAAGAAATTGCGACCCAATTGAATGTCACAGAAGATGAAGTTGTATCGATGAATCGCCGACTTGGGGGTGATACTTCACTTAATGCGTCCCTTCGCACGAAAGAAGGAGAAAGCAGCGAATTGCAAGATTGGTTGGTGGATGAATCTAACAATCAAGAACAAGTTTTAATGGAAAAAAGTGAATTGGAAAATCGTCGTTCCATGCTTGTCAATGCTATGGACAATCTCAGTGACCGCGAAAGGCGTATATTCAAAGCGCGTCGTTTAAACGATATACCTTTAACTCTAGAAGAACTCTCTGGTGAATTTAATATTAGTCGAGAACGAGTAAGACAAATTGAAATGCGTGCATTTGAAAAAGTACAAAACTCTATCAGAGATTCTGCTTTATCTCAAAGTCAAATATAAGACTCTAGAATTAGGTATAAAGCCAATTGCTTGCACATTCTTCAATTGAAAGTAAGAAAAGCATTTATTGGCTTTATACTGGTAAATGAATCTCGCACATTCTTTGAGTTATTGGCGTGTAAGCTTTATTGAACACATCCAAGTATAACCGATAAAAACGGATGGGAAGAAATAATCTTTTATCTTATTTTCATCTATGTTTTATTTTTTTGACCAAGAACTGTTAACTTATCTTGTTGCGCAAGCCATTGTCCAATAACTTCATTAAAGATAGACTCACCTGTTGGTCCTTTTGCAAAAGTTAATTCATTGATACGTCCATTTTTATCCGTTAACACCAAACGTATCCAGTCTAATTTTCGCATCAATTGTAAATTTCGGTCAAGAAATGGATGATTACCACTTAATGCAACAAGAAAAAAATCATCTTTAATTTTTGCTGCGATAGTCCTTGTTAAAGCCTGCCCAATGGATTGTTCACTTGCTTTAAAGGTTAATGCTTGAACATTGCTTATAGATTTACCTGAGAACTTATCAGAAAGAATAAAAATAAGATCCATAATATATGCAGCGGGAAATGACCGATCGGTATTACGACGTAAAATTAACCGTAATGATAATCCTTCATCGGGAATTTTTATATCACCTTGTATAGCCATTTCTTCCGGAGCTCCCTTTACATGAGATTCCCTTATAAGCGTCCAACGAGCACTTCCCGTTGCTACCTTTTCTGCATCATCACTTGTACGTGCTTGATAAAAAACAGCTTCACCTGATTTTTCAAGCGATTGTAAATTACTGGCAACAACTGTTGATATTCCTTCTTCATCAGAAGAATCTGCTGCTTGTTTTAAACCAACATCAACTTCACTTCCATCCTCTAATAAACGCTGTGTTAACTTTCTTTTAACCGAAAGTGCCTTTGGTAACCCATGAGAAACTTGAAGATTTTCTCCTAACAACTGATGATCATTTGATACAAATACACGCCCACCAATAAATAAAATACCAACAGTTAAAACAACAAAACTCACAACAGAAACAGCGCTTATCATAATACGTCTTTGCACCAATGATTTATTAGCACGACGTAAAGCTTGAGAAAAAATATGTGAAACAATATGCGGATTATCTTCTTGTGAAGAAGAAACCTTTAACGTACAGCGATTAACATGCTCAGAAGGAAAATAAGCTTCCATATTAACAGGTTCTGCCTCTGGCATATCTAATACACAAGGATCATCACCCCCCTTGTTATCCTTTGAACATATCACAAAATCCTGCTTGCTTTTTTTGTTTACCACTGAAAATTCATTATTCTTTGGTAATATATTGTCTTTTGTATATTTTTTATCTTCATTTATATTTGTGGGATTCCATCCAATAACTGAAGAGAGCAACTTCTTTTCAACTGCTAAATATTCTTCTTCAACAGTTGTAATAGAATTTTTAAGAATTTTTCTTTGCTCATCTGCTATTGCTTGCGGTATTTTCGCTGTTAAAAATTGATGTTCTAATGTTTCGATAGCCCGTTTATAAATCCGCTTGCGCACTTGTGGTGTAACATTATTTTGCGCATTAATTGCCTTTTTTAAGATTCCAACGAAATCTACCATTTCCTCTATAATCTCTCTTAAACTGAGAAAAGAAATCTCAACCCTACAGCCAAAAAACCTTTTAGCCTCATAAATTAATTGTCATTTATATTGGTGCAACTATCGTAATAATGTAAAATGAATATGAAAAATAAACAATGTTATTTTACACCTTTCTCTCACACGCTCTTAAAAATGCTCTTCGTTAAAAGATATAGAAATGGAAAAAGAATCTATATAGAAACCTAAAAAACAATAATCAATTTGCAAAGGGATCAGCAATAAGAATAGTATCTTCACGTTCCGGACTTGTAGATAATAAAGCCACTTTTGTATTAATCAATTCTTCGATATAGCGTATATATTTAACAGCCTGCACTGGTAAATCTTCCCATCTCAATGTATGGGCCGTTTTTTCCTTCCAACCTTCTAATGTTTCATAAATAGGCTTTACACGGGCTTGAGCTCCCATGGAAGAAGGTAAATAGTCAATTTTTCTGCCATCAAGCTCATAACCAATACAAATTTTTATTTCATCCATACCATCTAGAACATCAAGTTTTGTCAATGCTATACCTTGAACACCACAAATTGCTACCATCTGACGGACTAAAACGGCATCAAACCAACCACATCGACGCTTTCGACCCGTTACAACACCAAATTCATGTCCACGTGTCCCAAGAAATTCACCAATATCATTTATCTGCTCTGTCGGAAACGGCCCTTCTCCAACACGTGTGGTATAAGCTTTTGCAATACCCAAAACATAATGAATGGCCCTAGGCCCCATCCCAGATCCTGTACATGCCTGCCCAGCAACTGTATTCGATGATGTTACATAAGGATAAGTTCCAAAATCATTATCGAGTAAAGCACCTTGCGCCCCTTCAAAAAGAATGTGCTTTCCCTCTCGATAACCTTCATCTAAAAGACGCCATGTACTATCCATAAAGGGCAGAATTTTATCTGCAACTTGCATCAATTCATCATAAAGCGCTTGAGAATCAATCTCTGCAACCCCCATCCCACGACGCAAAGCATTATGATGCCTCAAAAGCCGCTCAATTTTAGCCATAAGCGTATCTTTTTCTGCTAAATCCATCACTCGGATAGCTCGACGTCCCACCTTATCTTCATAAGCCGGCCCAATACCACGCTTTGTTGTCCCAATCTTTAAACCTGATAAACCGCTTTCTCGAATCGCATCAAGATCACGATGCAAAGAAAGAATTAAAGGAGCATTTTCAGCAATCCGTAAAATTTCTGGTGTAATTTTTACACCCTGATCACATAACTTTTTTAATTCTGCAACAAAATGATGAGGATCAACAACGACACCGTTACCAATGATTGATAACTTCCCACGAACTAAACCAGACGGTAAAAGTGATAATTTATAACTCACTCCATCAATAACCAATGTGTGGCCAGCATTGTGTCCGCCCTGATATCTCACAACGATATCTGCCCGCTCAGACAACCAATCTACAATTTTACCTTTGCCTTCATCACCCCATTGTGTACCGACAACAACTACATTGGCCATAACTTTCTCCGTCGTGTTTGGTCAAAAACCAGCATTCAAAAACAAATACTTCTTCATAACGAAACCTTAGAGCAAGTGCGACTCCTCATTTCAGGTTTTTCTCAATCTTCAAGTAATTAAATTTTCAAATCTATGATAATAAAGATAAGCAAACACCAAAATATTCTAAATCTGTCATTTTTGCTACAAAAAGTAAAAAAATTAGAGATTTTAATTTGTGCTTTACCCAAAACCTTGCAAAGTATTCACTTCCCTTCTTAATCTTTTATAATTTATATCAATTATTTAGAAGTTGCATATCAATCATTTAAAAATTGTTTGTCTAATACAAGAATACGAAAGATCATCATAATCTCTCGTATCATTTTTTCTGTTTAAAAACACGGTGTAAAAATCACCAGTCATTATTTAAAGCTCTGCTTTTTCAACTTGGAACGCCCATTCAAGCCATTGTGTTAAAATTTCAAGATCGGAAGCCTCAATCGTTATACCCGCCCAAATTCGAAGCCCAGGAGGAGCATCGCGATACGAACCGATATCATAAGCAACACCTTCCTCATCAAGACGCCTTACAACCGCTTTTATAAAAGATATTCGCTTTTCAATATCTAAAGCAGTAATCACTGGATCCACAATATCTAAACAAATAGATGTGTTAGAACGTACCTCAGGATCTTTTGCCAAATATTCTAACCATGGTGTTTTACGAACAAAAGCATCGAGTACAGAAGAGTTCTTCTCAACCCGTGCTCTTAATGCCGCTGCACCTCCGAGAGACTTTGCCCACTTCAACCCATCAAGAAAATCCTCAACACAAAGCATAGAAGGCGTATTGATGATCTTTCCTTTAAAAATATCTTCATTCAATTTTCCATTTTTTGTCATACAGAAAAGCTGAGGCATAGGCCAAGCTGGAACATGATTCTCAAGCCTCTCAACAGCACGAGGACTTAAAATCACCATGCCATGTGCTGCTTCACCTCCCAAAACTTTTTGCCACGAAAAAGTAACAACATCCAATTTTGAAAAATCAAGATATTGTGCAAAAGCTGCTGATGTTGCATCACAAATAGTCAATCCTGACCGCTCATCCGGAATGAAATCCGCATTAGGAATACGCACACCGGAAGTTGTCCCATTCCATGTAAAAACAACATCACGATCAAAATTAAGTTGGGTTAAATCTGGTATTTCACCATATGGGGCTTCAAAACGGCGCACATCAGAAAGTTTTAATTGTTCAACAACATCTTTATTCCACCCAAATCCAAAACTTTCCCACGCCGCCATATCAACGCCACGCTCACCTAATAAAGACCATAAAGAAGCTTCAACAGCACCGGTATCTGATCCTGGCACAATTCCTATACGATGATCAGAAGGAACCTCAAGAATTTCACGGGTTAAATTAACAACTTCAGCAAGCTTTAACTCTGCTTCTCTCGATCTATGCGAACGTCCAACTAATGCATTTTTAAGAACATCAAAAGTCCAACCTGGCCGTTTGCTACAAGGACCTGAAGAAAAATTCGTATTCTTGGGACGACTGCTTGGTTTTTGTAACATTATCATTATTTCTCCCCTTTTAGATGTTTTTCTTCCTTTATAAAGAAAAACAAATTGTTATAAAGACTAATCAAAAGTCTTTTTAGAAAAAAATCAAAAATGTTTTCTATTATTTTGTAGGCTTTAAAATCACGGAAACTTTGTAAAACAATCTTTCTAAATCATGCCTCTCTATTGATTCTTTTAATTTTTTTCGTATCATCACCACGATAAGATAGCATTCTGATAACGATACATTAACGTATCATAATATACCTATCAAGTTTATTTTATGATAAAGATTCATTGATACCTCTCCGGAATAGGGAGAAAAACTGATTAAAAAATCAATTATTTTTCTTTTGATGACTGGACAGAGAAAATTTTAATGTTATAACCGCACACGCTCTATATTTTTTATGAGGCATGCCCAGATAGCTCAGTAGGTAGAGCAGCGGACTGAAAATCCGCGTGTCCGTGGTTCGAATCCGCGTCTGGGCACCACTTTTTTGTTTCTAATAACTCATATTTTGACTGTTTTTTTTAAGTGTGGGGCCCCAAATAAAAGTAAGAGAATAGGATTTTGCAATATGCCTTTTAATTATTGTGAATCAGGATTTATTTTTGAGGTGTTTTGTTGATTTGTGCACTCTAAACTTTTTCATTTCTAACAAGATGAATCCTTAAAAAATCTTTCTACGATTATTATACTTCAACGTTAATTTGGTCTTGGAATTTTTTGATAGTGTGCGTCATATTCATGGTATTATCTGTATCAAAGTTATCCTCGATAATAATTACTCTTTCTAAGAAATATGAAACACCTACTACAAAATTATTGAAAGTATCAAAGGAAGCTCGTGTTTTTATAAAAGTTTTTTTAATTTATATTAAGTCGTTGTAAATATACAATGTGTTGATTATGTCATCATAATTTGTTGTTTTATATGTTGAATGAGAAACCTGAATATCGTAGATCTTTCATTTAAAATCACTTGCTTACACATCACAAGGGTGGCTAGTAAGTGGATAGGAAACATTTTATGAACCATCTCAGAGCCAAGAGCTATAACAAAACATTGGTAACTGACAAAAGTGTACGAGGGTATCGACTTGCTCCTTCTTAACTGTAAAGATGCTGATATCCTAGTATATATTATTCGCAGAGGCTTTAGCATTACACTATTCATAAGCATCATCACAAGCATCATCACAAAATTGGTGTGATGTACTCTAAAAGATGCCTTTTTAAAGCAAACTCATAAATTGAAGCAACAAGTATATCGCGTTTGAATTGTTCTCTTTGTAAATAAGAGACATCACTCTATTAAAGAACGTGAAACATAAAAGCATAATTTCCATTATTAAAAAGATATTGATGTGGGGGCTTTTGAAAGTCAGAAAACCAAATTAAAAGGAAATGATCAATCGATTGGTTGCTTCGCATCTACCCCACATCATTTGCTCTAAAAATTTTATGAAATTGACACTCATCCATCTTAAAAAGATTAAAATACTTATACCACTCTTTCAACGAAGTAAAAACTTAAAAATCAATTAGCGCAAAGTTCAAAAATAATTATTGCAAATAACCTAATCATTCTCATCATTTTATAAAATATTATTATTTTTTTAATATTACTATAAAAACTTACTTAAGTCCATCTTTAATGCTTACATACTATAAACTATTTCTATAGTAGATAAAATTTTTAGAATATTAATATACATAATTTGTTTATTAAATATAGATATATTATTATTTATAATAATGATAATAAAATTATTCCTAAAAAAAACAAATAATCTACCATTTAAATATAGAAAATATTGAATAATATAAATACATTCCCAAATTAGTATATACGTGTTTTGCTTTTTGAAAAAAAGATATCATATTTTCCCAAAATAAATTATGCTTACCAGGATGAGATGGTAAAATAATTTTATTTAATAAAAAATTGCTCTGTTTACTAAGAAGTAGATCTGATGAAGAAATAGTATGAGTAATAGTAAAATATGATTCTTCTTGAAAAGATGTACGTTCAGATGCTTTCACTGTAGATAAAAAAATTAATAATATAGCACATAGAGTAAATAGATACTTTAAAATCATTTTTATAATTTCCCTCACTTAATAAATATTCATAATGAAATTAACATAGATATATTTTTGTGTCTATATTATATTTTAATAAAAACATATTTCTTTGTAAATTTATTTTAATAAACCATTAAAATATATGAAAAATTGAAAAATAATATTATTTAATACGTGAAATAATGAGCTTTTTAAATACCAATATATTATTTTATAAGATATACTGTATAATTTAAATTTAGAATTTATAATAAATTATTTATTTTCTATATATTATATTTCATTAAAACACAAAAACAAGACAAAAATATTTTGTATTATTACTATTTGTGTTCTACTTTTCTCATGTACTGTAATACAAAACTTCATTCAAGAATCAGAACTACCCTTTCTCGAAATGAATGAGAGGAACAGTTTTTTTAATGGTAAGTGCTACAAAAGATGCAATCAGCACCTTCAAAAAACCACCAATTAAAAAACCTAATGAACTTATTAAAACTGTTAGCAAAGGCACTTGTATCATATACGCTGTCCATGGAATACCAAAAGCATAGACAACGCCTATACCACCCACAGTATTTATCAAGAATAAGAGTATAAAATTTAAGCGCTGCCAAAATAACTCAACCAATAAGCCAATGAAAAATGCAGCAAAAGGAAAACTGATGAGATAACCACTCGTAACTCCTGAAAAAACACTCATTCCACCACGACCTCCTGGCAATAGAGGCAATCCAATCGCAACAAGTATAAGAAAAAGGAGCGATGCGAGAGCCCCCCTTTTTGCCCCAAGTATAGACCCTGCTAACATCGGTCCCATCGACTGAGCTGTAATAGGGACTCCTAGAAGAAAAGGAAGATAAACAGGAGGGAAAAGACTTAAAACAGCATAAATAGCAGCAAACAAAGCTATATAGACTAAATCTTTTGTATTCACTGGACTATCCCCTTCATTATGGTAAAGCTTTAGTTATTATCGTATAATTAATCAAAAATATCAGCTTTCTAAAAGCATACTTCCAATGCCTTAGATATCAAGAAAAATATTATAATAATATTACTTATATGAATCATTTTAGATTCTACAATGTTTAATTATATCATAAATGACTATATATTTAAACTTAATAGACTTGCGATGATCTATAAACATCACATAATAGCAACATGACAAAATGATACATTTATTTTAGCTTATTATTTTTTATTAACTGTATGGCATTATAATAATACATTCAAAATAAAACCTATTTTTTCTTTGAATAAATGAGCGGAACAGATCTTTTAATTGCAAGTGCAACAAAGGATGCAATCAATACTTTTAAACAATCACCTATCAAAAAACCTGAGGAAGCGATTAAAACTTTCAGTAAAGAAACTTTAGTCATATATGCTGTCCATGGAATACCAAAAGCATAGACAATTCCTATACCGCCCACAGTATTTATCAAGAATAAGAGTATAAAATTTAACCGCTGCCAAAACAACTCTACCATTAAACCAATAAAAAATGCGGAAAATGGAAAACCTATCAAATAACCACTAGCAATCCCTGAAAAGACACTTATCCCACCACGACCTCCTGGCAATAGAGGCAATCCAATCGCAACAAGTATAAGAAAAAGGAGCGATGCGAGAGCCCCCCTTTTTGCCCCAAGTATAGACCCTGCTAACATCGGTCCTATCGACTGAGCTGTAATAGGGACTCCTAGAAGAAAAGGAAGATAAACAGGAGGGAAAAGACTTAAAACAGCATAAATAGCAGCAAATAAAGCTATGTAGACTAAATCTTTAGTATTCATTTGATTCTTCCTTTACTACAAAAAACTTGGATTATTATGAGATGCTGTATCAATAGTATCAGCATCATAAGAACGCGCTTCCAATGCTTCAGCCACTTCTGAAGCCATCCTTATGGTCCGTATAATTAAAGGTATTGCAAGAGCAACAATGTTAGTATTAAGTCCCCGTGCTTGCTGTGCTTCATGGACCTCATGAAACTTTTCACTTAAAAGAGGAATAAACCTGATTGCCATAGAGATAACAATACTCACTTTTGATGGATTTATACCAAAACAACGAAAAGGCCGAAGCCCTACTTCAATTGCATCCACCATATCTGAAACTTTTGTTGTGAATGAAATGAGTGATGATAAAGAAAAAAGGACAACAAGACGTAATATAACCTCAACTCCTGTAAGCCAGCCGCCAAAAATAGTTTGAAATAAAAATAGAAGAATTAAAAGCAATCCCATCGATTTAAATTGCTTTATCACAGTACTAAAAGGAACCTTAGCAACTCTATAGAATAAGATAACAAACAATAAAAAGAGTCCAAGAAGTGGTATGGATGAAACCATTATTATAAAAGTTCCACATACTGTAAGAAATAATAACTTAACGCTAGGACTTAACCTATGAATAAATGTATCCCTTGAAATATATAAACCGATCATGACATTCTTCTTATATACTCCTTGATAGCAACAAAAGGTACATCATCTATTGCTATCTCCCCCTTATCAAAAACCAGTACTCTATCAAACTTTTTCAAAAACTCCAAATCATGCGATACAACTATTGCCGTTTGTGGTAATTCTTCTATCACTTGCGTAACGCGATGTTTATTTCGCAAATCAAGTAATGTCGTCGGCTCATCAAAAATAATGTAATCTGGTTTCATGGCAACTACGCTGGAAATAGCAACGAGTTGTTTTTGCCCACCACTTAATAAATGAACAGCGTGATTTCTGAAATCTTGAAGTTCATAGCGCTGTAAAATTTCATCTACACGTTCCTTAATTTCATCTTTACTAAGCTTCAAATTTTTAAGGCCAAAGGATAAATCTTCTTCAACTAATGGTAAAACAATCTGATTATCAGGGTTTTGAAAAACAAATCCAACTTTACGCTTTACCGCTTTCGCATCGCGTTTGGTATCGAGTCCATCAACGCTTACAAAACCGTGAGATGGTAATTGGAGCCCATTGATAAGACGAACAAATGTACTTTTTCCAGAACCATTTGCACCAATAACAGCAATCCGTCTTTCGGTAAGTTGTACAGTAATATTCTTTAAAACACACAACTCACCAAAGACTTGTGCCACATTATCAAATTTTATAAGCCCCAAGATTTATTCCAATCAGTCACTTTGATTAGCTTTTCTTTCGCTATCGTTTCAGTTTATAACCTAAAAGTAAAAACAAGCACCATAGAGGAATAATAATGACTGCCAAACTCATATCAGGCATCTGCACTGGAATATATGACCTAAGAAAAGATGCCTTTATTCCTATCATCTCAAACAGTTGAGCTATGAATCCATTTTGTCCAAAACCACTTATAAACATTATACAAAATAATAAAACAAGAAAGCATAAGCAAAAATAGTTAGCGTAAGGATATAAACCAAAAGCATAAATAAACGGCTCTTTTTTGTCCCTATGAGCCTTTCGAAACTTCAAATGAACAATAACAATCATGCCCCAAGTAATAACCGCTGCTGCTGTAGCAAGAGCCATGATCCGCATAAAACTATTATTGGGAATAAGAGCATTAACGATGATAATAATCGCAGTACAGATTGATGAAAATAGGATAGCAACATAAGGAACGCGTGCAGAATTAAGTTTACTAAAAATATGGGGTGCATTTTTTTGTATAGCTAAACCGTAAAGCATACGGCCATTAGAATAAATACCACTATTATAAACTGAAATAGCTGCCATAATAACCACAAAATTCAAAATATGACCCGCAGCTGGAATTCCTATCGTCTCAAAAATTGTTACAAAAGGACTCCCGTTTTTCTCAATTATATTCCACGGATTGAGCATCATAATAACACTAATAGAACCAACATAAAAAATTACAATTCTCCACATAACCTTACGAATAGCTGTGGGAATTGTTTTTGTTGGATTTGATACTTCTCCAGCAGCAACACCAATCAGCTCTGTTCCCCCAAAAGAAAACATCACCACACATGTAGCTAAAATAACTCCCTCTATCCCATAAGGGAAAAAACCACCATATTCCCAAAGACGATGAATGCCTACTTGATATCCACCTATTCTAGTGACAATAAGAAAAATTCCAAAAATAATCATACCAACAACGGCTGCAACTTTAATCAAAGCCAAACCAAATTCAAATTCACCGTAAAAACGAACATTCAACAAATTGATCAATGTCACACACACAAGAACAACAAAAGATGACTTCCAATGATCAATCAAAATCCAATGATCTAAATAAAATCCAATCACTGTAAGTTCGGTCATACTGACCAGAATATAAAGAAACCAATAATTCCAACCTGTTATAAAACCTGCTAAACTTCCCCAATATTTATAAGCAAAAAAACTAAAAGCACCCGATGTAGGTTCTTCTACTGACATTTCACCAAGCATTCGCATGATGAAATAAATAATAAGGCCCCCAAAAAGATAAGCGAGAATAGTCGAAGGACCCGCCAATTTTATAGATTCTGTTGAACCATAAAAAAGACCCGTTCCAATAACGCCTCCTAAAGCAATCATTTGAATATGACGATTTTGAAGATTACGTTTTAATTCATTGTTCTTTTTGTTAAACATCATGCCTCGTTACTTTTGTTGAAGCTAACCTCAACTTTTATCGAAAAAATTATGCACCTTTTTCAAAAAGCACAACACAAACGTAAATTTATTTTCTTGTAATAATGCAACTCCTTATTTTTCTATGCATTATACGTATGTCCTGTTAAAATTTAAGAAAAAAATATGCTCCACCTTTTATTTAAATTAATGACCTTCATTTTCGTTACACTAGCAATTATAGCATTGGTCATTGACAACGCACACTCTGTAATCACATCACATTGGACAACAACCCCCCTTAATAAAATTTTAGCAAACCTTCTGCAAACAGATATCTATAATCTTAATCAATCTCTATGTAAAATAATGCCTGATTTTCTGTCCTCAATTTGCATTACTCTCACTTATTTACCAGCATGGTCTATCTTTGGTGCTTTAGCAATAGTATTTTGTATCTTAACTTACGAAAAACCAAAGCCTTTTCAAAAAAATATCATATACGTAAAATGAAGAACAAATTTTGAAAAAGATTTCCAGAACTCACTGGTACTATACACAATTAATATAGTTTAGAGTACCTTACCCTATCAAAACAACTGAACGTTACTTGATCATAAGAACAGATTACAATGCTTTATATAAATATATACTATTACTTATGATTTTTATAGATAATGATAACATCACTCCATTTGCATCAATTCAAAGAAATTAGCGAATAAATTTAATCCGCGCCGATAAGAAAACTCTGTATAGAAAAAATTGAAATCCACTAAAGGCTCTATACCTTTCTATGTCGCTGTTTTACACTCTAAAACACTTCCTTAGTTTTAGTATTAGAAATCACATATAAAAAAAATTTTCCAATATCAGCACTCCTTATAAGATTGAAACTTCTTGAAATTAATGAGGAATCTTATAAAAACTGTTCTATATGTCTAAAAAATGCATACTTGCTTTTATACATACTTTTAGCTATTACCCTCGAATTGGTTTTTGTTTCATTGACTTAAAAATCTATGCCGCATTAGCTCAGTTGGTAGAGCACATCATTCGTAATGATGGGGTCGCTGGTTCGAATCCGGCATGCGGCACCACTTTTTGTCTTTAACATATTGAAATATATAAATTTTTTGTTTAATTCTCTGTTTTTAGACCATCTTATTAGTCCATCCTTTGAAATTTATAAAATTTTATCTAATTTGTTGTTATTTACTCCGTATTTCTCTCTAGGGTAAATGTTGCGACTCTTTTTTCTACACCTTAACGGCTCTTTCTAGTTTGTATGGCTTTGGAAATACACCTTGAGGCCCCCAATTACGAGCGTGGTTTTGGGTGCAAAAAGCTATACATTCACGGATTATTAAATATCTATGGCCATTATCAAAGAGCATCTCATTTTTTACATAAATGGATGAAAAAGTAGGGAGGGAAAAATTTCCTCTCTAACTTCAAGAAGCTTTTATCAAAATCTTTTATATCCCTTGTGTTATTGCCCCTAAAAAATTCAAAAGCTTGATTGATTTGTTTAAGATGTTGCTTGGAAATGTGACCAATAAAACTCCAGACAAAGATAATACTCTTGCCCCAAATGCCCCAAAAACACTTTATATGAAAAAGACGAAAGTGTTATTCGTATAAAAAATATATAACCAAGATTACTGTCCAAATCTATTACGGTATAATATTCTTTTAAAAACCATCAAATATCATTGCATATGCTCCTCTAATATATTGTTTCTGTTGGAAACAGACGATAAGAAATGGATAAATATCCATTATGTTTTTATGTAAATTTATAATAAATTGATGTAACAGTTTATTTCAAATCATTCATGAAGGTATGTTTTTAAAGAAATGAAGCAATGAGAGAAAAAAAATAAATACTAATTAAATTAACTATAGCTTTTTTGGTTAAATATGTATAATACATTATGTGTTTGATATGTCGATTCTAAGGT
This sequence comes from Bartonella queenslandensis, assembly GCF_018155095.1. GTDB lineage: Bacteria > Pseudomonadota > Alphaproteobacteria > Rhizobiales > Rhizobiaceae > Bartonella > Bartonella queenslandensis_B. Next base: position 195,525 of record NZ_NAAI01000001.1, on the reverse strand, counting down.
AATTAGCAGATGTAGAATGTTTATTATAATGTATTTTTTTGTTTTATAGAAATTTATGTTACGTGTGTTATGGATTTTAGGATTATTTAGAAATATAATGTCTATTATTTCGTTAATTATTATATTTTTATTGAAAAGAGCTTTTCTTCGCTAGAGGTATTGAAATTTTTCAAGTGACTTTTCTCTAAATGATTCTGGATCAATTATATTTATAAGTGGAATAGCTGATTATAAATTAGTTTATCGAAAGTTTATTTTATTTAGGATCAAGAAAAAATTAATTACTACAAAATGAATAGTGGTTAAAGTGATCTTTGTTATAATTAAAAACGATATGGCCTTTAATATATCATGCTATGGTCGCTTTAGTTCAATGAGTCTTTTTCATCGTTTCGTTCTTAAAAATTGAGTAGATGAAGGTTTTGAATTCATATCCTGCTTTGTGTAGGTTTTTTTATAGGGTAAAAAAAATAATGCGAAAAATATCAACAGAAGGGCTTACACTGATTAAGCAATGGGAGGGCTTGCGTTTAAAGTCCTATGAGGATTCCGGTGGGATATGGACAATTGGTTATGGGCATACAAGTGCAGCTGGCGCTCCAACTGTCCATAAAGACATGCAAATCACGGAAAAAGAAGCTGAAAAAATTCTTTGCCAGGACTTGAAAGAGTGTGAAGCCGTTGTTGAAAAATCCGTTACCCTTCCTTTAAATGATGAGCAATTCGCGGCATTAGTGTCATTTTGCTATAATGTAGGAATAAAAGCTTTTTGCAATTCTACGCTTTTAAAAAAACTCAATAAAGGTGAATATGAAGCCGTACCAACTGAATTGCAAAAATGGACAAGAGTAAAAGGAAAACGTATCCGCGGTCTTGTCAATCGCCGAGCAGCTGAAGCAGGGTTATGGGCGAAAGGAGCTCATGTTGCCCCTAATTATCATGTAGTCGAGTCAGAAGGTGTGACAGGCATTTGCAAAATAGAAGCTCTTGCCCCAGTCATAGGCTCTTTTTCAGGGCTTGGGGGGCTTTTTGTCGGAAATGGTCCTGTCCAATGGGCCTTAGCAGGCATTATGGTTTTAGCTGCTTGTACAGCTATGGTATATATTGCTAAACGTTTTCAGGAACACCGCCTATGATCTTATGGATAAAAAAATATCTGACGATGACGTCAGCAATCATAGCAGCTTTTCTTATAGCTTTAGTGAAAGCCTTTTTCCTTGGGAAAAAAGTTGAGAAGCAAAAACAAACAAAGGAAGCTTTTAATATAGCGAAAACACGGCTTGAGGTAGAAAATGAAATTAACAAGAAAAGTGATGCTGATGTGCGCAATAAGCTTTCTAACTGGTTGCGCGACGAATGAACGAACCTCTTGTATTGGATGGCTGCCAATTTATTTGAATCGACAAGATATCAATGTCATTAGCCCTAATTTGGCAAGAGATATTCTAAAACATAACGAACAAGGTGAGCGTCTATGTGGGTGGAGGCATACACGAAAAGAAAAATGATGAAAATATAATTCCTCTGAAACATTAATCAATGAAAAAATTTGAAAGAAGTACGTACATTCAAATTAAAACAGAAGTGCACTTAAAGGGTTAAAATACTTTGATAGTCTCTTAATTTAGTTGGAGTGACTGAATTTAATAGGAGTGATAAGGGGGGGTGGTTTGAGAGGAAAGAATTCAACTGATTATATTCACGTAAAATGATTGAGTGTATCCAATATATTCTAAGGGGATCTCTGTTATCTTATCAAAATAAGAGAAAAAACATGCTATGGATTGCTCTGTTATTGCCGCTCAAAGATCTAATGATATGAAAAGTTGTCTTCAGGAAAAACAATGTCTATAGATCTGTCCATACTTTAAGAAAACTAATCCACAAAACTGTACAAAGATGTTGGTTTTATGTGATTTGTAAATAACGTTATTTCGGTTTTTTACCGTCATACCCGTGAAGATAAACTAAATCTTTTCACATTATATCTACTTTTTTATGCTAAAGGGATGCGAAAACATTGCTGATGATATTGGCTATTAATTTTTCTATAGGTAAGCTCCCTATCCGTGAAATAACATGCAACTCCAATGGAGAAAACCAACGTCCATTTTCTCCTTCATTTTTTTTTACTTTCAAAAGCCACTTGGTCAATTTCTTGAAAATATTGCTTTGCTGGTTTAAGATAGTTTGTTCTCGAAAGACAATAGGACCATTACCTTCTTTGAGAAGATCACTATAACTCTTTCACGTGCTGATAATTCCTTTTAAAGAAAGTCTTGTAATAGGACCACGCTCCATTTTACGGCGCTTATTGTGGTGTAATGAAATAACCAAGAGCACGTATATTTTTTCGAACATTCACTCTCCCTGCTTCATCACATTGTTTACCTTGAGGAGATAATTTTACGAATGCTGCTGATGAGTCTATGAATCATCCTTATCTAATTTACGGTCTCATCTACCTTTTCACGCATTGCATGTTCATCTTTTTTGATCCGCCCTTCAGACCTCCTTTTAGTTTTTGATATAGAATTTTTTCTTTAATCCTTATTTTTATTAAATTATAAAAAGATATGTAGCAATGCGTCCTTGCGCATCTTTATACACTTTGCTTCTCGTTTCTAAAGCTCTTTCTGCTAACATGTTGCAACATTTTTTTATATTTAATATATATTTTTTAGATTTATTTGTAAGCTGTTAGAAAATTTTCTGTATTTTGATAAAACATCTTGTATCAGTTCACTTTTTTCAAAAGATTATGAAAAAATTCTCAACAAGTCTTCAAAATAAAAAAACCTTTAATACATATTGTTTTTTGTTTTAGAAATCAAATTTGGTGATGCTTCATTCCTTAACAACAATTGCATTATTTGAAGAGCGATCTGTATCAGATGATATAATCTTTTTATAAAGTAATTGAAAGTTTTTCAAACTTCTAACATATTGTTTAAAGACAACAGGCATCTTCCTTTTATTTATGCAAAACTCATGCCATATCTGATAATTTTCTCGCTTACACAAATCATTTCCGTAATAATAGTACCACAATAAGGTGAGTTAGAATAAAATAAAGTGTTTGAACATTCATAACACACAATAAGTCAGCCTCGCTTAAATGTTCAATGCAAACCGCCTGTTAAAGATTAGTCAACAAGTTTTGGCACCCCGTAAAATTTAAAAGAATTAACCGCGTACTACAACAGATTTTAACTCTCATCGTACGATTGTTTACCTTCCCGCTAATAATTGCTATAAATACAAAGCCTTGGCGACCCATTCTAAATCCATGAGGGGTTCTAGATCTTGCCTTATTAAGGTTGAAACACATCACTGCTGCTCATCTGAAACGCTAACCGTTTTCATAAAAGGATGATCGTGGCATTGTAACATTTTCCCAAAAATTTACGACATCACTTGAGAAATTCTTACTGATTTTAACGAATAGAATGAATTTCTGCCTAAAAAAATATACCCACATCGACAAAAGGCTTTGTGTACGCACGATGAAAAATGTCTTCAATAATTTTGATGATTATTTTGTCAAATTTTTCATCATCAATATCAGTAGCTGGCGTGAGACTACGAGATTCACAGAATTATAATTTTTTATCGTAAAATATATTCAATCATTTTTTATATTCTCTCATCTATATAGCCATCTTCTCACGGCTTCAAGCAATAATAAAATGGCTGCAATATTAAATTGTATTGCATCAAACAGACTGCTCGAAAACTACCTCTTTTGGTTAGATACCCCCTCTATTTAAAAGAGAAAAAATTTTTCATTCAACAATAAAATCAATAGTATCTTTCCAATTACTTACGAGTAATAATTCGATTAATTGCAATTCTTTCTACTTTCCGTAATCTTGCACCCATTTATACGGGTTTAAGAAAGCGCGTTGGTTAAAAATCTTCATAAGAGTGCTTTATTTAAGGAATGCTTTAAAAATCGGTATTTATAAAGCTTCTATCATAAAAAGGAAAAGATATTCTCTTACTCGCTACTAGAGAAACTATTCAAATTTATCTTGATGTTTCTAAATAGCTCAAAAATAGAAATTATACCAACAGTTACAGATGTGATAACAATTCGACCTTTAGATAATATACAGTGCTAAAGTCATGAAAATCTCATAGAGAACTGTGATTATTTGTTAAGAGAATAATATCAATGAAAACTTAGAAATAGAATTGCTAGATAGCTTCTGGAATAAAACATTCCATACCAATTTATATCATTAACAATACCGAATGAGCTAATCTGTAATGGAAGCCAATGGAATATTTTGGCAAATTATAGAATAAGTCTGGAAAATATAACGAAAACTGTATTGGCAATGTCATACTATACAAAAAGTATTAAACTGTCTCCTAATACGCTCGCAAGTTCAAAACTATCATAAGTAATTGATAGAACAAGAAAAAATGGATGATAAGAATCTTAGATTACGTTGTCTTGCTTTCTAATGAATGCGTTTTATTTAAAAGATAATATATTGTATTTTTTATTATTTAAAAATGCATTCCATAAAAGACAATATTATACCTATATAATATAATTATTCATTAAAATTAACATAAATAATATTATATTATATAATATATCTCCATATTACTATAAATTTATATATTATCAATAATTCATATTGACTTTTTAAATGAAATTAGTTATATACTAAATGTATATTATGTATTAACACAATACATAGTTAATGTATTATATTTTTATAAATAGGAGAGGAAAAATGCTCACAGCATTATTTATATCTATTTTTTCTACGTCAACAGTTGTGATACCTTTACTCGCAGCACTTATTCCTTTTTATCCTTAGAATAATCTTTTAAAAAAGTGAATTAAAAGATGCCTGCAGTGTTATTTTTGCTTTTTCTACATTCATGATTATGAAGTTTTTTCTTTATTGGGTATTTTTATCATTTTATGGAGAAGAATTTTGACCTTTTTCTTTAACGTTAACTGTCAACAGATCTGTAAAATATACAATGATGCTCTTCTATAAAAAAGACTTTTTGTTTCTAAAAGCAGTATAAAACATAATTTTCATTGTTTAAAGACATCTGTATTCACTAAACTTTCACGTGTAATCTCTTTGAGTGTCTGAGCACCAGTCAGTGTCATAGCGACCCGCATTTCATTGGCAAAAAGATCAAGCAGGTGAAAAACACCTTTCTCACCTGCTGCTGCAAGTGCATAAACATAAGCACGACCAATCATAACGGCATCCGCGCCTTGTGTGATCATGCGTACAACATCAAGTCCAGAACGCACACCTGAATCCACTAAAATAACCAAATCATTCTTTACAGCCTCGGCAATTGCTGGTAATGCTCGCGCCGTTGATAAGACACCATCGAGTTGGCGCCCGCCATGATTGGAAACAACAATACCATCAGCACCAAATTGTACTGCTTCTCGTGCATCTTCTGGATCAAGAATGCCTTTCAAAATCATTTTTCCCTTCCAGAAATCTCGAATCCACTGTAGATCATGCCAACCAATTGATGGATCAAAATTTGCCCCAATCCAACCAACATAATCATCCAATGCAATTTTCTTTTTAAGATAAGTGGAAACATTTCCAAGATCATGGGGACGACCCATAACACCAACATTCCAAGCCCAATGTGGATGTGTAAAAGCTTGTAAAAAACGGCGTAATCCAGCATAAGGACCAGACATCCCCGAATGTGCATCACGATAACGTGCACCAGGAACTGGCATATCAACGGTAAAAACCAACGTGCGCACACCAGACGCCCAAGCCCGCTCTAATGCATCACGCATAAAGCCGCGATCTTTGAGAACATAAAGTTGAAACCAAAATGCATCTCCAACCACTTCCTGCACTTCTGCAATGGGACAAACTGAAACAGAAGATAGAGTAAAAGGAATCCCTTTTGCCGCTGCAGCACGCGCTGCTTGTACTTCACCACGACGTGCATACATGCCTGTCAGCCCAACAGGGGCAAGAACAATCGGTAAATTAAGTCTCTGCTCAAAAAGCGTGATTGAAAGATCAACTGTACCAACTTGCCTTAAAATCCTTTGACGCAGTGCAAGAGCTTGAAGATCTGTACAATTACGTCGCAGTGTTTCTTCAGCATAAGCCCCTCCATCAATATAGTGAAAAAGAAAGGGAGGAAGACGACGCTTTGCCGCCTTCCGATAATCAAATGTTGAAGAAATAATCATTGATGACACCATTGTTCCTAAATGAAAAGGGAAAACACCCTAAAACGCATAAGAAGAACCACCAGATACCTTCCATATTCAATGTCCTCCCAAAACGCTTTACTGAATAGATATAAGTAACAGAGATTGTAACTTTCTAAAAAAACTTATTGATAAAAACAACGTATTTATTTCTCTTTTCCAAATATAAAACTTCACAGTATGAAGCAGTATCCATAACGTATGTATTCACACATTGTTCATGAACAATTGAAATTATTATATTCTATTTTAAATGAATACCTATTCGAAAGCGATTGCTCCGCCACTTAAGTTAGTTGCAATTTAAAGTCATCTCTTCCCCCAAAGAGTCCTTACATTATCGTTTATAAGAATATAGAGTCTCTTGTCATTAAGTATAACCCATAACCTCCCCCAAAATAGGGAAAAAACTTTTAATTAATACTGGAAACAAAGCTGTCACGTATGTCCAGAAATATTCTCATATGTAATATTCAAACATGAGATATTTTACTTATCCATGAGAGTTTATAAAAATATACAATACCTCATTCACATAAAGTACAAAAAACTTTTAATATTCATTATCATAGAAATTATTCACATTTAGTTGAATAATTTTCTGGCAATATTATATCTTGAGACTATAAATGATTTACTAAAGTTAGAACACCCTTCATTAAAAATTGCTATTAAAATTTAGTGAATAGCAACACTCAGCCTTGCACGTTTTTTTTTGAAAAACAAATAAGCTATTATTAGATAGAATTTTAGTAAATTATTGATTTATTCTCATAATACGTACGCATGACATATTGAATAAGAATTGAATGCAATAAAAATCTTTCATTTTAACTCTTTTCACGATGAAACAATTGAAACTATTCTTTTTCTCATCATAAACAGAACTCGTATGAATAAAAACTCTTTAAAAAGAAGTCAAAATACCTCTCATATCCTCTAAAATACAAAGATAATCATAACTTGTAAAACTGAAAATAGAGAGCATAGTGCCGATTTTTTTAAGAATAAATTTCTTACTTAAAATACATTTTCTGCATACATTTTATCAAAATTTGTAGTTTTCAGCTCATTTAAAATGCTTGGATAACTTTAAACCCTGTGCTTGATAATGTGATCCAACATCATGTCCATAAAGGGCTAACGGTTGATTAAGCATATGCTCATAGATCAAACGGCCAATAATTTGACCATGCTCTAAGATAAAGGGAACTTCATGGCTCCGCACTTCTAAAACTGCTCTTGCACCTTTACCACCTGCCTCCTTATGTCCAAATCCTGGATCAAAAAAACCTGCATAGTGCACCCTAAACTCACCCACTAAGGGATCAAAAGGTGTCATTTCTGCAGCATAAAGTGGAGGCACATGAACAAACTCTCGTGAAACTAAAATGTAAAACTCATCAGGATCAAGAACCAGCTCCCTTTGACCACGATCAAAAAGAGGTTCCCAAAAATCTAAAAGGGGGGCAGTAGCACGTTTATCAATATCAATAACACTTGTATGATGTTTACCACGATAACCTATCAGCCCATTTTCGTCTCCTTTTAAATTAATGGAAAGCCCAATACCACCAGCGCTAATATTAGGAAGATCATCTGATATCAACGTTTCTTGCCTTTGCAAAGCATGCAGCTCGATTTCATTTAAATAACTTTGCCCTTTTCTAAATCGAAGCTGTGATAAATGCGAGCCTGTACGTACCAAAATTGGAAATGTTCGTGGACTAATTTCCAGATAAAGCGGACCATGATAACCCGCACAAACTTTATCAAATTCTTGAGCATTGTCCGTAATAACTCGTGTAAAAATATCTAATCGTCCCGTAGAGCTTTTTGGATTAGCAATAGCAGATAAAAATTCTGGTAAGGCCAAATTTTCTAAAAGTGGAACGATATAAACACACCCCGTTTCTAAAACAGCTCCATCTCGTAAATCAAACTCATGTAACTTTAACCGTTCAAGCTTATCGAAAACTTTTGTATCAAGACCCGGCATAAAGGAAGCACGTATACGATAAGCTTTCTCCCCTAAACGAAGATCAAGGCTTGCAGGTTGTATTTGAGATCTATCAAATGGACTCTGAGCTTTCAGAAAGTTATTATCAATCAATGCTTGTATATCACTATCTGCTAAAATACCGCTTATACGCGCCATATATATATTGCCTTCCATTTTTACACTGTTTCTTTTTTGACCTAGATGATAAATTGGTGCAAGCTATTTTAGGATGATAAAAATTATTTTTTCTATTTTTCCAAATAATTTATTAATACTTCGAATAACGAAAAAATTGAGTATAATACTTTCTCAAAAAAATAGTGTTTAGAAATAATACCTCTCATACCTTCCCATTCTTGAATGTTACACAAATGATGTTATCATAATTTTCTATGAAACCCCTTAAGAATCCTGTTTAGAATTTATTATGATTATACGCCATCTTAGCGAAAATATTATTAATCAAATCGCCGCTGGTGAAGTTATTGAACGGCCGGCAAATGTTGTCAAAGAACTTGTTGAAAATGCTATTGATGCTGGTGCAACGCGCATTGAAATTATTACAGCAAATGGTGGAAAAAATTTTATAAAGGTAAGTGATAATGGTTGTGGAATTCCGGTAGATCAGTTAACCTTAGCTGTTTCTCGCCATTGTACTTCAAAGATCACCGATGACGTACACAATATCTGCTTCCTTGGATTTAGAGGAGAAGCCCTTCCCTCCATTGGTTCTGTTGCTAAACTCAAACTCATTTCACGAACAAAAGAGGCTGAGAATGCTGCTGAAATTTCCGTGACTGCAGGAAAAATTGTAGGCCCCAAACCAGCAGCCGCAAATCTAGGAACAATTGTTGAAGTTCGTGACCTTTTCTTTGTCACGCCCGCACGATTAAAATTTATGAAAACTGATCGGGCTGAAACAAATGCTATTAGTGATATGATTAAGCGGATTGCTATTGCATTTCCGCATATTCGTTTTTCTCTTTCCGGACTAGACAGAACATCTATGGAACTCTCTGCAACAGAAAATAATACGCAAGGACAATTACAACGTATTACCCAAATTATGGGAAAAGAATTTGCCCCTAACAGCATCGCACTGAATGCTGAACGCGAATCCGTGCGCTTAACGGGATTTGCTTGTTTGCCATCTTTCAACCGAAATAACAGCCTTCATCAATTTGCTTATGTTAATGGGCGTCCTGTACGTGATAAATTTCTATGGGGTGCAATCCGAGGCGCTTATGCTGATGTCATGACACGAGATCGTTATCCTGTCGCTATTCTTTTTATTGATCTCCCACCTGCTGAAGTAGATGTTAATGTCCACCCAGCCAAAGCTGATGTAAGATTCCGTGATCCAGGATTAATTCGTGGTTTAATCGTTGGAGCTATTCGTGAAGCATTGCAGCAATCTGGTATTCGTCCTACTTCAACCCGTTCTGAAGCAATGCTTACTGCATTTCAAACACAACAATCATTGGCACAACAACCATTAGGAAATTTTAAGAACACTCACCAATCCTCTTCTTACAGCCCGCAACCTCATCATTTTGTCGCCGCTTCAATGGTTCATAAACCGTTGGATATTAATAGCTCTTTTGATTTAAAAGAAAATGCTACTCCTATTATGGAGGGCTTAAATACTCCAAGCGGAGATGCATACATTCCAAGCACTATACCTTCATCAGAAGAGTTATCTTACCCTCTAGGTGCAGCCAGAGCACAAATCCATAAAAACTATATTATTTCCCAAACTCAAGATAGTTTGATCATTGTCGATCAGCATGCTGCACACGAACGATTAGTTTATGAAGCACTCAAAAATGCACTTTATGCCAAACCACTTCCTTCACAATTATTACTCATTCCTGAAATTGTAGAACTCTCTGAAGAGGATGCAACATGCCTTTTAACCCACAAAGATTCTTTGCAAAAATTTGGATTAGGAATAGAACCATTCGGACCTGGTGCAATTCTTGTACGTGAGACGCCTTCCATGTTAGGAGAAATGAACGTACAAGCCCTTATTAAAGATCTTGCAGATGAAGCTGCTGAGTATGATACAACAAACAATTTAAAAGCAATGCTTGATTATGTTGCAGCAACGATGGCATGTCACGGCTCCATACGATCAGGACGCCTTTTACATCCCGAAGAAATGAACACACTGTTACGACAAATGGAGGCAACACCCAATACAAGTACATGTAATCATGGTCGTCCTACTTATATTGAACTCAAATTAGCAGATATAGAACGGCTTTTTGGCAGAAAATAAACGCTTAATCCTTTTAACAAGAAAAATATTTTTAAATTAATTCTCAACTTTATAATATACTTTATGGCACTTTTTTTGAATCTCTGGTATCAAGTAAAAAGGAATTGTAATGTTTTCCAATGATGAACGTGAAGCTAAAATTCATTATTCTAATAATGGATATGACATTATAGAATATGGAACCTACACCGTTTGTGCTGTTAGCGGACAAAAAATCCCTATAGATGATTTAAAATATTGGAATCATCACCGACAAGAAGCCTATGCTAGTTGTGAAATCTCCTATCATCGCGAACTGGAATGCAATCCACATCTCAAAAAACTGTTAAAAACACAAGAAGAATAAACCCTCGAAAGCTATAAATTTAGCCTTTTCCTTTCGCACAGGAAAATTCACAGGAACGTTTTCTAAAGCGGGTTATGACCTCCTCAAGGAGCATACGACAGAAATCTTTTTGAATAAAATCAACATCCACATCAAAGACAATAAGATTTTTCAAATCTTTTTTCGTATGAATTGTTTGTATACGGATATAATCTTTAGCTGTTGTCGCTAGCCATAAATTGTGCATTTGAGCCTTTTCTATAAGGCTTGTTAAATTTTTATCAGTGAAAAAATAATGATCTGGATACGTATAAGTTTGCACCACATGACCAGATAATTCTTTAATGGATTGAAAAAATTTATCGGGATTGCCAATCCCTGCAAATGCCAAAAATGATTTTCCTGCAACCTCATCAGAGGCACTTGCCTTAAGATGAGCACGATGCAAAGGTTTTCCAGTACGCGCAACAAGAAAAGAAACATTATCACGCGCATCTGAGTGACCAATCAGTAAAACACTATCCATAAAAGAAAATTGCGTTTTTAATGGTACGCGCAAAGGTCCTGCTGGAAAGACAGCTCCATTACCAAAACCGCGCATCGCATCAACAACAAGTAACGCATAATCCATATAAAGGCGACGGCTTTGAAAGCCATCATCCATTAGAATAAGATTACATCCCTCTTTTTTCAGCCGTTGTGCCGCTTCATAACGATTAGCTGATACAGCAACAAACGCATGCCGTGCCAATAAAAGGGCCTCATCTCCAACATCGCGTACAGTGTCATATTTCTCATTGACAAGATGCACTCCTTTAACTGCTCCACCATAACCACGTGACACAACACCAGGGACAAAACCAAGTTCTTTAGCCACTTTGGCAAAAGCAATAACAACCGGCGTTTTACCCGTACCACCACATGTAAAATTCCCAATACATAAAACCGGAAGATCAATCGCGAGAGGTTGTCTTGCCATAAAACGACGTGAAAAATAGCCATACCCCCATGAAATTGGAGCTAATAAAAAACGCGAAAAGCTTTTATTTTTCCACCAAAAATGGGGGGCACTAATATGCATATCCACCCTGACGCTGACGTAAACCTGTTTGTATGACGAGGGGTTGTAAAAACGGATCTAAAATCTTTAACGTGCGCTCAAGTGCTCCTGACATACCTGTTGCAACCTCATGAGCCTTATCAACCATTTCTTGTCGCAGTGTTTCATTGGTTAAAAGTTTATACACCTGAATCGCAAGCTGTTTTGTATCTTGAACCATATATGCTGCATCACGCATTAAAAATTGTTCGAACATCTCTTGAAAATTTGAAACATGAGGCCCCGTTAAAATAGCGGAGCCAAGTAAAGCCAATTCTAATGGATTATGTCCACCCTTTCCACATAATGACTTACCCACGAAAGAAACTTTTGATAAACGAAGAAAAAGTCCCATTTCTCCAATCGTATCACCCCATAAAATGTCGGTATTCATATCTGGAATAGCATTTCTGCTTCTCCGCATAAAACGTAAACTCTGATTATCACATTTTTTGATAAGGTCTTCTAAACGTTCAGGATGACGAGGAACAATAATTGTCAATAAATCTGGCAAATAATTTTTAACAATTTTATGAACCTCAAAAGCAATCTCCTCTTCCCCTTCATGCGTTGAAATAGCGGCCCAAACTGGACGATTTCCGATAGCATTACGATAACGCGCAAGTAAGGTTTGATCTTCAACTAAAAAAACATCAGCCTTGAGATTACCAGAAAATGTAACAGATTTTACACCAAGTGTATGGTAATAAATGACATCTCTTTCATTCTGACTAATTGCCAAATCAATATCCTTAAAAATATGTTTGGCAAGAACACGCCGTTTTTGCCAAGCTTTAAAAGAACGTTCAGACATATGGGCATTAACCAAAATCTGTGGAATCCCCATTTTAGCCAGTTCTTTAATCCGAAGAGGCCAAATTTCCGATTCACAAATTAAAACGAGATCAGGCTTCCAATGATGAATAAAACGCCGCACTACAAAATCTAAATCTAAAGGAGCATATTGATGAATCAACCGATTACCAAAATGTTTTTTCACAAGAGAGGAAGATGTCACTGTCCCCGTTGTCAATAATACATTAATTTTTAATGATAAAATATGATTAATAAGTGGAACAAGTGCAAGTGTTTCTCCAACACTTGCTGCATGCAACCAAACTAACGAACCTTGGGGACGTTGGAGGGAACTTTTACCTAAACGCTCTTTTTTGCGATGCCACTCTTCTTTTCCACGGATAGCACGAAAAAACAAATAAAAAGGGATAACAGGACATAAGCAAAAACCAATCATCCGATAGGTTAAAAGAGCCGCATGTGCCTTTAATTCTGCCATTTAAAATCACCTCATCAGCTGTTTTGAGATATCTATAGGCTTATTTCGTTAAAAAATTCATCAATATTATTGGTTACATCCAGATTTTTTTAATACCATCCATATCTTAGATAAAAAACACTTCTCTCATGAGAAAATTGAAGGCACTAAAGCAAAAGAAATGCAATTTTATCCCTTTCTTTTTTAAATTTTCCTATAAGAATAGCATAGATACAATAGAATAGACATATCATCGACTATACGATGTCTCTGTTCCAGCTTTCTCTCCTATTCCATATGAAATATCCACATTCATAGCCATATTTTTCAGATTTAAAGGTATTTCAAATGTTAATAATACTCAATTTTTATAAACATGATATGCTGGACATTATTCTATCCTAATCATAACAACGTTACGCTTACACTGTTTTATAAATTTCATATTTATCTTTGCGCAACCAAGAAGAAATAGAGCAACAACTTCCTCAATTCTAGAACAAAGAAAATTCTAATACAGTACTCCTTATGCAAAAAAACGACAATAAATGAGCGATAAGTATCTTCATATCGATGCAATTGTCATCTAAAGTTATCTTATAAAGGGATATACCTCCTGATTTTCATAACAAGCACTTGCGCAAATCACCTTGTCGCTAGTCAATGCTACATTTTACCAAAGGCGCTTTAAAATATACCGCCTTTTTTGAACCCTTTTACTCACTCTGATATCAAATCCAGAAACTTAATCACGCTATATTCGCATAATTAGGCAATATATTGATGTATAATTATTTGCTATTGCGTAACTTACCCCTGAATAGCGTAAAATTTTCTATTTAAAGACAACTTATATTGAAGTAATCAAAACTTTTTGCTTACGCACCACAAGTGGATAGGACGTAGATAAAAAAAATACTAAAAAAAGAAATAACAATGCCTCTTATACTCTATCTTAAGTGCTCAAGTTTATTCTTAATGTTTTAAGCTAGCAAAGCGTACAATAATATACGCCTGTATTTCTATTAATATTTAAATGTAAAGACGATGCTGCAATCATGGATTGTAGCTTGCACGAACACCATTATGAAATGAATGGGATACCTTGAGAGATATTTTTTTAAGACAGCATATGAATTTACGATAATAATAGCATTTTATTGGATGGTGTTCTGTTTTTCTTAAAAGATACACTGAGAGCAGGATAAACAAGCGTGAGGTCGTGGATATAATGACCAAATATTCAAGCTTTACTCTGCATCATCTGTTTCAGTATCAAGAAATTGATGCAAATCTACGATGTAATAACGTTGTAATGCATTATCTACACTGCTTTGTGCTTTTGCCTGCCATGCTTCTTGAGCGGATTGATAATTTGAGAAAATACCAACCACATCTAAATCATCAGGATTCTTAAATTGATTACTCTTAAGATTTTTTAATTCACCACCAAATACAAGATGTAAATATTGTTTTTTTTCGTTGGTTTCAGCCATATGTGCCTCCATATCATTCAGATGATTTTAGCGCGCTTTCATGTGATTAAACTAACTTTGCTTGACGAACAACATCTATCATATCCTGACAGCAATTATTTTTACCAGCAATTAAAAGTCCATATTGATAAGGTTCAATTCCGTAAGATAGTAAAGGGGCATCAAGCGATAAAAAGCATCCCCCACACTCCTGCAAAATAAGATCAGCCGCGGCAATATCCCATTCATGACAATTTGGGCGAACTAATACGATATCGATTTCATCTTGAGCAACAAGAACAATACGATAAGCAAGAGAGGGAAGATAATGGTAAAGATTGACTCGATTGAGAAAATCATCTGGTAATTTTTGTGCGAGCGATTTATCAAGCGAAATTTTATATTTTCGATGAACCTGAAAGGCTAAACGAGGAAGTTTTATTCCGTTTAATGTTGCCCCTTCACCCGTGACCGCTGCATAAACATCTCCTTGAGCCGGACATTGTACAACGCCCACAATAGGACGCCCATTCTCAATAATAGCAACCGAAATACACCAATAAGGGCTGCCAGAAAGAAAACCTCGTGTTCCATCAATAGGATCAACCACAAAGGAGCGCTTATAACCTTGTTGTTCTCGATTATCTTTTGTTTCTTCTGAAATCCATCCATAATTTGGACGTGCTCCAAGAAGCTTCTCTTTCAAAAAATGATCAACAGCAAAATCTGCTTCACTGACCGGTGAATTCCCCTCTTTCATCCAAACATCCAACGTGCATCCAAAATACTGCATTGCTAAATCTCCTGCCTCTCGACAAACGTCACGCAAAAGATTTAAATCAGAAGAATGATGCGCGTTATTTTCCTGCAAGTGTCATCCCTTCAATTAACAATGTTGGAGCTGCTGTTCCATAACGCCGATCAATATCATTGGCCGGTGTTAAATGTGCTAACATATGCAGCAAATCAGAACCTAGCGTTACTTCACTTACTGGATAAGAAATTTCACCATTTTCAATCCAAAAACCGGAAGCACCCCGACTATATTGACCAGTAATAAAATCAATGCCATGGCCGAATAATTCTGTCACATAAAATCCACTTCGTAAATTTTTTATCATATCGCAAGGCGATACTAAACCCGGTTCAATAGCAAAATTTGTACTTGTCGGCTGCACCAATGACCCAGAACGCACACCGTGCCCATTTGTTTTAAGTCCTAATTCACGTGCTGTAGATGATGAAAGAAACCAATTTTTTAAAATACCGTTTTCAATAATATTGAGTGGTTGCCCCTCTACTCCTTCTCCATCAAAAGGATGAGAAGCATTTCCACGTAATCGCAAAGGGTGATCGGTTACATTAACATCAGGTTTCATCACTGCCTTGCCTAAAAAATCCTGTAAAAGACTCGTTTTACGAACCACAGAAGCTCCATTGACCATCGATGCGATATGCCCTGCAATTGTGCGTGCCGTACGCGGATTAAAAATAACATCAATACCTCCTGTCGCCGCACGAACTGCCCCCAAACGTCGAACAGCACCAAGACCTGCATTCTTTCCTACAGTTTCTGCGGCCTCTAAATCAGAAAAATGTAAGGCTGTTGTATAATCATAATCCCGCTCCATCTGTGTCCCTTCACCCGCAAGAGCGCTGCAAGAACGCGAAAAGCAACTGGAGCGATAGGCTCCACAAAAACCATCGCTGGTCACAAGAATAAACCCACTACGGCCATAAGCTGTTGCAGCGCCACCAGAATTGCTTATGCCTTTAACATCAAGAGCTGCTGCTTCTATTTTTAAAGCATCTTCTGTTAAAAAATGGCTGCTTGGTACAAAATCATCAAAAAGATCAAGATCTTTAGGATGTTTAACCAAACACTCTTTATCTGCCAAACCTTCAAATAAACTATCGGGAGAAGCTTTAGCCATTGCAACAGCACGTTCTGCGAGTTCTTGTGGATAAGACGCTAAATTAGCAGAAACACTTGCCACTTTCTTTCCAACCAAAACCCTTAGAGTAAAATCATTGCTCTCGGCTGCTTCTGTCGATTCGACTTTTCCAAAACGAACAGATACGCTGGTGGAATGTGTATGAACAATAACCGCATCAGCAGCATCCGCCCCAGAACGCCTTGCCGCTTCAACCAACGAAACCGCTTTCTCAATCTGGTTTTTGTCAGTCATTATAGACTCCCTAAAATATTTTATTCTTTATATTGATACGTACTCTGACAAATTTATACAAATCAGAATATAACTCTTATCTGTTTATTCATAAAATTACGTACGTCTCATGCATTCTTTTTCTTTTAATGCATCAAGTTACTTACCTTTTAGCTTCTTTATGAAAAGACGCAATATGTCGTAAAATCTCTTTAATTTCAAGATTTCTCATGGACCCTTACCATTTTAAAAGCTAAATCAGCCCTGCAATCAGATCAATAGAAAACCTTGTAAATCAATAGAAGGCTTAGCAATAACACTTGGATTTAAGCCAAAATCCTCAAAAATTCAAAAAGCATAAAACGACCTAAACCACACGCCTTTTGTCCTCTGGAGTGTCAAAAAACGTTCCTCATTCCTATAGCATTCTTTAATATCTACGCAAGAATCACAAAAACAACTTATCTTTTGGGATACTTCTATAAGCTCCCTCATAAGAGAACAGCAATCGTGTCAATGAAACAAAACATCAACAACGTAAAAAATATTTCCTTTCATTAAATGATTTCAATAAAATGAGCCGTCATACACTTCTTATCCTCATGATCAGTAATGTTACAGAAAACGCCTTTTTTATAATTGTCAAAATAAGTTACAATCGTAACATTTTTTCGAAGCTTTAGTATGTCTAGTCGAAAACCATTCATCTTTTCTCATGCATTATCCTTGATCAGTTCCTTTGTTATTGAGCAGGTATAATTTGACGGAATTCTTTTTTCCCGAAACAGAAATCTCAAGACACGGGATAGATTTTGATTTAATATTTTCTCTCTCACCCCTCCATTAAAAAATGAAGAGACGTGATATTGTCATAAAATAATAATCAATAAAAGTTTTGTACGAAACTCAACATTGTATCTATTTCTCAATTCAGTTTGCAATAAACATATTTGCCCAACTCGTTTTAGCACCCTTATCACTCATAATTGTTTTAACAGATATAAAAACATTTTTAGAAGCTGAACATCTCTATACATTTTAAAAATTCAATTTTTTAAACATTGGAACCAAACATATAGATACAAGATTCATTTTTACGGGAATAAAGTGTATACTTATTTTATCTTCTCGAGTCTTTTAGAGCTATACTCTCTAGAAAAGTGATCAAAAAAAATCTTGCAATGTTTCAATCAACAATTTGATTTGTAAAAATAATTTATTATTTTGTCATTTGCATAAAAAACCAATGTCATAAAATTCTCTCCATTAAAAATCTATCCATGTTGAGTCAATGACAACTATTTAAGAAGAAATCAAAATATCTCTTATGCATACTCTTAAATACAAAAGCTATCGCAATATTAGAAACGAGAAAATATCATAGCCATATTGCTCTATGATTTCACAGCAATAATAAGCTTCTGAAATTTTCTTATTTTCAGTGAAAATAAGCACCTTATAAGTTTTTATATAAAAATAAAATTCAATAAATTTTACCGTAAGATAATTTGATACAATTTCAACGACTAACTAAAAATGCTCCGTCGCTCATCGACTTGGCATATACTCACAACTGATTTTGTTCTAATATGAGTTATAATTTCTGCAGCTTTTTTAAAAGATCAACTTCTTTATGAATACACATCAGATAGTTTTATTTCCAGTAAGAGCACGTCTGCTCATTTCAATCATTGCATCGCGAAGATGTAATTTAATTTTTGATCCAATAATCATTCCAAAGAAAGGAGAAAGTAAACCAGACATCGTTACAGTATGACGAATCTTATTATTTGAAGAACCAGATTTTTGTGAACAAATATATTCATGATCAAAACGCATGCGTGTAAGAGGAAGTTTAGCATAATCAGAAAAACAAACGTTTTTATCACTTTATCAAGTGTAAAAGTTACTTTTGGTCCTTTTTTAGGTTTCAGGCGTCCTACAGTGCCTTCTTTAAAAGCACCAGGAAGTTCTGCCCACTCAAGTTCATAATCCCAGCAAGGCCATGTTGCTACGTCTTCCCACATAGCCCAAATCTGCTCTGCACTTGCTTCTGTATTAATTTCTTCGCTATGTGTCCATTTAAACATGATAATCTCCCCTTTTTTACAAAATCACTTATCTTTAGCGATAAAGAGTGATAATGTAAATAATCCTTAAAACTACACAACGATAAGATATTTAATATTCTCAAGTATACTTAATAGGTAATGATTTAATCAACAAGCGATATTAATAAATTAAATACACAAATATTCAGTATAAATGAACACTATTTTCTACCTTAAATAAAAATATCTGTTTTTTTAGTTCATACAATAACAAAGATAGAATTTACGCACCATTTAAGATATAAATGTAGACTAACATAGTTTAAAAATTTTAACTGTTGATAAAATATTGATGATTAATGTTTCACCGAAAGAAATGAGGTAAAAAAGTATCATTATCGTAAAACATATATTCCATTGGAGAAGAAAAATTCATCGGTAACCAAGTTTAATAATACACTAAAGCTTTGACAATGCATTTCGCTTTTAATGGAGTTTAAATTAACAAATCAGTACATAACTTACAAAAATGAGCAGCAACACATGTTGTTCATTCAGGTGCGATAATATCATACCTCAAAGCAATTTTTAGCTGAACAAAAGATTAGAACGCATCTCTCTATAAAGAGTATAATGAAATTAAAATGCATCAATTTCTTTCACATGAGAATCTTTTATTGATTTTCTTCTTAATCTTTAAAGAAACCGTATCGAATAAAGGAAACTGTAAAGAAGCGTTTTTTCATCCTACCGGATAAAAAAGAACTTTCTCAAGATGTAAGCGATCGTAATTTATAAAGACGTATTGCTGTCTCACCATAAAAACGCTCATCATCTAAATAAAACACATCAGGTAAGTGAATGATTGTATCTTTTTTTTCTTCAAGTATAAAGAGCGTATCAGCTTTTGCCCACCCTCCTCGCAAAGCTTCTACAAAAGCACGTTCTCCTAAACAACGGCTATAGGGAGGATCAGCACAGATAACATCAAATGGAAGCATTGTTCCAATATTGCCAAGTTTGGTTGCATCACGGCGCAAAATCCGTCCTATCGACTGTAATTCAAAGGTTTCGATATTTTTTTGAAGCAACCCACGCCCCTCAACCGAGTTTTCAACAAAAACAGCAGCCTTTGCTCCACGCGAAAGTGCTTCGATACCTAAAGCACCAGTACCAGCAAATAGATCAAGGATACGTTTATTGGTCCAAAATTGTTCTTCACGGCTGGAAAGAATATTAAAAAGATTTTCACGCGTACGATCACTCGTTGGACGAATCGATTGATCACTAGGCGAAAATAAAACACGCCCAGCAAATTTACCGCCGATGATCCGCACGTGGACCTCCAAACCGCTTCGAAGCTTTTGCACCATCACCATGTGATTTAGATTTTTTCATACTACCACCAAACGGTTTTACTTTTTTCTTTCTCTCAAAAGAACATTCATCACCACCATCTTTTATCATTTTCTCTTTGTTCTTTAAAAAGCGATCTTTTTTACCAAAGGTATGCGTCTCTTCATAAGATGTTTTGCTACGTTTTTGAACAAAATTTTCCCTGCTTTCTTTTTGAAAGTGCCCCTTCTCTTTCTGTAAGTAATTGTCTTTTCGTTTTTCCTTACCTCGATGAAAGGATTTTTTATCCGCTAAAGCGCCTTTATGATCATGTGACTTCTCCTCACTATAGGAAGACTTCTTACGTGCACTCTGCGGACGTGCACCAGGGGCCATCCAAACATTAGCACGGCGAGAACGTGGTAGAAAACGCTCTGCTTTTCCTTCCTCACTTTTCCCCTTATTCACATTCTCATGAGACTTTGCTCTTAATCGTGTGCGATCATACTCAACCGAACCATCTCTTGATCTGCGCCGTATCGTTCTTTCACTCGAGAAAACCCAACCATCATTTGTAACAGAAAGATCCTTCTGACTTTGCTTTTCCGCAACAACTGCAGAATTTGAAAAGGGTTTCAGAATAGGAGCATCAAAATCTGCATTGGCTTGCATAATCAAACGCTCCCCTAACTGATCACGTAACATCCGCCCTTTTAATTCTCGCACGGCTCCTTCTGCTAAATCAGAGAGATGAAATGGACCATAAGATACACGTATTAACCGATTGACTGATAACCCCAATGCTCCTAAAACATTCTTTATTTCACGATTTTTTCCTTCTCGCAAAGCGACAGAAAGCCATATATTCGCCCCTTGTTCACGCTCAATTGATGCTTCAATTGAACCATAGAAAATACCATTAATCGCAATACCATTTTTAAGATTATCCAACGCACTCTGCTTTACTCTTCCATGAGCACGAACACGGTATTTGCGAACCCACCCCGTTACAGGAAGCTCTAATACGCGCGCTAAGCCACCATCATTGGTTAAGAGCAAAAGGCCTTCCGTGTTAATGTCAAGCCTTCCAACTGAAAGAACTCGCGGCATTCCTTTTGGTAAATTACTAAATACTGTAGGTCTACCTTCAGGATCACGGTTCGTGGTAACAAGCCCTGGTGGCTTGTGGTAAAGCCATAAACGCGTTCGTTCTATAGGAGATAAAGGTTTACCATCAATTTTAATAACATCAGAGCGGCTAACATTAAAAGCAGGCGTTTTCACAACGGCACCATTCACAGCAACACGACCTGCAACAATCATCATTTCTGCATCTCGACGCGAGGCAACACCAGCGCGCGCTAATCTTTTAGCAATCCGTTCACTCTCATTATTTTCATTCATTTGCGTTTCAAACCATTCTTTACCAGTATGTTCAGAAAATTATTCACATACACCATACCGCTTATCCTGAAAGAGGACGTAGCATAATCATTGATCATTTTCTATCCTTTAACGACAGGAATGTATTTATTGATTTGAAATTTTGTTTTAAACATTTTTAAAATAGAGATGTTCCTTTCATTATAAAAGCGTATAAATTATTCATTCCATAGCATTCCTTATCGAAAAGCCTTTAAATTCTCTATGACTTTGTGAGAAAGAATCTTATGACTTTGACACCCATGGAAATAGCCCTTTTAGAAGCACAATGGGCTGCAAAAAAAGATGAAGTTCCCGTAGGTGCCGTCATTACACGCGGAAAAACTATCATTGCACGCGCTGGCAATTTTATAAAATCCGCATATGATCCTACAGGACACGCAGAAATACGCGCAATCCGTATGGCCTGCAAAACATTGCAAAGTGAAAGGCTTCCTGATTGCGATCTTTATGTAACACTCGAGCCTTGTGCTATGTGTGCTGCTGCCATTTCATTTGCACGTATACGACGCCTCTATTACGCAACAAATGATCCTAAGGGGGGGGGTATAGAAAATGGCCCACGTTTTTACCAACAATCAACCTGTCATCACAAACCTGAGATTTATTCTGGTTTTAAGGAAAAAGAAGCTGCCCAATTACTTAAATATTTTTTTATTCAAAAGCGATCCTAAAAATAATTCTTCATCTATAACTTTCACTCTTGAGAAACTATTCTATTTCTATCTTCCGATATAGCGAAAGCTACTTCGAAACATTTTTTTCCTCACACCCTTTTAACACTACATATTTCTTCTATTAGATGACACTTCATTTATTATTTATAAAAATAATTTATTAGCTTGTATAATAAAATATAAAATCCAAAATATCGTAGAATACTCTCATTTCAAATGACGTTGAATCAATAAAAATTAATTTCTTGCTCTTCACAGGTAGGGTTGATGTATCAATATAAAAAACTATTAAAGAAAAAATGTCTCTTATGAAGGCTCTAAAATGCAAAAGCTATAAGCAACATTAGAGATTGGCAAATACAATGATAGTACCAATTTGCTCCTTCATAAGAATAAATATGATGATGCACAAAGGTTTTATACTCTATCATTTAAACAAGCGACTTCGTGAAATGGGGTTGAAATCTTTGAGAGATGTTTCTTGTGAAAGAGACACAAAACTACCCTCTCAATGCTATTAGCATATTACTATTTTACGGAAATAATAATCTTCTTATATCAGCACTATAATTCTGTATTAATGAAAACTTTGTATGATAAGTATTGGAAGCACTTTATACACTTTTATATTTTTCCTTTTCCCTAGCGACCAGTAGGTGCAATCTTTGCCGGTTGGCGATAACTTAAAGGCGGTTCCGTGAGATAACGACGGTATTTTGAACTTCCAACTTGTGCTCTCTGACGACGTAAATATTCTTGTCGTTGTTTTTCATTCAACTGTGAAGGATTTTCTGAACCAATACCATTAACTGAAGACCCTTTGTGCGGAAAAGAAGGACTTCCTTGATGCTGTTTTGATTCTGCTATTTTATTGACAGATCTATCTTGTTGTGGCAGCGGTAAAAAACTGCGTGAGCTAGGACTTGGTATTACAAGTTCTGGGCGGGGTTTCAGAACAATCTGACTGTTGTTATTTACTGGTGTTAACGAAGCAATATTAGCAACATCTTCAAAAAACTGTATCGAAACCGGTTTATTTGTCCCATAGGTAGGAGCAGACAAACCGCACCCCGTTAAAACAAAGCATATACTTAAAATTCCCATTGGAAATATTTTTACTTTACGTTTTCTCACTGCTTATTCCATTCCCTAAGTATATGGATGACTAATATTCCCGCTACTCATGAGAGAACAGTCCATACACAAATTCCCCCCCTGCAGATAAAACAACGGAACTCACCTCGTACCACAAAAAACTATATTCATCAATATCAGAAATCTACTTGCATTTCTTTCCTTTGATTTAAAATTTTAAATCTTGCCAAGAATTTTTAATTCTCGTAAAGCAGCTGCATCACGAGCAGAGACATCAGGATAAGTCGGATCACTCCCAACATCTTGCGTATAACGCCATGATCGAGCACACTTTTTTCCCAATGCCTTCTCTGGATATACACCAACACCTTCAACATCATTCAAAGTAAAAGCATCAAAAGGCATTGCATCTTGCGTAATTGTGAGAGCACTGGTAATACAAATTTCCGCCATATCCACATTTTCTAATGCTTCTCGTAAAATCGGATTGGAAATAAAAACAACAGGAGCTGCTTCTAACGAGGATCCAATACGCTTATTAGCGCGTTCAAGCTCTAGGGCACCTGTTACAACTTTACGGACTTGGCGAATTTTTTTCCAACGCTCAGCCAAAGATTGGTTTTGCCATTCTTCTGGTACAGAGCGAAATTGTTCCAAATGCACCGATTGGCTTTCTGGGTAACGCTCTAACCAAGCTTCTTCCATCGTAAAAGGCAGCATTGGAGCAAGCCATGTCACCATTCGTTCAAAAATCTCACGAACAACCTGCAAAGAAGCCTTACGTTTTTGTGATGAAGGCGCATCGCAATAAAGAGAATCCTTACGGATATCAAAATAAAATGCCGATAACTCAATGATTGAAAAATCTAATAATGCGCGCATAATTTTTTTAAAATCAAATTCATCGTAGGCGCGATTTATTAACTGATCCAGTTCAAAAAGCCGATGTAATATAAACTTTTCAAGATCTGGCAGTGCATCATAAGATATTTTTTCTCCTTCATCATACGTTAAAGTTCCAAGCATCCAGCGAATTGCATTGCGCAATTTACGATATGAATCCACATTGGTTTGAAGAATTTTTTTACCTAAACGCTGATCTTCCCAATAATCTGTTGTCATGACCCAGAGACGAAAAATATCAGCACCAGATGTTTTAATGATCTCCTGTGGAACAACCGTATTGCCTAAAGACTTAGACATTTTCTTACCATTCTCATCCAAAGTAAAACCGTGTGTGATCACTGTCTTATAGGGAGAAAAAGCACGCGTGCCACAGCTTTCCAAAAGAGAAGATTGAAACCATCCACGATGTTGATCAGAGCCTTCAAAATAAACATCTGCAGGCCATTTCAAATCAGCACGATCTTCTAACACAAAGCTATGACTTGCCCCAGAATCAAACCAAACGTCCAGAATATCATAAACTTGTATCCAAGGCTCATGTGCACGGTCCCTTAAAAAACGTTCACGTGCTCCTTCAGCAAACCATGCATCGGCCCCTTCTGCCTCAAAAGCTCGTAAAATACGCTCGTTCACGCCTTCATCCTTCAAAACAACACCATCCTCATTGGCAAAAATACAAATAGGAACTCCCCAAGAACGTTGACGCGAAAGGACCCAATCAGGACGATCTTCTATCATAGAAGCAAGACGGTTTTGCCCAGAAGATGGCACAAAACGCGTTTTTGAAATGGCTTCCAAAGCCCGACTGCGTAAAGTTGAACCATCCCCAAGATCTTTATCCATTGAAATAAACCATTGCGGTGTATTGCGAAAAATAACAGGTTTTTTTGAGCGCCAACTATGGGGATAGGAATGTTTTAAACGCCCCCTTGCAAACAATCGATCTGCTTTAATTAAAGCGTTAATGACCTCTTTATTGGCATCACCCATTTTTCCATTATCATCAATAACACGTGCAGGTCCTCCTTCACGATCTGGTCCCAAACCTGGCACATCTTTCGTATAGAAACCCGCATCATCAACAGGAAAAGGTATCGATGTATCAATTCCCATTTGCTCTAATAAAAGCTTATAATCATTCCAAATTTCAAAGTCCTCACGCCCATGGCTTGGTGCTGTATGGACAAAACCTGTACCAGCACTCTCTGTCACATGAGCGCCCTCAAGCAGCGCAATCTTATAATTATAACCTCCAGCCAAACCTTTGAGTGGATGAGAAAGAACAAGAGCTTTCAATTCGTCAGCAGAAATAATACGCAAACGCTTCAAAACGAGTTTGGCTTTTTCTGCACAACTCATCGCTAAAGCATCTGCAAAGAGAAGTTTTTCTCCCACTTGAGGACCAAAATCATTTTCAGCACTTTCTACTTCGTAAATACTATAAGAAATCTGCGAAGAATAACTCACTGCACGATTGCCTGGAATTGTCCATGGTGTTGTTGTCCAAATGACAACATAAGCACCATATAGATCATCAGAATTTGCTTCAAAAATAGGAAACTTAACCCAAATAATCTCTGATTCATGATCGTGATATTCAATCTCAGCTTCTGCCAAAGCTGTACGCTCCACAACAGACCACATTACCGGCTTGGAACCACGATAAATCTGATCTGACATAGCAAATTTTATCAATTCACTTGCAATGCGTGCTTCTGCATGAAACGCCATTGTGGTGTAAGGCGCCTTAAAATCTCCCACAACACCAAGGCGTTTAAATTCTTCACTTTGAACGGTTACCCAATGCCGTGCAAATTCACGGCATTCTTGACGAAATTCGTTAAGAGGGACTTCATCCTTATTTTTCCCTTGTGCTCGATATTTTTCTTCAATTTTCCATTCAATTGGAAGCCCATGGCAATCCCACCCAGGAACATAATTTGCATTAAAACCGCGCATTTGGAATGAACGGACAACCACATCCTTTAGAACTTTATTTAAAGCATGCCCAATATGAATATGACCATTTGCATAAGGTGGACCATCATGCAGAATATAAAATGGACGATCTTTTGCTTGTTGACGCAATTGCGCATAAAGTCCCATATTTTCCCAACGTTCCATTAATTCAAGCTCTTTTTGTGGAAGCCCTGCACGCATAGGAAAATTTGTTTGTGGGAGATAAAGAGTTTTTGAATAATCTATTGTTTCATTTTTCACAGTCATTGTGAAATATTCCTGTCCACTTTTACGATTTCATTTTTGCATAACTTCCCTGAATCCTGCAACTCTGGTTTTTATCTATAGGGAAAGCCGAGCTTATCATTCGTATTAAGCAGCGATCAAGAAAATATATCATCACACCTCATGGGCTTTATCATGAAATTCACAAGAAAAGAAACAAAAAAATAATCTTTAAAAAATAAAGGCTCCACGACCAGTGGAGCCTCTTAGAGAATTACTCTTAAAATAATTTAGAATTTATAAGCGACACCAACACGGAAATCATTGGTTTTGTAGTTAACTTCAAGTTTTTCCTTTGCAAATTTCTTTTTACCAAAATCGGAATAACGATATTCTGCGCGCACAATCACATTATCCAACACAGCGAAATCAACGCCACCACCAAGTGTGTAACCAATCATGGTTTTAGTTTCATCGGTTAGATTCTTAGAAGAAACGACGCTCCCATCCTCATCCTTAACAGATACGGACACAGTGTCCTGGAACTGCCCATAAGCAATACCACCAGCAAGATAAGGCATAAAGCGATCAGCAGCAAAACCGATACGTACCCGTGTAGCCCCACCCCAATTTTGTTTGAAAGTATGGCTTAAAGTTTCAACTTCATCCTCTTGATCAAAACCAAGTTCAGAAGCCATCCTCTTCATTTGTTCTATACCATATACACTGGAATCATTCTTATCCGCTGCTTGTGGACTTTGTGGAGAGCCATGTGAATTACCATGTGCATGAGCACCAGAGCTATGTGGATTAGTACCATGTGCATGAGATATACTATACGGATGAGCATACCCATGACCATGGTGCCCCCCGTGTGCTCCACTCGTTCCATTTGAAGCCTTTGCCTCTGATCCAGAAGATGACCCTGATCTCCCAAGTACAAGTGGTGAACTCGGTACTGTTTTTTCGGCTAATGATGACTGTCCCAATGTAGGTTTTACAGGTATAGATTGACTTGTTTCTAACCTTGTTGATAAGGTAGAAGGCCCTGATGTTTCTTTAACCGTTTGTGTAGACGATAATTTTGCAGGCGTATTTGGTACATTTGAAACAGCTGATGATGATTGCTCTCCTGCGTCTGATCTTGCCAATAAGAGCGTTGTCTGCTTTGGCGAGCTTACTCCTGTGGTAGAGGATGTTGGTTTAAGTGCAACTGACTTTAATTCACTTACCAAGCTTTCTGCACCTGATCTTGGTAATGGAGTCCGTACTAATTTCCCCGAACTTTCCCCTACGCTGGAGGATGCTGACTGAGAAGTAATAACTCTTTCTGCGGGTGCCGCAGATGTTAACGCCCCTGATTCTTTTGTTCCCACCAGTGTTTCTTTTGCTGTAGAAATAACCTCGCCAACTTTTGCTGATACCGCTGATGAAGCTGATTTCACTTTAACAGATTTTTCTGATGCAGAATGTTCTGAAGAAACGATCTGTGTGGTTGTTGGTGTTCCCACTGCTGAAACTGTAGGCTGCGTTACTTTTGTTGATCTGCGGGATCTTAAAACTACATTTTCTACTGTAGCGTTATCAGGTGCACCTATAGTAATGCTCTTTGTGTGCTTTTTCCCAGATAGCGTTAAATCCGTATCGACACCAAAAATAAAGTTGTCTCCGAGATCAATATTAGACCCTGCATAAAAACCACCTGCAAAACCTGAAAGTTTAGGAGAAAACTCTTTATCCAGTGGCAAACTCTTTTCTTGACCGACAAGAGCCATATCCGCTTTGCTCGAAAAACCACCAGCGTGGACACCTAAATAAAGACCTGTCCATGAAAAAGTAGGTGCAACAATAGCAGCAGAAGAAGAAGTCGATGATGCTGGCTGATGAGGAATCATAACATCAGCAGCAAGCGCTGTAGACGCTGAAATTAAAGAAAAAATAGACGCTGTTATTAAACGTTTCGTATTCATAAAATCTCTCCAAATATCCAAAATGAAATGTATATAGAGCATCTTTTTTGAAAGATCTGTAGCAAAAATGACACACTCACAAAAAAATAAGAATATTGTGAAAATAAGGCTTCTTAACTATTTAATTTTGCATTCAATGAGGATTTGTAAATTAAATCACACTAAAATTATCTGTCTTAAAGTTGGATTTATTTTCACTAAATTTTCGCATGGCTATCAATAACAACATCCTTTACAAATTTCTTTTTACAGAAATCTAAATAATGCTATTCTTCATGCAACAGAACATTGCCTATCATTGAAAAATCAACGCCAACAAAACCCATGAAACTTTACTTTTTAAAAACCAAGCACCATCAAAGTTTCATCAAATAAAACATTCACAAAAAATTTTTAAATTCTTTGCAAAAATATTCCCGTCCTGTCGCATCACTTTGATTTATAAAGATAACTTATTGCTGGCATATTGAATGAGAAAAACTAATATCGTAGAATTTTCTCATTTAAAACCTATTCCATGTTGAATCAATCAAAAAGATGTCTCTTGTATGTCAAAACTAGAATGAACGTATAGGTAAAAATATTAAAGACAAGATTAAAAATATTTCTTATAAACGCTCTTAACAGCTAAGGTCCGCCTGCAACATTGGTGGCTAGCAAAATGTATGATGGTGCCACCTTGCTCTTTTTATGAAGCGTAAAGGTTAGTGGTACGCAATAGATTTTTATTATATTGGAGACTTTATTGCTTATTGCCGTACGCTTTTGTTTATTGCGTTCTTTAAA
Source organism: Bartonella queenslandensis (assembly GCF_018155095.1). Lineage (GTDB taxonomy): Bacteria > Pseudomonadota > Alphaproteobacteria > Rhizobiales > Rhizobiaceae > Bartonella > Bartonella queenslandensis_B. Next base: position 166,217 of record NZ_NAAI01000001.1, on the reverse strand, counting down.
TGGAGTCACGACCTTCATGTAAAATAGAATGCCATTGCATTGCATATTCACGGGCTTGTTTTAAAGAGACATCTCTCAAGGTACCCAAGCCTATTTCGCGACGGCGTCCATGAATAGTATAACGATAAAGCCATTGAGCACCTCCATCTTTACACTTATGAAGTAGCAAAACGGCGCCATCGTTATATTTGTCAACTCCCAATGTTGCAACAACTCTTGCATTAATACAGTTCATAAGAGCCATTTTTAGTCCTTTCTTATACAGTTTTTACCCACACGCCAGCCCCACTTGTGACGTGCAAGCAAGAGATTTTGATTGACTCAAGATAAACAGATTTGAAATGAGAGAATCTTACGTTATTCAGAGTTCTAACTCAATATGAATAACGCTAAATTATCATTATAAATCAATATATTGTAGCTTTATACCATTCACGGTTTCTGATATGAAACGGATGTGATATGCTCTGAGAAATATTTCTTTAAAACAAGCTTTTGAGTATGTAAAAATAAGTATACTTTGTTTGGGGTATTTTATTTTGCATAAGGAGTGCAATCCCCATTAGAAAACGCAATAAATAAAAGTATGAAATAATACGTTATCTTCATTATTTAAATGGCATTATTCTATTAAAAAAACATTACTCTCAATGGTTTTAAAAATCATAAAGCTCAATTAAAAGAAGATGGTAAAATTGCAAACTGGTTTTTCTCTTTATGACTTCATATGCTTTCCCAATGGGATTGTATTCTCGTTTGAGAGATTACTCCAACAGATATATTGTAGTACGCCCACTTTAACCTAGCATATAAAAGTAGACTAAAACGCGTCACTGGTTATGATCTTTTTCTATTTTTGAGATGAATTAAATGCTTTTCACTTAAGCGTGAAAAATAGCAGCAGCGATATAAGATTTTACGTACTAAATAGTTATAAAATCTTTTTATATATGGAACCAATTCACCCTTTATAATATAAAACTTCCTTCTTTAAAATTTTACACCATGCAATGGTATAATAAAAATAGAAGGGATTAAAAGAGATAAAATAGGGAGCTAATAAAATAAAAGGCCCCGTTAAACGAGGCCTTTTATTTTATACCTTTTTTGCTTCTAATTTCGTTATTTACGAAATTAGAACTTGTATGCAACACCTACACGGAAATCATTAGTTCTGTATTGAAGTTCAGCTGTGTCTTTAAAGTATTTCTTTTTACCGTAGTCTGAGTAACGGTATTCTGCACGCAACAAAACATTGTCTGTCATTGCGAAGTCAACACCAGCACCAAGGGTATAGCCAACAAGGGTCTTTGTTTCATCATATACGTTACCAGAAGCAATAACCTTATTAGCATCATTACCAGCATTAGCATCTTTTTTCACTTCAATTGCGGAAATGCCTTGCATCTGTGTATAAGCAACACCACCAGCGATATAAGGCATAATACGATCAGTAGCAAAACCAATGCGAACGCGCGTAGCACCAGACCACTTTTCTTTCATCGTAATACTTTCGGTGTATTCATCCAAGCCTGCAACTGTTAGACCATCTTTCCTCGCGATCTTAGCGTCATCAAGTAACTTATTAATTTCTGCAACAGTTTTATTAGTGTTTGATCCAACAAGCTTTGTAGCGTAATTAATTGTGTCTTTTTTACCAACAAAAGTGACATCTGTATCCAAGCCGAAGATCACACCATTGCCAAGATCAACATTGTAACCTGTGTATAGGCCACCGAGCATACCGGAAAGCTTAAGATTGTTTCTTGAAAAATAACCGGTATCTTTGTCAGATTTCATTGCACGACCACCAATCTGAGCACCAAGATAAAAACCTGTCCAAGAAAAGGTAGGGGCTGCGATAGCTGCTGGGGCTGTTTCATGAGGGATGATAACATCAGCAGCTTGTGCCGCAGAAGCAGCTGCCATAACAATAACAGAAGTTGTTACTAAAGATTTTATATTCATAAACTTTGCTCCTAATTTATTTATGAGCACAGTGCTACAAGATTAAACGGAGAAAAGCTGTAGTAAAAATAACACAGTCACAGGAAATGGAGAGTTTGCCGAAGATAAAATGACTTCATAGCTTCGTTTTATACGAGAAACCACAAACTTTGAATGTAAATAACTTATTGATTTTAAATATGATTATTGTATATGATTTTTTTTAATTAAATCTTAATAAGATTTTTTACGTCTACTATAAATATGAGATGTGTGATAATATAGCAACAGAGAATAACAAAGGCTCTGTCTTTGACAGAGCCTTTGTTATTTAACTTACCATCTGTTAAAATTTGTAAGCAACACCAACACGGAAATCATTGGTTTTGTAAGAAGTTTCATATTTATCATTTGAAAATTTCTTTTTACCAAAATCGGAGTAACGATATTCCGCACGGACAATAATATTATTGGTCATTGCTAAATCAGCACCCACACCGAGGGTGTAGCCAACAAGGGTTTTTGTTTCATCAGACAGGGTACCAGAAGCGATGACTTTGTCTGAATCTTTATCTGTTATTGAAATCGATGCAATATCTTGAAGCTGCGTATAGGCGATACCACCAGCAACATAAGGCATAATACGTTCAGCAGCAAAACCAATACGCACACGTGTTGCACCAGCCCACTTTTCTTTAAAAGTGAAACTATGTGTTCGTTTAAAACTAGGTTTAAGGGCATCTTGACTAACATTAATTGAAGCGTCTTTTAATAGCTTGTTAATATAATTAATGTGTTCTGGGGCAATGACATATGTTTTTCCTGTTTTTGTGTCATCTTTATTAGACCACATGATATCTGTATCGACACCTAAAATAAGGCCGTTACCCAGATCAATATTAGAACCTGCGTAAAGACCACCCATGAAACCAGATAATTTTGGCAAATAATCATCACTTACCGGAATCTTTTGTCCTTTAGCGAGAATATCCATCTTCGTTTTACCCGAAAAGCCACCAATCTGCCCACCAAAGTAGAAACCTGTCCAAGAAAAAGTTGGAGCAACAATAACAGGAGCAACGGGTGTTGGACTCGGGGGAACAACAACATCTGCTGCTTTCGCCGCTGAAACTGAAACAAAAGCGAAAGCAGAAGCTGTTATTAACCATTTCATATTCATATTTTCTCTCCATAGCTGAATATTTATTTGAACACATCATATCATATAGAGCCGCAACTCCAGATATCTGTAGCAAAAATGATACACTCATAAAAAAAACAAAATCCCAATCAAAGCACCTTTAATTGCTTGATCTGTAATCAATGAGAATTAAATGATGCTCATGCATAAATGTGTTCTTCTCATCATATTTTCTCTTCTTTATGAATTTTGCAAAAAACTGCGATATTTCCCCGTGTAAAATATATGCTATTGGCTATGGAAAGATGGTATATTGATTATAATGCAAAAATTATCTTTTCGTCTGTAATATTGAAGATGCTCTCATCATTAAATCATTTAAGAAAAATAAAATGCCTCTTATGAAACTTCTCAATATCAAGAACAACCAGAACTCTTACAATATTGAGAACAAGCCAAATGCAATCGTTCTATTTAAATTCATAAAAATAAATTTATACAAATAATGTTTTTAGCTTCATCATTTGTAATACCAAATGTGTATAGCTCTTTGATTATTTTTTACTGTACAGAATGTGTATCGCACATAAAAAAGTTTTGGATACTTCATAGATTGCAACAAGATCACATTTAACTTACCTGTTCTTTGTTTTTGCTTTAGGAATTTATTGTTTTTGAAAGATTGACCATTTTTACTCAACCTTATAGAATTTTTAAAGCTTCAGCATTTTTTGTAGGCGCCCTATTTCATAGTCTTTTATAAAATAAATTGAAAAAACAACTCATGATAAACACCTACCATAAGAAATCTTTCCTAAAGTTTTCAAACAAAACCTTGCTTTTTAAATCATGAATTTGGCAGAAAAGATATTCGATATCTTAAATCATAGACAAACAAAAAATATTTATAATCGAAAAATGCTAAAAAATCAAAAGGGTAACTTAAAATAAGATTCTTTAACTTAATTACAGACCTCTTTCTCGATTTTGATAAAAAATCCTACTCAGATCCTGTATGCAAACAGCCCAGATTTTTGTTGAGCGGGTTTGTCTTTATTTCCCGCTCATGTGATTTACTTAACTGGAGGTTTTTTAGACCAAGCCTTACTTTTGATCCGCAACCATATTCTAAAAACACTTAAAATAAGGGAGATCTCTACGGCTTATATAACCACACGTCAAATGAGAGAATTCACGAAATATGCGATATAATCGATATAATAGAGTAATCCAAAATCTACATATTCATATAATTCCATGAAATTTGTAACGAGCAACCACCATTATACAGTGTATTCTTTCACCAAAACCTCCCTCCCCCTATCTTTTCCGAACAATACCATTCATAACCTCGCACAGAATCATAATACCCTTCCCCAAAAATAGCTCCCTCCTGTTTTCAAATGATAAAAAATATTTCCTTTCTTAAACACCCAAACATACACTCTTTGATATCATTTTCTTACTTTTTAAAAACTCATTGGACCTCTTCTAAATAAATCTGGCCGTCTTCTCTTCCCTGGTCCTTTTTTAGGCTTTTTGCCAGAATGTGATACAGGTACTAAATCAGCTGCTGCCATGCATTGGCTGTTATGCGTGCAAGAAAGTTCCATTTGGACAATTTCAGATAAGATCTTGCTCAACTGTTTACTAGAAAAAAGATCTCTAGGAGGAATAACAGAAGATATTCCCTCTATTAACTTTTGAGAAGATAAAAAAGAAGAACCCTGAGCTACAGAGATTGAAGCAAAAGTAGCAAAAGCTGTAATAAAATATTTTATGTTCATAAATTTAACCTCGTATAAATATCCATAATGGATTTTATCTAGTGTCTTCATTGCAAATTTCCAGAAAAAAGAGCGTGTTTATAGATAAAAAGTGAGAATCCTCAAAAAAAACAAAGCCTTGGAGCATTTTAATTTTAAAATAAATACAAATTATCCTGCTCTACCAACGTAGAAATCACTTGTTTAGAAATGAATAAAGGTTCAACGTATCGCCTAGGAACAATAAACTACACAAATTTCATATTAATATATTGATTTATATAATTTTTCCTATCGAATGCGTGTTCTCCGTATCATAAGATTATCTCATTTCAAACTTGCTCATGATACATTAAGCAAAATTATTCGCTTACATGTGATAAATGAGGTTGATATATAGATAAAACTCGAGAAAAAGCCGTTTTTTTAATAAACTCATTTAAATGCTAAATTTATTATGACATTTTGACTTAGTCAAAAGCGTGTTCCTGCTGACTTTTTTCTAGATATCACTCTTTGTATTGTTCAGTGTAATCGTGGTTAATCTTTATATATTAAGCATACAACATTTTGATTTATAATGATAATATAGCTTTATCCATATTAAATTAGAACTCCGAATACCATAAAATCCTTTCATTCCAAATCTCCCTCATGTTGAATCAATCAAAACCTTTTGTTTGTACATTACAAGTGGGAAAGCCTATATGGAGTGAAACGGTCCAATATAAAGACTAAAATACCTCTTATGAAGTATCTCCTGTGCCAAGGGCCGTCACAAAATTGAGGGCTGGAAAATATAATGATAGTGCCGGTTCTCCTCTCCATAAGCGTAAAGGTGGAGGTGCTCAATAGCTTTATGGTTATACCATTCAAGGGCACCGTCGCGAAATGAGCTTGGGTGCCTTAAGAAACGTTTCTTTAAAAAAAGCCCGTGAATGAGTAAATCAATGGCGTTCTGTTTTGCATGAGGGGAGTAACTCAACTAAAGAATATGAAACACAAAAGCGTCAAGCAATGCGTAATCTGCATTATTTAACAGATATGCTTAGGTACTTTTGAAAGTAGTAAAGAAGAATTCAAAATAATGATAGGGGTAGAAATTGTTTTTTATATCGCTGCCTTTATATTTTCCCTCCATTAGCCTGTATACCAATTTCAGAGATTTAAGTCTCTCACCGTATGTTTCTAGCCTCTCCTCAAAGTCGTTTTTTTAAATAAAGGCTGATATAAACATAAAAAATATGAATTCGTAAATAGACTTTATATTGTTTAAAATTCAAATAAAAGAATACTGATGTATAATCCTTCTGAAAAGATGAGAGGACAAAAGACAAAATGCCTACATTATAGGCATTTTGTCCTCTTACATTAATAATTCACTCCATTAAAAGTCAATTTTTAAAGTTAGCTATGCGCAAAAATATCAACTTCCGACCATCCTAAGAGATCTAGCCTAGCTCTCATAGGCAAAAATTGGAAGCATGCCTTGGCAACACTTTCTCGCTCTTCGCGTCTTAGACGTTCTTCAAATATAACCTTTAAACGATGCAAATATAATACATCCGACGCAGCATATTCAATTTGTGCTTGTGATAACGTTTCTGCCGCCCAATCCGAAGATTGCTGCTGTTTAGAAATATTCACATTCAGCAATTCATTACAAATTTCTTTCAAGCCATGACGATCTGTATAAGTACGCGTAAGCTTTGAAGCGATCTTTGTACAAAAAACAGCCTCTGGCATAACATCAAATGTATGCGCTAAAATAGCAAGATCAAAACGCCCAAAATGAAATATTTTGGTAATTGCGTTATCTTTAAGAAGCTTGACCAAATTAGGGGCACTCTTTTGTCCTTTAGCAATCTGTACAATATCAGCAGTCCCATCTCCAGAAGAAATCTGAACAACACATAAACGATCACGATGCGGTTGGAGCCCTAAAGTCTCGGTATCAATCGCAATGGCATCAGTTTTATAATTGTCCAAATTTGGTAAATCACCTTGATGAACGCGAACCTCAGCCATTCAGCCTCCTATTTGCTAAAGCGACAAGAATACGCGCCCAAGACCGTTGCCCCTTATGAAACGATTTTAAATTATACTTTTCATTAGGTGAATGAATACAATCATCAGCGAGTGCATAACCAACCAAAACAGTTTCCATACCAAGAATTGACTGAAAGTCTGCTACAACCGGAATCGAACCACCCATAGCTGTCAATACAGTAGGAACTCCCCACTCTTGCGATAAAGCATCCTTTGCCACCTTGATAAAAGATGAATCATGGGAAAGCTGAAGAGCTGGAGAAGAACCGTGATTCTTAAATTCAACTGTACAGTCAGCAGGAATTGAACTACGGACATAATCACGCAACGCTTGGCGTATTTTCTCTGGATCTTGTTTATGAACGAGACGACATGACACCTTTGCACTCGCTTGAGAAGCAATAACCGTTTTTATCCCTTCCCCTTCATAACCGCCACTAATACCATTCATTTCCATGGTAGGACGTGCCCATGTGCATTCTAAAATGCTCCGCCCTTTTTCACCAGAAGGAATAGAAAGACCTATAGGACCAAGAAAATTTTCAGCCGTACAATTAAGCTCATTCCATAACTGCAAAATCTGTGGAGATGTTTCTTCAACCCCATCATAAAAACCTGGAAGTGTTACCCTATTATTTTCATCATGAAGGCCTGCCAAAACTTTAGCTAAAATACGAATGGGATTAGCTGCTACTCCTCCAAAATAACCAGAATGCAAATCACGATTAGCTGCTGTGATAATAATCTCTTCTGCCATAATTCCTCGAAGAGAAAGAGCAATAGACGGTGTATTCGCGTCCCACATCGACGTATCACAAACCAATGCGCAATCAGCCTTAAGCTCCTCCTTATTTTCTTTCAAAAAAGGAATAAGGGAAGGAGAAGCACTTTCTTCTTCTCCCTCAAATAAAACAGTCACTTTAATGGGTAGCTGCCCCGTTTCTTTCTTAAATGCACGACATGCCTCAACAAAGGTCATGAGCTGCCCTTTGTCATCTGAAGCTCCACGAGCACAAATAACTTTCTCTCCATTTCTCTCTTTTAAAGAAGGTGTAAATGGATCATCCTCCCATAAACTCAACGGATCAACAGGTTGAACATCATAATGTCCGTAAAACAACACGTGCAAACAATCATCTGAAGGTCCTGGATGATGCCCAACAACCATTGGATGACCCGGTGTATCACGGCGTGAAACTTCAAAACCAATGCTTTTTAAATCCTCTACTAACCAATCAGCTGCGCTACGACATGCATCCTTATAAGCTGAGTCTGTAGAAATCGATTGAAAACGTAAAAGAGAAAAAAGGCGTTCAAGGCTCTTTTCTATATTTCCATCAATATGTGTTAGTACTTTATTCAGCATAAAAAAACCTCTCAAGCCTCGTATATTCATATATTGTAAGAATTTGACTTTAACCCTCTTGTAGGATTTTGCAAGACACCTTATTCATTTTTGACACTGTGAGCAGTAAAAACTTGAACGCCCAGACTGTAAAATACGGATAATAGGCGTTCCGCATTCCAAACATTCTTTGCCTTCTCGTCCATAAACTGAAAAAGCATGTTGAAAATAACCAAGTGAGCCATCTATATGCATATAATCACGTAAAGAAGAGCCTCCAGATAAAATAGCTTCAGAAATTACATCGCGTATATTCTGTACTAAAAAATCTGCAAGTTCACATGCATAAACCGTTTTTGATGCCAATGTAAATGCACCACGCTGTGGAGATAAGCGACTCCGCCAAAGTGCTTCGCAAACATAAATATTCCCAAGACCCGCAACGATAGTCTGATCAAGTAAAACGCCCTTGAGAGATGTTTTTTTATTAGCAAAAGCCTTTTGTAAATAACAACCAGAAAACCCATGACTCATAGGTTCAGGCCCTAGTTTATTTAAAAGCGGGTGTTTATAAAGCTTATCCGTATCAACTAAAAGCATAAACCCAAAGCGGCGCACATCATTATAAATAAGATGGTAAACTTCACCATTCTTTGTCTGAATATCCATGATAAAATGATCATGCTTAACCAATTTACTGGTCGTTGAAAAAGCTTTTCTTAAAAGATTATTCTCTATACGCCATGATCCAGACATTCCTAAATGGCTTAAAATCGTTTCATCCTGAGAAAGATGAAATAATAAATATTTCGCACGCCGACCAAGTCCTAGAATTTTTCTGCCAATAAGCCGTTCAGAAAAAGCCTCAGGAAAAGGAAAACGCAAATCTTTACGATTAAGTTTGATAGATACTATCTTTGCATCAGTGACAACAGACTCGAGTCCACGACGAACCGTCTCTACTTCAGGAAGCTCAGGCATCACTCCTCTTTAATAATTGTGCAATTTCCAGTCGTATCAGTGATAAACTGATCTCTTCCCCGCTCTCAAAGAACGAAAAATTTTAACCCTATCTAGTCTGTAAAAAACTGCAATTCTTGTCAAGCGGTCTCCACTTGACTTCATACTCATGCGACTCACTTAATGAAAAGCTCCACGATCAAGACCTGTCTTGAACATTCATCCTCGTACTCTAAAAAAACTTACCCTGTCAAGAAGACTTACCTACCTTAAATGACGTTTTATGGCATAACAAGATTAATCCCATTCACCCTTACGAAATACAGGAACTCTTACACCTGCCTGCGTAATTCCATCTATGTCAATTTCACCAGAGCCAATCATCCAATCAATATGAATAACGCTTTTATTACCACCACGGACTGCAATCTCTTCTGATGTCAATGAGGCTCCATCTAAAAAGCATTTGGAATAACACTGCCCTAAAGCAATATGGCAGGCTGCATTTTCATCAAACAAGGTATTATAAAAAAGAAGATCACTCTTAGAAATTGGTGAAGAATGAGGAACAAGGGCAACTTCGCCCAATCGGCTTGCACCCTCATCACTTTGCAAAATCTGTTGTAAAACTTCTTGGCCCGTTGATGCACGCGCCTCAACAATACGCCCTGCATCAAAACGTACTTCAATATTATCAATCAGTGTCCCTTGATAGGAAAGTGGCTTTGTTGAGCGAACGAAACCTTCAACCTTATGAGCATGAGGAGTCGTGAAAACTTCTTCTGTCGGAATATTAGGATTGCAAACAACACCATTTTGAGCAACGGAGGCACCACCATGCCATTCGTGATCATCCGCCAAACCAACTGTTAAATCAGTCCCTGGTCCTGTGAAATGCAAGGCAGAAAAACGCTGCTCATTCAACCAAGATGACCGTTTCTTCAAATTTGCATTATGAATAGTCCACGCCTGCACTGGATCTTCTCCTGTAACGCGTGAAGCAGAAAAAATTGCATCAGCTAATTTTTTAATCGCCTCATTAAGCGGTAAAGAAGGAAACATCGTCTCAGCCCACCCTGCTGTTGGATAAGCAACAATCGACCAATTCATAGCAAAATTTGATATTTTTTTGAGAGCAGGTTGGTAAGCTAGGGAAGTTGCTTTATTTAATCGTGCAACCTTATCAAAATCCTGATTGGAAAGGAGCAAAGGATTATCACCAACAATCGCTAAACGCGCGGCCCCATTTTCAAAAGCCTTCGCCATCCCCTCATAGAGCCAAGAAGGCGCACAATCAAAACTAGCCATATGGGCATTTTCAAATCGTGTCAGCGATAACATATCATCACTAAAAATTGGTGTAATGACACCAACACCAGCCTTATAAGCATGATAAGCAATACGCCGAACAAGAGGGAGGGCTGAAACTGGAGCAGTCAAAACAAGATCCTGCCCCTCTTGTAAATTTAACCCTACTTTTACTGTAATCTCTGCAAGACGATTAAGCATTTCAGGTGAAATTTTCTCATGAATATCAAAGTACATTACCCATACCCTTCTTTAAATAAAATGCATTCCTTATGCCGCCATATTCTAAATTGTTTTTCAAGATCCTTTAATTTGGCTTTCTCTACACATACTTGTAGATGCCATTTTGCTAAAGGATTTACTTAATGCATAAACCGCAATGGAGCATAAAATCTTCTTTGGTCGTGTAAAAACCTACCAATTTCTGTGTCGTTTTTCTAACATTGCAACAATTGCATTTAACTGATCTGATGAAGGCAATGCCATAATCGTTTTATTTTCCTCTTTCCTCACTAGATGTTGAGGTGCATAGGTGGGAATAGGAATTTTATCAAGCTGTACCACAGCAAAAGACGTAGGTTGCACTGTCTTGGATTGTGCCACTTCTATCGAAGGAGATACGCTTTTCTCTGCCTTTACTCCCTTAATTTCTAAGTTATCATCGATAAAGCTTGGTGCATGACCAGAGCGTTCTTGAGCAAAAGCATAAGCAACATCATAAGGGCGATTATTCGTAGGAACTTGAAGTGATCCATCACGTGATCGTTTTTCATAAAAAGCATTTCCTCCCGCAACTTGAACATAGTGCATATTTTTATAAGGAAAAGACAAACCAGCCGTATGAAAAAACTTAGCGTATTTAACTTTCTTATCTCGCTCACCCCGCAAAACGGCATCAGCAGCCTCTCTTACACGAGCAACAGATGCTTTCTCTGTCATAGGACGCGTTAAAACACCAGGAGCAAATTGCTTATATTGACCAACAACACCACAAATCGTCTTGGGATAAGCGCTTGAATTAACACGATTCATAACAACTGTCCCAACAGCAATCATTCCTTCACGGCTTGAGCGATTTGATTCAAAATACATCGCACGCATAAGACATTGACGCTCTGTCAATGGATACGTAATTGTTTTTGTATTCTTATTATTTACGTTTCCAGCATCTAAATGATTTGCAGCACACCCCACAACAAACAACGGCGCTACGCAAAAGGTAACAAAAACACTCCAATGATTTTTTTTCATCTTATGCAACACATTCCTATAATTTTCGAGCTATTCAAATTTTGAAATGAGCTTTAAATGTATCTCTCAATAAAGTACACAGCTAATTGTTACCACTCAGTAAAATTTTAATACAAATGGTAATCAAAAACTATCTATGCGAAATAAAAAATAAAAAAACCTTAATTTATAGATCAATATTGTCACTCTTCATGATACAATATAGGCCTATAACAACCTACATATTTCAATCGCAATAAAATAACACTATCCACTCATTCTACATACGAAAAAGATTTGGCAAAAAAGATTTGAATACCAAAACTCTTTGCATCAATATTGAAAAAATAATACAGATATCCCCTTTAATATAAAACTTTAGCAAAATGATCAGAAAGAAAATTCCTCTAGAAAACGCCCCTTCCGGCCATATTACGAGTGATGATATCATCCAACACACAAATATGTCAAATTAAGTGTTGAGAATCTTCCCTGCTCCTCCCATTTGTTGCTTCTTTGTACTTTTCCATAATACGGTTATCATATTTTTCTTATAGCTGTACTTTAAGAAACGGCTCAACGTATCTACAAATTTATTTAAACATCTAAGAAAATTTAATCTATTTTCTTCTCACCTATCCCAACTTTATAAGTAAGGTCATCGCGAGGACGATCAGATGACATATGGTAACCCGTTATGATATAATGCAACATTTCAGCAATATTGGTCACATGATCACCAATTCGTTCAATATTTTTTAAACAAAATAGTAAGTGTGTACAAACTGTAATATTGCGCATATCTTCCATCATATACGTCAGAAGTTCACGAAAAAGAGAAGTATATAAAGCATCAATCTTCTCATCACGCTCACGCACAGCATCAACACGCTCTAATAGGCGACTCGTATAAGCATTTAAAACTTCTTTTAATTGATTAAGCGCTAAAGCTGTAATTGTCTCAAGCCCATGATAAAAGGAAGCGGATTGACGTATTTCTGAAAGAGCAACAGTCCTCTTAGCAATGTTTTTCGCCATATCTCCAATCCGCTCAAGATCAGAAGAAATACGAATGGCTCCAATAATTTCACGCAAATCTACAGCCATCGGTTGGCGCTTGCAAATAATAGCAACCGCTTTTTCATCAATATCACGTTCTGCCTCATCTAAAAACACATCATCGGCAATCACTTCTGTTGCAAGTTGAAGATCACTACATACAACCGATGCAACAGAACGTTCAATCATTCGTTCTGCATGGCTCCCCATTTCTGTAATTCTTGCTTTTAGATATTTTAGTTCTGCGTCATAAGAACGAACAGTATGGTTCATAGACATATCTTACACTCCTCAATTCACCTATCCAAAACGCCCTGTGATATAATCTTGCGTCCGTTGTTCTTTTGGTGAAGTGAAGATCATTTCAGTTGCGCCAACTTCAACCAAATGCCCTAAATGAAACATGGCCGTATATTGAGAAACACGTGCCGCCTGTTGCATGGAATGTGTTACGATAACAATTGTATAATTTTGCCGTAACGCATCAATAAGCTCTTCAATCCGAGCCGTCGCAATGGGATCAAGAGCTGAACAGGGCTCATCCATCAAAATAACTTCGGGACTAACCGCAATGGCACGCGCAATACACAAACGCTGTTGTTGTCCTCCTGATAAACTTGTTCCAAGATCATGAAGACGGTCTTTTACTTCTTCAAATAAGCCGGCTTGCCTCAAACTCTTTTCAACCACATCATGTAATTCAGCGCGCGTCTTTACTAAACCGTGAATTCGCGGCCCATAGGCAACATTTTCAAATATAGATTTTGGAAAAGGACTAGGCTTTTGAAAAACCATCCCAACACGAGCACGCAATTCTACAACATCAATCCGTGTGTCATATATATCCTCCCCATCTAAAGTAATAAGACCCGTTATTTTAGCCCCTTCAATCGTATCATTCATACGATTAAAACAACGCAAAAAAGTCGATTTCCCACATCCTGATGGACCAATCAAAGCAGTGACTTGATGTTCAGGAATATCAAGGGTAATACCATGAAGTGCTTCTTTATCTCCATAAGAAACCTTCACATCCTGACCACGCATTTTAATCTTCATGACAAAAACTTACCTTACAAAAATCTTATCAAAATTGTTATTTTATTAAAATTACTGGCGGCGTTCAAATCGTCGACGTAAAAAAACTGCAGAAATATTCATGATCGCAAGAAAAACCATTAATACAATGATAGCCCCCGAGGTCTTTTCAACAAAAGCGCGCTCTGCTTCACCCGCCCACATAAAAATTTGAACAGGCAAAGCTGTTGCCGGATCCATGGGAGTCATAGGAATATTAACAACAAAAGCAACCATGCCAATCAAAAGCAAAGGGGCTGTTTCACCTAAAGCCTGAGCTACACCAATAATCGTGCCTGTTAAAATACCAGGAGCAGCTAAAGGGACAACATGGTGAAAAACCATTTGTGTTTTTGATGCCCCCAATCCTAAAGCTGCCGAGCGAATAGAAAGAGGAACAGCCCGTAAAGCAGAACGGGTCGCAATAATGATCGTTGGAAGAGTCATGAGTGCTAAAACAAGACCACCAACAAAAGAGGCTGAACGTGGTAGCCCTAAAAAATTAACAAAAACCGCAAGTCCTAAAAGACCAAATACAATCGAAGGAACAGCTGCAAGGTTATTGATATTAACTTCAATAAAATCTGTAAATTTATTTTTACGTGCATATTCTTCCAAATAAAGAGCCGTTGCTATGCCTATCGGGAGCGAAACCAATAAAACGATACCTATCATATAAAGGGAACCGATTATAGCAACACCTAATCCCGCAGTCTCAGGACGACTTGAAGCACCAAATGTAAAAAAACCAATATTAAATGTTTTATAAAGTGTTCCATCACGGGCTAAACGTTTTATCCACTCTATTTGCCGATTAGAAACTTTTCGATTTTTTTCTGCTACATGGAAATCAATCTGCCCCTTATAAGCAGAATCGATATCCGCAGCGGTTAAAACTTTGATTTTCTGCATTGTGCCAATCAGTTTTGGATTCTTTGTCACTATTTCACGGAGTTGCACACGTACACCATTTGAAAACATACGGTTAATATCCCGCAGAGAGGCTCGATCATTTTGATTGACATCAAGTTTTTTTGCTAAAGCATTGCGTACAAGAAGCGGATAATTTGCCGTTATGAGAACTTGTGGTTTTGTTTGACGTTGACCACTTGGATCAATGATCTTTTCATCCAAATAAATCGATAACATCATTTCACTTTGAAAAAAAGCTGTATAGCCTTGACTAATAATAGACCATAAAAGCGCAAATAAAAAAAACAAACCAATAAAAATAGCAATCAAACCATAGGCACGAAAACGACGTTCAGCCCAATAGCGACGCTTAAGGCTAATATTGCGACGAGGAAAAAAATCTTCATTCATTCATATTGTTCCCGATATTTACGCACAATATAAAGAGCGAGAATATTCATCAAAAGTGTCATCACAAAGAGTGTCATCCCCAAGGCAAAAGCCACCAGAGTTTGCGGAGAATTAAACTCAAAATCACCAGTCAATTGATTAACAATCTTAACAGTCATCGTGGTCATTGATTCAAAAGGATTGAGTGTTAAGTTTGCTGCAACACCTGCCGCCAAAACGACAATCATTGTTTCCCCAATTGCACGCGATGCTGTCAACAAAATAGCCCCCATAATCCCTGGAAGTGCTGCTGGTATAACGACTTTTTTAATTGTTTCAGATTGCGTTGCTCCTAAACCATAAGAACCTTCACGCAAAATGCGTGGAACAGCCATAATAACATCATCCGATAAAGAGGAAACAAAAGGAATCAACATAATCCCCATCACAATACCAGCTGTTAAAACACTTTGAGCCATAATAAACCCACCCCCATCTGAGAGAGATGCTGAGAGATCACGTAAAAATGGCCCTACAACCTTCAAAGCAAAAAAACCGTAAACAATGGTTGGGATGCCAGCAAGAACTTCCAACAATGGCTTCACAATTGCACGCAATCGCGCAGAAGCATATTCGGCCATATAAAGAGCTGAAAATAATCCTATGGGTACAGAAAAAAGCATAGCGACAAATGCAATATAAAGCGTCCCAGCAAGGAGCGGTATTAAACCAAATTGTCCCACTTCATCACTTGAACCACTCGCGGAAAAACGCGGATCCCAAACCGTTCCTAAAAAGAAATTTGAAAAGGATACAGACTGAAAAAAGCTTATTGTCTGAAAGAACAGAGAAAGTGCTATAGCTATTGTCGTCAAGATGGCAACGATAGAAGCACAAGCCAATCCAATAATAATTAAAGATTCAACCTTATTGCGCGCACGTTGATGAGGCGCAATTTGTATTATTCCACAGATAAAACCAAAGGAAGCAATAGCAAAAAGGAAACCATAACCAATAAACTGAAGCTTTTTAGAAGAAAACACCCATGACTGGGCTATTTTGAACACATCATCCGATACTTCATGAGATAAAATCAATCCTTTCGCAAGTAATTGTGCCTGCACTTCCTTATAGGAAGCGGTAGAAAGATCCCCTTCAAAGCGGTGAAGCATTTTGACGAGGCTTCGAAGAGTTTCCCAAAGTAGATCATGATTGACAGGTTCTGTTACATGCGCACTATACGCACCAAGCTCTCGAGAAGCATTATATTCTAAATAAATTGTACTCCCAGCATCCCATAAAATTAAAAAAATAAAAGCTGGAATAACCGTAATCAAAAATGTCCACCAGCCATAATAATACGCACGAGAATGCATTTTTTGTTGTCTGTATTCAAGAGTGCGTGCTCGCATGTAAGAAATACAAAAGCCACAAAATCCAAGAAGCAATAACAAAAAAATGATGAAAGAAATGCGCATTTTATCTTTCAGTTTTTATAAAAAAAATAGCACAGAAAACGCCTACTCCGGCAATCCAATAAATTATTCCCAGAAAATTATTTCAACATCATTACCCGACCAGCAGAAAAATCAGTACGTTGTGCTTGGCGCTCTTTTTCAGGAGCAACAATCAAACCATATTCAGCCAAAGGTCCATCTGGACCAATCATTTGATCAGAAAGGAAAAAATCAACATATTCTCGCAAGCCTGGAACAATATCTAAATGTGCTTTTTTAATATAGAAAAAAAGCGGACGAGAAACTGGATATTGTCCACTAGAAATTGTCTCAACTGTTGGTGCAAAACCATTAATATCGGCAACCTTTAGCCTATCGGCATTATTTTGATAAAAAGACAAACCAAAAATGCCAACCCCTGTTTTATTCGAAGTTAGACGCGCAAATGTTTCAGAATAATCACCATCAATATCAACCGCTTTTCCATCCTTACGGACCGCAATACAAGCACCGTGTATCTCTTTATCATCCATCCCTAAAGACTTCATCGCCTCAACTGCTCCACTCTCTTTACAGCCTACAGCAAGTAATTTTTCTTCAAAAACTTCACGCGTTCCATGCTTTTCTCCAGGAATATAGGCGGCTATCGTCCAATCAGGAAGAGCACTATTAACAGCACTCCATTTCGAAACATTATTGGGCTGCAACTTGCCATCTATGATAATTCGAGCCGCAAGGGCTTTATAAACATCTACCGGCTGTAATTTCCAATCAGGTCCCTTAATATCTGTTGCAAAAACAATGCCATCATACCCAATGCGTATCTCCTCAACATCTTTCACACCAGCATCAAAACAAGATTGCAATTCACTCGATTTCATTGCTCGTGAAGCATTAACAATATCAACGGTGTTCTCCCCAACACCACGGCAAAATTCCTTAATCCCCGCCCCTGTTCCACCTGATTCGATAACAGGAACCTTAAAATGGGGATAAATTTCTCCAAATGTCTCAGCGACAATCTTTTGATAAGGTAAAACTGTAGATGAGCCAGTAACCTGTATTTGATCACGCGCATTGCCTACATTTGCTGACAGTAGCAATGCAAAAACCAATCCTATGCCAATTGATAATACTCTGCCCATCTATAAACTCCCTAAAAATTGAAGATAAAGCCTTTTAATTTATATTATACGATCATTCTAATTCACATTTGTAACATAACAAATGTAAAAACAACATGGATCATTTTTTACAAAACCATGGTTGAGCTCTGTGTCAATTAATTTGAACGTTTGAATTCAATAACATCCCAAAATAAATGAGCAACATCTGTACCAGAAAAGCGTTTAATTTCACGAATTCCCGTAGGAGATGTTACATTGATTTCTGTTATATAATCTCCAATGACATCAATCCCCACAAAAAGAAGACCACGTTCTTTTAAAGCTGGACCAATACGTTCACAAATCTCATAATCACGTTTTGTCAACTCAATGTTTTCCGCGCGACCTCCAACATGCATGTTAGAACGCACATCTGTTGTTGTCGAAATTCGGTTAATGGCTCCAACAGGTGTACCATCAAGCAAAATAATCCGTTTATCTCCTTTTCGTACTGCCTCTAAATAGCGCTGAACAATAAAAGGTTCGCGATAAATTTCTGCAAACATTTCCAGAAGCGATGCTAAATTGTGATCATCTTGTTTTAAGTAAAAAACACCAGCGCCCCCATTCCCATAAAGTGGTTTCACAATAATATCGCCAAATGTCTCTCTAAAAGCTGTTATTTCTTCAATATCTTTGGTAATTAATGTTTCTGGCATCAAATCAGAAAATTCGGTAACAAAAATTTTTTCTGGACTGTTGCGTACCCATGCCGGATCATTCACAATAAGTGTTTTAGGATGAATACGTTCTAATAAATGAGTCGTGGTGATATAATTAAGATCAAAAGGGGGATCTTGGCGTAAAAGAACCACATCCATATCTGTTAATTCCGTGCGGACAGGCTTTCCTAACTGATAGTGTTTCCCCTCTTCATCATGAACGGTCAATGGCTCTAGCCATGCAATCACACAACCATCGCACAGAGATAAGCGATCTGGTGTATAATGGAAGAGAGAGTGGCCACGTTCTTGCGCAGCTAAAGCGAGTGCAAATGTCGTATCTCCTTGAATCCGAACTGTTGAAATATGATCCATCTGAATGGCAATTTTCATAAATAAATCCTCTCTATCCTAAATACAGACTGGTTTATGCACCATAAATTTAGTAAACAATAAAATAATGATGACAAGAGAAAATTTATGACACAAAAAATAGATACAAAATTCAATAATGAAGAAATCGAGCGCTATGCACGCCACATCATTTTGCCTGAGATTGGTGGTGCGGGACAACAAAAGCTCAAAAAGGCGCGTGTTCTTGTTGTGGGAGCTGGTGGTCTTGGAGCGCCTGTCTTAACTTATTTAGCTGCCGCAGGTGTTGGAACCCTTGGAATTGTCGATAACGACACTGTTTCACTTTCCAATTTACAACGCCAAGTTATTCATAAGACAAATGCAATCAACCAAAGCAAAACAGACAGTGCTGAAACCACTATAAAAGCAATAAATCCCCATGTTACGGTTGAAAAACACACTCTACGCTTAAATAAAAGTAATGTGGATAAACTGCTCAATGCCTACCATATCATTGTTGATGGAAGTGATAATTTTACCACACGTTATCTTCTTGCTGATCACGCTGCCCAATGCAAAAAACCTTTAATAAGTGGCGCTGTAGAACGTTTTAATGGCTCATTAACCGTCCTTATGCCATATAAAGACAATAACCCTCACTATCGTGATTTATTCCCCACCCCTCCTGCTCCCGATACTATTCCAACATGTGCTGAAGCTGGAATCATCGGTGCTTTACCTGGCGTTATTGGAACTCTACAGGCAATGGAAACTATTAAAATGATCACAAACATCGGAGATTCATTAGTGGGAAAAGTGCTTCTCTATGATGGGTTGTCTGCACAATTTAATGTTGTTACCTATAAACGATCAAATTCCAAAGAAAATGCCCGAGCGATTAAGTAAGAAGCTTGAAAAAGCATGATTTTATCTCTACTCATTTTCAAGAATCTCGTGATATGTATTGAAACTGGAACAGTGATGTTTTATCGTAAATTATCGAAACGCTGTAAACAGTGAGAATGCTTAAACTTATCACAAAGATTGAAAATTTTTTGTGAAAAAAGACGCCTCTATTAATGGATTATCAGCGTAATTTCATGTCATCTTTTATAAACGATTAGATACTTGTGCAAACGTAGCTGCCATCAGTGTTCTTGTGTAAAGAATTTTCGAGGTAGATAAAAAATACAATCAGAAGAGCTCTATTCAACTCTCTCCATTCACGCATAATAACCTCTTCATGTGACAGCGCTTTAATAATTCTAAGTCATACCCCATAAACAGATAACCTCGTGATATTTTAGTTATTGATGAAACGTCTGCGCACTTGCATCAAGACAAAACGTTTACTTTATCAAACATCAGAGCAATCCATTTGCTCTGTTCCTAAAAAATACAGAAGTAATAATGGCGTATAAAAAAGATAAGATCAACTTCATGCAGCGCTTCAATCATACAAACTTTGTCTTCAAAAATAAAAAACTATATTTCATAAATTGATAGTTCTTCAGAAATAATTGCATTTAATAAGAATATATGAAGGAAGTGAAGTAAAAGGCTCTTAAAAAAATAATCTGAATATCACTCCATAAAGAACACATTTTCTTAACAAGAAAATTGCGAGTATCAATATCATTAAAAGTGATCTACACCTAAAAAAAACGTTCGTATCAGTGTAAATTCTAATGTTACTTTATCTGAGATTTTCCTCTATAATCTCAGATATTTAACCAACATGAATGATAATATCTATACCTATAATCCTTTCACTGTAAAGATTCTTTTTAACGAGAAACCAAACACATTTTTTATTTTGAATCAAAATAGCTACACTCTCATCTGTTTAAAGAAGTTATCCCTTTTTATTGCCGACAATTGCTTTGTAATAGAAGGGTGAAAACTTTAGAACACGTAATTTTTTGAGCCATTTTCAATAATTTTTTCTTTCCTCAGCATAAGTATACACTGATTTATAATTTATGGCTTCATATATTAAATTAGTACCCCAAATACTGTAAAATTTTCTTATTTCTCCCCTTATATTAAATCAATCAAAACTATTCCCATCCCATAAGTAAGAATAGTACGTGGATAAAAATATTTAAGAAAAGAATAAAAAGTCCTCCTATGAACTATCTTAATAGACAAAGGCTATTGCAACGTTAGGAATTAGAATAATATGATAGGATCCCTATAGATCTCATCCCATTCACGAATGCCATCACACAATGAGCTTGGATGCATTGAGAAAGATCTCTTTAAAATAAACGTGTGAATGCGCAATGTATAAGCGTGTTGAGAAATGTTCCCTCTATCAAAACATTAATAAGAGCTCTTTTAATACCCCCTGAAACCAAAATTACAAAAAATCGGTTTTTTTCTAAAATAAATATCTATAATGTACGTTATTTTGGCTCGTTCACTTTGTTATTATCCATTGGTAAAGGAACGGGATCATCCGATAGACTGCGTAAATAAAGCAAAAGGTCGGCACGATCTTGGTCATTTTTAATTCCACGGAAAGACATAATGGTTCCAGGAAATGCTTCACGTGGAGAACGTAGATAACGATCTAACGTTACAAAATCCCATTTTTGATCAGAATGCGCACGCAATACCCGTGAATATGCAAAACCTGCGGCGGAGGCCAAAGGGCGGTCAACAATTTCCCACAGAACGGGACCAACGCGTCCTGCTTGATTGCGTCCAGAAGTATGGCATATGGCACATTGACGAAAAATTTTACGCCCATTTTCAAAATCGCCTTGTTGAAGGCGGCTATTTAGTGATATAGGAATATCAGATTCTTTCTGTTTTTCTTTAAATGTATCATTCTTGCTAACTGTATGATAGTATTGGACTGGTGTAGAATGATCGTAAACTATATCGCTGAGTGTGGAAATTCCCACAACAATAACCAGCACACATAAACAAGCGCCAATAAAATAGATAGCTTTCCAGCGATTCATAAAAACTCAAATGTTCACGGTTTCATTACCATTTCTAGTATAAGTTTTTTCTTCACAACACACAACATCATAAATATAGCACAGACGACGTTTGGAATCTTGCAATGGCTCTTGAACCGATTATTCTTATTCCTGCCCGTATGGGATCAACCCGCCTTCCTCAAAAAGCTCTTGCTGAAATCGGTGGAAAGCCGATGATTGTTCATGTCGCAGAACAAGCCAAAAAAGCAGCAATAGGGCGTACGATCATTGCAACAGATCACAATGATATCGCCAAAGCTGTTGCAGAGTATGGGCACGAATATATCATAACACGAGGTGATCATAAATCTGGATCTGATCGCATTTATGAAGCTTTAATGCGTATTGATCCTGAACAACGCTACAATGCTATTTTAAATATACAAGGTGACCTCCCAACAATAATGCCTCGTGAAATCATTCATGCATTACGTCCTTTAGAAAATAGCCTGACTGATATAGCAACCTTGGGGTCTCAAATCATGGAAGAAAGTGAAAAAAAAGATCCTAATGTTGTCAAAATCATTGGAACCCCGCTTTCTCAAAACCGCCTTCGTGCTCTTTATTTCACTCGTGCCACAGCTCCTTATGGAAATGGTCCTCTTTATCATCATATTGGAATATACGCCTATCGGCGCGAAGCACTTGAGAAATTTGTTTCATTCAAACCCTCTACACTCGAGATGCGCGAAAAACTTGAACAATTACGTGCATTAGAGCATAATATGCGTATCGATGTGGAAATAGTCGATACGATTCCTTTAGGTGTAGACACACAACGTGATCTCGAGAGAGTACGTAAGATTCTAGCATGAAAACACTCAAAAAAACCAATAAAATCTCTTTCCAAGGAGAATACGGTGCTAATTCTCATATTGCTTGCTCCAATATGTTCCCCAGTATGGAGGCTGTGCCCTCCGCTACTTTTGAAGACGCCCTTAATTTAGTGGAAAATGGGAAAGCTGATCTTGCTATGATCCCGATTGAAAATACTCTTGCTGGACGCGTTGCAGACATTCATCATCTTTTACCACAATCATCCCTTTATATTATTGATGAATATTTTTTACCTATCCATTTTCAATTAATGGTTTTACCTGGCGTTACCCATGACGAAATTAAAACCGTCCACAGTCATACGCATGCCCTAGCACAATGCCGAAAAATCATACGAAATAATGGTTGGGAACCTGTCGTTTCTGCGGATACCGCTGGAGCGGCAAAATTTATAAAAAAAAGTGCTCAACGTTCACAAGCAGCCTTAGCACCTCTAATCGCAGCAGAACTCTACGGGCTTGATATTCTTGAAAGAAATGTTGAAGATAACTCTCATAATATTACCCGTTTTGTCATCCTTTCACGATCCAAACGACATATCCCCAAACCTACAAATGGCGAAAAAATTATCACCAGTCTTCTTTTTCGAGTGCGCAATGTTCCTGCTGCTCTCTATAAGGCTATGGGTGGATTTGCAACAAATGGTATCAATATGACAAAATTAGAAAGCTATCAAATCGGTGGAAATTTTAATGCAACACAATTCTTTGTTGACATTGAAGGACATCCTGAAGATCCCATGATGAAACTTGCCTTAGAAGAGCTGTCTTTCTTTTCTGCCGAATTGCGCATCATCGGTACTTATCCAGCACAAAATGATCGAGCATCATATATATAAAAACAACAAAACCACCCGCATTTTTTGCTGATATCAAAGAATATTCTAAAAATCCTATAATGCCACGTCTCTTGGAGAAACTCGTTTTTTCTACTCAACGCCTTTCATGAATACTGGAGAAAAAAATAACGCATAAAAGAATATATAAATTTCTCCGATAATATTTTTTGATAAATTATATTATGATAAACAGCAATTCAACGTGTACAAAGATCTATGTGAAGAAATACATAACCAAAAATGAAAGCGTTTGGATCCTCCATTTTCCTTCATATTAAAGTAAAGACTCTTAAGAAAAAATATCATTTCCTATAGCAGTTTATCCTAATAAAAATAAAGAACTTCTAAATTAGCTCATCAAAACAATTTAACTTATCATCAGAATATATTTGAGATAATAAATCATTCAAACCTCTTGAGTTTAAATAATTTTCAACGTATTTTTATAAAACTATAAGATACCATTTAACCATATTTTTTGCATTACGTTTAAACTTTCATATTTATAAAAACTGATTTATGATTCACTTCATTTTAGAAAAAATGGAGAAGATAATGAAAAAAAAATTGATGCAAGGATTATTGGCTGCAAATATTTTCGCCTGCTCTAGTGTCGCATTTGCGGGATTTGGTGAGAGAGAATGGAATTTTGCGCCAAATGAAACTGTTACAATTGGTGCACCTGATACAATAAAGCAAGGTGTTGAATATGGGTGCAAAGCGTTTAACCCCCAAAAAGTATCCTTTACTTTATCGTATTCATCTCCTTCTGACGTCAACAAACTACATATTGTTGCAGATGATGAAAAGAAAATAACGCATGATAAAGAACATAAGATCTTTACGCTTAAAGATGTAAAATCCCTCGATATAGGTTTCCCTCCATCAGGATCTTATACTTTTAAAAATATTACTAAGGAAAAAGTTACTGGTATAGATTGTGATACAGGAGATTTTTAATAATATTTGCATTACCAAGATAACTTGTCTGTACTAAAACATTGTAGTGTATCTGTCTGTGCAATCGAAGCCTCTCAAAATTGCTACGCGTTGTATCGTATATAAACAGAGAAATACAAAAACTTTGTTCATGGCAAATCAGTGTAGGTGTTTATTTCTGAAAATTTAAATCTCCATTACTTTTTGTTGTCTATAATACAAGAATTAAGTTCAAAGAAAAAATCTTGGCTGTTCTTATGATATTTTTCGTTTCTGAGCTTGATTTTTCATTCCAAATCGACAATATAAACTTGGGAGGTTGGTGGTGGACGAACTACTCGCCAACTGGGTCAGGTCTGGAAAGAAGCAGCCCCAACGAGTTCTGGTACGGGTCATCGTGCCAGCCTCCTATTTTGCTGAAGAGGTTATTTTTGTGCTATGTTTTAGCGAAGTATTTTAAGCCTTCAGAGCGGTATTTTTGTGCAGCGCAAGTAAAGGGATTTGGTTTTTTTTGGCAAATTATCCCATAAAAAATGAATTGATTGAGAAAAAATCCTTTTATATGAGAGTACAGTATTGACCTATGTTTTGTGTATGATCAAAATATACGCATAGAGAACTTCAAAGTTGGAAACATTCATGGAAAATGTACCGGTAGAGACAGCCTATCGTGTTCTTGCTCGTAAATATCGACCTCAAAACTTTTCTGACCTTATTGGTCAGGAAGCTATGGTGCGTACTCTCACCAATGCCTTTGAAAAGGGCCGTATTGCACAAGCGTGGATGTTAACAGGGATTCGCGGTGTAGGTAAAACTACAACAGCACGGATTTTAGCACGTGCGCTCAATTATAAAACAAAAGATATTGATCAACCAACAACCCAATTAGATTCTCTTGGTGAACATTGCACACAAATTATTGAAGGACGCCATATTGATGTTATAGAAATGGATGCCGCTTCTCATACGGGCATTGATGATATTCGTGAAATTATTGAACAAATACGTTATCGTCCTGTTTCTGCACGCTATAAAGTTTATATTATCGATGAAGTCCATATGCTCTCAACACAAGCCTTTAATGGTTTGTTGAAAACTCTTGAAGAGCCACCAGCCCATGTAAAATTTATTTTTGCTACAACAGAAATTCGCAAAGTACCCATTACAATTCTTTCGCGTTGCCAACGTTTTGATTTGCGACGGATTGAATCAAAAGCTTTGAGTACGCATTTGCGCCAAATTGCGAAATATGAAAAGGTCGAAGTAGAAGATCAAGCGCTCTCTATGATTGTTCGTGCTGCAGAAGGCTCTGCACGTGATGCATTATCTATTTTTGATCAAGCGATTGCTCATAGCAATGGTAATGTCAGTGCTGTTGCAGTGCGTACAATGTTAGGATTAGCGGATCAAGCACGTATTATTGATCTCTTTGAATTTATCATGAAGGGCGATGTTGTCCATGCATTACATGAATTACGCAGTCAATATGATGCAGGCGCTGATCCTCTTACTATATTAACAGAATTAGCCGATTTTAATCATCTGGTTACACGTTTACGCTTCACACCAGAAATAGTGGAAGATTTCTCACTGACTGAAGAACAACGTTTAAGAAGTTTAGACTTTTCAAAAAAACTGTCTGTTCCTGTTTTATCCCGAAACTGGCAAATGTTACTCAAAGGCTTACAAGAAGTTAATCAAACTGCACGTCCACTGCAAGCAACTGAAATGCTTTTAATTCGTCTTGCACACACAGCTGACCTTCCAACTCTTGATGAAGCTTTAAAAAAAATTACGCAAGAAAAAACACCTCTCGCACTCGTTAAAAATTCTTCTCATCAAGAATCGATAAATGCAAATAATATAACGAAAGAAACAACAATTGATGTCTATGCTTCCTCGAGTGTTTCAAATACATTACCAAATCAATCAAACCTAAAAACATCCTTGCAAGACCAATTAAACCACTCCTTAAAACCAGAAAATTTCGTTAACGATCAAACTACTGACAACGCCAAAGTTCAAGAAGTAACAGAAACTCTTGAAACTTCTCAATCTACTGATCTTTCTGAAGATATTGCAAATTTATCGCATTCTGCCACTCAACCAATCGAAGAGATTACTAAACCTAAAACTCTCGTGATTAATTCTTTGCACGATATTGTTAAATTAGCCGAACAGCATAATGACGTGCCTTTCAAACTCCTTGTTAAAGAATTTGTTCATCCTGTTTCTTTTGACGCTGGGCATATTACTTTAAGACTTTCTGAGAATACCCCACAATTTCTTGCTCATGATATCGAAAAAAAAATCTCTCAATGGTCTGAAAAACGCTATGTGATAACTTTTGTCAATGAAGGAGGTGGTCCAACTTTACAGGAAGAAAGTATAGCAATTCAAAAGACTCTTTTTTCCAATGCAGAGACAGATCCTGATATCGCCAAAATCCTCAACTATTTTCCAGAAGCAAAAATTGTCGATATTCGACTCAATAGAGAAGAAAATGATCTTGATTTACCCTCCAATACCTTTAAAAATGTTGATCTCTTTAAAAGTGAAAATGATAGCAATGATGAATAAGGATATCTATTTCTATGCGTGAAATGATGAGTATGATGAAAAAAGCTAAAGAAATGCAAGAGAAAATGCAGAAAATTCAGGAGGAAATAGCTAATCTGCAAGCTACCGGCACTGCAGGGGGTGATCTCGTCAACATTACATTAAATGGCAAAAATATTATAACAGAAATTCAAATTGATCCTTCATTACTCAAACCTGAAGAAGCTGAAATTCTTGAAGATCTTATTATGGCAGCTTATAATGAAGCAAGAACAAAAATCGAAGTTGCGATAGAAGAAAGAACAAAGAGCATAACGGCGGGGCTACCACTTCCATCTGGTTTCAAGCTTCCGTTTTAATGAAACGGTTTTTTCCCAGGGGACAAATATATGTCTAAATACATTGCAGGCCCTGAGATTGAACGTCTCATTCAAATCTTAGCACGCTTGCCAGGTCTTGGTCCGCGTTCAGCCCGTCGTGCTGCGCTTCATCTTATTAAAAAAAAGGAAACTTTGCTGGAGCCTTTAGGAACTGCAATACAGGCCGCTATAGAAAAAGTCGGCATTTGTTCTATTTGTGGAAATGTTGATACCATTGATCCTTGTTCAATTTGTACAGATTCGCGACGCGATAATACAACGATCATTGTTGTTGAGGATATTGCTGATTTGTGGGCTCTTGAGCGCGCAAAAACTTTAGCCGCACGTTATCATGTATTAGGTGGACGACTCTCCCCGTTAGATGGAATAGGTCCTGACGAGCTTAACATTGCCACCTTAATACAACGTGTTGTACAAAACCCAATTACGGAGATTATTCTTGCTGTCAATGCGACTGTCGAAGGACAAACAACCGCTCACTACATCACCGATCAGCTTTCCAATTTTCCAGTCAAAATTACGCGACTTGCTCATGGTGTTCCTGTAGGAGGCGAGCTCGATTATCTTGATGATGGAACTTTAGCAGCAGCTGTACAAGCAAGAACAAATCTTTAAAACTTTTTCATCTTAACCTTTAGCTCTTCAATGATGGGGGAATATTCAAATGCTAAAGAAAAACCTCTCACTTTTAAATAACTTTGGTCCTGGTATTTTAGTATGTTTACTCATATCAGCTTTAGCGTATGGTTTAGAAGTTCTAGAAAAACAGCTTTTGGGGCAAGCATGGCTTGAAAGTCTTGTTTTAGCAATTCTCTTAGGATCTGTTACCCGTAGTTGTTTTAGGATGCCAACATATTTTCAAAAAGGTATAACTTTTTGTGCCAAAACACTTCTTGAAGTTGCTATTGTCCTTCTAGGAGCAAGCATTAGTATTCATTCCGTTCTTTCCGCTGGTTGGGGTTTGCTTGCAAGCATCGTATTCGTTATATTTGTAACAATTATTCTTAGCTTTATCATTGGTCGATTGTTCGGACTTTCTATGCATTTGGCCATGCTTGTTGCTTGCGGGAATGCTATTTGTGGGAACTCAGCCATTGTTGCTGTAGCTCCTGTTATTAAAGCAAAACATGAAGAAATAGCTGCATCAATTGCTTTTACTGCTCTTTTAGGGGTTCTTATTATTTTATTTCTCCCTTTTGCACAGCCACTTCTGAATTTGTCATTCAACCAATATGGTGTGCTTGCCGGTATGGTTGTTTATGCTGTACCACAGGTTTTAGCAGCAACCGCATCTGTCTCTTTTGTAAGCGTCCAAATTGCAACAATTGTTAAATTGGTACGCGTTCTCATGTTAAGCCCTGTTATTTTTATTCTATCAATTATCTATCATCGCTCAGCACAAACACGTTTTCGTCTACATACTCTTGTGCCATGGTTTATAATCGGCTTTATTATCATGATGCTTATCCGCTCAAGCGGACTTATTTCTGAAACGGCTATAAACCCGATCAAACTTATTGCTCAGATGTTCACGATCATTTCAATGGCAGCATTAGGTTTAGGTGTTGATATCCGATCATTAAAAAAAGCAGGATCGCGCGTTATTTTGGCTTCAACTTGCTCCATAATTATTCTCGGTATTTGTAGTCTTATCATGATACAATTGAATGATTTAAATCATATAACATTTTGAAATATGCAAAATTTTTAAAAATTTGCTCATTATCCTATATTCTATACAAAAAAAAGCGCTCTGATATGAAGTGAAAACTATCAAATTTGCTTTTTCAATGAGCTTTTCAGTCCATAATGATTTGCAACGGTATAGTATTAAATATGTAACGCATAAAAAATACCATTTCTTTCATCTCTGCTCTCATGAAGCTAAAGTTTTTATAAAAAATTGATAGAATATGCTCTTTAATGAAGTCATACCTCTCACGAAGAAACAACACCTAAAACAGAATATATTTATGTTGTACATTCACGTGCTTGTTAGCAAACACCTCTCAAGACATATGAACTCCCTTTCACAGCGGTGCCTATGGATAATATAATGTAAAATCCCTATATTGTGAATTGCCCTCTTCGCTTCATGAAGTAACAAGCCCTAGCATCAGACTATTGCTAACTCCCAATGTTGCAACAGCTCTTGCATTTAAATGGTTTATGAGAGAAATTTTACTCCTTTCTTAAATAGTTTTATCCACACGCCAACTCTCCTTATGTCGTGTAAGAAAAAGGTTTTAATTTATGGATTTGAAATGAAAAAATCTGATAATATCAAAGGGGGTTATTGAGCATGAAAACAATAAATTATTATTATAAATCAATTTATCGACAACCCCAAAAATAAGGATCAAATCAACGTCTCATCCTATGCCATAAAAAGATATTGTTGCTTATTGACACTAGCAACTTTCTTACAAATGAACTATACGATGATAGAAAAGATTAAAAAAATACATTAGACTTTTGTCTATTGTCTTATTCAATTAAAATTTTATGCTTATTCTTGCTATCGATACTGCTTCAATTTATTGTGCTGTTGCGCTTATTCGTCATAAGTCTGTTATTGCGCGGATCGATGAGCGCATGAATAAAGGGCATGCTGAAAGACTTATTGGGCAGATTACACAAATAATGACACAAGCCAATATGACGCTTGATCAAGTTGAGCGTATTGCTGTCAATGTTGGACCTGGATCGTTTACTGGTATCCGTGTTGGTATTGCTACAGCGCGTGCTTTGGCATTAGCACTTGAAATACCAGCTGTTGGAGTGAGTGCACTTGAAGCTTTAGCAGCACAAGTCACAACTAATACAAAGAGTGTATCAGCAATTACTGTCGTCATTGAAGCAGGGAGAGAGATGTTCTACCATCAAAATTTTCATAAGGATCTCACTCCTTTGGGAACACCAAAATTAAAAACAATTGAAAATATCCTTGAAGACTTGCCCAAAAAAACTCAATTAACTGGCCCAGCAGCTGATATCGTTATGCAGCATATTGAAAACCATAAAATAAACGAAAAAATTATCCTAGAAACAATCCCTTGTGAAGCAGCAGATATTGTGAACTACGCTTATCTTGCTGCAAACAGACAGCCACAAAATTCGCCTCGTCCCCTCTATCTACGCAGCTCTGATGCAAAACAACAAACCAATTTTGCTTTACCACGAAAAAAATAATGTTTAAATTTTCATCAACAAAAAAGCATTTTGGAATTTCCCCACTACAAGTTGATGATAGTGCTTCTCTTCACCAAATTCATCAACATTGTTTTACCCCTGCTTGGGGAAAACAAGCTTTTGATAATTTCTTAACAGATCACTCTGTCTTCGGCTACAAAGTCTTTTTCATTGATCGCTCTGATCAAATTTTAGGCTTTTGCCTCTGCCGTCTTATTCTTGATGAAGCAGAAATTATCACAATTGCTGTTCACCCTCATTATCGTCAACAAGGAATTGGTATCTTACTTATCGATCATACAATTCGCCATCTTCATGATAAGCGTGCTACAAAATTATTCTTGGAAGTAGAATCCACAAACCTTTCTGCTTTAAACCTTTATCAACGCTTTGAATTTCAAAAAATTTCTGAACGTCTGGCCTACTACCCGTCAAAAAATGGTCGCGGTGATGCAATTATCATGCAAAAAACTTTTAAGCAAATAGATTGAGATTTACGTAAAAAACATTTAGATATGCGCCATGAATAAAGTAAATCCTAAAAATACGCCTCCTGTTGCTCCTAAAAAGGTTTTTATCAAAACCTACGGATGTCAAATGAATGTTTATGATAGCCAACGGATGACTGATAGTCTCAGTTCACAAGGCTATGTGACAACACAAACTCCCGATGATGCCGATCTTATTCTTGTTAATACCTGTCATATTCGTGAAAAAGCAGCAGAAAAACTTTATTCTGATCTTGGTCGTTTGCGCATTATGCGTCAAGAGCGAACGCCTGATAAACCCCTAACAGTTGGTGTAACAGGTTGTGTTGCACAAGCTGAGGGAAGTGAAATCTTGCGTCGCGCTCCAACAGTGGACCTCGTTATTGGTCCGCAAATGTATCATCGCTTGCCAGAATTATTAGAAAAAGCCAAACAAGGCAAAAAAGTTATTGAAACGGATTATGCTGTTGAAGATAAATTTGCTCATTTACCACCTCATAATAAACGTGCAGTCAGAAAAAGGGGTGTTAGCGCATTTTTAACAGTACAGGAAGGATGCGATAAATTTTGCACTTTTTGCGTTGTTCCCTATACGCGGGGGGCTGAAATATCGCGCTCCGTCGAGCAAATTACCGAAGAAGCCCGTCAACTCATTGAAGCTGGTGTTAAAGAAATTACGCTGCTTGGACAAAATGTCAATGGTTGGCATGGGCAAAGTGCTGATGGCAAAACTTGGCGTCTTGGTGATCTTCTTTATCATCTTGCAAAACTGGATGGTTTAAAGCGTTTGCGTTACACAACCAGCCACCCGCGTGATATGGATGATAGCCTTATTGCCGCACATCGAGATCTTGATATGTTAATGCCTTATCTTCATCTCCCTGTTCAATCAGGTTCAGATCGCATCTTAAAAGCGATGAACCGCCAACACAAAAGCTCTTATTATCTTCATCTTATCGAAAAAATTCGAGCTGCACGACCAGATATTGCCTTTTCTGGTGATTTTATTGTAGGGTTTCCAGGAGAAACAGATGAAGACTTTGAAGAAACCATTAAGCTTATTCAACAAGTACAATACAGTTCAGCTTATTCTTTTAAATATTCCCCCCGTCCTGGAACAGTGGGGGCCACCATGAAAAATCACGTTGATGAATCTGTAAAAGATGCTCGGCTTCAACATTTACAAGTTCTTCTCCTTGAACAACAAAATACATTTTTACGTTCTAAAATTGGACAAAAAACCGATGTTCTTATCGAAAAACCTGGACGTCATTCAGGGCAAATGGTGGGGCGCTCCCCTTGGCTTTTACCTGTTGTCGTTGATACAGAATCCTCTACAGGTAGCGTAGTAGAAATTCATATTAAAAATGCTAGCTCAAATAGTTTTGTCGGTGAAGTAACAAATAGATAAATATGTATCTACCCTCTTGTTTACAATAAAGATTTTGAAAACTCTTTTATTTTCAAAGAAAATGATTACATCTAGAGAATGAATTTCTATGAAAGAAAATTTGTCTTTTATAAAGTTTACTCAAAAAAATGTTTAATACTTATGTCGATATGGAGAATAGACTGAAAGTTTCAACTGAAAAAATAAATACTGACATTGAAAAAACAGCCTCCTTGGAACAAGAAAGCGCTTCAGAGACGAGCCAAGTTGTTTTGATTTTCGAAAATAATAAATATGCAAAAGCAGTTTTTGGTAAATTTGATGAAAATCTTGCTTATATCGAAAAAAAACTCAAACTTAGTATTCATCCACGTGGTAATGAGATCTTAATTCACGGAAATATTTCTGTTATAAAGCGTGCGCGATATGTATTGCAGCAGCTTTATGAACGCGCAAAAACACATCAAGAGCTCACTTTATCAGATATAAAAGGAGCGATTGCTATGGCAGCTATACCACAAAAGCAGAAAGAGGATACCATAACACAAAAATCTGTAAAACGTATACCAGCACAGTTGAGTATCCATAAAAAAATAATTCATCCAAGGACTCCAACACAGGATGCTTACATACGTGCTATGGAGCATACTGAACTTGTGTTTGGTATAGGACCAGCAGGAACAGGAAAAACGTATCTTGCTGTTGCTCATGCTGCGATGCTTCTAGAACGTGGTATCGTTGAACGAATTATTCTCTCGCGGCCCGCTGTTGAAGCCGGAGAACATCTGGGGTTTCTTCCTGGTGATCTCAAAGAAAAAGTCGACCCCTATTTACGACCACTTTATGATGCTCTTTATGATATGATGCCTGCTGCAAAAATAGAACGTATTTTAGCTTCTGGTGTCATAGAAATTGCTCCTCTCGCCTTTATGCGCGGGCGAACACTTGCCCATGCCGCTGTTATTCTTGATGAG
Organism: Bartonella queenslandensis; assembly: GCF_018155095.1. Classification (GTDB taxonomy): domain Bacteria; phylum Pseudomonadota; class Alphaproteobacteria; order Rhizobiales; family Rhizobiaceae; genus Bartonella; species Bartonella queenslandensis_B. The sequence continues at coordinate 132,804 of NZ_NAAI01000001.1, read as the reverse complement.
GCACAAAATACGACGCCCATGCAAATGAAGATGTTCCTCACACGTCTTGGAGAAGGAACACGTATGATTGTTACTGGTGATGTAAGCCAAATTGATTTGCCTATAGGACAAAAATCTGGTCTTATTGAAGCAATCCGTATTCTTTCAAATGTAGAAAATATTGCAATTGTGCGTTTTGATGAAAAAGATGTTGTACGCCATCCGCTTGTTGCTGCTATCGTCCATGCTTATGATCGTGATTCTATCATGCAAAATAAAAAAAAATCACTCGCGCGCGATGCATTAAAAAATGAATTTGATTCATGATGATTATTATTGATATAATGATTAAAAGCGCAGGGTGGAATGATGAGAAAATGCTTTATAATATCACCGAAAAAGCATTAACGGTAACAATGAATCATATTTCATTGGGAAATGTTGTAAGCGAAATTAGCCTGCTTTTTACGGATGATGAACATATGGCACAAATCAATGCACAATGGCGTGGTAAAAATAAATCCACCAATGTATTATCCTTTCCTGCTTTCCCCATTAAAGCTGGAAACCCTCCTGGCCCCATACTGGGTGATATTGTTATTGCCCGAGAAACTGTTGTGCTTGAAGCTGAAAAACAAGAAAAAACATTTCAAGACCATTTAACGCATATGATCGTTCATGGTATCTTGCATCTGCTTGGCTATGACCATGAAACCGATGATGAAGCACATCAAATGGAAAAGCTTGAAAGAGAAATTCTTCAAAAGCTCTCTATAAGGGACCCTTACGCCGAGTTATTGATCAATAATAAAATTTAACTTTTAAAATTGATATTACCAGCATACCATTTAAAACCTTTTATTTATCACTTATAAAAAGAAAGTCTAGAAGATTTCAAAATCATGGCAAACAAAATAAATGCACAAAATAATAGTCAAGCATCTTCTAATAATGAAAAAGACCCCTCTCAACAGACGAATCATACAGAAAAATATTCCTTGATGAATCATTTGTTTTCATTCTTACGTGGTCGTAATTGTGCGTCTACATCACTGCGCGATGATCTTACTGTTGCCCTCACAACTGACAATGAAAAAGACACCGCCCTTTTCTCACCTGAAGAACGTACGATGCTGCATAACATTTTACGCTTACGTGAAGCACGCGTGGATGATGTTATGATACCGCGTTCTGAAATCGAAGCATTAGAAATAAACACCTCTCTTGGAGAAGCCCTTAAATGTTTTGCAAAAATTGGTCATTCTCGCATGCCCGTTTATGCTGAAACTTTAGATGATCCACGCGGCATGATCCATATTCGCGATATTCTTAATTATATGACTCGCTTTATTATCACCCCTACACAAACTGAACAGAAATCCGATTTACTTCAATTAAATCATAAAGATTTACATACCCCAATCGGTGAATTAGATTTGATCCGAACCGTTCTCTTTGTTCCCAGTTCTATGCTTGCAAGCAAATTATTAACACGGATGCAAACCACACGAACACAAATGGCTTTAGTTATTGATGAACATGGGGGAACAGATGGTCTCGTTTCAATGGAAGATATTGTTGAATTAGTCGTTGGTGATATCGAAGATGAACATGATCATGTCGACAATGCTATCGTACGCGAACACAACAATAAATGGCTTGTTGATGCAAGAACCGAATTAGAAGATGTGGAGAAAGCTCTTGGACCTGATTTTATCGTAGGAGAATATGGTGATGAGGTTGATACTATTGGTGGTTTAATTGTCTCCATTCTTGACCGTATTCCTGCAAAAGGTGAAATTATCGAAGCTGTCCCTGGCTATAAATTCCGCATCTTAGAAGCTGATAAACGCCGAATTAAGCGGTTGCGTATTTTTCGCATTCCAGAAAATGAGAATCTTGAAAACAATGCTATCCCTAAAGAATAATCGAGCGTTTTTTAACAATTTTATCGTTTTTTTGTTCTTTGTTACCGGTTGGAAGAGGCAGGCGGGAATATTTCTATGTGGCGCTCTTACTTCCTTTGCACTTCCACCCTTTTATTTAACACCTCTTTGCTTTCTAACTTTTCCTATTTTTATTGTTTTGCTTGACTCAATACGGTCCTCCCCAAACAATAAAAAATATTTTTTTACCTATGCTTTAAGCTGTGGAACCTTTGGTTTTAGTTATTTTATTGGTGGACTTTGGTGGCTCTGCAACGCTTTATTGACAGATCCAGATTCTTTTGGTTGGGCAGTCCCACTCGCCATTTTATTCCCCCCTCTCTACCTTTCTCTTTATTGGTTTTTTTCTGGTTTCATTGTTGGTTTATTATGGACAAAAGGAATAGCACGCTTTTTTGTTTTAGCCTTTGCATTAGGATTGGCCGAGTGGTTGCGTGCGTTCTTATTCACAGGATTTCCATGGAATGCTCTTGGCTATACAGCTATGCCAACCCCAATGTTCATGCAATCTGATGCCATCGTGGGACTTTACGGAATGAATATTCTTGCTGTCTTAACCTACAGTTTGCCAACAGTGTTATTTACAGATGAAAAAAAGAAAGTAGCTCTTTCTCTTTGCTTAGCACTTATATTCATTCACAGTGGTTTTGGATTTTATCGTTTCCATACGATAGAGAATACAGCTGAAGATCAAAAAAGAAATTATTGGGTGCGCATTGTTCAACCTTCTATCCAACAAAATGTAAAATTGCGCGATAATACACGAGAAGCTATGTTGGAAGCTCATATGCATCTGAGTGCAACATCAATAACTGGTAAAAATCCAGAACCTGATTTTATCATATGGCCCGAAGCATCTGTTCCTTATCTTCTCTATGATAACTCATTTGTCACAATGCACATTGCCTCTCTTTTAAAACCTAAACAATGGGCTATTATCGGAGCAATACGCGCCAGCAATGATCTTTCTCACTCTCAAACACAATATTTTAATACAATTGCAGTCATTAACGCTCAAGGTAATATTTTACACACTTCCGATAAACTTCATTTGGTCCCTTTTGGTGAATATCTTCCCTATCAGAATTTATTGAAAAAAATTGGATTGCGTATTCTTGCTGATAATATTGGTGGATATAGTGCTGCACATGTGCGCAAAACTGTCACAATGCCAAACGGATTTTCTTATCTGCCCTTGATCTGTTATGAGGCAATATTCCCCCATGAAATGACTTTTAAAGGTTCCCCACCTCAAGCAATCATTAATATTACAAATGATGCATGGTTTGGTGTAACACCAGGCCCCTATCAACATCTTCAACAAGCACAGCTGCGTGCCATTGAACTGGGAATCCCCCTCATACGAGCAGCCAATAATGGAATATCAGCTGTTATTGATTCTTATGGACGAATCGTTGTAGCTCTTCAACAAAATGCTGTGGGCATTATTGATTCAAAAATTCCATCATCCATTACCCCTATAGGAAGCAATGAATACAGAACTTTCTCTCCTTTTATCTTATTCATCCTTATGCTATTGTGTCGTATTGGTTTTGGTTTTACAAAACAGCTTAGATGATTCAAGTGCTCCTTGTGCGGTATTATGTTGCGTATACCAGTAATATTGGGAAAAAATATTACATATTATTTTAATTATATGATAAATCAGCTTCGCATAAATCTGATGTTGGTTTAAAAGAAAAGTGCTGGAAATTAAAGAGTTGCATTATGACCGAAACTAGAAAAAAACCTGACCCTATAGATATCTATGTTGGAACTCGTATTCGTTTACGTCGTAATATTTTAGGACTGACTCAAGAAAAACTAGGTGAAAAATTAGGTATCACTTTTCAGCAAATCCAAAAATATGAAAAAGGAACAAACCGTATCGGTGCCAGTCGTCTCCAAGCGATAGCAGAAATTATGGATGTTCCTGTTTCTTACTTTTTTGATAAAGGACTTACCTCTCAACAAGTAGAGGGTTTTGCTGAAAATGATCACAATTTTATGGACTTTTGTTCTAGCAGCGAAGGTATCCAACTCATGCGAGCTTTTACGAATATCTCTGATGCTAAAGTGCGTCGAAAAATCATTGACTTGGCAAAAGCACTTTCTGAGGAAGATTTGACAGATAAGCTATAAAATTAAAATTATATTTTTTCTCTCTTATTCATATAAATTCACATTGACGATTTGCTGTGGAATTGGCAAACCGTAGAAATTTTAGTAGGCAATTAATTGAATTGTTGGTTTTCTTTTTTGAAGGAGTTCCTATGCCGCATCAAGATTATCTTTTTACGAGCGAATCGGTATCGGAAGGTCATCCTGATAAAATTTGTGATCGTATTTCTGATGAAATCGTTGATATGATCTATAAAGAAGCGCAAAAGACTGGGACTGATCCATGGTTAGTACGCGTTGCTTGTGAAACTCTTGTCAGTGTCAATCGTGTTGTTATCGCTGGTGAAGTCCGTGTTCCCGATACGCTTTTAAAAAAAGATAAAAATAAAGAATTTATCTATGATGAAGCTGGCTTTCCACTCATTAATCCTACGCGTTTTCGTACAGCAGCGCGCCGTGCTATTCGCGCCATTGGCTATGAACAAGCAGGTTTCCATTGGAAAACTGTTAAAATTGATGTTCTTTTGCGCCCTCAATCCGCTGACATTGCCAGAGGCGTTGATAATGCGACGGATCGGCATGGTGAAGAAGGAGCAGGTGATCAAGGCATCATGTTTGGATATGCTTGCCGTGAGACACCTGACTTTATGCCTGCACCAATTTATTATGCGCATAAGATTCTCAAACTTCTTGCCGCAGCCCGTCATAAAGGAGAAGGAGAAACTGGAAAATTAGGACCAGATGCTAAAAGCCAAGTCACCATACGCTATAAAGATGGAAAACCTATAGAGGTCACATCCATCGTTCTTTCAACGCAGCATCTTGACGAAAGTTGGGATTCCAATAAAGTTCGTACAGTCGTTGAGCCTTATATTCGTCAAGCTTTACATGATATTCCCATTGCACCTCAATGCAGTTGGTATATTAACCCAACAGGAAAATTTGTCATTGGTGGTCCTCAAAGCGATGCTGGATTAACAGGACGCAAAATTATCGTAGACACTTATGGAGGTGCGGCTCCCCATGGAGGCGGTGCTTTCTCTGGAAAAGATACAACAAAAGTTGATCGTTCTGCAGCCTATGCGGCGCGCTATCTGGCTAAGAATATTGTTGCTGCTCATTTAGCAGAGCGATGCACAATTCAACTCTCTTATGCAATTGGTATTGCACAACCTTTGTCGATTTATCTTAATCTTCATGGAACAGGAAAGGTTGATGAAAACGTTATTGAAGCAGCCATTCGCAAAATAATGGACCTTTCCCCCACCGGAATTCGCAAACATCTTGACCTTAATAAGCCGATCTACACAAAAACAGCTGCTTACGGTCATTTTGGGAGAAAACCAAAGCATGATGGTTCGTTTTCGTGGGAAAAAACTGATCTGGTGCAAACGCTTCAAACAATGATCAAAACGCCATGATTCAATATAATACACGCAAGAGTGAAGCCTTTTTTGGACGCCGAAAAGGAAAGCGGCTGCGAAACAATCAACTTGCACGTATAAAAATGCTTCTTCCCAATTTTAATATTGATTTAAATGTTCCTCCTCCCTCAGACCTTACATCCTTATTTTCAAGCGAAGTAAGAGAAATTCGACTTGAAATCGGCTTTGGTAGCGGTGAACATTTACTCCATGAAATGGAACATTTTCCACAAACCGGTTTTATCGGCATCGAGCCCTTTATCAATGGCATGGCAAAAATATTGTTTTCCCTTGAACAACATACGCACCATCAAAATCATCTTCGCCTCTATAATGATGATGCTACACGCCTGCTTGATTGGCTCCCTGATAACTCACTTGATGGCATAGATCTTTTCTATCCTGATCCTTGGCCAAAAAAGAAACACTGGAAACGACGTTTCATCAATATAAAAAATCTTACCCGTTTTGCTCGTGTGCTTAAAACAGGGAAATTTTTTCGCTTTGCTAGCGATATAGACAGTTATATAAACTGGACTCTCTATCATTGTGCACACCATGGTCACTTTGAATGGAAAGCAGAAAGCCCCCAAGATTGGAAAAACCCTTATCCACTATGGAAAGGAACCCGCTATGAAGCAAAAGCATTACGCGAAGGACGAACGCCTGCCTATCTCACCTTTATAAAGAAATAAATGATCAAGTGCTTTTCTTATAAACATCTTGAAAAATTTTGAATTTAAGAGTATCAATAGCTAAATTCTTGGTCGTATGATGAAGAGTGGGTCTTGGGCCTGCTCTTTTTTAATATCATAAAACTGACGAAAAGAACTTGGATAAAATGTATGAACGAAGCTGAAAAAATAAGTAATCTTGATGAACCACGCCTGTTTAAAGAAGATGGTGTCGAGGCACGGGTTGCTGCTCTTGTCATACCGCTGCTTAAACCTTTAGGTTTTCGTTTGGTTCGTGTAAAGCTTCTTGGACAAAATGGTTTAACACTTCAAATTATGGTTGAACGGGCTGATGGTTCTCTGACCGTAGAGGATTGTGAAATTGTTAGTCGAACTGTTTCCCCCCTCCTTGATGTGGAAAATGTTATTGAACGCAAATATCATTTAGAAATCTCATCCCCTGGAATTGATCGTCCATTGGTAAGAAAATCTGATTTTTTTCATTGGCAAGGACATCTTGCAAAAATTGAAACCAAAATAACCATTGATGGGCGCCGAAAATTTCGTGGAATACTTACCAATATCACGCAAGATGGATTTATTTTAAACACTGATAAAGCTGCTTACGGAGAAGCCATGTATACCTCTATTTCCTTTTGTGATATCATAAGCGCGCATTTAGTGCTTACCGATGAGCTTATTCGCGATGCATTGAAAAAAAATAGAGATTTAAGTCAACAATTCATTCCCGAAGATAATCCTACCGACTCAATACAGAGGCTCAATTTCAAAAAATAAGATCACTGGGGAATACCCATCGTGTGGCACAAAGAAGGAGAAAATTGATGGCTACAAGCGCTAACAGGCTTGAGATTCTGCAAATTGCAGATGCTGTTGCACGTGAAAAGTCAATCGATCGTGAAATTGTCATTTCTGCGATGGCTGACGCTATTCAGAAAGCAGCACGTTCTCGTTATGGTCAAGAAACCAATATCCGTGCTGAAATTAATTCCAAAACAGGTGAAATTAAATTACAACGCCTGCTTAAAATCGTTGATGTTGTTGAAGACTATACAACGGAAATTGCTTTGTCCGATGCACTCAAACGTCAAGAAGAAGCAAAAATTGGTGATTTTTTTGCAGATCTTTTACCTCCTATGGATTTTGGACGTATTGCCGCACAATCCGCTAAACAGGTTATTGTACAGAAAGTACGCGACGCAGAGCGTGATCAGCAATATGAAGAATTCAAAAATAAAGTCGGTGAAATTATTTCTGGTACAGTTAAGCGTGTGGAATATGGCAATGTTATCGTTGATCTAGGACGCGGTGAAGCTATTGTGCGCCGTGATGAGTTAATTCCCCGTGAATCCTTCCGCTATGGAGACCGTATTCGTGCTTTTGTCAATGATGTACACCGTGAAACACGTGGACCACAAATTTTCCTTTCACGCACACATCCTCAATTTATGGTAAAACTTTTTACTATGGAAGTTCCAGAAATTTATGATGGTATTATAGAAATCAAATCGGTTGCCCGTGATCCTGGTTCACGAGCCAAAATCGCCGTTGTTTCACGTGATGGTTCTATTGATCCGGTTGGAGCATGTGTTGGAATGCGAGGAAGCCGTGTACAAGCTGTTGTTGCAGAGTTACAAGGCGAAAAAATTGATATTATTCCTTGGTCACCTGATGCAGCAACATTTGTCGTTAATGCACTGCAACCTGCTGAAGTTTCTAAAATCATCCTTGATGAAGATGCTGAACGCATTGAAGTTATTGTGCCCGATGACCAACTCAGCCTTGCTATTGGACGACGTGGACAAAATGTTCGCTTAGCTTCGCAGCTAACAGGATGGAATATTGATATTTTAACGGAAAAGGAAGAATCTGAAAATCGTCAAAAAGAATTTACTGAACGCAGTAAATTGTTTATGGAAGCCTTAGAGGTTGACGAAATGATCGGACAGGTTATGGCATCAGAGGGTTTTTCTTCTATTGAAGAAATCGCCTATATTGATCTTGAAGAAATCGCTTCTATTGATGGTTTTGACCATGATACCGCTTCTGAAATCCAAAGTCGGGCCCGCGAATATCTCGATCATCAAGAAAAAGAACTTGATGAAAAACGCAAAAAGCTTGGAGTTTCTGACGAATTGCGAACACTTCCTGGAATGACAAGTGCTATGCTGGTTGCTGTGGGTGAGGATGGTGTAAAAACAATAGAAGACTTTGCTGGCTATGCCGTTGATGATTTAGCTGGTTGGAGAGAACGTAAAGAAGGTCAAACAAAAAGTTTTTCTGGTATTTTAACCCCTTTTGACATTACACGCGCGGATGCAGAAGCTATGATTTTAGCCGCACGTGTACAAGCAGGTTGGATAGACCAAGCTGATCTTGTTACAGAAAATCCTGTAGAAGATGAAAATTCTGCAGAAAATGAAAAAACAGATGATTTGGATGTGGATACACTTTAAATGAACGAACGGACTTGCATTGTGACTCGACAAAATGCTTCAGCACAAACGCTGATCCGTTTTGTTATTGGTCCCAATAACCAAATTGTTCCTGATCTTAAAGCGAATTTACCAGGGCGTGGCGTTTGGATTTCTGCCCATCACACTGTTATTGAGAAAGCGATCAAACAGAAAGCTTTTCATAAAAATTTTAAAACAGATGTTGAGGTTGCACCAAATCTTGTGCATATTGTTGATACACTTTTACTCAAAGCTGCTCTTTCAAGCCTTTCCATGGCAAGAAAAGCGGGAGCTGTTGTCATGGGAGCAACAAAAGTTGATGCTGCTATCCGCTCTGGTCAAGTTATTCTTGTACTTCATGCTAAAGAAACAACAGAAGATGGAAAACGAAAAATTGCACAGGCCATCCATACAATACAACAACAAACAAATCGGACGATAAAAACCATATCTTTATTTACAAGTGATGAAATGCGCGTGGCTTTTGGTTCTAATCCTGTCATGCACGCAGCCTTATTGGACACAAAGGCTGCTGAAGTATTTCTCAAAACAACATATAAATTGATCAGCTATCGTGATGACAAGCATAGTAAGCACGGTGAGATGACGGCACAAGCCGTGAAGGAAGTACAATGAGTGAAAATAACAACGACAAAACAACAGGCAAGAAGACACTAACTCTCAAGCGGTCTGTCTTGGAAACGAGTACGGTCAAGCAAAATTTTAGCCATGGTCGCACAAAAGCTGTCGTTGTCGAAACTAAACGACGTAAAATTACGCGTCCTGATGAAAAAACTGAAACCCTGCAGCCTATTACAAAGCCGCATGTGGCACCCCAGCGCTCTAAACCGCGTTTTGAAGAAAAAAAACCTCAAGAATCTGTGGCCAAAAGTAATCTTTCATCGGCTGAAATGGAAGCAAGACTTCGTGCGTTAGAAGAAGCACATATCCAAGAAAAAATAATGCGAGAACAAGCTGAAAAAGAAGCAAAGCGCGCTAAAGAGCGTGAAGAAATTTTAAAGCAAGAAATTAAAGAAAAAGAAATACTTCAAAAACAAGAAGAAGAAAAATCACCAATACAGATTTCACCTGTTCTCTCTGAGCCTCCCCTCATCGAAAAGACAGATATTCCTATTGTGCCTAAAAACACAACCGTGATTGAAAAACGCAAAATAGATGAAAATCAAGAGGAAGAACGGCATAGCAGACGTGCTAATCCTGCTAAATCAGAAATACGTGCACCCAAAATTGTCAAAGGAGCTGATGAGCGACGCCGTGGAAAACTGACTCTTAACAGCGCACTGGACGAAGAAGGGAGTGCACGCGGACGATCAATGGCTGCAATGCGGCGCAGACAGGAAAAGTTTAAGCGTGCACAAAATCAAGAACCAAGAGAAAAAATTTCTCGCGAAGTTGTTCTTCCTGAAACGATTACCATTCAAGAGCTCGCACAACGTATGACTGAGCGTTCTGTTGATGTCATTAAATTTTTGATGAAACAAGGACAAATGATGAAACCTGGCGATGTTATTGATGCAGACGTTGCTGAACTCATCGCTGTTGAATTTGGTCATACTGTTAAACGGGTTTTAGAATCTGATGTAGAGGAAGGTATCTTTAATATAACAGATAATCCTCAAAATATGCAGCCGCGCCCCCCTGTTGTGACCATTATGGGGCATGTTGACCACGGAAAAACTTCTCTTCTTGATGCTATTCGCAAAGCAAATGTTGTTTCTGGTGAAGCAGGTGGTATTACGCAGCATATTGGAGCCTATCAAGTAGAACAAAACGGACAAAAAATTACCTTTATTGATACACCAGGTCATGCTGCATTTACCGCTATGCGTGCTCGTGGAGCTCGTGTTACCGATATTGCCGTTCTTGTTGTCGCTGCTGATGATAGCGTCATGCCGCAGACGATTGAGTCAATCAATCATGCCAAAGCTGCTGGTGTCCCTATCATTGTGGCTATTAACAAAATTGATAAACCCGCTGCGAATGCACAAAAAGTACGTACAGAACTTTTACAACATGAAGTGTTTGTTGAAACGATGGGCGGTGAAACTTTGGATGTTGAAGTTTCTGCTAAAACCGGTCAAAACCTTGATAAACTTCTCGAAGCTATCCTTCTTCAAGCTGAAATGCTTGATCTGAAAGCAGATCCCCAGCGAACTGCAGAGGGCGTTGTCATTGAAGCCAAATTGGATCGCGGACGTGGATCTGTTGCAACCGTTCTTGTTCAAAAAGGTACATTACATCCTTCTGATATTATTGTTGCAGGAAATGAGTGGGGTCGTGTGCGTGCTTTAATTGACGACCATGGTCGCCATGTCAAAGAAGCCGTTCCCTCTACACCGATTGAAATTTTGGGCATGCAAGGAACACCACAAGCTGGAGACCGTTTTGCGGTTGTCACCCATGAAGCAAAAGCGCGTGAAATTTCTGAATATCGTCAACGATTAGCACGTGATAAAGCTGTTGCTCGACAAACGGGATCACGCGGTTCTCTTGAACAGATGATGACAAAGTTGCAAACAACAGGTATTAAAGAGTTTTCTCTTATTATCAAAGGGGATGTGCAAGGATCAATTGAAGCAATCGCTTCGGCATTGGAAAAACTAGGAAATGATGAAGTTCGTGCACGTGTTGTACATTCTGGTGCTGGAGGAATTACCGAAAGTGATATTTCTCTTGCCGAAGCTTCTAACTCAGCTGTCATTGGTTTTAATGTTCGAGCCAATAAACAGGCGCGTGATTTTGCTAAAACACAAGGAATTGAAATTCGTTATTACAACATCATTTATGATCTTGTTGATGACATAAAAGCGGCCATGTCTGGATTACTCTCACCAGAACAGCGTGAAACTTTCCTTGGCAATGCTGAAATTCTAGAAGTCTTTAATATTACAAAAATCGGAAAAGTTGCTGGGTGTCGTGTTACAGAAGGTAAAATAGAACGAGGAGCTGGTGTTCGCCTTATCCGCGACAATATCGTTATCCACGAAGGAAAACTGAAAACGCTCAAACGCTTTAAGGATGAAGTTAATGAAGTGCAAAGTGGTCAAGAATGTGGAATAGCCTTTGAAAACTATGAAGATATGCGTGCAGGAGACATTATTGAGACCTTCCGTATCGAACATATTAATCGCACATTATAAAATAATCCCATAACTTACTCTTTTTTGAAATGAGGAAAGTTATTGGAATTCTATACGCAATATCTCTTTTTTCCTTATCCGGATGGTCAAAAAAAAAAGAGGTCTTGGAGCAAGGATAAAATTTTGATGAAAAATGCAGGGCCATCACAGCGACAACTTAGAGTAGCAGAGCAAGTCCGTCACGCAGTCGCGCATATACTGCAACGTGGTATTTTGCTTGATGATGTCTTGAAAGATATTGTCATTTCTGTCTCTGAAGTACGCATGTCAGCAGATTTAAAAATTGCTACTTGCTTTGTATCACCTCTCAGTACTCTTAAAAATACTTCCCATACCGATGTCATTCATACTCTCAATAAACATAGTCGTTTTCTCCGTGGAGAAATCAGTCATGCGTTGCGACAAATGAAATATATGCCCGAATTACGTTTCCGACTTGATAATAGTTTTGATAATTTTTCAAAAATTGATGCTCTCCTTCGTTCCCCTGAGGTTGCACGCGATCTTCACCATAGTGATCAAGATGAGGATTAAAGATATGGCACGGCAACGAAAAAAAAAGGGACGTCCTGTTTCTGGCTGGGTCATATTTGATAAACCAAAAGGCATGAAATCAACAGAAGCTGTCTCAAAAATCAAATGGCTCTTTCATGCACAAAAAGCAGGGCATGCGGGTACGCTTGACCCTCTTGCTTCTGGTCTCCTCCCCATTGCATTGGGTGAAGCAACCAAAACTGTTCCTTATGTAATGCAAGGCAAAAAAACTTATCGTTTTCATATCGCTTGGGGGCAAGAGCGCTCAACAGATGATCTAGAGGGAGAAATAACAAAAACATCTCTCAAACGTCCAACACAAGAAGAAATACTTGCTCTTCTTCCTCAATATACAGGTATTATTTTGCAAACACCTCCACAATTTTCAGCAATTAAAATTGCTGGAAATCGCGCCTATGATCTAGCGCGTGAAGGGGAAATCATTGAAATTCCGCCCCGTGAAGTGGAAATAGAAACTTTCAAGCTAATAGAAACTCCTACTAAAGAGCACTCAGCCTTCGAAATAACCTGTGGAAAAGGAACTTATGTGCGCTCTTTAGCACGCGATATGGGACGTGATTTGGGGTGCTATGGGCATATTGCTGACTTAAGACGTATTGCCGTCGCACCTTTTGATGAAGAGGATCTCGTTACATGGGATGAACTAAAAGCAGCAATATTGCCCAATAAAAACACAACAGATGAAAATAAGAGTTCTTTTGAAAAAGACTTCTCAACACTCGATGAACTGTTAATTGAAACGGGAGCAGCACTAGATTGTCTCTCTCATTATCGGCTTACTGAACCCCAAGCGCAGAGAATTATGAGGGGGCATTCTATTCCTTTGTATGCTCAAAAAACACTTCTTGATGAAGAGGAGGTTTGTGTCTTCTATAAGGAACAACTTCTTGCTATTGGCGCTCTCGACAAAGGTCTATTTAAGCCAAAGCGGATTTTCACAATTTAAGTATTTCTTTCTTATAATCATCTCTTATTAAAAGCTATTGTTCTCTATCAAATTAAGAGAAATATGCTGCTTTGCATTCCTCTACACTCACTCTATTTAGACCAAAACTTAAAGATAGTGCTACAAGCCAACATCATCATACACTTTGCCATCCCCTAATATTAAAACCCTCGTACTTGAAAAGCTTCATAAGAGGCTCTTTATTCCTCAATCGTTTTTACCCACACGCTAGCCCGTTGGTAATGTGCAAGAAAATAAATTGGATTGATTTAACCTAAACAGATTTGAAATGAGATAATCCTATGATTATTGGGGAATCTTACATTCAACATGAAAAACAAAAATTTATTCTTATAATTAATTGTTTTGCAATCACATTTATTAAATCCAATCTTAAAAGCTCAGAAATTGATATCCTTCTAAGCCACTATTTTAGTCATTACAAAATACATATATACAATCTATTTTTGCTAAGAGAATGATTTAGAATAGAACAACTCAAATCTTAGAGTTTAAACATAAAGATGATATTCTCCAACTATCTGTCTCATAAAAATCGATCGTTTCCCCCTACAAATGGTATAATTATGCTTACAATCGACCATTATTCTAATTGTCATAAATATTATGCAAAGAACTCGTAAACACATCTGTAAAGAATAAAAAATTTCAAAGCTCGATATCTTATTGTTGTTTTTTGTATCAAATGAAAAACCGATACATCTCTTCAATCTATTGTTGGTATATTTTTTGTTTCATGACTTTTTTTACCTGATAAAATTGTACTTCTGCTCTTTCTTTTAAATCAATATGCAATCCTGATACTGCTATATATTCGAAACAAAGATTAAAAGATTTTAGTATTTTGTAAACAGTTCCAACTTTCTATGTCGGATATGATTAGGCATATATCTATTTGAGTAATATTTAAAAAGGTAAAACAGTTTCATTTGAGAAAAATATGAAACCATAAAGAAAGAAAACTATTTTTATCCCTTTAATTTGGCTTTACCTTTTAAATAATGGATATTATGCATTATCTATATCATTCCTTTATTTCTCTTTGTCTGTAAATATAGTTATCTTTCACTCAAAGTAGAACGCCCAAAACAGAAAATTGTTGTACGACTTATTCACATGCTTTTTTAAGAAACATTTCTCAATACACTCGAGCCTATTTCACGACAGCGTTTGTAAAGTGCATAAAATCCATTGCACATCACCCCATCTTTTATGCACAATAAAAGTACAAGCTGGTATCATAATCCTATTTTTCAATTTAAAATGTCGCAATAAACCTTGGCAACGAACATCGTTCATCAAAAATCCTTTTTTTCTATCGTCTTTCTCATACTTACTTTACTTGCAACGTACAAAAAATAATTTAGATTGATTCAATATAAATAAGATCAATCGATTTAAAATGAGAGAATCTTAAGGATTTTTAAGGCTATCGCTCAATATGAAAATGACAAAAATAATATTATAAATCAATAAATTAAATCATTTATTTTTTTACTTACACTAATCAATTGATCAAAAGAATAGACTATATTTAATATCTTACAAAAAACTGTTCTAACCTTAAGGAAGATGATCAGAAGGGACTTTTAAAAGCATCTCATTAGCTTGAGGAATTGTCTGTCGTTCAATCATGCGGTGCACCCTTATACCGTTAGGAGAACAATTTAAATGACGTAAACACTTATTCACTTCAGCATCCGCTTTTATACGACGATGATTATGGCGTAAATAATCGACCCATGTTGGCATATGATAAGCCTCTGTCCAATATTCAGGTTTTTCAAGATCTCGTAAAAGGACCCATTGACGCGCTCCATCACGTAAACGAATATGGCGTCGACGCGTCATCACTTTGAGAAACTCTTCCAGATCATTTTCATGAATTTGATAATCGATCATTATCATGATCGGGCCACTTCTTGCTTTTAAGTCGAGTAAGAGTTCTGGCTCTCTAAAATGATCAAGAGGATTTAAATCTATTTGAGGAATCTCTTGAATTCTAACCTTTACCCCAGCAAGAGCCCCAACGATCAAGAATAGAGAACAAATACTTAAAGCAATTGTTGGAGAATAACCATCAGCTAAAATTCCCCAGATCGCACTCCCAATAGCCATCCCTCCATAAGATGCCGTTTGATAAAGAGCTAAAGAACGTGCAACAACCCAGCGTGGTGTCGAGAGTTGTACAGATGTATTAAACAATGATAATGCCAAAACCCAACATAAACCTGCAGGAAATAAAGCAATATGGCTTATAATCAATGAACGGCTTATTCCCAATAAAAAGCAAGAAAAGGCGAAACCAATAAATGCACTTGCAATAATTGTTTCTGAACGAAAATGATGCCGTATAAATGCATTAATAATCCCTGCTGTCATGGCTCCTAACCCAAAACAACCCAGCAACGTCCCATAAAGCAGGGCATTTCCTCCAAGAACTTTATGCGCAACAATTGGCAAAAGGGCTAAAATCGAAATTGCTCCTATACCAAAAAGGAACGCTCGAACCATAATGTTCAAGAGATTAGGAGACATCGCAACATAACGCAGACCATCTGAGACAGCCCCTAACAGTCTTTCTCTTGGCAATGGGTTTTTTTTATAATTCGATTTCCATAAAAATAATGCACCAATAAGAGGGATATAACTGATAGCATTAAACAAAAAAGCAGCAGATGCCCCCAAAGTTGCAATGACTCCCCCTCCAATAGCAGGACCAACACTTCGCATCAAATTAAAGCCAACACTATTCAAACTAACAGCAGCAGGAATATCTTCCCTGCTCACAATATCTCCTATCGTTGCTTGCCAAGAAGGATTATAAAAGGCTGTGCCACATCCAATCAAAAACGTAAAACATAACAAAAGCCAAGGTGTTAAAAATCCCATATAGGCTAAAATAGATAAAATCATGGATATGACCATCATCATAATCTGTGCACACAACATAATTTGACGCCGATTAAAATTATCCGCTAATGCCCCTGCCATCAAAGAAAACATAACAAGTGGTAATGTTGTCGCACTTTGAACAAGCCCAACCATGGAATGCGAAGAACTAATCAACGCCATTAACCACCCTGCTCCAACAGCCTGTATCAGCCCCCCTAAATTAGAAATAAGAGTAGATGACCACAAATTTCGAAATACCGAATTACGAAAAAGTTTTAATGTTGAAATGCTTTGCATCTTTTCCCTCCAAATCGGTATTTATCACTTTTGTTACCACATACACTTTCTCATAATCTTTGTCTCAAAAGGATGCATAAACCTTTAAGAAAATTCTCATAAAACCCTATTTAAATCAATGTTTCAAAACAAAAGCCTTTATTGAAAGAAAGACTTCAAAATATTTATCAGGACTAGTATTTTAACCTTCTTTCCTATATAAGAGCAGAAATAAGTAAGAGTCTTTGGCCCTTCTTATTTCCTCGCTGACCCTAGCTGAACGACATCTCGGCTATGGGTGACTTTTGGTTTCTTCGTTTTTTGAAAGGATAATACGATGTCGATTACAGCTGAACGTAAACAAGCTCTTGTCGCAGAATATGCAAATAAAGTTGGTGATACAGGATCACCAGAAGTACAAATTGCTGTACTTTCTGAACGTATTTCTAATTTAACAAACCATTTTAAATCTCACAAAAAGGATAATCATTCTCGTCGTGGTCTTTTAAAGATGGTGTCTCAACGCCGGCGCCTTCTTGATTATCTTAAAGGAGTTGACCAAAACCGTTATCAAACACTTATCAAGAAGTTAGGTTTGCGTCGCTAAAAAAAATGGGGTGGTGTAAAAAAACCACCCATTCTTTCAACATGTTGCTTTTAGTTAAATTTTAAAAACTGACAAGTTATTTTATGGGATAGGACTGCTCATCATTTCGCATTTAAGGTGTTTATCTCTCTCTTCTCTTAGCAAAGATGGAAGTAACTTGTTGTCTACCCCAGAGCTTGAAAATATGCTACGCAAAGCCAGAATGTGAGCAATCAAATGTTTAAAAACACTGGTCATTAAGGATAAAAAATGTTCAAAACGCACAAGATAGAAATTGAATGGGCCGGGCGTCCGCTCACCCTTGAAACAGGGAAAATAGCGCGTCAAGCTGATGGTGCAGTGATTGCTACCTATGGAGAAACGATTGTCTTAGCAACCGTTGTATCGGCCAAAAGCCCAAAACCAGACCAGGACTTTTTTCCACTCACCGTTAATTATCAAGAAAAATCCTATGCCGTTGGTCGAATACCTGGGGGCTATTTAAAACGTGAAAGTCGGCCAAGCGAACATGAAACTTTGGTTTCACGTTTGATTGATCGTCCAATTCGTCCTCTCTTCGTTGAGGGGTATAAAAATGATACACAAGTCATTGTTTCCGTTATACAGCATGATCTCGAAAATAATCCCGATATTCTTGCGATGATTGCTGCCTCTGCCGCATTGACCCTATCAGGTGTTCCTTTCATGGGGCCTATAGCGGGTGCCCGCGTTGGCTATTGTAATGGACAATACGTTCTCAATCCTCATATTGATGAAATGCCTGAATCAAAACTTGATCTTGTGGTTGCTGGAACAGAAAGTGCTGTATTGATGGTTGAATCAGAAGCACAAGAATTGCCGGAAGATATCATGTTGGGTGCCGTGATGTTTGGTCATAAAGGTCTTCAACCTGTTCTTGAAGCTATCATCAAACTGGCTGAGGTTGCTGCAAAAGATCCTCGTGATTTTGTTCCTGAAGATCTTTCTGACCTTGAAAAAGCAATGCAGGAAATGGCAGAACAGGATATAAGAAAGGCTTACACAATTACCGATAAGCAAGAACGTTATGCCGCACTTGATGCACTCAAAACAGAGATTATCAGTAAATTTACACCAGAAATAGAAGAAGACTGTAAATTCAGTACAGACCAAATTGCAACTGTATTTAAACAATTGCAAGCAAAAATTGTTCGTGGAAACATTCTTGATACCCACAAGCGTATTGATGGGCGCAATCTTTCTACTGTACGCCCTATCCAATCAGAAGTAAGTATTTTACCCCGCACACATGGATCAGCACTCTTTACCCGCGGAGAAACACAAGCGATTGTCGTTGCAACATTGGGAACTGGTGAAGATGAACAATATATTGATGCTTTAACGGGAATGTATAAGGAAACATTCCTCCTTCATTACAATTTTCCACCGTTTTCAGTAGGTGAAACAGGACGTCTTGGTTCTCCTGGTCGTCGTGAAATTGGACATGGAAAATTAGCATGGCGAGCAATTCACCCCATGTTGCCAACGAAAGAATCTTTTCCTTATACCATTCGCGCTGTCTCAGAAATTACTGAATCCAATGGATCTTCTTCTATGGCAACCGTTTGTGGAACTTCGCTTGCTCTCATGGATGCTGGTGTTCCTTTGGCACGCCCTGTTGCGGGTATTGCCATGGGCTTGATTAAAGAAGGAGAGCGCTTTGCTGTTTTGTCTGATATCTTAGGAGATGAAGATCATCTTGGCGATATGGATTTTAAAGTTGCTGGAACAGAAAATGGTATTACTGCTTTGCAAATGGATATTAAAATTGACGGTATTACCGAAGAAATTATGAAAATCGCACTTGAACAAGCCAAAGGTGGCCGAATCCATATCCTTAACGAAATGGCAAAAGCTTTAACCAGTGCACGAGCTGAATTGAGTGAATTTTCTCCACGAATCGAAGTGATGAATATTGCTGTTGATAAAATCCGTGATGTTATCGGCTCTGGTGGTAAAGTTATTCGAGAAATTGTGGAACAAACCGGAGCAAAAATTAATATTGAAGATGATGGTACCATTAAAATTGCTTCTTCTGATGCTAAAACCATTGAAGCAGCAAAACGCTGGATCCATTCTATCGTCGATGAACCTGAAGTTGGTGCTATCTATCAAGGAACGGTTGTAAAAACTGCAGACTTTGGTGCATTTATAAACTTCTTTGGTTCTCGTGATGGGCTCGTGCATATCTCTCAACTGGCATCAGAACGCGTCACCAAAACAACTGATATTGTTAAAGAAGGTGATAAAGTTTGGGTTAAACTCATGGGCTTTGATGAGCGCGGAAAAGTTCGGTTATCAATGAAGGTTGTTGATCAAGAAACCGGAAAGGAAGTTACCGATGATAAATCGGTGAAAGAAGAAAAGTGTATGGATGAAAAAAAGCAACCTGAAAATAAGCGCCGCCGGAAGAAAAAAGAAGAGTAATCTTTTCTTCTTATCGTAATCATGAAATGCCATCCCAATATTGGAGTGGCATTTTTCTTTGAAAGAACCACATGTGTTATCATTTTTACCTTTTGAAAATCATGCACTTCCTTATCCAGATCCAAACCAATGCTGGCTAAGTTTTGGTTTGACGGAAGTCCCTGCTCCAGAATGGGCACAAAATTTAAAAGTTGTCACGCCTTGGCGACCAGATTTTTTAAAATTTGTCGATACTCAATTTCACTGCTCTCCTCAAATAGATAAAACTTTCATTTATGATGGAGCATTTTTACGTTTAAGCAAATATCGTGGTTTTAACCAAAATTGTTTTCTTGATTTATTAGAATGCGTTAAACCCAGTGGATGGATTGTGATCAGTGGGAATAAAACGGCTGGTGCTGCTTCAATGATGAAATGGGTCAAAACAATTGTTCCCATAACCAATAAACTCTCTAAAAATCATGGTCTTGTATTTTGGCTTCAAGTTCCTCAAGAAATAGAGAGACAAAATATTGCACACTTGCGCTCACAACCGCTTTCTTTTGATAAATTTCAAACCACTTCCGGTATGTTCTCACACGGTCGTATTGATCCAGGATCCTCAGTTCTTGCTTCTTATATGCTCAAAATTATTTCTGGAAAAACGGCTGATTTTGGAGCTGGCTGGGGCTATCTTTCTCACGTTGCCCTTGAAAGCAATGTAAAACTTACAACTCTTGATCTTTATGAAGCAGACTACAACGCTTTGAAAGCAGCAAAACAGCACCTTAACCCCATAACAGCTCCTTTTCCAATTCATTTTTATTGGCATGACCTTGTGCATGAGCCTATCACAAATCTGTATGACACAATCATTTCTAATCCACCATTTCACACACAACAAACGACAGATATCTCCTTAGGAAAACATTTTATTATAAATGCTGCAAAATGCCTAAAGCCCAGTGGCAGTCTGCTTCTTGTTGCCAACCGCCATCTACCTTATGAAACATTGTTAAAAGATATTTTCCGCACAGTGTTGATACATACCCAAGATCATGGCTTCAAAATTATCGAAGCACGAAAATAAACAAAACAGGCAATAGCTCTAAAGAATAAAACGGGAAAGATCGATATCAGCAGCAAGCTCGCCAATAGATTTTCTCACGTAAGCAGCATCAATTTTAAACGATGTTCCAGCTTTATCGGGTGCCGTAAAAGAAATCTCATCCAAAACGCGCTCCATAACGGTTTGCAAACGACGTGCCCCTATGTTTTCAATCCTTGCATTTAAATCTACAGCAATATCTGCTAAAGCATCAATCGCATCATCGGTAATTTCCAAATGAACCTCTTCCGTTGCCATAAGAGCAACATATTGTTTAATCAAACTTGCTTCTGGTTCTGTTAGAATGCGCCGTAAATCTTCCCTTGTTAAAGGGTTAAGCTCCACACGGATAGGCAAACGTCCTTGAAGTTCGGGTAATAAATCAGATGGCTTGGAAACATGAAATGCACCAGAGGCTATAAAAAGAATATGATCTGTTTTGATTTGCCCGTATTTTGTAGAAATTGTTGTTCCTTCCACCAAAGGTAAAAGATCACGTTGGACTCCCTCACGCGAAACCGCAGCACTGGCTCCACCATCCCTCGTTGCAATTTTATCAATCTCGTCGATAAAAACAATACCGTCATTTTCAGCAACACGAAGCGCTTCTTGAATAATTTGTTCCTGATCAAGGAGTTTTTCAGACTCATCATCAATGAGTGGTTTAAAAGCATCCCTTACTGTCGTTTTACGGACTTTTGTACGACTGCCCATTTTGCCCAAAATATCGGATAAATTCATAATCCCCATTTGCGCCCCAGGCATACCAGGAATATCAAAGGTTGAAGCACTATTGCTATTATTATCGGCTACTTCAATTTCAATCTCTTTCTCATCCAGTTCACCTTTACGCAATTTTTTACGGAAACTATCACGGGTAGCGGGACTTGCTGTTTTACCAACAAGAGCGTCTAAAACGCGCTCTTCAGCATGCATGTGCGCCTTTTCTTTTATTTCATCCCGTCTCTTTTCACGTACAAGAGAAATGGCAATTTCAACAAGGTCTCGAATAATTTGCTCAACGTCACGCCCTACATAACCAACTTCAGTAAATTTAGTCGCTTCTACTTTCACGAAGGGTGCTCCAGAAAGTTTTGCTAATCGACGGGCAATCCCTGTTTTACCAACACCTGTTGGCCCTATCATTAAAATATTTTTTGGCATCACTTCTTCACGCATCGGCTCATCAAGCTGTTGTCTACGCCACCGATTACGCAGTGCAATAGCTACAGAACGTTTGGCATCATTTTGGCCAATAATAAAGCGATCAAGTTCAGAAACAGTCTCACGAGGGGAAAATACAACACACATTTAAATAGCTTTCTCTAAAGAAGATAATTCTGCATCCAATGTTTCAATCGTAAAATGATCATTGGTGTAAACACAAATTTTAGCGGCAATAGCCATAGCTTTACGGGCAATGGTTTCTGCATCCAAATCCAAGTCCATGAGTGCCCGTGCTGCTGAAAGAGCAAAATTTCCTCCAGAGCCAATGGCCATAACCCCATCTTCTGGTTCTAAGACATCACCAAGCCCTGTTAGAGCCAAAGTTACTTTCTTATCAGCCACAAGCATCATTGCTTCAAGACGACGCAAATAGCGATCTGTTCTCCAATCTTTTGCAAGTTCTACACATGCACGCATAAGCTGATCAGGATATTGCTCAAGCTTTGTTTCCAATCTTTCCAGTAATGTGAACGCATCTGCTGTAGCACCTGCAAAACCAGCAATAACCACTCCGCTTTTTCCAAGACGGCGGACTTTACGTGCATTGCCTTTCATAATCGTCTGTCCAAGAGAGACTTGACCGTCGCCAGCCATCACAACTTTGCCACCTTTTCGTACCGTAATAATCGTTGTACCATACATTATGTCTGGCTTATGTTCTGTCATAAGGAAACTCCTTAATATTAACTTTTCTTTTTAATATTATGTTTTCGTACAATGTAAAACTCAACTACTATTGTTCTATTTAAGAACATATACAGCAAAACACAATGATTCAGCACAATTCAATTTGTTGAAATTGAAAAAATGATATCATTGTTGTCAATGTAAATTACTGCTAAATAGCCTTATGTAAACAGTTTGTGCCTTTATAGAGGAAAATTATGAAAAAAATAGCTATAGGAACCTTAGGTGGAACAATTGCAATGACTGCCGATCATTTTGGCCACATGCAACCAACTTTAACCTCAGACAACCTCATAAAAAGTGTTCCTGATTTAAATAAGGTTGCTGATATTCATACACAAACATTAATGCAAATACCAAGTGGATCTTTATCTTTTAAAATTCTTTTTGAAATAATTGAGTGGGCAAAACAACAAATAAACGCTGGCGCAGAAGGGATTGTTTTAACGCAAGGGACTGATACTCTGGAAGAAACTGCTTTTTTTCTTTCTCTTTATTGGAAGGAAGCTGAACCACTCATCATAACTGGTGCTATGCGTACACCTCACGAAGCAGGCGCTGACGGACCCGCTAATATTTTAGCAGCAACGCGTGTTGCAGCAGCCCCACAAAGCCGTAATCGAGGTGTTCTCGTTGTCATTAATGATACCATTCATTCACCGTATTGGCTCTATAAAAGCCATACCGTCAAAGTGGAAACATTTCATTCAGGACTCGTAGGTATTTTAGGAACCATTCTAGAAGGAAAACTCATTTATTTCAATGATCGAAAATTTTTCCCGACAACGTTTGATCTTCCCCAAAATTACGATCATCAAATTGCACTCCTCTATTCCTCTTTATCGTCTGATGCACAATTAATGAGACTCTGCCTTGAAAGTGGATATTATGCTGGACTTGTTATCGCTGGTTTTGGTGCAGGACACTGTAGTTTTCAAGAAGCAGACCTTGTACAACAATATGCACAAAAAATACCAATCATTATTGCTAGTCGTTGTTGTAATGGCTCAACAACACGTATAACGTACGGCTATAAAGGCTCAGAAACCGATATGATTGCTTCGGGTGCTCTCATGTCTGGTTATTTATCAGCCGTAAAGGCGCGTTTACTTTTGTGGGCTTTTTTGGCACAAGGGTACTCATTGGCACAAGTCCGTGCGCACTGGAATGACTGGACGATAAGTTAGTAAAAATGGTCTATTATCTTAAAAAAGAGAGCATGAAAAACAAAATTTATTTGAACATAAAGCAGTTTACCTGTCTGTTCTTAACCAAATAGCAAAAAAATCTCGACAATTACAAATGATTGATACGACTATACAAAAAATTAATCAGGAATATAATTTAGTCAAATCCATTTCTGACCGATATTCACCCTATCGCGTCTTTACTGCACAAGAATGGTCAGAATTCCGTGCAGACACACCTCTCACTTTGACTTTTGATGAAATTAAACGCTTACGCTCTATTGATGACCCTATCGACCTTGAGGAAGTTCAACGCATTTATCTCTCCTTATCGCGCTTGTTATCATGTCATGTTGAAGCAGTACAAGAACTTTTCCACAAACGCCAACAGTTTCTCCATCAAGAAGAAACTAAGAAAACGCCCTTTATTATTGGGATTGCTGGTTCTGTAGCAGTAGGAAAATCAACCACCGCTCGCATCCTTCAAGAACTGTTGAAACGTTGGACATCTAGTCTTAAAGTTGATCTGATCACAACGGATGGTTTTCTCTATCCTAACGCAATCTTACAGCAAAAAAATCGTCTGAATCGTAAAGGATTTCCTGATTCCTATGACATTAAAAAATTGCTGTGCTTTCTTTCGGCGATAAAAGCAGGTGTTGGGAATGTCCCTGCTCCGCTTTATTCGCATATGACCTATGATGTCCTAGAAAATCAGACAATTACCATTGACCGTCCTGATATTTTGATTGTTGAAGGTATTAATGTATTACAAGTCAGTGATCTTCCTAAAGATGGAAAAGTCATTCCTTTCGTGTCAGATTTTTTTGATTTTTCAATCTATGTCGATGCTGAAACAGAAATCATTCGTCACTGGTATTTAGAGCGCTTTAAACGTTTACGTAAAACAGCTTTTCAAAATCCTGAATCCTATTTTCACCGTTATGCCCTTCTCAATGAAAAAGAAGCCTCAAGAATTGCTGAGGATATTTGGCAAACAATTAATTTAAAAAATTTACAGGAAAATATATTGCCAACACGACCACGGTCCAATCTCGTTCTACGAAAGGGAGAAAATCATTTGGTCGAGTATGTCGCACTTAGACGACTATAAGGATCTCATAACTATGCACCAGCGACCCATTATTCATTTTACCTCAAAAGGTATCGATAATAGTTGTCCTATCATCTTGGTAAACCAAAAAAATCTTGCTAATTTATCATTTGATGCCTCAACGGCAGCATGGATAAAAGTTAATGATTTTACTGGACAAGCAGGACAAATACTCCTTGTTCCTCACGAAACCGGACATTTAAAAAAAGTTTTATTTGGAATTGGTAATGGTAACGAACCCTTTATCACAGGACTGCTTGCTCAAAAACTTCCTGCTGGTCAATGGCATTTAGAAGGTGAGACCTCTGATGAAATAAATACTTATATTGGATTGGCACTGGGAAGCTATCAATTTGATCGCTATCGTCAAAATTCTTCTCTCAAATCATTATCTTTCCATGTCAATGAGACCGTTGATCTTAATGAGCTCCAACGAATTTATGAAGCTGTCTTCTTTGTCCGTGATCTCATCAATATTCCAGCCAATGATATGACCCCTGATACTCTTGAAAAAGAAGCTCGACAATTAGGAAAAATATACGGTGCTCATGTCCAAAGCATTTGTGGAGATGAGCTCTTAACCCATAACTTTCCGATGATTCATGCTGTAGGACGAGCAGGCAGCACTGCTCCACGACTGATTGAGTTACGCTGGGGCCAAGAACATCATCCCAAAATAACGTTGGTAGGCAAGGGTGTAACTTTTGATACGGGGGGCCTGGATATTAAATCAGACAATAATATGTTGCTTATGAAAAAAGACATGGGGGGTGGAGCAAACGTTTTGGGATTGGCGAAACTTATCATGGATGCAAAATTGCCTTTCCGTCTACGGGTTTTGATTCCAGCTGTAGAAAATGCAATTTCTGCGAATGCTTACCGACCAGGTGATGTTCTTAAAAGTCGTAAAGGCTTAAGTGTTGAAGTAGGCAATACAGATGCTGAAGGGCGCCTTGTCCTTGCCGATGCACTCGCCTATGGTGATGAAGAAAGCCCTCAATTCATGCTTTGTATGGCTACTTTAACGGGAGCAGCACGTATAGCATTAGGACCAGATCTTCCCGCATTTTATTGTAATGATTCAATATGGGCACAACAAATTTCTGAATCGGCTCACGCTGTTTGTGACCCTCTTTGGCAAATGCCCCTTTGGAAACCTTACCAAGAGATGTTATCATCGCCAATTGCTGACCTTAACAATGTAACTGGAAATAGCTTTGCTGGCTCTATAACGGCTGCTTTATTTCTTAATTCTTTTGTTGAAAAAGCTAAACATTTTGCGCATTTCGACCTTTATGGATGGGTGCCAAAAGAAAAACCAGGATACCCTATTGGGGGATCAGCACAAACTATTCGTGCCCTTTATAATATTTTTAAAAATAAAGTTTGACACAAAATACCCATAAAAATGGACAATTTTGCAACTCCAGAAGAATTATTTTCTTATCGCCTTAAATTATGCTCTGTGCTTTATTTAAAGATGAGGAATTTTACTTGTGCAGTCGTCATAAAAGCTATTTAAAGATAAAATGAAAGGTAAATAAATGATCTCTAAAGATCCGAGATTACACGCATTCAGAGAAGATTTAGCAGACAAACGTCTTGAAACAGAAATTACAGCGCAGCGCTTTGTGCAAGGTGAAAAAAGACGTGTTAATGTACCTGTTGCTGGACTGTTTAAAGAAAACAATAAAAAAAGCGAAATGCAGACAGAGTGCTTATTCGGGGAAGAGCTTCTTATCTTTGAACACGGAGAAACGATGTCATGGGGACAATCCCTCAAAGATAATTATGTTGGCTATATTGATACAACAGCGCTTTGTGCATCAACTATCGAACAAACACATGTTGTTTCAGTCCCACGAACTTTTCAATATTTCCAAGCTGATTTGCGTGGACCAATGGAGTATCCTTTATCTATGGGAAGTAAGGTAAGTGTTGTTGATGAAGTTGAAGTCCGTGAAACTATGTATTCTATACTTGAAAACGGGAAAGCAATCATTAGCAATCATCTTAGTCCCATTACACATGTGTATAAAGATTATGTTAGCGTTGCTGAAATGTTTATCCGCACGCCTTACCTTTGGGGTGGCGCTAGTGGCTTTGGACTTGATTGCTCAGGAATCATCCAGCTTTCTATGATAATGACCGGTCAAATGGTTTTACGTGATACTGACATGCAGCAGAAAACTATAGGAAGACCACTCTCAGACAGTGATAAACTTCAAAGAGGCGATTTGATTTTTTGGCAAGGTCATGCTGCCATTATGGTTGATCATGAAAATATTATTCACGCAAATGGCTTCTCTATGGACGTTATGATCGAACCTCTAGAGGAAGTAATTACACGTATTGCTCAAACATATCAACGATATCCCATCGCAAAACGTCGTCCAATTCAAGAAGCTTAATAGAGCTCTCCTATAAAAAAATTCATTGAATGTTTTTTATTTAGTAAATTGGTTTATAAGGATAATTATTTTATCATTTACTTGAAGTAACAATTTCTCATTTCAAATTTTTTTATATTGATTTAATTAAAATCATCCATTTGCGCGTCACAAGCAAGCGTGGTGTGTGAGTAAAACAATTAAGAAAAAACACCTCTTATGAATACTCTCGAATGCCAAAGGCTGTCGTAAAATTGGAGATGATAAAGTATAGAATGGTGCCAGCTTGCTCTTTTATTAAGCGTAAAGAGGATATGCTTAATAGATTTTATATTATTTCCATGAGGAATTTAATGTTATACCCTATAAGCACCAACGCGAAAAAGGCTTGGGTGTGTTCGAGAAATGTATCTCTTAAACATATCTGTACTGGCAACACAATGGTTTTCTATATTACGTAAAGAACAAGCCCCCTTAATCAAAAGGAATATCTTCTGATATTTTCTCAAAGCTCATGTTGAATATTCATCTAAAGACTCACTGAATGATATTCAGTAACATATCAGATAGTAATCATAAAGCCGAATTCATAATTTGAATCAGAGTTCTCAATATATCATATTTCACTGTTTCAAACAGCTTTATTACAAACCGATAAAAAATAAGTGTATTATCTTGAATACGATACTGAAGGAAAAAATTATTTACGCAGCTTTATTACTTCTTTTCCATTCAGCCTCACAGTTTTCAAAAATATACAGAAAAAACATCTTTAAAAACATGAAAATTGCATAATTTTTTATTACCTCTTCCATTCTAGATGAAAGCTAAGAGCATTATAAAGACACTCTCATGTTATTTGTATTTTTCATTTATATATTTACTTAGAGAGCTTTTTCCCTATCTCTCATATGAGAAAATGTATATTAAACAATCCTTTAATCAGTATTCTTTTTATTTTTTTTATATTTAGTTGTTCATTAGTCGTATGTTTTATTCGTTTTAAAATTGTTTCTCAAATTACACACTGTTTTTTATACATCATTGAAATTTTTTTGAGTGAAAAATCGTAGTGTATCAAGAGAAAAAGATAATTTATGATTATAAAATGATACGTTATTATAATAAATGTATCACGATGATGCTTAAATTATTGGTCATGTGAAATAATCTCTCATAACGCGCTCAAAGCATTTTCTTCTAAAAAATCTTTTGAAATTTTTCCTATTATCGATAGCTCGTGAAATAAATGCCCCTGATACCTCTCAACGCTCCCAAGCCCAACGCACAACAACATGCGTAAAAATTATAAATCTATTAATCTATCTACCACCACTTTATGCCTATGGGGTAGGAAAAACCACCATTCAATTTTACCAATTCTCAATGTTTCAATAACACCTTGGCTGTTGGAGAGCATTCTTTCAGCACGGATTTTATGTCTTTCTTAAATATTTTTATCCACGTGGTTCTCTCCGCTTGGAAGGTGCAAGAGACATGATTTTTATCGATTGAGGATAAATAGATTTTAAATGAGAAAGCTTTACGAGACTGGGCTTTCCCATTTCACGTAAAAAATTATAAATCAATATTATATTTAAACAATATTTTCTTCTTATAACATATTAAAGAAGATGATTTTTTAACACCTGAACCAATGGTTTATCAGCATCAGGCATAGGATATTTATCGAGATCATTAATAAAAACCCATGCTAAATTTTGCCCCTCTCGTCCTTGCGCAACGCCCTCATAATAGTCACAAAGATATAACGGCATTAAGAGGTGAAATGTTGCATAGCTATGGCTCACAAACGTTAAAGGGTGTAAATTATTTGCCTGAACATACACACCAAGCTCTTCTTCTAGTTCACGAATCAATGAGATTTCTGGAGTTTCACCTGGCTCAACCTTTCCACCAGGAAATTCCCATAAACCAGCCAACGATTTTCCTTCAGGACGCTCGGTAAGCAAAACACAATTATTTTGATCTAACAATGCGCAGGCAACAACAAGAAGAAGGGGACTTTTTATACACACATCGCTCTCCAATGAGGATATAACTGTTTCTGTATCATATTCCCTTACCTCAAAAAAAAATTCACATATCTCGTTCTCTTAAAAAAAATAATAGGACGTTAAATATAGAGAGTGCATCTGTTAACTTCTGTAATCGCTATTGATCATAACGTACTCTTTTGTTAAATCGCAAGACCAAACTGTCGCTGTACCATACCCCAAACCGATATCAACACGAATTGTGATGTGTTTACCTTGCATATAGGATCCTACTATCTCTTCACAATACGCAGGATCTCGCTCGCCATTCACTGCCACACGATGTTCACCAAACCAAATCGTCAGCAGGTCACGATCAACTTCAACACCGGCCTTCCCAACCGCCATGACGACTCGCCCCCAATTTGCATCTTCACCGGCAATAGCTGTTTTTACAAGCGGTGAATTTGCAATTGATAAAGCAATCGTTTTCGCTGCATTGTTTGTTGTAGCACCACTCACATTAACCTCAATTAAATGACGCGCCCCTTCACCATCACAAACAACTTGGAGTGCAAGTTCATGCAGAAGTGCACTCAATTGTTTCACAAAAACGCCATAACGTGGATCAGATTGACTTGTAAGGCATGGGAAATGTTCTTTTCCTGTCGCAAACAACATAAGCGTATCTGAAGTTGAAGTATCACTATCGACAGTAATCGAATTGAAAGAACCCTCAACGGCCTCTGATAACATGGATTGAAGCATATCCGAAGAAATAGTCGCATCACTAACCACAAATGAGAGCATTGTCGCCATATCGGGTGCAATCATACCAGCACCTTTTGCAATTCCATGAATGGTAACATTCTCTCCCTCACAATCAAAAGTACGGGTAGCAAGTTTTGGAAATGTATCCGTTGTCATTATGGCTTTTGCAGCTTCCAACCAATTTCCCTCTTCTGCTGTCTCTGCCATACTTGGTAAAAGATTTACAATACCCGTTGCATCCATTGGCTCACCAATAACACCCGTAGAAGCTATAAAAATTTCATTTTCTCTAACTTTTAAAGTGTTCGCTGCTGCAAAGACGATTTCATCGGTTGTGTTCTTCCCTTTGCTTCCTGTAAAAGCATTTGCATTTCCAGAATTCACAACAACACCCCTCGCAACCCCATGGGAAAGTGATGCACGACAATGCTCGACAGAGGCAGATGGACATTTTGAGCGTGTAAAAACACCTGCCACACTCACTGGTTTATCGAATACAATAAAAAGGAGATCTGTACGATCTTTATATTTAACCCCAGCTTTAGCTGTTGCTATCCGTACACCAGATAATGGGGAAAGCTCTTGGATGTTTTGAGGCGTCAAAGAAGATATTTTAAAAACCACAATATACTTTCTATAAAAACAAATAAAATGCTTGCCGATGAATAACCTCTCTTAGAAAACTGCTAGGCTTTTTTAAAAAAAACCTAGCAAACGACCTCTTAAAGAGTCTATCTCCTTATTTTTCTTTGCTATTCCGTATCTTCTTCATCGGATGTCTCATCGGGAAGCAGCGTCCCATTTTGATTAAGCGATTCCATGACTTTTGTAACATTAGGATCAGGATATTTCACATCTATCTTGCTACGTAAATCAACTATTAGTTCTTGATAGCGCTTTTTTATCAACTGTGTACGCAGCATCTCTTTAACATCATCAAATGTAGGAGGTTGTTTTACACGACGATCTTCTAATTTAATAATATGCCAACCAAAAGGACTTTCAACAGGTTGTTTCGTGTATTCACCAACTTTCAAACCAAATGCTGCATCTTCAAAAGGCTTGACCATTTGACCATGGCTAAAATAACCAAGATCCCCCCCAACAGCAGCAGAACCATCTGTTGAACTTTTCTTTGCAATCTCTTCAAAATTTTCGCCTTTATTTAAATGCTTAATGATAGCTTCTGCTTCTTTTCTCGTTTTGACCAAAATATGACGGGCTTTAACTTCATCCTCTTTAGGTAAAGCAGCAATTTCCTTTTTGTAAAGATTTTCCAAATCAGTATCCGAAATTTTATCAACAATCGCCTGTTTAAAATAAAGCTGTTGAAGCACATTGTCACGCATAACTGCCATACGTTTATCGTAAGCTTCTGTCTTATCAAGACCTTTGCTTCTTGCTTCTTTTGCAAGTGCCTGCATATCCAAATAAGCTTTTAAGACCATAATGCGGCGTTGTTCATCAGGAAAACGTGCTAAATTAGGATTTATTTCAAGCGCTAAATCATCCAATTGGCCTGCTGTAATATTCTTCCCATCAATAACGGCCATAACATGTGAAGGAGAAACTGCTTTTTCAGAAGCTTTCTCTAAAGTCTTTAAATCATTCGACGATGAATTCAAACCTTCTTGGGCCCTCACTCCTAAACTTGTACTCGCCAATAAAGTTGATGCTAAAAACAGCGTGATAAAGTTAAATTTCATAAATATACTCCTTAAAAATAAAGGCAGGTTCAAGATTCCAATTCTTTTTACCATAACACTTTAAGCTTTAAACATAGAGAAATAAATGAGTAATTTTATTTTAAAAAGTATAAAATTTTCCTTTTATCTCAGTTTCTCCAACCCTATCTAATGAAAATGAAAAACATTATAATAGAAAAAAATGACATATTGTATCTTAAATTATTTTGTATTCTATCAGCTAAACAGCATACCTAAAGTTGACATCGTGCATTTAGCCTCTTATCTCTACTTTACGATTAAAGTGAAAAATTGCGCACCAACAAGTATAATGGTACCATCTGCATTCCATGATATCAGAAAACTTAAAGAAAATATTAGAGTATGGGGTGAGCATATGAACTACCCAACAAGAGTAATAACAATTAAAAGAAAGGGCCGGAGATGGTCAGTTTAGGTGTTTTTGCACGTAAGTTTTTTGGTTCAGCTTATGAGCGACGTCTCAAGGTCCTCCGCCAAAAAGTTGCACAAATTAATGCTTTGGAAGAACAATTCGTAAAATTAAGTGATGAACAGCTTTGCCAAAAAACAGATGCTTTTCGTAAACGTCTTAGCGAAGGTGAAAGTGTCGATTTACTCTTACCGGAAGCATTTGCAACGGTTCGTGAAGCTGCAAAACGTGTTTATGACATGCGTCCTTTTGACGTACAACTTATTGGTGGAATGGTTCTTCATGACTGTGGCATCGCTGAAATGCGCACCGGTGAAGGTAAAACATTAATGGCAACCCTACCAATTTATCTCAACGCATTGGAAGGTAAAGGCGTTCATGTTGTGACAGTAAATGATTATCTCGCCAGTCGTGACGCTGAAACAATGGGAAAAATTTTTAGTTTTCTAGGGCTTACAACGGGTGTGATTCTTCATAATCTTGATAGCGATGCCCGCCGAAAAGCCTATGCATGTGACATCACCTATGCGACAAATAATGAACTGGGTTTTGATTACTTGCGCGATAATATGGCTTTTGATCGTAGTCAAATGGTTCAACGAGGACATCATTATGCAATTGTCGATGAAGTGGATTCTATTCTCATTGATGAAGCACGTACGCCCCTTATTATTTCTGGTCCTCTAGAAGATCGTACTGATTTTTATAACCTTATTGACACATTTATTCCTGCCTTAATTCCAGAAGACTATGAAATAGATGAAAAACAAAAAACAACGACCTTTACCGAAGTTGGTACTGAAAAAATTGAAAAAATGCTCGAACAAGCTGGGTATCTTAAGGGTGAAAGTCTTTATGACATAGAAAATGTCGCTATCGTTCATCATGTTAATAATGCTCTAAAAGCCCATAAACTGTTTGTTCGCGATAAAGATTATATTGTTCGCAATGATGAAATTGTGATCATTGACGAATTTACAGGACGAATGATGCCTGGACGGCGTTATTCTGAGGGGCTTCATCAAGCATTAGAAGCTAAAGAGCATGTTGCTATTCAACCAGAAAATCAGACACTTGCTTCCATCACTTTCCAAAATTATTTCCGTATGTATAGAAAATTATCTGGAATGACTGGAACTGCCGCAACAGAAGCCGAAGAATTCAGAAATATTTATGGTCTTGACGTTGTCGAAGTCCCTACCAATTTACCAGTACAGCGTCTTGACGAAGATGATGAAATTTATCGAACAGCAGAAGAGAAATATCGGGCTATTGTGCGTGATATCCGTCAAGCGCACGAAAAAAAACAGCCTATTCTTGTTGGAACAACCTCAATTGAAAAGTCAGAACAATTGGCAGAGCGTTTGCGAAAAGAGGGTATTACCGATTTTAAAGTCTTAAATGCTCGCTATCACGAGCAAGAAGCATATATCATTGCGCAAGCAGGCGTTCCTGGAGCTCTCACCATCGCAACCAACATGGCGGGACGTGGTACTGATATCCAGCTTGGTGGGAATGTTGAAATGCGCATTCGACAAGAATTACAGGATATCCCCGAAGGTCCAGAGCGAACAGCTAAAATTGAAGAAATCAAAAAAGATGTCAAACAACTTAAAGAAAAAGCTTTAGCGGCTGGGGGGCTTTACGTTATCGCTACTGAACGTCATGAAAGCCGTCGTATTGATAACCAGCTTCGTGGACGTTCTGGTCGCCAAGGTGATCCAGGTCGCTCAAAATTCTTTCTCTCTCTTCAAGATGATCTTATGCGTATCTTCGGCTCCAACCGTATGGATGGTATGCTGCAAAAACTTGGATTGAAAGAAAATGAAGCTATTATCCATCCGTGGATTAATAAAGCCATTGAAAAAGCACAAAAAAAGGTCGAAGCACGGAACTTTGAAATTCGTAAAAATCTGCTAAAATATGATGATGTCATGAATGATCAACGCAAGGTTATTTTTGAACAGCGTATGGAGGTCATGAATGCAGATGATTTATCAGAAATGATCCAAGAAATGCGCAATGACGTCGTGGAAAATCTTGTAGAGACTTATATTCCCGCGGGGACTTATTCTGAAAAATGGGATGTAAAAGCTCTCGAGGAAGAACTTCAACAGCTCTTTAATCTTGAACTTCCTGTGGAAGAATGGGCAAAAGAAGATGGAATTGCCGAGGAACAAATTTTAGAGCGTATCTTGGATGCTGTTACAAAACTTGAAAATGAGCGTACTGAACGCTATACTCCAGAGATTATGGCTTATTTTCATAAAGCTGTCTTGCTTGAGACTATTGACACGCTTTGGCGTGAAAATTTGGTAAGTTTAGACCATTTGCGTTCTGTTGTTGGTTTTCGTGGTTATGCGCAGCGAGATCCACTCAATGAGTATAAGACAGAATCTTTTGAACTCTTTCAAAGTATGCTGAGAAATTTGCGCCGAATTGTCACTTCTAAACTGATGCGCTTTGAAATTGTTCAACAACTTACCGAACCATCCATACCTGAGCAAAATGGTGCTGATTCTTCTGTCTCTAATGATAAAAATCAAGAAAATGCTCCACCCTTATGGGCACGATCACAAGAAAATAGGTTTGTTAATCCACAAGACCGTGACCCCAATGATGTAACCACATGGGGAAAAGTTGGACGCAATGAACGTTGTCCTTGCGGTTCAGAAAAAAAATACAAACACTGTCATGGATCCTTTGTTTGAAAAGCAAACAATGAAGATGAATAAAAAGCGAAACTATGAGCAAGAATTGCGCGCAGCTGGTTTAAGAGTAACGCGCCAACGGCGTGTTATTCTTGATATTTTGGCTGATACAAATGATCATCCCAATGCATTTGAAATTTTTCAACGTGCAAACAAAATAGATTCGAGTATTTCACTCTCAACGGTTTATCGAACCATGAAAACATTGGAAGGAAATGGAACAATTCACCGTCATACCTTTAGTGGTGGTCCATCTCGTTTTGAGCAAGCAGATGGGCAACATCATGATCATCTCATTGATATAGAAACAGGACAAGTTATCGAGTTTCATTCGGATGTTATTGAAAAATTGCAAGAGGAAATTGCAAAATCCCTTGGCTATGATATTATTCATCACCGTCTTGAACTTTATGGAAAAAAAAACTCTTAAAGAGATGACTATATACCATAAGATCAAGATATCTCAGACAAATCGAATTTTATAAAAATTTACCTTTAAAATATAAATAGTTTTCATTGGCAAAAAAGTTTTTCTGCTTTATTACCCCTTTTTGTGTGATGCTATACGGTAATTCATTGCCAGTGTTATAAAGTATTGCAACTAAATGTTATGAAAAATTGTATTATGAAAAATTAGGCCAATATTATCATGGTTTCTTTGCCAAAAGATCGCATAAAACAGCTTGAAAAGCGCTTCGAAATAATTGAAAGCCAAATGACGACCAATCCAAATGCTGAAACATATGTCAAATTAGCTTCTGAATACGCGGAGCTACAACCCGTTATTACCTCTATACGCGCATTAAATGCTCTTTACGGAGAGATTACAGAATTAGAAACGATTATCAATGATAAACAAACAGATATAGAGATGCGTAATCTTGCCCAAGAAGAGCTACCACCGCTCTATAAAAAAGTAGAGCAACTTGAAAAAGAACTTCAGATCCTGCTTTTGCCTAAAGATGTTGCTGATGAAAAAAGTGCTATTGTCGAAATTCGAGCAGGAACGGGTGGATCAGAAGCAGCACTTTTTTCCGGTGATCTTTTCCACATGTATGAACGTTATGCCCATGCTCACCATTGGAAAGTAGAGGTGATTTCGCTCAGTGAGGGAGAAGTTGGAGGATATAAAGAGATTATTGCTTCCATTTCAGGAAAAGGTGTCTTTTCTAAATTAAAATATGAATCAGGTGTTCATCGTGTGCAACGTATCCCTGAAACAGAAACTGGGGGACGTATCCATACATCTGCGGCAACCGTTGCAGTGCTTCCAGAGGCTGAAGAAATCGATATCGATATTCGTCCCGAAGATATTCGTATCGATACAATGCGTGCATCTGGAGCAGGAGGACAGCATGTCAATACTACAGATTCAGCTGTTCGTATCACCCATATTCCAACAGGAATTATGGTTGTACAAGCAGAAAAATCACAACATCAAAACCGAGCACGGGCTCTTCAAATTTTAAGGGCACGCTTATTTGATATCGAACGGCAAAAAGTGGAAAGTGAACGTTCAGCTTCCCGTAAAAGCCAAGTTGGTTCTGGTGATCGTTCAGAACGTATTCGTACCTATAATTTTCCACAGGGGCGTGTCACCGATCACCGTATTAACCTGACCCTGTACAAGCTTGATCGCATTTTGGAAGGAGATCTTGATGAGCTTATTCATGCGCTCATCTCAGATCATCAAACAGCACTCCTGATGGAAATGGATAATAATTGAGCAAATATTCTTTCAAAAATATCATCCAACAAACGCGAGAAAAATTGCGCACGAAAGGAATTTTCGAAGCCGATCTCGATGCGAAAATACTCGTCGAATGGATAACAGGGATAAATGCTGCGACAAGAATTTCTAACCCAGATATACATTTATCTTCTGAAAATATTATACAAATAGAACAAGCTGTACAACGGCGTATC
Source organism: Bartonella queenslandensis (assembly GCF_018155095.1). Classification (GTDB taxonomy): domain Bacteria; phylum Pseudomonadota; class Alphaproteobacteria; order Rhizobiales; family Rhizobiaceae; genus Bartonella; species Bartonella queenslandensis_B. The sequence continues at coordinate 96,044 of NZ_NAAI01000001.1, read as the reverse complement.
GCGGGAGAACCCGTCTACCGTATTATAGGAGCACGAGAATTTTATGGTATATCTTTCGCATTGTCGCGAGAGACATTAGAACCCCGTCCTGATACAGAAACACTCATCGATCTTGTTCTCCCTTTCCTCAAAAAACAGGTCGAAAATTCAAGAAAAACAACACTCCTTGATATGGGAACAGGAAGTGGCGCCATTGCCATTGCCATTCTTAAACAAATTCCCCAATCTTATGCAGTGGCGGTCGATATTTCTGAAGATGCCCTTAAAACGGCTACAAAAAATGCAAAAAATGCTGAAGTAATGCATCGCTTTACACCTCTTCTTAGCGATTGGTTTGATTCTGTCACAAACCGCTTTGATTTTATCGTTTCCAACCCCCCCTATATTCCCGAAAAAGATATCAAAAAACTTGCAAAAGAAGTGCGCTTACATGATCCATTGCGCGCTCTAGTCGGTGGAAAAGATGGGCTTGATTTTTATCGAAAGCTCGCCCATGAAGCTGCCAACTACTTAAAAGAAAACGGCACTATCGCTGTTGAAATCGGTTATTCTCAAGAAAAAGAAGTCTGCGATTTATTTGAAAAGAATGATTTTCAATGTTTAGAAATGCGCAAAGATCTCAATGGGATACCCCGCGCACTTCTGTTTACATGCAAACATTAAAATTCCCAATCATCATCCGTGGTAGCAACTGCTTTACCAATGACATAAGAAGAACCAGATCCTGAAAAAAAGTCATGATTTTCGTCAGAGTTTGGTGATAAAGAAGCCAAAATAGCAGGGTTAACATGACAAACCTCAGGGGGGAAAAGGGCCTCAAAACCCAAATTCATTAAAGCCTTGTTTGCATTATAATGAAGAAAAATTTTCACATCTTCCGTCAATCCAAGGGCATCATAAAGATCTTCAGTATATTTGCACTCGATGTTATAAAGGTCAAAGAGTAAGTTAAAAGCAAAATCTTTAATTTCTTGTCTTTTGGCTTCATCAAGCTTTGCATAGCCTAATTGGAACTTATACCCTATATAATAACCATGGACAGCTTCATCACGGATGATTAGTCGAATGAGATCTGCTGTATTGGTCAACTTAGCGCGACTAGCCCAATACATGGGCAAATAAAAACCAGAATAAAATAAAAAGCTTTCTAGCAAAGTCGAAGCAACTTTCTTCTTGAGTGGATCGTTTGCTTCATAACGCTCAAGGACTAATCGAGCCTTTTTCTGCAAATGAATATTTTCTTCAGACCATCTAAATGCATCATCAACTTCTACCGTCGAGCAAAGGGTTGAAAAAATAGAGGAATAAGAACGTGCATGAACTGCTTCCATGAACGCAATGTTTGTCAAAACCGCCTCCTCATGCTCTGTTATGGCATCAGCCAGCAGAGAAATGGCTCCCACAGTATTTTGAATTGTATCTAGAAGCGTTAATCCCGTAAAAACACGAATTGTTAGTTTTCGTTCTTCCTCCGTCAAACTTGACCATGAAGGAATGTCATTAGAAAGTGGAACTTTTTCAGGTAACCAAAAATTTCCAGTTAAACGGTTCCATACTTCAAGATCTTTCTCATCGTGTAATCTATTCCAATTAACAGCAGACACAATAGGATTTTTGGTTGTAATCTTTGTCATATGATGACCTCCTATAAACTGCACGAAACACAGCCATCGACTTCTGTTCCACTCAATGCTACTTGTCGCAGTCGCACATAATAAATACTCTTTATACCCTTTTTCCAAGCATAAATTTGTGCGCGGTTAATATCTCGTGTGGTAGCGGTATCCGGAAAAAATAATGTTAATGAAAGACCTTGATCAACATGCTGTGTTGCAGCAGCATAAGTATCTATAATTTTTTCAGGACCAATTTCATAAGCATCTTGGTAAAAATTTAAATTCGTATTGTCCATATAAGGAGCGGGATAATAAACACGCCCAATTTTCCCCTCTTTGCGAATTTCAATTTTTGAGGCAATTGGATGAATAGAAGAAGTCGCATGATTAATATAGGAAATAGATCCTGTAGGGGGAACAGCCTGTAGATTGCGATTATACAGCCCGTACTCAACAACTAAATCCTTGAGTTTTTGCCAATCCTTTTGATCTGGAATAACAATATTATTTCGTGCAAAAAGCTCTTGTACAAGCGCAAATTGCGGTTTCCATTCTTTTTCAATATATTTTTTGAAAAAACGCCCATCTGCATAAGCTGATTTTTCAAACCCTGCAAACACTTCTTGGCGTTCGCGCGCAATTAAATTGGAAACCCGTATGGCGTGATATGTTACGATGTAAAAATAGATATTGGTAAAATCAATTGCTTCTGGAGACCCATAATAGATCTGCTCACGCGCTAGAAACCCATGCAAATTCATTTGTCCCAAACCAATCGCATGACTTTCAGCATTGCCTTTCGCAATAGAAGGCACGCAGGCAATATTACTCATATCCGAAACCGCAGTAAGAGCGCGAACAGCAGATTCCACGGTCTGTCCGAAATCAGGACTTTCCATGGCTTTGGCAATATTCATTGAACCAAGATTACAGGATATATCACTTCCAATCGTGCGATAGGTTAAATCTGTCTCTAGTTCACTCTCCTCACTCACCTGCAAAATTTCTGAACATAAATTGCTCATACTTATGCGCCCAGCGATCGGATTCGATCGATTAGCCGTGTCCTCAAATAAAATATAAGGATAACCAGACTCAAATTGAATTTCCGCTAATGTCTGAAAAAAAACGCGTGCACTTATTTTCTTCTTACGAATCTTTGCATTATCAACAAAAGAACGATAATGCTCCGTTAAAGAAATATCGCTAAAGGGTTTACCCATCACACGCTCAATATCATAAGATGAGAAAAGATACATATCCTCATTATTCCGTGCAAGCTCAAATGTAATATCAGGAATAACCACACCAAGAGAAAGCGTTTTGATTCTGACCTTTTCATCAGCATTTTCACGCTTTGTATCCAAAAACTTCATAATATCTAAATGATGCGCATGCAAATAAACAGCTCCAGCTCCCTGTCGTGCCCCAAGCTGATTGGCATAAGAAAAAGAATCTTCCAAAAGTTTCATCACTGGTAAAACACCGGATGATTGATTTTCTATTTGCTTAATTGGCGCTCCAGCCTCCCGCAAATTTGTTAAACAAAGTGCCACACCTCCACCGCGTTTTGAAAGCTGCAAAGCTGAATTAACCGCACGACCTATCGATTCCATATTATCTTCAACACGGAGCAAAAAACATGAAACCAATTCACCTCGTTGTTTTTTCCCCGCATTTAAAAATGTCGGCGTTGCTGGTTGGAAACGCCCTGTAATAATCTCATCCACAAAACTTTCAGCAAGAGCTTTATTCCCTTGTGCCAAATATAAGGCCACAAGACAGATACGATCTTCATAACGCTCAAGATAACGTTTCCCATCAAAAGTCTTGAGCGTATAGCTGGTATAGTATTTAAATGCGCCTAGAAAGGTAGGAAAACGAAATTTAAATGCATAAGCACGCTTAAAAAGCTTTTTGATAAAAGAAAAATCATAAAGCTCAAATAAAGCTTTCTCATAATAACCTTCTTCTATTAAATAATCTATTTTTTCCTTCAGGTTATGAAAAAAAACCGTATTTTGATTAACATGCTGAAGAAAATATTGCCGTGCAGCAAGCCGATCCATATCAAATTGGATATGACCATTTTCATCATAAAGATTAAGCATTGCATTCAGCGCATGATAATCTGAAATCTGATCGGATTTCTGCGACTTTTCTATCCCAATTGTTTCCAAAATCTTTCCAATCCCTTTTTTACACAAATAACGTCTTCATCAGTTCCACGCAGCTCAAAACGATAAAGGCAAGGTACACCACATTTTTCAGCAATGATCTTACTGGCTAAACTATAATAGCGACCAAAATTACGATTGCCACTGCCAATGACACCACGAATGAATTTGCGGTTCTCAGCTTCATTAAGAAAATGAATAACGGCTTTCGGCACTGCCCCTCTTCCTTCTCCATCTGCATATGTAGGAACAACCAATACATAAGGTTCACCAACTAATACAGAGGGCTTTCTTTTATCAATTTTGAAGAGTCGTTGACCAAGCTGCGAGACAAAATGTTCTGTATTACCCGTTGCACTCGAATAATAAACAATGAGTCCCATTAAGCACAAAGGCCACTAATCATATCTGGTCTAAAACCAGACCAATGATTTTCACCACAAACAACGACAGGAACCTGACGATACCCCAGAGACTGAACAAAACTGTATGCTTGTTCATCACAGGAAATATCAACAACACGATAATGAATGCCTTTTGCATCAAAAGCACGACGTGTAGCATCACATTGAACACAAGATGGTTTGCTATAAATAGTGATCGACATTTTCTTCAACTTTCACAATTCAAAACGATCAACCCTACCTAAGAGAGTCAATCTAATAATTTTATAGGTACTCAAGAATAACAAACAACAGAAATTGTACGCAAAACGTGTAATTATTTTCAAATAGTACACAGCTTTTTGAAAATAACAGAATCTCTCATCAAATAACTTCAAAGACGATGATGAGAATAAACGATTATTCTATAACTTAAATGGTAAAGCTCCCCAGTTATAAAACAATCTTTTGCTTGCATTACAATTCCCTCCTGCTGTCTAAAAAACTAACGTTCTAAACCACCGTTTTCAAGAGTTCTATTTTACTCTTTTACGGCAAAAATCAACTACAAAAACGAAAGGAAATTCTTCCAAAAGAGACCTCTCAGCAAGAATACCGCTATACCCTTGCTCAACAAACTTTTACGACAACATTGGAAATAATTTAGATATCAAACAAAACACACTCATCACCCTCTCTTGTGCTTATTTAGAATCACCAATCATTTTGATACTATATATAGTATATACTCTCTCTCTTTCGTCAAGAAAAATTCGACCATTATTTTGAATTGTCCACGATCTTCCCACTAAAATATTTAGCACTCAAAATTATGTAATAATATAACATTTTATTGACAAGTGTTATATTATTACATAGTTTCCAAAATAATGAGCAACGATGGTATGAGTATGGATCTGCACTTTAAAAAAACAACATTAGGCTATGGGAATAGAATAGCGATTAAGGGTTTTTCAGCAAAGTTAAAAGCGGGTTCCTTGGTTGCAATAACGGGTGATAACGGCACTGGAAAATCAACATTGTTAAAGGCCATCGCTGGATTGATTAAGCCTCTTAAGGGGAAAATTACAAAACCCAAGAAAAGCCGCATTGCTTATCTTGCTCAGCAATGTGATATCGACCAAACATTTCCCATTGATGTGACAACGCTTATCAAAACAGGATTATGGTCCTTTTGTGGATTATGGAAAAACCAGCGCCCTTATGATTCTAAGATTCAGAATGCGCTTGAAATGGTTGGACTCACAACACTCGCCACCCGTTCACTTGAAACATTATCAGGTGGGCAATTACAGCGCGCCCTTTTTGCACGTATCATTGTACAAGATGCCGATATCATCTTGCTCGATGAACCTTTCAATGGTATCGACCGCAATACTCAAAAAGACCTTCTTGCACTGATCACGTACTGGAAACAACAAGGACGTACAGTTCTCACAGCACTTCATGACCCTCTCATCGTGCAAGAATTTTTTCCTCAAATGATTCAAATTAATCAACAAAATGCCTTTTATGGAGAAACAACACAGTTTCTCGACAATACCATTCACCACGTTATGCCCCCCCTCTCCTCCGACTCTTTGTGTTTTAATACACAAAAGCACCTCTCTCCTATTCATGATTCTCTCTTTCTTAGGTTATAAGACGTGTATGCATTTTTTTTTGCCCCCTTTGTTGATTTCCACTTTATGCAAAGCGCCCTTATCGGCTCAATTCTTCTGTCTATTAGCGCTTGTCCTGTTGGTGTATTTTTGATGCTCCGTGGAATGAGTTTGACGGGAGATGCTATCTCTCATGCCATTCTTCCTGGTGTTGCAACGGCTTTTTTCATTTGCGGTTTCTCCCTTATATCTATGACACTTGGTGGTATTTTTGCTGGCATTATTGTTGCTTTAGCAACCGTTTTAATTTCACGAAATAGCTTTCAGAAAGAAGATGCATCTATGACCGTCTTTTATCTTATTGCACTTGCAGCAGGTGTCATTATTATCTCATTGAAAAATTCAACCATTGAACTGCTTCATCTCTTATTTGGATCGGTTCTTGCAATTGATACACAGGCTCTTTGGTTGATCACTCTCATAATGTTGATCACACTTTGCTGCCTTTTTATTTTTTGGCGTGCACTTGTCTTAGAAAGCTTTGACCCCCTCTTTTTTAAATCACTCTCTCCATTGAGTAAATATATTCATATTTCGTTGCTTGGACTTGTGGTGTTGAATCTGGTTGGAGGCTTTCAATCCCTAGGAACATTACTTTCCGTTGGCATTATGATGATTCCAGCAATTACAGCCCGTTTTTGGTTTTCACGCTTAGTTCCTATTTGTGTGCTTTCTATTCTTTTTGGCATCATTTCTAGCGTATGTGGTCTCTTGCTTTCTTTTCATCTCTCACTGCCCTCTGGCCCTGCTATCATCATTGCCGCAGGATTTATTTACCTTATTTCCTGCCTCATAAGCCCACGCGGTTTTATTGTAACATGGTTTCCCCATCTCTTTTATACTTCCTCATTTTAAGAAAAAAATTATGTCTCAATTTACTCACAAATTTGTTCTGCTTACTGCTTTATTGTTTGTCCTTTTTCCCTTTTCTGCTTCTGCACACAATAAAATACAAGTTGTTGCAAGCTTTTCTATTCTTGCCGATCTCGTAAAAAATGTAGGAGGCAACAATATCTCTATGACCACTTTTGTAGGACCCAATGCGAATACCCACACTTATGAACCTACGCCTCATGATGCTCAAGCTCTTAAAAACGCTCGGATTATTTTTATCAACGGACTTCATTTAGAAGGGTTCATTGACCGTCTCATCACAGCCAGCGGTACAAAAGCACTTCTTGTCAAGGTTAGTGCTAATATTCCTCCCCTCGAAATGAAAAATCAAGAATATGACGCCCATCACCACCATCACAGCATTATTGATCCGCATGCTTGGCAAACAATTCCCAATGTCGAAATCTATGTGAAGAATATCGCTGCTGCTTTTTGCAAAATTGATCCACAATCTTGTACGCGCTATAATAAAAATGCTGAAACCTACATCAAAAAGCTTCAAACAGCACAAGATACCCTAAAAACAAAAATTGCTACCCTCCCTCAAGATAAACGTATCATTATCACATCTCATGATGCTTTTGGCTATTTTGCCAAGGAATATGGCTTCACTATCCTTGCCCCCCAAAGCGCTTCAACAGAAGCTGAAGCAACTGCAGCTGATGTTGCTAAACTGATAAAACAAATTAAAGCGAATAAGGCAGCAGCATTGTTCGTTGAAAATATTTCTAATCCTCGTCTCATCAAACAAATTTCAAAAGAAACAGGTTTAAAAATTGGTGGAACACTTTATTCTGATGCATTATCAGACGAAAATGGCCCTGCCGCAACGTATCTCGATATGATGGAGCATAATGTAAATACCATCATTGATGCCATTACAAAACATTAAAAAATTTTTTATAGAAGAAAAAAGTTCATAAAATTATAAGGGGATTTATTACCTCATGGCACCCAAAGTGCGAGCATTATTATGCTATTTTCCAACGTTTCTTTTGCAATAATTCTTAATGCTTAAAATACTTCAATCAATGCATTGATTTATAATGATAATTTAGCGTCATTCATATTAAATTAGAACCCTGACTACCGTAAAATTCTCTTATTTCAAATCTGTTCTATGCTGAATCAATCAAAACCATTCGCTTGCAGATCACAAGCGGGGCTTGTGTGTGGGTAAAAACTGTATAAGAAAGGATTAAAAAATGGCTCTTATGAACCGTCTTAATGCAAGATCTGTCGCAACATTGGGGGCTGGCAAATAGAATGATGGTGCCAGCTTGTTACTTCACAAGCGTAAAGATGGGGGGCTCAATGGCTTTATCGTTATACCATTCATGGTCAGCGTCGTGAAATGGGCTTGAGTGTATTAAGAGATGTCTCTTGAAAACAAGCCCGTAAACTAAACCAATGGCGTTCTGTTTTACGCGAAGGTCGTGACCCCATTAAAGAACGTAATAAACAAAAGCGTGAGGCAATAAGCAATCTTCATTATTGAAGGGATATTGCTCTAGATGCTTTTGAAAGTCGTAAAACTGAACTAAAGAATGATAGTAAAGATAAGGAAGCTGGTTTGCACCTTTACGCCTTCATAAGAAGCATTTTCAGTCCTTTTTTAATGTTTTTTATCCATACCGCTCTCTTCGCTTGTAACGGAAAGCGAATGGTTTTGATTGATTCAGCATAGAACAGATGTGAAATGAGGAAATTTTATGGAACTTGGAATTCTCACATGACACAAAAAACAGTGAATTATCATTATAAATCAATCTATTCTTGTTAAGTAAAACATACTACTCTTACACAATAAGCTATTCAGAATATCGTCCTGTTTTTTATGGTTAAAATAGATTTTTATATCACCGCTCAAAACTAAAAGATATGGGATACTTGACACCACCATTTGTGAAGAATTTTCTCTTTCTATTTTTTTTCATTCATTCTTTATAAGATATATAAACTATCTCATCAAAAGATTGATGATAAAATACTTTTCTAAATCAGAAAAAATGTGGTTAATAAATTGTTATCCATATTAATTTCAATGAGAGAACTTATTATATTTAAAAATAATATTCTTCTTACAGACCGTAAAAAGATAGAATTTCTTTATATGAGTGTTTCAACATTCTCGTGTTATGTGACAATGGGTCATACAAAAACTTTTAATTTTTTTAAGCTCATCGGTTAGATTCTGATTTTGTGAATGGAATCAAGAGAGCCAAAACACAACATTATCATGATACAGCATAAAAGAAAGGTTTGTCACATCAATTAATATTCACTTATTATTTGTTCGCTTTCCAGTGTTTTTGTTAAAGGTATGAAAATCTTGATGAGCAACAGTAAAACTTAGTTTTTGACCATAGTCGTGTGTCAAGCGTTCTTTTACTTCAATCGTAAAAATGATACCATTCCAGCGCGTTAAAACATGGCAACCTGTTCCGATCGGCTTGATAAGCTCAATTTGTGTGTGAAAGACAGGTCCTTTATTTGGATGTTCGCCCAATAAGATGATTTCAGGTCTGAAGGCTAAAAGATCAGTTTTTTCACCATAAGAAAATGAATGTCCTAAATGTTGTTCTAGGACATGACGATCAAGAAAATTCATAGGAGGAGAACCAATAAAGTCAGCAACAAATATTGTTGCTGGAGTGTCGTAAATTTCCATTGGTGTTCCAATTTGCTCGATAGCTCCTTTATTCAAAACGACTATTCTATCCGCTAATGTCATGGCTTCTAGTTGATCATGGGTAACATAAAGGCTGGTTGTTCCTAATGAACGCTGTAGTGTTTTTATTTCAATACACATTTGCGCCCGTAATTTTGCATCAAGATTTGAAAGAGGTTCATCAAAGAGAAAAACGCGAGGTTGACGTACAATCACACGCCCCATTGCAACACGCTGGCGTTGTCCTCCTGATAATTGTCGTGGTTTACGATCAAGAAATGGTTCTATCTCTAAAAGTTTTGCAGCATGTGCGATGCGTTTTTTTATTTCTTCTTTAGGGGTTTTACGATTTTTAAGACCATATTCTAAGTTTCCACGAACCGTCATATGGGGATAAAGGGCATAATTTTGAAAAACCATAGCAATATCACGATCAGCTGGTTCACGATCATTGATACGTTCGTTATCAATATGTAATTCACCCGAGGTGACTTGTTCAAGTCCTGCAATAATACGTAATAAGGTGGATTTTCCACACCCTGAAGGACCGACAAGAACAAGAAGTTCTTTATCGGCAACCGTTAAGTTTAAATCATCAATGACCAGAATGCCGTTGTCATACTGTTTTTTTATATTTGATAACTGGATTATGGCCACGATTACTTCTCCTACTTCTCCGTTTCAATAAGGCCTTTGATAAAAAGCCGCTGCATGAAAATAACAACAAGAACAGGTGGTACCATGGCAACGATCGATACTGCCATGAGTATATTCCATTGAGGATCATGTTGAAGTGATTCAACAATAAGTTGTTTTAAAATAATCAGGATCGTTTGATGATTTTGATCCGTTGTGATGATAAGAGGCCAAAGATATTGTATCCAACCATAAATAAACATAATGATAAATAAAGCAGCAATATTACTTTTGCTGAGAGGAAGGAGAATATCCTTAAAAAATTTAAATGGTCCTGCACCATCAACACGTGCCGCCTCTAAGAGTTCATCTGGAACAGTCAAAAAAAACTGACGAAATAAAAATGTAGCGGTTGCAGATGCAATAAGTGGAATAATCATTCCACTATAGCTGTCGATCATTCCCAATTTAGCAACAACCACATAGGTTGGAAGAATACGAACTTCGACAGGAAGCATTAATGTAACAAAAATAAGAACAAAAGCAGTTTTTCGGAAAGGAAAACGCATGTAGACAATAGCATAAGCAGACAAAAGTGAAATAATAATTTTCCCAATACTAATCCCAAGAGCCATAATAAGTGAATTCATTAAAAGTGGCCAAAGATTGGGCAAACCGCGCTGTGAAAGACCATTACCAAAGATTGTTTTATAATTTTCCAAAGCGTATTTCCCAGGTAAAAGAGGAAGTACTCCTGAGGTAAATGCTGCTGAACTATGCGTTGATGCAATGATAGCAACATAAACTGGAAAGCAAATAATGATGATACCAACAATAAGAGTTATATGGGTTAGAAATTTCAAAACAGGGCGATTTTCAACCATAATTTGTTTCCTAATATTGTACACGACGCTCAACCCAGCGAAACTGGATAAACGTTAAGACAATAACCATCAACATCAATAGTGTTGATTGTGCTGCTGATGCACCAATTATCTGATTTCTAAAGCCATCGTCATATACTTTATAAACGAGAATATTCGTTGCATGCGCAGGACCTCCAGAAGTCGTGTTATCAATAATACCAAAAGTATCAAACATAACATAATTGATATTGACGATAAGAAGGAAAAATGTTGTTGGCGAAATTTGTGGAAAAACAACAGTCCAAAATCGTTTAAAGGGACCAGCACCATCAATGGCTGCTGCTTCTATTTGAGAACGCGGAACGGACTGAAGACCTGTAAGAAAAAAGAGAAAATTGTAAGAAATCTGTTTCCAGCTAGCCGCAATAACAATAAGAAACATCGCTTGATTGCCATTAATACGATAATTCCATAAAACTCCTACTTTTTCGAGAAGAACAGGGATAATCCCAATAGTGGGATGAAAAATAAATAACCATAATATACCTGCCAATACTGGAGCAACAGCATAAGGCCAAAGCAAAAGCATTGTATAAGTCTTTTTTGCACGAATAACACGATCAACACAAACAGCTAAAATAAGCGATATTGTCATTGAAACGACAGTAACTGAAATGGAAAATACTGCGGTTGTAAGAAGTGATTTTAGATAAATAGAATCAGAAAGAACCGTTAGATAATTTTCAAAACCAATAAAGGTTGTTGTAAAGCCAAAAGGGTCTTCACGCTCAAAGGATGATTTTATTGCTTGAGCAGCAGGCCAGAAGAAAAACAAAAAAGTCACAAGAAGCTGAGGAAAAAGCAACCCATAAGAAAGGAGACTATTTCTAAAATATGCATGTTTTTCTTGCATTCGTAGAGCTCTTTAAATGTAGAGACTTAAAAAAAATAAACAAAAAGGACTCAACGATTTTTGTTGAGTCTTTAATGTTTAACAATAAAACGAAATTAATGATTGGATTTTTCAAATTCACGCAAGAGTTTATTTCCACGTTCAACGGTTTCATCTAAGCCATCTTTCGGTGTTTTTGAACCACGAAGAACAGCTTCCAACTCTTGATCAAGAATGGTACGGATTTGTGGTAAATTACCAAATCTTATACCTTTCGAGTTAACTGTTGGAGGATTAAGATTAATCTGTTTGATAGCGATATCAGCACCTGGCGTTTTTTCATAGAAATGTTGTTTTTTGCTCAATTCATAAGTCGCTTTTGTGGTTGGAAGATAACCTGTTTCCTGATGCCATTTTGCTTGATTTTCTGTTGTTGAAAGAAACTTAAGAAAAGCCGCTGCTCCAGCATATTCCTTTGGGGTATGGCCTTTAAATGCCCAAATGGAAGCTCCCCCAATAACTGAATTTTGTGGTGCTCCTTCTACATCCTTATAGTAAGGTAGCATACCAACCCCCACATCAAACTGAGCGTCAGAAACAATTCCAGCATATGATCCTGAAGATTGCATTAAAATCGCACAATTTTGTGCCATAAACATTGGCGTTGAATCTAGCGCGCCAGCAGGACCACCATAGCGGAAAATACCTTGATCAAACCACTTTTTCAGGTCAGCCCACATACGCACTTGTAAAGGTCCATTAAATGTAAGTTCTGAATCAAACCCTTTAAAGCCATTTTCTTTCGTTCCAAAAGGAATATTATGCAACGCTGAAAAGTTTTCTATACCAATCCATTGAGCGGCATAAGTCATTGTAAAACCACACCTTGCTGCTTTAGTCTCAAGAATTTTTTTGGAAAAATCTTCTATATCCTGCCACGTTTTAGGAGGCTGTTCTGGATCAAGCCCTGCTTTTTTGAAGATATCTTTGTTATAATAAAGGATCGCTGTTGAAATATTGAAAGGCATAGAAACCATACGCCCCTGTGCATCGGAATAATAACCACTAATAGCAGGAAAATAATCTGTAGGATCGAACTCTTGTTTTGTGTCAGCCATAAGTTGATAAAATGGATAGATCGCACCTTTTGCGGCCATCATAGTTCCAGTACCAACGTCATAAATTTGGGCCAGCACTGGCTGTTTCTTTCCACGAAATGCTGCAATGAGTGAAATCAAACCTTCTTCATACTCACCGCGATATGAAGAAATAACTTTATATTCAGATTGACTTGCATTAAAATCATTAACGAGGCTTTCAGTTTGCTTTCCTAGTTCACCACTCATAGAATGCCAAAAGCTGATTTTTGTCTGCGCGAAACCTTCTGTTATCCCTGCTGTTGTTATTACGATAGCAGCTGTGGCTACTATGGAAAGATAAAAACGACTCATGGTTCACCCTTTCTGAAGTGATGGAATACAAACTACCCCTAAATCTATAGCATCACACATGAACATGCCATGCCGATTTTATTATAAAAATATGTTGGTTCATTTAAACAGTAACCACCAAAAGGTCAAATGAATTTGTTTAGATTTATTCGTTTTCTTTTATAAGCTTTCTTATGTATTCATGAATCATTCGTTTGTAACTATTTGAAAAAATGAGAAGATTTAAATAAACAAGGTAATAGGTAAAACGATATAGATCGTAAATGTCATTTAATGACTATTGTAATATCTGAATTTACTTTTTTAAAAAAGAGTTGTTTATTCTTTTGTTATTTGTCTTATAACTTTTGACTTATAACTTTAAAATGGTATTGATAATGCCTTTAAGAAAGAAATAGACTTTTTCTTAAAATGAAGAAAATTATTTTGGAGTATTTAATGGTCTCCTTTCCTGTCATGAGGTCATACTCTTCATGCAGAACAAAACGGCGTTGTATTACCAAATTTTCATTCTGTAAAAAATATTCAATACATCCCCATCCATTTCATAAACGCTCCTATGAAATGGGACATTAAAGTCCCTCCACTCAAAGTGTATAAAACTTTTTGCACACCATCATTTTTATACTTCAAAAAGTGTAAAACAGCACCACTATATGCCCCCTAATGCTTCAACAAGTCTTGCATTTGAGAGCGTTTAAATGAAAATTTTATTCTTTTCTCAGGCGTTGTTTATCCACACACCAAATCTACTTGTAATGTGCAAGCGAATGACTTTGACTGATTCATTGTAAAAAGATTTGAAATGAGAGAACCTAACATATTAAGGCTTTTCATTTAATATGAAAATATTAATTATCATTATAAATTATTGTGTTATTGTTACGTGTAAGAAAATATTTCTTGTTTTCTTCCATTAAGCTAGCTTTATCAAGGTACAAGGATTTCTTTTATAAAGTGATATTTTTTACCTTTGTGCTCGCAATTGCAATGCAAGATCAGGTTGATCTGTCGTAATATAATGTACAGGCATATCAAGCCAATGTGATAACCGAGCTTTCCCATTAATTGTCCATACCCCTACAGTAAAACCAGACTCAAGAGCTGATTCAATAAAGTCCTGTGAAACAATAGAGCCATTTAAACTTAGATCAGAATACCCCAATTGTTTCCATTCAGAAAAATGACGATACATATCACCTTCAAAATTATCAACACATGGACCAGATGGTATTCCTGCTTCAATAAAAGGACGAAGAACCAAAGGATCAAAACTGATAGCAGAAACCCGTTCTGATAAATTTCGACTTTTTATGAGTGCAAGTGCTTTTTGGGATAATATTGTTTCACGCTCCACTTCACCACATGTTTTGATTTCAAGATGCAATGCAACATTAGTTGGTGCTAAAAGATCAAGAACTTCTTCTAATAAAGGTGGGGCTTCTCGGCTTCCTTTCACACAGAGTTGTTTGCGTGTTTCATTATCAATGTCATGAATATACCCCTTTTTGCCAACCAATTGATCTAAACTGAAATCGTGAAAAACAACTACTTCACCGCTTTTCAGTAAATGAACGTCGCATTCAACTTCATCAACGCTTAACGCTATAGCGTTATTAAATGCTGAAAGAGTATTTTCAGGATAAAGATGTGCACCACCACGGTGTGCAACAATTTTTTTCTCAGACATGCAATTTCACACTTCTTAGTCTTAAATAATATTGATCAATTTTAAATGGCATTGGCTCTAAATAATATGAGCGGACAGGCTTTCAGATAAAGCTTTATATCATATGAGATGTGTACAATCATTTTTTATGATTTTTTATACTTTTCAAAATATCAAGTTCTCAGTCATACGTTATTTTTACAAGGCTTATTCTTCATTTCAATTATTCCCATTCAATGGTACCAGGAGGCTTTGAGGTTACATCATAAACAACACGATTAATTCCTCTAACTTCGTTAATAATGCGTGATGCTGTCTTACTCAAAAATGCCATATCATAGGGATAAAAATCAGCGGTCATTCCATCGACAGATGTGACCGCGCGAAGCGCACAAACAAATTCATACGTGCGACTATCCCCCATCACTCCAACAGTCTGGACAGGAAGAAGGACAGCAAAAGCTTGCCAAATTTCATCATAAAGACCAGCCTTACGGATTTCCTCAAGATAAATGGAATCTGCTTCACGTAAAATTTCTAATTTTTCGCGTGTGACGACACCTGGACACCGAATTGCAAGGCCGGGGCCTGGGAAAGGATGGCGACCAATAAACTGCTCTGGAAGCCCTAACTCTCGCCCTAGCGAGCGAACCTCATCCTTAAAAAGCTCACGCAACGGTTCTACGAGTTTCATATTCATCTGTTCTGGTAACCCCCCCACATTATGATGGCTTTTAATGGTTACCGATTCACCAATAGCTGATACACTCTCAATAACATCTGGATAAAGTGTTCCTTGAGCTAAAAACTCTGCACCTCCTATTTTTTTTGTTTCTTCTTCAAAAACTTCAATAAAAAGACGCCCTATTGTTTTGCGCTTTTTTTCTGGATCTGTCTCACCTTCTAAAGCATTAAGAAATATATCGGCAGCATTAACATGAATAAGCTCTATGTTATAGTGATCGCGGAATAATGTAAGTACTTCCTGAGCCTCATTCTTACGCATCAATCCATGATCGACCAAAATGCATGTCAATTGATCTCCTACGGCTTCATGAAGAAGTACCGCTACAACAGATGAATCAACCCCACCTGAAAGACCACAAATCACACGACTTTTCCCAACTTTTTGTCGTATTGTCGCAATTGCCTGCTCACGATAAGAAGCCATTGACCAATTGCTTTTAATAGCTGAGATCTTATGAACAAAATTTTGCAAAAGTTTTGTACCATCCGGTGTATGAATAACTTCAGGATGAAATTGTACCGCATAAAAATGTCTTTTTTCATCCGCAATAGCCGCATAGGGAGCTCCTTTTGAAGTTCCTATGACACGAAAACCTTCTGGTAAAGCTGCCACACGGTCGCCGTGACTCATCCATACTTGATAATGAGATCCTTTTTCCCACACGCCATCAAAAAGTGCACTCTTCTCTTGTACTTCCAAAAAAGCGCGTCCAAATTCACGCTCATGTCCTGCTTCAACCTTTCCTCCAAGCTGAACACACATAACTTGCTCACCATAGCAAATACCAAGAATCGGAATACCAGTCTCAAAAATTTCCTTCGGAGCACGTGGTGAACCTTCATCCATAACGGAATAAGGACTTCCTGATAAAATAACAGCTTTAGGATTTACGCGGCGCACAGCTTTTAAAGCCAATTGAAAAGGAACAATTTCACAATATACCCCCATTGCTCGCACTCGCCGTGCAATAAGTTGTGTTACTTGTGAACCAAAATCAATAATAAGAACAGTGTCTAGATGTGATATGCTCATAGAAAACCAATCAACAATTGTAAAAGAGAACTTATGAGAGTTATGATTCAATCTTTCTCTTTTCACAAGCCTGTTTTCTTGGGAAAAAGATTATTCTCGTAAAATTTATGATAAAAAATGCAAAAATATGGGTCAATGTTTTTTTTGCAACACAGATAAAAAGAAACCATCTGTTTGTGTTGTTGCAGGTGATAAAGTCAGTCCATAATTTGAAAAGACTGGTTGCACAGGAGAAAAACTAAAATGTTTCTGCCAAAGTGCCTGCACATCTATGGGATAAAAATGAGAATGTTGTTGAAGAAAATGGGAAATTTGTTCCTCATTTTCATCTGCGAAAAGAGAACAGGTAATATAAATTAAGCGCCCATTTGGCTTAAGATAATCTATCGCTTCATTCAAAATAGCCCTCTGTTCTTTTTGGCGTTGTTTTACTTGCCCTAATGTTAAACGCCATTTCGCATCTGGACGACGACGCCATGTCCCAGACCCACTACAGGGTGCGTCTAATAGAACTCTATCCATCTGGCCTATTAATGGTTTCAATTCTTCTTTTTGTGCTCGTGTTTGTACATTACGAACACCAGCGCGTCGAAGACGATCAAAAATAGGCGCTAAACGCGCTTTATCGGAATCATAAGCATAAATTTGCCCACGATTGTTCATATCGGAAGCTAAAGCCAATGTCTTTCCACCAGCTCCTGCACAATAATCCAATACTTGCATACCTTCTTGTGCTTCAACAAGATGAGCAACAATCTGAGATCCTAAATCCTGTATTTCAAAATATCCTTTTTGAAACGCAGGTTCAACTTGAATATTGGGATGACGGTTAAACTTTTCAATCGGTGCAATTCTTAAAGCTTGCTGAAACCACGGCAAAGACTGAAGTTTGATCCTTGCTAACTCTTTCAGCACCTTTTCTGGTGTTGCCTTTAGGCTATTTACCCGTAGATCTAAAGAAGGACGCATTGCTAACGCTGCAGCTTCAGTGATCCAATTATCACCAAATAAAGGAAAAAGATGTGCTTGACACCATTGAGGTATATCACCACGAATATAGTCTGGTGCATCCACTAATTGCCGTTCTTGCCATGATTTGCGCTGTTTATCCTCTAATAACTGCGGTGCAAACCGATCTTCTTCTAACGCACTGTCAATTTGCCCCAGCGTCATTTTTCCTGTATCTAATAAGGCAGCAAAAACAATATCCCGAATATCATCACTCTCCATACGCCATTGTAAAGAATATCGTCGTCTTAAAACATCATAAACGATTGTACCAATGGCTGCACGATCACTGGCTCCTGCAAAGCGATGAGAAAGCCCCCAATCCTTTAAAGCTTCTGCTACGGGGCGATGCCTCATGTCTATCTCTTTGAGAACGTCTATTGCTGCTTGCAAACGCCCACCTAATCGCATTTATTTCTCCCATTAAAACAATAATATTATCTTCTTATTGCCAATGAAACCTGTTCAAAGCTATCAAAAATTTACATTCACTTTTAAAATGAGCTGAGCATACCTCTTTATAAAATCCAATTTAGTGAATCTAGATTTTTCCTTTCATTTTCTGTCTATTGGCTTTTTATCCTTCTAAAATACATAAAATCCTCTTACACTAAAAGATACGTTACCATCCATAAAGAATTTCTTGTCGCCATGCATTATGCAAAAAAACAAATTCTTTTATTATTGTGTAAAATGAAATTTTTTCGACTTATATAAATAATAGGAAAACTCAAATATCTTTCATCTTGAACATATTATCCTCCTGAAAAAATAAAAAAAGCTTCTAACAAGATGAGACAACCTCATCTTACTCTCAACAAAAAATTAACTTTTTAGAAAATACTTGGAACCACTATTTGGCATGACCGTTTTTACTGTGCTGGCAACTGCCAGACAATTTAAAAGGAGAAAATAATGACTTATAATAATGGAAAAACAACTTCATCTAAAAGCCGTCATAATACAATGCCCTCAAACAATGGAAAGAAATCCATCCAAGGTGATCAGACAAACACTCGCCAACGTGCGTCAAAGACGGAACGCAAGACAACAAAAAGTTAGTTTTAACTTTATATAATTTACTTCACATAGTCTCAACAGAAAGAATTAGGGTGTTAGCCTCTAATTCTTTCCTTTTCTGGAGTATTGTATCAAACCACAAACGGAAAAAAGAACCATCTCTTTTTCTTGTTCTTGGAATATTTTACATCTATGCGACCTGACGCTAAGCTCTTATTCCTTCAAACGGGGCCTCGATAGTTTGGACTCTCCCGTGTGATAGAAACATCATGCGTATGACTTTCATGGAGTCCCGCATTGGTAATACGAACAAACGTTGCTTTTTCACGAAACTCTACGAGATCTTTTGCCCCAACATACCCCATCGAAGCACGCAATCCACCAGCAAGCTGATGTAAAACTGATGCTATAGGGCCTTTATAGGCTACTTGACCCTCTACGCCTTCAGGAACCAACTTCAATTCATCACGAACGTCATCTTGAAAATAGCGATCTGCTGATCCTCGTGCCATAGCACCAACAGATCCCATACCGCGATAGGCTTTAAAAGATCGACCTTGATAGAGATAAACTTCACCAGGACTTTCTTCTGTACCCGCTAAAAGAGAACCGATCATCGCTGCACAAGCCCCACCCGCTAAAGCTTTAGCAAAATCACCCGATGCTTTGATCCCACCATCTGCTATGATGGGAATACCTGCTTTTTCAGCAACTTCTGCTGCATTCATAATAGCTGCAAGTTGAGGGACACCGACACCAGCAACAATACGCGTTGTACAAATAGAACCAGGACCAATACCAACTTTGACCGCATCTGCACCACTGTCAATCAATGCTTGCGTTGCTTGAGCGGTCGCGACATTCCCAGCGATAACAGCTGGAGAGGAAGCCATCTTTTTAATCCGTTCAACAGTTTCTAGCACACGCTGAGAATGTCCATGCGCTGTATCAATGACCAATACATCAACACCTGCGTCAATAAGGCGTTCAGCACGTTCAATCCCATCGTTCCCAACACTACTCGCTGCCGCAGCACGCAAACGCCCTTGAGAATCTTTCGCCGCATTCGGATTTAATTTTGCTTTTTCAATATCCTTAACTGTTATCAAGCCGACACAACAATTTTGTTCATCTACAACCAATAATTTTTCAATACGGTGATGATGTAAAAGATATTTTGCTTCACTCAGTTGAACATTTTCACGCACTGTGATCAAATTTTCATGCGTCATTAATTCATAAATTTTTTGTTTTGGATCCGATGCAAAACGAACATCTCTATTGGTCAAAATGCCAACAAGCCGTCCCGCTTTCTCACCTTTAACATTATTTTCAACAACCGGAATACCTGAAATGCCATGAAAGCGCATTAAAGCTTTCGCTTCTTCAAGTGTTGCATCAGGTCCAATTGTGACTGGATTAACAACCATACCAGATTCAAACTTTTTTACCTGGCGAACTTCTTCTGCCTGTTCAGTAGGAGACATATTACGATGAATAACCCCAAGACCACCAGCTTGCGCCATAGCAATTGCCAAACGCGATTCTGTTACTGTATCCATTGCAGCGGAAAGTAATGGCAAATTGAGATTAATATCAGCTGCAATACGCGTCCTAAGATCCACTTGACTAGGCATAACAAGAGAATGACCGGGCTGCAAAAGTACATCATCAAAAGTCAGCGCCAATGCCCCTGTTCCCGTTTCAACAATCTTTGCCATAGCAAAATTCCTTTTATAATAAAACATTATAATAAAACACCGCACGGAGCTTTAAAGTACAACTGCGGTTCTCGTAGGGTAGATTGGCAAAAAATTATGCCATGCTACAAACAAAATGAAAAGAAAAATATTTTTTTAAAGCGTGGTTTATAAAAATTTACAATTGTGATTCAATTGGTAACCAACTTATTATTTTTGTAAATGTGCGCCGCCAAAAATTGCTTTCTGGCTCAAAATCAATGCTATATTTTTTTTCATTTTCAATAAAGTCCCAATAAATACGATTATTGTCATCAAGACGAAGATGATAGCTCATTTCCCCCGTCGTTTCTTCACAAAATAACAAATCTAGCCTTGCTGTAATGGGAGCACATTCAAAAAGAATGCCCATTTCTGTATTTAACGCTGCTGATCTGGGATCAAAGTTTAAAGATCCAATAAAAGCTGTTTTACGATCAACTAAAAAAGCTTTGGCATGTAAACTTGCCTTACTCGATCGAAATAATCGTAACCCATGGGGGTTGCCCTCTGCTTTTAATTCATAAAGCTTAACACCACTTTTCAACAGTTCCTTACGATACGGTACATAACCACCATGCACTAAGGCTACATCGGTCGCGGCTAAAGAATTCGTCAGAATTTTGACATCAACACCTTTTGACACTAGATTACTAAGATTCTGCGTACCAACCTTCCCAGGAACAAAATAAGGCGATGTAATCTGAACCGTTTTTTGGGCATTTCCAATAACCCTTGAGAGTGCCTTCATAAGCCAATTACTTGCTTTTTTACGCAATGCTTTTTCTGGAGGATCAGAAAGAACAACAACTTTATCGGCTACAAATAACCGCTTTCCTGTCTGGATAAAACAATCAAAGTTAATGTGCTCTTTGACATAATCTAAATAAACTTTTGCAACCTTTGAATCCCGAAATTTTCGTAATTTATCCTTCCAATAACTAAGATCGCTTGCGCTTTTAGGAAGAACCAAAGTATGAATTGGCAAAACAACAGCACTATTCCAAAAATCATCAAAGATATTTTCCACCTTTTTAACGGAGGGACCAATTAACATCAAATCTAAATCTCGAAAATGAGATTCTTCACCAGCATCAAAATAAGAGTCTGCAAGATTACGTCCTCCTACAAATGCAACCCTGCCATCAACAATAAAAGCTTTATTATGCATTCTCCGCGTTACAGTAATTGCCCGTAATATAATCTCTAAGCCACGGCGTAAACCACCTTTACGCGATCGCCCTGGATTAAACATTCTCACCTCAATATGAGGATGTTTATCGAGCGCAATATACGCTGGATCACGTGCCTGAGCGTTAATATCATCCAAAAGAAGCCGTACTCGAACACCCCGATCAGCTGCCTCAACGATTTCACTTAATAATAGGCGCCCTGTTAAATCATCGTTCCAAATATAATACATCAGATCAAGGCTACGCCCAGCCTCTGCAGCTCCTATTGCACGAATACAAAACGCATCCAAATTGCTGATGAGGAGGGAAAGCGCATCTTTATCAACCCCCAAGCCATTTTCTTTCTCAGCCAATTGACTAACGATACGATCAAGCTTGGTTTCATCTTTCTGAATAGGCAACGCATAAGAAGATTGCCCCCTAGCACTTTTCACAAAACGCCCATAAGTGTAAATTGCCAACATAGACGCAATAAAAAAAAAGAGAATAAAACCAATAACAATCTGTAAAAAAGTCAAAGACGATAAACTTTCTATTTTTAAGCTATCGCATCATCCGTGATACGAACCACAATGCTAATAATTTATCTTAACCGTGCAGCAGATAAAATGCCACGTTTTGTTTAAAAGAGTATAAACTTAATATCTATGACGAAAAATTTCAGCTATAATATTTAAAAGATTCAAAAAAATATTTTTCAGATCGAATATTTTCAGCTTTAATAAATGTAGATTTAACTAAAATTGTATAAAACGAAACTAACGACAAAATAGTCAAAATCCATACTTGATTTATAATCTACAAAATCATCTTCAATAGATAAAGTTTATAATAAATGGTTGTTTTCTTTTAAGTACACCCTACTGCCTTTATCAAAATTCCTTCTACTTTTTTAAAAATCATGCTGGTTATAAAATAGAGATTTGTTATGAATTTTACTTTCGTTTTTGATTTCTTATAGCTCTTAATTCTTCCATTTTTCTATAAAGTGTAGAGCGTCCGATATGAAGGCGGCGCGCAATCTCACTCATATGTCCCTTATAATGTTTAACCGCTTTCTCAATAATATCATGTTCCATTTCTGCAAAAGTACGCACATGCCCATCAGTATTCAAAAATTGTATCCATTCTTGTTCATTCTCTTCTTGCATATTACCCTCAATGATATTTGGAACACCCATTAATGAATTTCCCATTAATTGTGGAAAATCCCGAACAGTTAATAACGGTCCCTCACTGAGTAAAATCGCACGAAATAAAAAATTTTCAAGTTCATTTCTATTGCCAGGCCAATCATACTGCATAAGCAAGGAAAGAGCCGATCCTGCTAAACCATGGACATGTGATCGCCCTGTTTCTGTTATGATGCGATTAATCAAACGTTGTGTGATTTCTGGAAAGTCATCCCTTAATTCTCGTAAAGCAGGAACGCTAATAGATAGATGAGAAAATTGTTCAAACAAACTATGCAAAAAAAAGTTCTCTTTAACCAAGTCCTTTAAACGCGATGTTGAAATAGCAATGATTCGAAAAGGAAAAAGTTCTCCTTTTGTATCCCTTTCCCTTTCTTTAAGATAATCAGCAAACCGTTTTTGCTGTATGGGTTCAAGTCGATCAATATCACAAAGACAAAGTGTTCCTTTTTTAAGTGAAGAAACCAATGGGAGAAATTCTTTAAACCAATGCTGATTTTCTTTTTCTGGATCAGCAATTGCTGAACATTGAAAGCGAATAAAATCCCCTTCCGAGAATAAACCTTCATGATGAATCATCCGAGCTAAGGTCTCACGACCTGTTCCCACTTCACCCTCTATCAAAAGATTCTGCGAAGTCGTTGCTGCTGTTCTTGATTGCTCTAAAACAATCTGCATAGCTCTACTTTTTATGCAAAGGTCAGAAAACTGTAGATGATTCTCTTTCTTTCGCCGAATATCTCGAACCTCATGCTCTAAGGCAGAAATAAGAGCAAGAATATCCAAAGTAACTCTTACGCGTAATAATGTTACTGGATGAATCCAATAATCAATAGCTCCAGCTGTTAAAGCTTTCTGGAGTAAATCATGATTCTCTTGTTGTGCTATCACAACAATAGGAACAGAAACACCAGCAACTCTAATCATTTTAATCAAATCGCTCACACTCAAATCACTCATAACGACATCAAGGAGTGCAAGCACAATGTTTTTACGTCTGTGTAAAAGATCAATTGTACGGAGACCATTTTCTGCTTCAATGACACGGTAACCAAAACCTCGGAGCATAGCAGAAAGCTCTATACGTCTTCCATAATCTTCACTCGCAACAAGAATGGGACCAACCATAATGTCAATAATCTCCTTTGAGATTACTCATGAGACTATTCAGCCGCTTAATGTAAAAATTGTTGTAAACCATAAGAAATATTTCACCTCTTGTGTTTCACTTGCACATTTCATCAAGCTGCTAATTAAATACAACATTAAGGCATTTTTTTCTATTTTTTTTGCTTTTTCATTGATTTTTATCAAATTTTTCGTATTGACTCATGGCATAATTTAATAACTATTATAAGAAATAGAGAGCAAAATAATCTAAATAGAGTGAAATAAATGAAACATGCCTATCATATTTTATGTCTTACAATTACTGCTTTGCTATTAAATGCCTGTAGCTTTTCGCAATATTATAGCCCCAATATGTCAACTGGAATTGATGGAAAGTGGATTGATGAGAATGGTATTATTTCTTCTTTTCACAATGGTGTTTTTGAAACGCGTGCGGCAGATACAGAAGAAAAGCTATCAGAAGGAGCCTACAATTATCTCAACGCCCAAAATATAGAAATTGAAATACGCTCTATTCTCCGTGGAACAATTTCGAGAGTCAATTGTACAATGTCATATGACGCCACACAACTTCTCTGCACTTCACATGCAGGAGCACAGTTTATCCTTACGCGAAAATAATTAACAAAGTAAAAGTAGATCTTCTCTTAAGAACAGAGGGAACACACATATCAAACAGGAGGTGATCCTCTCTCCTCCTGAGTGAAAATCCTCTCTAAAATACGCAAAAAACTGATAAAATCTCTATCTGTAAAATTTTCTAAATATTGTAAAATGCGTAAAATAATCGTTTTTTTCCACAAAATATCAGCAAAAAGTTCCTTCACAATAAAATTGTGATTTTGTATCGTTCAATCTATTTTAGCCTAAAAGTAACATTTTATCTGATAGGAAACTTTAATCTAAGCAGCACCGATACGCAAAAGATCATGAAAATGAACAATTCCTACTGGTTTTTTATCCTCAACCACGAAAAATGCACCGATATGATGATCATTAATAAAAGCCATTGCCGCACCAACAAGTGTATTTGGCTTCACAACTTTAGGAGTTTTGGTCATCACCTCATCAACATTAAATTTTGATAAATTAAAATGAATGTTCCGTGCAAGATCACCATCGGTTACAATTCCAATGAGTTCGCCTTTTTGATTGATAACACCAACACAACCAAAATGTTTTTCTACCAAAACATTCATCGCCTCAGTCATCGCTGTTCCCTGCATAACCAAAGGAATACGATCACCCTCATGCATAATATCACACACATATTTAAGGCTTGCACCAAGAGACCCACCAGGATGATATATTTTAAAATCGGTTGCGGTAAAACCACGCATTTCTAAAAGAGAAACTGCTAATGCATCTCCCATTGCCAATTGCATAATTGTTGAAGTTGTAGGAGCTAAACCATGGGGGCAAGCCTCTTCTATTTTTGGTAATAAGAGAACAATATCAGCTTGTCGTCCTAACACAGAGTGCTCACTTGATGTCATTGCAATAAGGGGGATACGAAACCGCGCCGCATAACTTATAATACCACTTAACTCTTGCGTTTCACCAGACCATGATAAAGCAAGAATAACATCATCAGATCCAATCATACCAAGGTCACCGTGATTGGCTTCTGCAGCATGCACAAAAAAAGCAGGTGTTCCAGTTGAAGCCAAGGTTGCTGCAATTTTTGTTCCTATATGACCACTTTTTCCAAGACCCGTAATGACTACGTGTCCGCAGGAATTTCTAATGGTTTGAACAGCCGCTTCAAAAGAAGATGAAAGGCCTCCAAGAAGAGCTGCTTCAAGGGCTTCAAGCCCTTTCTTTTCACTGGCAAGTGTTTTAAACGCCGATGCAACAGCACCCTGTAAAGCCATATAAGGAAATGGTATCGTCATAATCAAATTCAATCAATAAAATTAAATGAGAGATCTATATCATTTTTCAACTTTAATGGTTTCTAGTAAATTTTTCAATGAGGCAGAAACATGGCTATGCATATCAGCACGTGCTAAAGAAAATGCAACGTTAGCTTCAATAAAACCAGCTTTAGAACCGCAATCAAAAGTGCGCCCTTCTAATTGTAAACCCAAAAAATCCTGTTCGTTTGAAAGCTTTATCATCGCATCTGTTAGTTGTATTTCATTTCCTGCTCCTCGTTCCTGAGTGGAAAGAATATTAAAAATTTCTGGCTGCAAAATATAACGTCCATTGATGTACAAATTTGATGGTGCTGTTCCTTGAATCGGCTTTTCTACCATTTTTGTGATTTCAAAACCATTGGCAATCTGTTTGCCTTTCCCCACAATACCATATTTATGGGTTTCTCTAGGATCGCACTCCTGAACTGCTATAATATTTCCTCCACCCACCTTTTCATAAAGGCTTATCATCTCAGAAAGACATCCCTTTTTCGCTTGTATCAACATATCAGGTAATAACAGAGCAAAAGGTTCGCCTGCAACTAATTCACGTGCACACCAAAGCGCATGCCCTAACCCCAAAGGTTGCTGTTGCCGTGTGAAAGAAGTTGTCCCTGGCAATGGTTGTAAACGGTATAAATGCGCAAGATCTTCTTTTTTTCCACATTCAGCAAGTGTTGCATATAATTCAAATTGCGCATCAAAATAATCCTCAATAACTGCTTTGTTGCGCCCAGTCACAAAAATAAAATGCTCAATACCAGCCTCACGCGCCTCATCCACAACATATTGAATAATAGGCTTATCAACAACTGTTAACATTTCTTTAGGAATGGTTTTTGTCGCAGGAAGAAAACGCGTACCAAGACCTGCTACGGGAAATACTGCTTTGCGGATTTTACGCAAATTCATCCTCCTCAATGAATTCATATAACTTTCTTATTTATTACATGTTTTTACAAAATAATAAAAAATATATCTTATAGTTTTAATTATCGGTATAATGGACAAGCAAAAATGTAAAAGAGAATATGGAAATTTATTGAAAGGATTAAATGAATTATTTGTTGCAGTTTTTTCCTCTTCTTGATCATATTATCAATTAAACTAAATAAAAAATAAAGTGATTGTATATCTAATGATATTGAATATTAATGGGGATTTCAAAATGCAAAAAACAGAATTGAAGATTTTCTCTTTTTTAGAGAAGTCAATAAATCAGAGGACGCTCATCTCTGGATTTGTCGTTCTTTTGTCTGCTTTTTTAATGCTTTTTGTTTCCTTTTCATATGCTGATAGTGGATTTAAACATTGGATTCAAGAGTTTAAAAAAATAGCTATTGCTCACAATATTACCCCCTCTACATTTGATATGGCTTTTAAAGGTGTTAATGCCATTGATCCAGAAGTTTTAAAAAACGCTGCATACCAACCAGAATTTGTTGCTCCCTCATGGAATTATTTCGATAATCGTGTCCACGATATTGCAATTGTGGAAGGACAGCGCCAAGCAAAAAAATGGAATAAATGGCTTCTTCAAATTGAAGAATGTTTTGGTGTTGACCGCAATATTCTGCTTGCTATTTGGTCAATGGAAAGTAATTACGGGAAAATTTTAGCCAATAAAAGTGTCATGCGTGAT
Organism: Bartonella queenslandensis; assembly: GCF_018155095.1. GTDB lineage: Bacteria > Pseudomonadota > Alphaproteobacteria > Rhizobiales > Rhizobiaceae > Bartonella > Bartonella queenslandensis_B. The sequence continues at coordinate 68,482 of NZ_NAAI01000001.1, read as the reverse complement.
GCCATTCGCTCGCTTGCAACTCTAGCTTATGCTGATAAAAAACGTTCAAAATATGCACATACACAACTGATTGCTGCTATGAAAATTCTACAAAGTGGTGAAATTAAACGCTCTCAACTCACTGGATCTTGGGCAGGAGCATTGGGACATACACAATTTATTCCAAGCAGTTATATCGCCTATGCTGTTGATATGGATCAAGATGGACGGCGTGATATCTGGAACTCTGTTCCAGATGCTCTCGCTACTGCTGCTAATCTTCTTCACAAAAATGGCTGGCAACCTCATCTCATTTGGGGAGTAGAGGTGAAAGTGCCGCTGGGAAAAAAACTTCCAGAAAACTGGTCTTCCTTTGAACAATGGAAAAAATTAGGTGTAAAATGCGCAAATGGACATCCTCTTCCTCCATTAGCTGAACAAGCAATATTAAAATATCCAGATGGTGCCAAAGGACCTATATTTTTAGTAACAAAAAATTTCTTTGTTCTAAAACGTTATAATAATGCAGATCGTTATGCTTTTGCTGTTGCCCTTCTTGCTGATCGTATTGCTGGACATCTTGGATTAATACATGATTGGCAAAGACCTTTTCAGCCTATTACCTTCCAAGAATGCAAAGAACTGCAATCTCGCTTAAGTGCACTGGGATATTATAAAGGAAATGTTGATGGAAAAATCGGAACAGCCTCTCGCGAAGCAATTAAAGCTTTTCAGCGACATCATGGTCTAAAAGCAAATGGATATCCTTCATCTCAAGTGCTTTTTCTCCTTCGAAAACAATAATGAAGAATAAGGTCTTGTCTCTTTTGCGCCTGATATACTTGATATCCTTATTGTTTTTACTTTCTATTGTAGGGATCATACAGCCATCCCCAAGTAAAGCAACGAATTTTTTCAAATGGTTGTCACAACAAAACAAACAGACACAACAACCACCGCAAATTGTAGAACAAAAAATAGACAAGCCGAAAAAAAAGATTGTAACGCACAAAAACATACAAAAGTTAAAAAACGAGAATGCAAAGCGCATTCTTGTTATAGGGGATTTTACTGCTTCTGCTGTTGCGGATGCTCTTAAGAAGCTTTTTATGAATAATAGTGATATCGTTATCATGAACAATACAATACCGGCTTCCGGCTTAGTTCGAACTGATTATTATTCTTGGCAAAGCAATATTTCTAAACTCATTGATCAAAATAATCCCGATGTTATTATCATGATGATCGGTGCAAATGATAATCAACCTATCATAGACTCTCATAGTACGATTAACACAGATCAATCAGAATGGATACACATCTACAAACAAAGAATTATCGAAATTGCTGAAAATCTTCATGCATCTGGAAAATCATGGATATGGATAGGTCAACCTTCTTTTGGAAATGATCTTTTGACACAAAAAATGAAAATTTTTAATGCGCTCTACAAACAAGAAACAGAAAAAACAGGAGGATATTTTCTCGATATCTGGAGTAGCTTTAGTGATGAAGAAGGTATTTTTTCTTTTTCAGGCCATGATGTTAACGGAAAAATAGTCAAATTACGCACCAATAATGGCATGCATTTCACCTCTGAAGGAAAGAAAAAACTTGCCTTTTATTTAGAAAAACCATTGAAAAATATCTTAAATTTTCATGCTTTTTCTCATGAAGAGCCATACTCAACCAACCCAAATATTCAAAAACTTATACAAAAACCAGAGAAACAAGAGCCAAGTAATATTATACGCCAACCTCCGATGAGCCTCGATGATATGGCACAACAAAATACCCACCTTTTAGGTAAAAGAAAATCAAGTTTTATAAAAAAATCATGGTTTCCGCCAAATGGGCATCAAAAAGATCGAGCTGATAATTTTTCTTCCCCATAATGTCTATTTGAAATATAAAATCTAATTTTCCCCATAAAGGAAAAGCAAATAAGATGAAAACATTGTTTACATAGCTATAATAAAGAGCAGATTTTATAAATCGAAATTACATCCTTCCAACAATATGAAAACGGCATGGTGCTAACCATACCGTTATATCTTATAGTCCACGTTTGTTAATCATTGCATCTGGTAAAGGCATCCGTCCTCGAAAAGCTTTATACAGTTCCTCTGGATCGCGGCTTCCCCCAGCAGAATAAATAAAACGCTTTAAACGATCGGCAAGCTCTGAATTAAAGGCATCACCTGTTTCTTCAAATGCTTGAAAAGCATCAGCATCAAGTACTTCCGACCACATATAAGAATAGTAACCAGCAGCATAACCATCCCCTGCAAAGACATGCATAAAATGCGCAGGACGATGACGCATAATAATTGTATCAGGCATTTGCAACTTTTCTAATTCCTTATGTTCAAAAATTGTCGGATCAATGACTATTTCTCCTTTGTGAAAAGCCATATCCACTAAAGCTGATGAGATAAATTCAACCGCAGAAAATCCAGCATTAAATATCTGTGCTGCCAAAACTTTATTGATCAATTCTTGTGGCATCGGATGCCCTGTTTTTGCATGTATAGCATAAGATTTCAATATCTCTGGTACGGTTAACCAATGTTCATAAAGTTGAGAGGGAAGTTCAACAAAATCACGTGAAACAGAAGTTCCCGCTATAGAAGGCCATGTGACATCAGAAAGCAAACCATGCAATGCATGCCCAAATTCATGGAAAAGTGTACGAGCATCATCAAGTGATAAAAGTGCAACTTCCCCTTTAGAAGGTTTAGCAAAATTACAAATATTGTAGATAACCGGTTTTTGGCTGCCATCCAATTTATGCTGTGATTGCAATCGACTCATCCATGCACCGGACCGTTTTGAAGAACGTGCAAAATAATCACCAATAAAATGCCCAAGTAAACTTCCATCAGGTTTCTTTACTTCCCACAAACGTGCATCAGGATGCCAAAGTGCAACAGCGTTTTTTTCTTCAAAACTAATGCCAAAGAGTCTTTCTGCTACTCCAAAAGCTGCTTGAATCATACGATCAAGCTGAAAATAATATTTAATTTCAGCACTATCGAAAGAAAGTTTTTCAGTGCGGAGCTTTTCAGAATAATAACGCCAATCCCAAGCAGCTAAGGATTCATTGCTTCCTTGATTGTTGGCAAAGTTTTGTAATTCAATTTGCTCAGTAGAAGCCTTCGCTTTTGCGCGCTCCCATACAGGCATAAGCAAATCCATAACAGAATCAACACTTTTAGCCATGGTATTATCAAGTTTCAAATCTGCGAAAGATTTATATCCCAATAATTTAGCCTGCTCATCTCGAAGCGCAACAATCTCTAAAATAATGGTTCGATTATCATTCTTGTTATTATTTTCACCACGTTTAGCCCACGCTTGGAATGCGACCTCACGCAAATCACGACGATCAGAGAATTTTAAAAAAGGTTCGATAATTGAGCGTGCTAGTGTTAATGCATAGGCCTCTTCATTGCCTCTTTCGCACGCAATTTCTTTCATTGAAGCAATGAGATCTTCCGGTAAACCAGATAAGTCTGTTTGTTTTAAAAACAGAATCCATTCAGCTTCATCGTTTAAGACATTTTGCCCAAAAGTAGCATTTAAAAAAGCAAGTCTTTCATTAATTTCCACAAGCCGTTTCTGAGCTTTATCATCTAGTTTTGCACCATGACAAACAAACTTTTTCCACCATAATTCAAGAACGCGTGTTGTTTCACTCTCAAATATGCCCTGCTGAGATTGTTTATAAAGTACATCTATTTTTGAAAATATTCGCGCGTCCATCATCATTTTTGAAGAATAACGGGAAAGTTTTACAACGAACTCTTGTTCGAGCTGTTGAATCAATGCATTCGTATGAGCACTGGTGCGCAAGAAAAATATTGAACAGACACGATCAAGTGCTTTGCCACAAAGCTCAAAAGGTTGCAAAAAATTCTCAAGCGTTGGTGGTTCTTGCACCATCGCAATCACCTCTAATTCTTCTTCAGCTTCTTGAAGTGCCTGTTCAAATGCGGGTTTAAAATCTTCATCTCTTATAGAAGAAAAATCAGGAAGACCTGAAAATCCCTTCCAATCCAGCACTGCTGCTTTTGTCATAATACTTTATGTCTCCATTATAAATTTAAGCTGTAACAATTATCTTTACGACACAAATTGATAATATGCTAAAACTATTTCGTGAGTTTCAAAACTCTATTGAATAAAAATATCTTTAGCTTCAGAAAATAAATAAAAATAAGAATTTCTATGTTTATAAAATAAGATATTGATTTATAATAATAGTTTATCGTTTTATATATTTAATGAGAAATCTTAAGGTCGTAAAATTCTCTCATCGCAAACTACATTATATCTCAGCAATAAAGATTACTCGCGCACATATCACACATGGAATTACATATTAATAAAAACTATTGAAGAAAGGTATAATCTCTGCCTTTTACAAAATATTATTGTAGTTTCTTTCGAAAATTGCAAAATTGTACTAAAGAAAGAATGATAAAAATGAAAACTGATGTTTACATTTATGCCTTCATATGATCCCTAAATTAGGCTGTATTCTTGCTTTCAATGATTTCAGAAACTTGTTTATAACTTATAATTTATCCTTGACTTTATTTAAAATATTAACAATTGAAAATACGGCTGGGGAGGTTTTTTTGAATCTTCCATAAACGTTTATTTTTTTATCTCATCATCTTATCTAGATTTATAACGCTCCAACTTTTCAGGAGGTACTTTATCATGACTGAAATTAAAACGGCCTTCGACTTCAAAAATTTTTCTCCTGAAGCTCTTGCTGAAAAATTAAAAAGTCAGCATTTTGCGGACTCTATTGATATCATCAATGACCTCGATATCATGGAACGTATAACTATTCTTAGTCTTCTACCTCTTGAGTATGTTATCGAACTTTTTGATAAACCAGAGCTTGAACAACCTGTTGCTATTTTAGAACTTCTGCCCATAAAACGTGCTGTTGAAATTCTTGATGGTATGTCTGCAGATGCTGCTGCAGACGTCTTTCAAGAAATGGATAAAGAAACCCGAACGCGGCTTTATGCCTTACTTAAACCCTTAACGCGCGCTGAACTTAAAAAACTCACCAGTTATCCTGATCATACAGCAGGGGCACTGATGACAACGGAGTTTATAGCGGTTCCTTCAAACTGGACCATACAAAAAACTTTGGATCACATTCGTGAGGTCGAGCGAACACGTGAAACAGTTTATACGAGCTATGTGATTGATCCAAAAACAGGAACTCTTCTCAAAGCTGTTTCACTGCGTAACCTTATTCTTGCCTCACCTGATGAAAAAATTCTTAATGTCCCTACCCATGACTCGCCCATTACAATATCACCCTTCACACATCATGAAGATATTGCGCGTCTTTTCCAGCGCCATGATCTTCTCTCGGTGCCTGTCGTTGATGAAAATAACCATGTCATTGGCATTGTAACTGTTGACGATGTGCTTGATACCATGGTCGATGAAATGAATGAAGACGCCTATAAATTTGGGGGTATGGAAGCGCTTAATAAACCCTATATGCAAATCAAGTTTACTGAAATGATGAAAAAACGCGGTGGCTGGCTGGCTTTACTCTTTATCGGTGAAATGCTCACAGCAAGCGCTATGCAATATTTCGAAACAGAACTTGAAAAAGCAATTATTCTTACACTGTTTATTCCTCTCATTATGAGTTCAGGAGGAAATTCCGGTTCACAAGCGACATCCCTTATTATCCGCGCATTGGCTTTACGTGAACTCACGCTAAAAGACTGGTGGAAAGTTATCATTCGTGAAATTCCAACAGGGCTATCCCTTGGTCTCTTACTCGGAATTATTGGCGTTACGCGCATCACCCTTTGGCAACAACTCGGTATCTATGACTATGGACAACATTGGATTGCTATTTCGACAACTGTAGGTACAGCTCTAATTGGCATCGTTACCTTCGGTTCTCTCTCTGGCTCTATGTTGCCTTTTATCCTTAAAGGTTTAAAATTTGATCCAGCAAGTGCTTCTGCTCCTTTTGTAGCAACTTTAGTAGATGTCATGGGTATTATAATCTATTTTTCTGTAGCTTCCCTTATTTTGTCAGGAACTCTTCTTTAAAAATGTGAAATAAAAACATACCCTTATAGAAAGATCTTGTCATATCGTTTCAGATCTTTCCATAAGAACACAAGCTTTATTCTTTAGTTTTCTAGCACACCACTTTATAGGTAAAACATTGCTTTATAATGATAATTCATTATTATATCGAATAATAGCTTCAGATACCGTAAAATGACCTCATCATAGTCTTCTCATAACATCATCTTCTTACCTGTCACAAGCAGAATGGATGTGTGGATGGAAATTATTCAAGAAAAGAGTAACATACTTCTTATGTTCTCTCTCAAATACCAAAGTTGTCGCAATATTAACAGCTGAGACGAGAATAGTAATAGAGCTGATAGAGGGTTTATACAGTTCACAAAGGTATTGATAGTATTTCATTCACGTATGTTATAGCATTCATTGGTTCTATCATGAAATGGATGCGTGATGTTTTAAAAGAAGACATAAACGTGCAACAATAAGTGTATTCTTTTTAGAGCATTCTATTTGCAAGAAAGGTATAATTCTATAAAGAATGATAAACAAAAGTGTCAGCAATACACCAATCTCGATGGTTTAAAATGTATTTCTTGAAATGCTTTTTAAGTCATAAAATCAAATTTAAAATAACGGTAAAGAGGAAAACTTTCTTTTAAAGCCTTCATAATCTTTCTAAATCAGGCTGTGTTCCCGTTGCATAAATAAATCAAACAGATAATAACTCTTTCTCTAATCTTGTATATAAAAGTTAGAATCTCTTATAAAATTCTTAATCTTCTCAAGGTTTATCTCAAATATACGGTTGCATTAAATCGGCATGTTGATTGACAAACTCCAAAAGAAGCGAAAGCTTTATTAGGAATAACAATATCATAAAACTGTCAATAGATTGGCTATAAATTGAGAGATATTCCGGATTTTTACCAATCTTTTGCAAAACAACAAATGGCAAAGCTAGCTTTACTTATTCTTAAAGGCGTTCACATAAATTTCTTGCGTTATATTGATAAAGATCCAATTGACAGTGACTTATAGACAATCCTTGGCTTCAGAATAAAACACACACGAACTATAAACCTTTTACGAAACTCCAGCAATTGAGATTTCATAGAGTATTAAAGACTTAAGTGAAGCGTTTTACCATAAAAATATGGACTCCATCTTCCAAAATTATAAAAAAACATGTAAAAGGCTTTTTAATAGTCAGGCGAAGAATGTAAAGACTTTGCCTCAAATGAAATTTCATTAAACGAAAAGAAGAAAATTTATGCAATTGCGTAACATTGCCATCATTGCCCACGTTGACCATGGGAAAACAACGCTTGTAGACGGACTTCTCAAGCAATCAGGAAACTTCCGTGATAATCAGCGTACAAGCGAACGTATGATGGATTCAAACGATATTGAAAAAGAACGTGGAATTACAATTTTAGCGAAAGTGACATCTGTTGTTTGGAAAGATACCCGAATTAATATTGTTGATACGCCAGGACATGCCGATTTTGGTGGAGAAGTTGAACGTATTCTAAACATGGTTGATGGAGCTATCGTCCTTGTTGATGCTGCTGAAGGACCAATGCCACAAACAAAATTTGTTGTTGGTAAAGCATTAAAAGTAGGATTACACCCTATTGTTGCTATTAACAAAATTGACCGACCTGATGCACGCGTTGATGAAGTCATTAATGAGGTTTTTGACCTTTTTGCCGCTCTTGATGCAACCGATGAACAGCTTGATTTTCCTATTCTTTACGGCTCGGGGCGCGATGGATGGATGGCTGAAGCCCCAGAGGGCCCCAAAGATCAGGGATTGGGTCCTTTATTTGATCTTGTGACGCGGCATGTTCCTTCTCCTAGTGTAGCAGAAGGACCATTCCGCATGATTGGAACTATTCTTGAAGCAGATCCATTTTTGGGACGAATTATTACAGGTCGTATTCATTCCGGCTCTCTAAAACCTAATCAAAATGTTAAGGTTCTTGGGCAAGATGGGAAACTTTTAGAAACTGGACGTATCTCGAAAATTTTGGCATTTCGTGGTCTAGAACGTCAACCTATCGAAGAAGGAAATGCTGGTGATATTGTTGCAATTGCTGGTCTACAAAAAGGTACCGTTGCGGATACTTTCTGTGATCCAGCTGTCAATGAACCCCTTACTGCCCAACCCATTGATCCTCCTACTGTTACGATGAGTTTTCTTGTCAATGATAGTCCCCTTGCCGGAACTGAAGGAGATAAAGTAACAAGCCGTGTCATCCGTGACCGTTTGTTAAAAGAAGCAGAGGGGAATGTCGCTCTTAAAATTGAAGAATCAGCCGACAAAGATTCTTTCTATGTTTCAGGACGAGGAGAATTGCAGCTTGCGGTTCTCATTGAAAATATGCGCCGTGAAGGATTTGAGCTTAGTGTTTCACGTCCACGTGTTGTGATGCAAAAAGATGAAAACGGAATAACTCTCGAGCCAATTGAAGAAGTTGTTATCGATGTTGATGAAGAATATTCCGGTACTGTTGTGCAAAAAATGTCTGAACGTAAAGGTGAAATGGTGGAATTACGTCCTTCTGGAGGTAATCGTGTCCGCCTTGTTTTTTATGCACCCACCCGAGGACTCATTGGTTATCAATCTGAACTTTTAACGGATACCCGTGGTACAGCAATTATGAACCGCCTTTTCCATGCTTATGAACCTTATAAAGGAGACATTGCTGGTCGTGTTAATGGTGTTATGATTTCAAATGACAATGGTGAATCTGTCGCTTATGCTCTTTTTAATCTTGAGGATCGCGGACCTATGATCATTGATGCTGGTGTGAAAGTCTATCAAGGTATGATTATTGGTATTCACTCACGGGATAACGACTTAGAAGTCAACGTTTTAAAGGGAAAAAAACTCACCAATATGCGCGCTTCTGGAAAAGATGAAGCCGTAAAGTTAACACCTCCCATTAAAATGACACTAGAACGTGCCCTATCATGGATACAAGATGATGAACTTGTGGAGGTCACCCCTAAGAATATTCGTCTCCGTAAACTTTATCTTGATCCCAATGAACGTAAACGTTTTGAAAAAATACGTGCATCAATTTCAAGCTAATTTCATAATCTCTTTGGTAAAATATTTGATTGTAAGCCTTACTCTATCCCAGAAAGGATGTCTCTATGAATATTAAAGAAATACCTGTAGGTAAAAACCCACCAGAAGATATTAATGTTATTGTGGAAGTCTCTCTTGGTGGTCAACCAATAAAATATGAGATGGATAAAAAGTCGGGCGCATTATTCGTTGACCGTTTTCTTCATACCTCAATGGTTTATCCTGGAAATTATGGTTTTGTCCCTCATACCCTTTCAGATGACGGTGATCCTATTGATGTTCTTATCTGTAATACACGTCCACTTATGCCTGGTTGTGTGATCAATGTTCGCCCCATCGGGGCTTTGATGATGGAAGATGATGGTGGTAAAGATGAAAAAATCATTGCCATTCCCACACCGAAATTAACAAAACGCTATATCAATATTCATGACTACACGGACTTGCCTGAAATTACACTTAAACAAATTGAACATTTCTTCAAGCACTATAAAGATTTAGAACCTGGGAAATGGGCCAAAATTGAAGGGTGGCGAGACAAAAGCTTTGCTCATGAATTAATTAAGCAAGCTATTGAGCGTAATAGAGAGAGATAACAATTTTAATAAAATAAAGCCTATTTAAAAATAGGCTTTATTATTTATTTCGCTACGAAATACAATCTCCAAAGGATTGCCATATCTGCTTTAACTCTTCTAAATGTGTTGAAAAATGAAGTTGTTTGTAGCGGGATGTTGCACCGCTTTTCAGACAAATAGAAGAAGAGGGAATTTTCCACTGCTTCGCAAAAAATTTAATGAGGGCTTTATTTGCTTTTCCATCCTCAGGAACAGCACGAAGGCGTATGACTAGATATTGTTTCTCACCATCCCTACATTCAACCCCTATTATTTTGTCAACGGATGATTTGGGAATGAGGTATACAAATAAAACCAAGCTATTTTTATCAACTTGATAAAACATATATTCGCCTCAAGTAATATTTCTATAGATACATGCTTGCGTAAGCGCGCCACATGAAAGTACGAATAAAATAAATAATAATGAACACCACAATAGGTGAAATATCAATTGTTCCCAAATTTGGTAAAATCCGCCGGATAGGATTTAGAACGGGATTTGTAAGGCGATATAGAAAGTTCCCTATCAAAACAACAAAGCGATTGCGGGAATTTATGATATTAAAAATATAAAGCCAAGAAAAAATGACACTAGCAATTAGAATATCAATATAAATATTAAGAATCAAATCGATTGCTCGAAGCAATGCATAAACCATGCGTTATCCCTTTCAATCAAGGAAACAGAAAAGCGTATAGAAAACCTTCCTCAAGATGAGTCTATATATTAAATAATAGTTTTATACCCCAATAGACTATGAATAAAAAACTAAATATTCCAAATTCTTCACCTCCTTATTTAAGGGCGATAAAGCTAGAAAACAAATATTAAAATTAAAAACAGCGTGCGAAAATAGAAGAAACGACGCAAAATCCGAGAACTCTAAAGCTCTCAATATTCCTTATGGAATTAATCTTAAATCTATCGTTTTAATTATCAATATATAAAAAACGCACAAACTAAAAACGGCCGTTAAAAGCCGCTTTTAGTTTATTTTTAAATTATTTCTGCAAAGCAATCAAACGGTTAAGGGCATTACTAAAACCATCGAGCTGAACAAATAAATCATTCAAAGGTGGTTCACCTGCAGCAGCAATTGTCATCGCTAACTTTAATTGTTTTCCAGAACGTAAAGCTGCTACGTGACTTTTATCAAAGGCGACTGGAACCATACAACCTGCTGGTACACAAGTCCGAATACCGGTTTCAATAACAGCTTTTCCCTCATCAACTTGTAAACGAACAGGCTTAGAAACCAAAATGCCAAAAGGAACTGTTAAATTACCCGATACCGCACCTTCAGCATTGAGAATAAGAGCCATAGCCACAACAACACGCCCCTGCTCATTTACTTCTTGACGGTGCATAAAGCAAACTTTTTTCCCTTCTTGTAACCCACAGTTAATGGTCCACAAACCGTAGGTTTCAGTCAAAGAAGAAGCTCCATTTGGCAATGTCGCTGGTGCCTCTTTCGGTGCAGGAGGCTTTGAATTTGTTGCAAATGCAACAGATGAAATACTCAAAAGAGTACAAACTATAAGCAAATTAAATAACTTTTTCATTTTTATATTCCTGTTCTTTACATAAAAGAGAAACATGTTTATCATCTATAAGTAATTATATTACATAAAGCATCTTAATAAAAAAAGCTTTCTCATAGTCATATAGCTTTTATAATGATCTAAGGCTACCTTGAAATTCGCTAACAACTCTCATATAAACATGCTTTTTAAAAGAAACAGCAATCGAAGGAAGAGCTTCTAGATCAATCCATTTCCATTGGTCAAATTCCGCTTTATTCCCATCTGGTGGCGGATTAATCACAATTTCAGAAAGCTCTCCCGTAAACTGGAAAGCAAACCATTTTTGCGTTTGCCCACGATATTTATTGCTTAATGTGCACGCAGCAAGTTCTTGTGGAAAATCATAATCAAACCAATTTTCTGCTTCTTTAATCAACTTTACAGATCGAATACCCGTTTCTTCATAAAGTTCGCGATACGCTGCATCTAATGGTTTTTCATCCTCATCAATTCCTCCTTGAGGAAGCTGCCAACGATGAGATCTATCAATATCCGCATGAGTTGGCATCATTAAACGACGCCCAACCCAAACTTTACCCTCATGATTAAAGACAACAATTCCAACACATCTGCGATAAGGAAGATTTGTCAAGTTAACATCTGCATCCATTTATATTCCTCAAAAGCACAAGCTATAGATATCATTTCTCACTTTAATATATCCTTATTGGGATCTGGTGGAAATGCTGCATTTGCCATCTCACCCCGTAACAGTTTATAAGCCTCATTCAATTGAATATCATCCTTAGGATCTTTCGGGACAAAAGCAGCTGAACCAGATCCTTTATTGCTTTCTCGTTTCCCTTTGATATGCCCTTTTAATGCAGACTCACCAACTTTTACATCATAACCCTTATATTTTTCAGGAAGTGGTTGCTCGACAATAATATCAGGCGTAATTCCCGTTCCTTGAATAGAAGTACCAGATGGTGTGTAATAAAGTGCTGTCGTTAAACGTAAAGCTCCATTTTCACCCAAAGGAATTATCGTTTGAACAGATCCTTTACCAAAGGACTGCGTACCCAAAATTGTCGCACGACGATGATCTTGTAGAGCACCTGCAACAATTTCAGAAGCACTCGCCGACCCCCCATTAATAAGAACAATAAGTGGTTTTCCATTGGTGACATCACCTGGCTTCGCATCAAATCTCGTCACATCACTCTTTTTACGGCCACGCGTTGACACAATCTCACCTTTATTGAGAAAAGCACTCGAAACATTAACAGCTTGATCTAAAAGTCCACCAGGATTAAGCCGCAAATCAAGAACATAACCTTTTAGTTTATCTTCAGGAATTTTAGATTGGATATCTTTAATTGCTGCCAGCAGATTACCCAACGTCTGCTCAGAAAACTGAATAACTCTTAAATATCCAATGTCATTCTCAACGCGATATTTCACCGCTTTTACTTTGATGATATCACGAATAATCTTAACTTCAAATGGCTGATCAACACCAGAACGAATAATTGTTAAGGTAATTGGTGTGCCAGGAGTCCCTCGCATCTTATTAACGGCTTCATTTAATGTTTGACCATTCGTTTGTACATCATCAATTTTTGAAATAAGATCTCCTGCTAAAATACCTGCTTTTGAAGCGGGGGTATCATCCATCGGTGAAACAACTTTAATTAAGTTTTTTTCCATAGTGACTTCAATACCAAGACCTCCGAATTCCCCTTTCGTAGAATCCCGCATATCTTTAGCTTCTTCAGCATTCAAATAAGATGAATGGGGGTCCAGTGATGTAAGCATACCATTGATAGCATTTTCAATAAGCTTTTTATCGTCTGGAATTGTAACGTATTGCCTACGCACACGCTCAAAAACATCGCCAAATATGGCCAACTTTTTATATGCGTTATCTTCATTATTCGCAGCAACAGACTGCACCATAATCATTGAATAGGCGCCGAGCAATACCCCAGCGACCAAAAGAATAACTTTACGAATCATTTTGGCTCCTTCTCATTTTTTCAGTCTGCCACCAAGGAGTTGGATTTACAGGCTTTCCCTGCTTTCTAAACTCAATGTAAAGCATTGGAGCAGCTTTTCCTATATCCAATGCAACACTATTTGCAATAAATTGCATCCCCATCATACCCAGAGGCTCACCTGAAAGAACAAACTGCCCCTGTTTTACATTAATTTTCGACATTCCGGTAAGAATGATATGATAACCATTTCCAACATTGAGAATAATTAACTGTCCGTAAGAACGAAATGGTCCAGCAAAAGCAACAAAAGCATCTGCGGGCGATATAACAACAGCCCCTAACTCTGTTTCTATCGTCTCACCAAAACGCGTAATCGGCGAATTCTTATGAGAATATCGAACTCTTTTTCCTGAAACAGGAAAAAGTAAAGAACCTTTTCGGCTTTCAAAATTGGACTGCTCTAACAATTGTAAACTTTTCCGTATCTGTATTGATAAATCAGAGTTAAGTTTTGACTGACGGTCAAGCTCTAAAATCAATTCTTCCAAAGACTGTGCTTTTTTAGCAAGAGCAATATTTTTTTGTTGCTGTTCTGTAAGTTCTTTTTCTGATTTTTTTTGTAGCGTATTTTTTTTATCTAATAAAAGCTCTAGACGTTTTCGCTGCTCTGCTTGACTTTGCAGTTTGGCCTTTAACGCTGTATATTCCTTAGTAATGGAATTGCTTAAATTGGTCAACTCCTTGAGCTTTTCTGTTAAATCTCGTGTTTTCTCTTGCATATGAGGAATGATAGTCCCTAATAAAATAGAACTGCGCATAGAAGCCAATACGTCCTCTGATTGTATCACAAGAGCCGGAGGGGGATTCAATCCCATACGTTCTAAAATTGCAAGAACTTCTGCAAATTCAGCACGACGGCTTTTTAAACTTTGATAGACTTGTACCCGATTTTCTATCATTTTTTTAAGCTTTTCTTCCCTTTCAGCAATATCATCTGCAACTTTACGTTCTTCTTGAGCAGCTTTTATGAGTGCATCACTCAAAACACGTTGATCTTTTTTTAAATGCTCAACTTGACGCGTAAGAAAAACAACACGCTCACGCGAAAGTGAAATATTTTGACGAATTTCTCCCAATTCTTTATGTACTTCTGTACTCCTCATTGTATCTTCCGCTTGCGATACAGAAAAGCAAAAAAACATACTCAAGAGCAGGATGACAAATATCACGCATTCCCCATATAAGTATCGCATCTTTCTATGAAGAAGCTTTTTCATTTGCAAAAACCATAACACCTCATCGTATACACGAGAGATACTTTAAACGGTGTCGGCTAAAACTATATTAATGAATATATAAATTAAGTGCTAAAAATTGAACAAAAATATTTAAAAACGATGATATGGATGATGATTTGCAATGGTTACAGCACGATAAAGTTGTTCTGTAAGAAGGATACGTGCAATTTGATGTGGCCACGTCATAAAACCAAAAGATAAAAGAAAATCTGCACGATTCCTTATTTGTTCGTTATGCCCATCAGGGCCCCCCAAAGCAATGATAACATCTCGAATACCTTCATCACGATAACACTCTAATTTTTCAGCAAAAGAAGCTGAAGATATTGACGCTCCACGCTCATCCAACACAATTAATCGACATTTTTCAGGTAAAAATTCAATGAGTCTTCTGCCCTCTTCCTCCATACGCTGATACGCTGTTTGTGCCCGACTTTCTGGTATCTCCTGTAACTTTTTTAAGTGAAATCCTACAGCTCCAGAACTTTTAGAAAAACGATCCAAATAATGCTGAACCAACTTTTTCTCTGCTCCACTTTTCATACGACCAACCGCAAAAATAGAAATTTGCATTTTAATGATCTCCGAAGAGAACCGATGTTGTATTGCTTAAATCTGGAGCCATCCATATTTTTTCTAAATTATAAAAAAGACGAATTTCTGGACGAAAAAGGTGAATAATAATATCACCTGTATCAATCAATACCCAATCACCTCCAGAAAACCCTTCTACACGCGCAAGTCCCTGCCCACTATCTTTCCAAGTGCGTAACAAATGATCAGCAATTGAAGAGACATGACGCTGCGAATTTGCTGAAGCTATGACCATATAATCAGCTAAAGGTGACTTCCCTTGAATATCAACAGAAACAATATCTTCTGCTTTTGTATCTTCTAAACTCTTGAGAATAATTTCAAGACTCTCCTTAACAGAAAAAACTGCTTTTTCTGTTAAGGGCGTCATATCGTAAGAGTGGTTTTGTACAACGTTTTTCAGATTAATATTCCTTTCTTCCTGTTGTAGAATGTAAAAAAGTTTTCTCTAAAGAGAAGCAGAATCTTATAAATTGTTCAAGAAAAATTATTCTTTCTTCAAACGAAGCTTTGTTGAAGATTGAAAAGATAAAGGTCCATGCAAATAAGTCCAAACGGGTGGTTTTATAAAAGGTAATCGCTCACTTTCTCTCTCATCCAAACGAAACTGGCGATAAATCTGTGCCATAGGAGAAGAGAGGGCTGACTTATTACCTAAAGGACGATCAATAATTGCAACAGGAAGCATAGAGACAATATCACGCCATCGATACCAATGATGAATCATTGTAAAACTATCTGCCCCTATAATCCATATAAAATTTACGCCATTGTAATGGGTAAGAATATGAGAAATCGTATCACGTGATACTTTGCTCCCTATAGCCTGCTCAAAACCTGTTAAGCGAATTTTCGGATGATCAATAAGCTCAAAACTTAATCGCATTCTCTCCTCTAAAGAGAGTAACTGTGTACAATCCTTTAAAGGATTCCCTGGACTAACCATCCACCACAACTGATCAAGCTGCAAACGTCGAATAGCAATTTTTGCAACAAGAAGATGCCCCTCATGCGGTGGATTAAAAGAACCACCAAAAAGACCCACAACATTTGATCTTTCAACATGTGGCATACGATTTTTCCATGGAAAAAATGGACTTTTCAAGCTCTAACCTGACCATTTCCTTTAACATGATATTGAAACGATGTTAACTGTTCAACACCTATGGGACCACGTGCATGCATTTTTCCTGTTGCGATACCAATTTCCATTCCAAAACCAAATTCACCTCCATCAGCAAATTGTGTGGACGCATTGTGCAATAAAATAGCTGAATCCAAATGATTAAAAAAATTCTTCACCACTTCCATATCCTCAGCAATAATCGATTCCGTATGTCCTGATGAATAACGCTTAATATGAGCAATCGCTCCCTCAACCCCTCCAACCGTTTTAACAGAAAGAATAGCATCAAGATATTCATGTGACCAGTCTCCTTCAGAGGCTAATTTTACATCTGGCAGAAGAAACGCAATATCTTCTGTGGCACGGATTTCACACCCCTTCTCCTGTAAAGCAGTCAAAACGGGAAGAAACTTTTTTAATGCTTCGTTGTCGATGAGAACTGTCTCAACAGCACCACATATCCCTGTTCGACGCAACTTCGCATTTAAAACAATATTGCGCGCCATATCCAAATCTGCTGATTTATCAATATAAATATGACAAAGCCCCTCTAAATGGGCAAAAATTGGGACACGTGCATCAGACTGAACGCGCGCAACAAGACTCTTTCCACCACGTGGCACGATTACATCAATCGCCCCGTTCAATCCTTTGAGCATTTCCCCAACGGCAGTGCGATCTGTCGTTCCAACCATTTGAACCGCATCTTTAGGTAAACCAGAGCGCTCTAAACCTTGTACCAACGCACAGTGAAGAGCATGTGAAGAATGAAAACTATCCGAACCACCACGTAAAATAGCAGCATTACCCGCTTTTAAACACAAAGCACTCGCATCAATTGTAACATTTGGGCGACTCTCATAAATAATGCCAATCACACCAAGAGGTGTCCTTACACGACTTATATGAAGCCCATTAGGACGTGTCCACGCACTCATGACCTGCCCTACAGGATCAGATAAACGAGCAACTTGGCGAACACTGTCTATCATTGCATTCAAACGCAATTCATCTAACTTGAGCCGATCAACCATTGCGGCTTTCAAGTTATTCTGGGCAGCCTTCTCTAAATCCAGACAATTCGCCCGTAAAATTTCATCTGAGTGAGCCTCTAAGCTTAAAGCAATCATTTCCAATGCATTGTTCTTTTGCTCAGAAGAAGCAACAGCCAACGCTGCAGCAGCATAGCGTGCTTTTTGCCCCATATCTTTCATTTGTTCTTCTAAAGTCATCGTATCATTTACTCTACTAAAAAAAATAAAACAAAAGTAATTTTTTTAAACAGAATTGGTCAAGCAACGTAAAATCATATCATTGCGATGCACCATAGCAGAGCGTGCCTCATACCCAAGAATAGATTCTATTTCTTCACTTTTACGTCCTATAATGCGTACAGCTTCATCTTTGCCATAACTCACAAGTCCGCGCGCAATCTCAACACCATTTGTATCAACAATGGCAACCGTATCCCCACGTTGGAAACTTCCCTCAACAGCAATAACCCCTGCTGCTAATAACGATTTTCCTGATTCAAGAGCCTTGATGGCTCCTTGATCAATCGTCAAAATACCAGACGGATCTAAATGACCAGAAATCCATGTTTTCCAAGCACTAACAGATTTCTCACCGGCCGCAAAAAAACTCTTGCGTTCACCTTTATCAATCGCCGCAAGGGGATTCATACGTTTGCCTGAAGTAATAATCATCGCCGTTCCAGCAGCATTAGCTATCTTTCCAGCATCAAGCTTGGTCTTCATTCCTCCCCGTGAAAACTCTGAAGCAGCAACATCTGCCATTTTTTCGATATCATGTGTAATGGACGCAATAAAAGGAATAAATTCAGCCGTCGGATCACGATGGGGAGGCTTTGTATAAAGACCATCAATATCAGATAAAAGTATTAAAAGATCTGCTCCCATCATTGTGGCCACACGTGCTGCTAAACGATCATTATCACCATAACGAATTTCATTTGTCGCAACAGTATCATTCTCATTAATAACAGGCACTGCTCCAAAACGTAAAAGCATATTAATCGTCGCACGTGCATTGAGATAACGCCTTCGCTCTTCCGTATCAAATAAAGTGAGCAAAATCTGACCTGTTTTGAGTCCATGCTGTGCAAGAGCATCACCATAGGTTTTTGCTAATTCAATTTGTCCTAAAGCAGCACATGCCTGACTTTCTTCCAATTTCAAAGCTCCCTTAGGAAGCTGCAGCAATGTTCTACCCAGAGCAATAGCGCCTGAAGACACCAATAATATCTCTACGCCTTCCTTGTGCAATTCAACAACATCATTAATCAAGCTTTTAAGCCATTCAACGCGTAAACCTGTCTGAGGATCAACCAAAAGTGCGGATCCAATCTTGACCACGATACGTTTATAGTGTGTAAGTTTTTGCAATCCAACAGCCATCTCAATCAATCCTGCTATCCCCACCGTTCTCCTCTTTGCGTGACATTTCAATAATATGTGCACCAGCACGCAATACATTTTCTAAACCTTCGCGGCTAACCGCAGAAAACATCATAACAGGTTGATTCGTTACTTTTCGCAAAGCTTCCTGTTTTGTTTTACGCTCTTCAATCGTGAGTGTATCTATCTGACTTAAAGCGACAATTTCAGTCTTATCACTGAGATTATTTCCATAAGACTCAAGTTCATGACGCACAATTTGATATGCCTTTGCAACATCTTCTTCTTGAGCAGAAATCAAATGAAGGAGGACACGACAACGTTCCACATGTCCTAAAAAACGATCTCCAATTCCTACCCCTTCATGGGCTCCTTCAATTAACCCCGGAATATCAGCCAAAACAAATTCACGACCATCAATTCGTACAACACCAAGATGAGGATGCAGAGTGGTAAAAGGATAATCTGCAACTTTTGGCTTTGCCGCCGTTACAGAAGCTAAAAAAGTTGATTTTCCGGCATTGGGTAAGCCAACAAGCCCCGCATCAGCAATTAACTTCAAACGAAGCCATATTGCACGCTCTTCTCCAGCCAAACCTGGATTTGCACGACGCGGTGCCCGATTTGTCGATGTTGTAAAGTGAAGATTGCCAAAACCCCCATTCCCTCCTTTTGCAAGGCGATAGCGCTGTCCCACTTCCGTTAAATCACAGATTAACGTTGTATTATCTTCTTCAAAAATTTGCGTCCCAACCGGAACTTTAAGAATGACATCATCACCCTTCTCACCCGTCATATTACGCCCCTTGCCATGTCCCCCTGTTTTTGCTTTAAAATGCTGTTGGTAACGATAATCAATCAGCGTGTTAAGCCCATCAACAACAAGAGCCCAGACATCACCACCCCGTCCTCCATTCCCTCCATCAGGACCACCAAACTCTATAAATTTTTCACGGCGAAATGATACTGCTCCAGAACCTCCATTACCGGAACGAATATAAACTTTAGCTTGATCAAGAAATTTCATTGGAAACACTCACTGAGGAATCAATCTCTCTACCTCTATAGACAATACATTAATTTTACCAGTTTTTCATCATTGATAACAGAAAAACTGTCACTATTGCTGATAACTCTTTGAGAAAAAAATCATCTCATTTAAATAGGTTAAGTAAAACCACGTCTTCTTAAAAGAAGGCGTTATTCTTGTATTTTTGTTTTTCCCTTAAATTCAAGCGCTAGAAGATAAAGCTCTACTGATTCTGATCGGCTTGCAGGTGGTTTAACATGGTAGACTTTTTTAAAATGCTGTTTTAATCTTGCAAGAAGAGTATTTTCTGCTCCTCCTTGAAAAGCCTTTGCTAAAAAATGTCCCCCAGGCTTGAGAACCGAAAGAGCAAAATCAGCTGCAACTTCACATAAATAAATCGTTCTTAAATGATCCGTCTGACGATGACCTGTTGTTGGCGCAGCCATATCAGAAAGAACCACATCCGGTTTTGTCCCTAAAGCTTCAACTAATTTCTGCGGTGCATCTGCATGTAAAAAATCCATTTCTAACATCGCAACTCTAGGCAATGGATCCACATGCAAATAATCAATGCCAACGACGCTAGGTTTTTCATCACTTGACCCTACTATGCGCTCAGCGACCTGACACCATCCCCCCGGTGCTGCCCCTAGATCAATAACCTTTTGGCCTTTCTTCAGAAACTTATAACGTTCATTAATTTCAATGAGTTTATAAGCCGCGCGCGAACGATAACCATCTACTTTTGATTGATGAACATAAGGATCATTCAAATGCCTCTCTAACCATCGCCGTGATGAAGCTTTAATGGTTCCAGCTTTCTTTTTTACGCGCTGATATAATTCATGTGACCCTGAACCTCCGTAGCCACCCGTTGGGGGTTTTGTTGTTTTTTTCATCGTTATTCTATTGTCTCCATATTTAATTCTCTAACGCTTGAAATCTCTGCTCTTTCTACGTCGACACCATACACCATCACGTAACATCAGCTCTATCAAAATTCCTTCCCTTAAGCCACGATCAGCAACTCTTAAACGCTGACTTGGCCAAACTTCTCGAATAACATCTAAAATTGCACAACCAGCTAAAACTAAATCTGCTCTCTCTCGCCCAATAAAAGGATTTATGACACGTTTTTCTATATCCCATGACAATAAGCGTTTTGTCATAAGAGTAATGTCTGCATCATCCATCCAAATGCCATCCACTTTCTTCCTATCATAACGCTCTAAATTAAGATGCATCCCTGCTAAAGTCGTAACTGTGCCAGAGGTTCCCAAAAGATGAAACTTCGATCCTTGCGCTAATTCTCCCAATTTATAACGATCCGAAAAATTATTTAACAATCCTCGCACATAACTTTTCATTTTTTCAAAATCATCTAAATTAATATTATTCCCTCCAAAACGTTCCGCAAGCGTAACAACCCCAACAGGAAGAGAAGTCCAAGCGGTAATTTGTCCTGCTAAACAAAAAGAACGCTTTTGAGAAACATCAAGAAGCACAATTTCTGATGATCCTCCTCCAATATCAAAAAGTACAATTGCCTCAGTATTCGGTTCAACAAGCGTACTACATCCTGTAACAGCGAAACGTGCTTCTGTTTGCCGATCAACAATTTCCAATTCAAGACCAGTCTCATCCAGAACACGCTGAATAAAATACCTACCATTTTCTGCTGAACGGCAAGCTTCCGTTGCAATCAAGCGATAACGCTTAATATGCCTTTGTTTTAGCTTTAAACGACAAATCTTTAATGCTTCAATCGCACGATCCATAGCTTGTGTCTTAAGTAAACCATTATTTATTAAACCTTCTCCCAATCGTACAATACGAGAAAAAGCATCAACAACACGAAAATATCCAGGTTTACTAGGAGATGCGATAAGAAGACGACAATTATTCGTTCCTAAATCAAGCGCCGCATAAAGAGGTGGAGATTTTACTTGAGAGAATCGTCGAAGAAAAGGTGCTTGGCATTTTTTTGCTTTTTGAGCACCTATCATTGTTTGGCTATGCAACTCAAAAGCTGTCTTCGATTGAATTAAAACCTGTTTCTGCTTACAATGTCTTTTTCTCTGTTGTCTCTTTATATCAACAAGGACAGAGCATGCCTCTGTTTGTGACAGTGCAGAACGATTATTTCTATTATTCCCACACTGATCATACAACTGATTTGCTTTGGTATCGTGTGATTCTCCTTGCTTTGACTCTTTTGAACCATAATTTAACGGGGTCATTTCTCTTATCCCTTGAGCGTTTCCCCCAATAAATAAACGCAAAAACTCTTCTGCTCATTCCTCAATAAAGCAACAATGCGGCATCAAATGATAAAATACAAGAAACCATTCTTCTTTTTCTTATCATCAAAAATTTCTACGCTCGTATCATTCAGATTTTATATAATCTTTTGGTTGCTTCCATGAAGTCATACTTCTCTTTATGAACTTAAAACGATAAACTAACCGTTTACGCTCACATCAATTTTGTAAATTGTGCTATTTTTATATCATTGATACGAAGTATACTTCTATTGTAACAAACCAGCATTATCATAATCTTTGCTGAGGATTCAGGTTGAAACAATCTATACATCGATATATTTTATAAGAGAAAAATTTCTTTTTTCAATCGCGTTATTCATACACAAGGCTTACTTGTTATATGCAACTTATATGCAACAAAATGGTTTTGATTATGCTAGAATAACAGCTTCATGGTCCTACAAAATGTAATTACGGTAGCCATTATCTCGTGAATACAAAGAAAAACTATCGTTCAAAAATTCTCTAGGATTATAAAATTACCTGTTATTATAATATTTCAATTGAACAATATTAATGCCTAATCAGACTGTTCTAAAACGCCATATGAAACCTTAAAAAAGAGCTTAGTCTGCGCCCTATTGTAAGGAAACCATATTGTTATTTATTTAAAATTGAGTATTTCTAATAACTTTTTATTGCTAACAACTAACGCAATTACTCTCTCAGATTTGTGGAAAATCTCTAACCTAATTTTCTATTATATAAAGCTCTTATGATGACTTTAACTTCATAAAACGCGATTTTTTTTTGAATAAATCACCTTTCTATCACATTACATAAAACTTCTCACTGACATCGCCTTATAATTTACATTTTAAAACATAACATAATGATTTACGGAAAAATGACTCTTGTTAAAAATTCTCAATAAATTTCTAAGGGCGCAAAGAATTAAGTGCTGCGTTTAACCCTTTAAATGGCACAGTAAAAGAAAATACCTTTCCCTCTTTAAGTTTATAGGAAATACGTACTGTATTGTCCTGTTCTATTTGTTGAGTAAGAAGCGGCCCTACAGGTGATTGGGCCAAACAAACCGTTTCATTACACTGTGTATAACGAATAAGAACAGGTTTTTTTACACCTTTCACAAACATTTGAATCGGAACATTTATATCAGAATTTGGCAATGTGCGAAAAAGCATCACTGCTTGACCATTTGTCGTAGAAACAAGAGACCAACTAAAAATAGTATTTCCTTCCTGATCATGAACAGTCTGTGTCACATTACATATACCTTGCTTAAGCTTAAGCTTTTGTTTTTCATCACAAATTAAAGTCCAGTCATAAAACTGCATAATAATTCGACGTGTTTCACCTGGTTCTCCTTTAGGTATCGATAAGTGCGGTGGATGAATTGTATAAATACTATTATTCTCATTAGCCAAGCTTTCGCCTTTGCCTATTAAGGCAAAAGCGAACAGAATCTTCACTAACATACTTCTCTTGTTTATAATAATAGTCATTTTTTCTATTATCATCTCAACCTCAGAGTAATCCCAGCGCCTATGCCCCAATGTCCTCCAGCACTCGTCACAGATACATTCGAGCGAATATTTCCATCTTCTGAAGTATAACCAGCACCAATAGCAAAGGCAGATTGGCTGCGCCATAAACCACTACCAAATGAAACACTTAAAGATCCTGGTATATCATAGTAACGTAAGTTAGACACAGCCAAACCAATAGCGGCAGCTTGTCTTGCCTCCTTGCGGACATCCTCAATAGCATAATTTAACGTCTCAAACTTCATATCCGTGTAAGATTTCGCCTCATTAACACCATTATTGACAAGACTACTTACTTGATCATCCGTATATTTCTTCGCATCATCTAGTACTAACTTCATCTGCTGTTCCGTATAATCATGCAATTGACCACCATTAACTGCTTGATGAGAGCCCTTTTCAATCTTACCATCTCCCACATTCTCTATTAATACAGGCGCACTCTCATCTCCGCCTACTAACGTAATCTTATTCGTCTTATTGCCTTCAGCATCCTTATCGTAGTTAACAGCACCATTCGTAACAGCACTTTCAACATCCTTTACATGTTGATCTAAGCTTTCTACACGATTTTCAACCGCAGAAACTTTTTGGTTCGTCTCCCAAAGCTGCCCTCCATTCACAACTTCTTTCGAACCTTCAGAGATTTCACCATCCGCAACATGCGTAATCTTACTGTCCGATCCATTATGGCGACCATCATAGCCTCCTAACTCATCATTCCAACTCAAACTGTTCGTATCTAGATTGTTGGCAACATCGTTAATACGATCATTGATACTCTTCATACCATCACTCACTCCCCCAAAGGCACCAGCAACATCATGATAGACCTTATCATCACCTGAACTGCCATCAGAATTTAATTGCGCAACCTTGAAGTCGGGTGCCCGCCATTGTCCGCCCTGATAGCTCGCTCCACCACCAAAATATTGCGCTAACGTTTGATTCAACTGATACAACTGGTTACCCGTGATCGCTTCTGTCGAACCAGACGAAATATCTCCATCAACAAGATGGCTCAGCTTGCTATTCTGCTTCTC
Organism: Bartonella queenslandensis; assembly: GCF_018155095.1. GTDB lineage: Bacteria > Pseudomonadota > Alphaproteobacteria > Rhizobiales > Rhizobiaceae > Bartonella > Bartonella queenslandensis_B. The sequence goes on along the minus strand of NZ_NAAI01000001.1, from coordinate 43,832 downwards.
TGAACCTTTGCCATGAAGAGCTACAAAGGATCCTTCCGCTTCACTCCACAACAACGCATTCTGCTCAATATTGTCTGTAAGATCGTGATGAAGCTTCGTGAAAGAAGTATTTATACCTGCAAAAGCAGCTGCAACATTATCATAGCTTGTCTCTTCAGAACTTCCATCCTCTTTAAAGCTCACTATCTTGAAGCTTGGAGTGGTCCATTCACCTTCTTTATAACCAGCTCCGCCACCAAAATAACTCGCTAACGTATTATTCATCGAATAAAGCTGACCACCATTCACTGCTTCTGTCGACGCTTCTGTAAGCGCTCCTGATTTTACGCCTGTGAGAAGACGTTCTGCACCGTCACTGTTCGCAATGCTGATTTCTGTACCCTCTTTCTCTGCACCTATCTTGATTACCTTAGTCGTTTCATCTTGCTTAACAAGACTATCACTAACAACTTGGCTAATCTCATTCTTAAGCTCTTTATGAAGACTGCTGAAAGAATTTCCTACACTTGCAAAGGCTTTTGCTACATCATCATAGCTCTGCTCTTCAACCTTGCTACCATCCTCACTGACAGTGTGAACCTTAAAGATTGGAGCGCTCCACTGACCATTCTCGTACTTAGCTCCGCCACCAAAGGATTTAGCTATACCCGTAGCCGCTGTGTCAAGTGTTTTAGATACAGTGCTTACATGTTGATTGGTCTCAAATAGCTGAGAGCCATTCACCGCATCCGTTGAATCTTTCGTGACACTACCATTCGCAAGGGACGTAATCTTGCTGTTGTTCTTATCACCATCAGCGCCATGTGTCGCAACAAATGCCTCTTTATCTTGACTCCACAACAATGCATCATCCTTAACTTCCTCAGTAATATCTGTGATTTGTTGAGTAAAGTCTTGAACAACATTCGTAAGATGATTGTTCACATTATTGATATTCTTATCAAGACCCGCAAAGGCCGAACCAACATCTTTAAACTCTGCCTCTTTAGCTACACCCTTCTCATCAACCTGAGTTAATTTATAGCTTGGTTCTGTAAGAGTTCCACCTTTAAAGGAAGACCCTCCACCTAAAAACTTTGCAACATCACTGCCAATTGTATTAATCTGTCCACCCGTAACTGCATCATGGGAATTCTCAGAAATCTTACCATCAGCAACATTATGCAAAGCAACAGGAGCTGCATTTTGACCTTTGCCAAAAGTCACATTCGTATAGTCAGTCTCACCATTTTCCTTCTTATCATAAAGAACAACAGCTGAATCATCTGACTGAAGACTGTTAGAAAGTTGTTCTAAACTTTTATCAAGCTGGCCTTTGTTAACCGCTTCATTATCATTTACTGCCGCCTTAACACCTGAAAGTGTACGATCCTCTTGATCCTTGTTGGCAATATTGACTTCAGTGCCAACAACTTCTTTACCAATAGTGATGAGGTCCGTTGTAGCATCTTTCTTTACAAGGCTATCACTAACAATCTTGTTAATCTGATTGTTAATATTCGTGACAGCACTCGTCATTTCATTATGGATACCCTTGAAAGAGCTATTCACACCATCAAACGCATCGGCAACATTGTTATATGTTTCCTCAGAAGACTTACCATCACCAGAAAATTGTGAAACTTTAAAAGTTGGAGCTGTCCACTGATCATTCTCGTACTTAGCTCCATCACCAAAATAGCTCGCCAACGTATTATTCATCGAATAAAGCTGAGATCCATTGATCGCATCCGTTGAATCTTTCGTGACACTACCATTCGCAAGAGACGTGATCTTGCTGTTTTTCTTCTCATCATCAGTTCCATGGGTTGCAACAAATGCATGATCTTTATCACTCCATAACAACGCATTCTGCTTAATATTTTCAGAAACCTCATTCGTGTTTTGCGTAATCTCTTTATGAAGCTCTGTGAATGAACGATCAACACCACCAAACGCATCTGCTACACTTTCATAACTCTTACCCTCCACTGTATAATTTGGCGCTACACCTTTAACCACATCAGCTCCACCACCTAAGTACTTCGAAGTATTATCAGAAACTGTTTTTAGATCATTCGTTACTATTGTAACATTCTGGTTGGTCGCGAAAAGTTGCGAACCATTCACGGCTTCTGTTGATGCCTCTGTAAGCTCTCCTGCTGTTATACCTGTGAGAATCCGTGTTGCACCATCAGTATTCGCAAACGTAACTTTCGTACCGCTCTTTTCACCTCCAACCGCAATGTCATGTGTCTTATCATCTTGCTTAACAAGACTATCACCCACAACTTGGTTAATCTCATTCTTAAGCTCTTTATGAATATTCGTGAAAGAACTTCCTACTCCTGCAAACGCTTCAGCTACTGTTTTATAGCTCTGCTCTTCAACCTTGCTACCATCCTCACTGACAGTCTGAATCTTAAAGCTTGGAGCTGTCCACTGACCATTCTCGTACTTAGCACCTCCACCAAAATAACTCGCTAACGTATTATTCATCGAATAAAGCTGAGAACCATTCACCGCATCTGTCGATGTTTCTGAAAGCGCTCCTGCTTTTACGCCTGTAAGGGTCCGCGCGGCATCTCCACTATTAGCAATGCTAATGCTTGTACCACCTTTTTCTGCACCTATCTTAATAACCTTGCTATCAGCATCCTGCTTCACAAGACTATCACTCACCACATCGTTAATGTGATTGTTAATATTCGTAACAGCATTTGTCACTTCATTATGAAGATTGGTGAAAGAAGTTCCTACTCCTTCAAACGCCGCGGCAACGCTATCATAACTCTTCTCTTCAACCTTATCGCCAGCAGTATTTACTGTATTAACTTTGAAGTTTGGAGCAGTCCATTTGCCTTCTTTATAACCAGCGCCACCACCCAAATAGCTCGATAACGTATTATTCATCGAATAAAGCTGGCCACCGGTAACCGCATCTGTTGAACCAGAAGCAATATTTCCATCCAAAATATGGGTAATCTTGCTGTCTTTTCTGTTCTTATCTTCCCCATGTTGGGCACTAAAGGCATTGTCATCCTTGCTCCACGATAAAGAATCCTGTGCAACTCCTTGAGAAACTTCCTTAATCCGATCATTCACATTCTTAATATTCTCATCAAGACCAGTAAAAGCAGAGCCAACATCAGTAAACGACCTACCCGTAACCTCACCTTCTTTAGAAACTGAAGATAATCTATAGGTTGGACCTGTAAACGCTCCATTTTTAAAGGATGTATCACCACCTAAGAACTTAGCAATATCATCACCAATACTATTGATCTGACCTCCCGTAATTGCATCATGTGACTTATCCGCAATCTTACCATCAGCAACATTATGAAGACCAACAGGGGAAGAATCTTTACCCTTACCCAAAGTCACATTCGTATAATCAATTTCATCTTTTTCTTTTTTATCATAATGAACAACCGCTGAATCATCTGACTGAAGATGATTAATTTGGTTAGTAATTTCATTTTTGATATTCGTGAAAGAACTACCAACTCCTTCAAAAGCTTCCGCTACATTGTTATAGCTTTCTTCTCCAGAGGCACCATCATCCTTAACTGTATTAACTTTAAAAGTTGGATTATTCCATTTGCCTGCCTTGTCATAACCAGCTCCACCGCCTAAATATCCTGCAAACTGATCCTGTAAGGAATAAAGCTGCGAACCTATTACTGCTTCCGTGGAATCTTTCGTAATCTCCCCAGCAGCAAGATACTTAATCTTGCTATTCGTTTTTGCTCCTTCTTTCTCCCCATGCTGAGCAACAAACGCTTTATCAGAATCACTCCACAACAAGGCATTCTGCTGAATATTTTCAGTAACCGCTGTGTTGCTTTCAGTAAACTCTTTGTGAAGTTTCTCAAAAGAGCTACCTACACCAGCAAATGCTTCCTCTACAGTACTATAATCCTTATCTTCAACTTTACTACCATCTTCATTAACTGTTTTAACCTTGAAACTTGGAGCATTCCATACGCCATTCTCATAACCAGCTCCACCACCTAAAGATTTTGCAACATTGCTCCCTAAGGTATGAAGCTGATTACCCGCTACAGCATCACTTGAAGTTGCACTAATCTCTCCATTGGCAAGTGACGTAATCTTACTATTCGTTTTTTTATCACCATGTTGCGCTACAAAGGCATTTGAATCCTTACTCCAGTTCAGAGAATCTTGTGCAACGCCTTCTGAAACTTCTTTAATACGATTATTAACATTCTTGATATTCTCATCGAGACCTGTAAAAGCTGAACCAATATTGTCAAAGCTAGCGCTTCCTACTGAACCATTTGCCTCAACTTTTGACAAGCTATAAGTTGGTGTTGAAAAAACACCGTTTGTAAAAGTTGTATTACCACCTAAGTATTTCGCAACTGACTCACCGATTTTGTTAATCTGTCCACCATTGATTGCATCACGTGAATTCTCAGCAATACTACCATCCGCAATATTATGAAGACCTACAGCTGTCTTATCTTTACCACCAAAAGTCACATTCGTATAATCAGTTTCACCCTGTGCTGTTTTATTATAATGAACAACCGCTGAATCATCTGACTGAAGATGATTAATTTGATTGGTTATTTCATTTTTAATATTCGTGAAAGAATTACCAACTCCAGCAAACGCATCAGAAACATTCTCGTATTTCTCTTCAGATTCACTCCCATCATCCTTAACTGTCTTAAACTTAAAGCTTGGACCTGTCCATACGCCATTCTCATAACCAGCTCCGCCACCTAAGGATTTTGCAACACTGCTTCCCAAACCATAAAGCTGACCACCTGTTATTGCATCCGTAGACCCCTTGGAAATAGCTCCATCTAAAAGAGATGTAATCTTGCTATTCGTTTTTTCTCCTTCTTTCTCTCCATGCTGAGCAATAAACGCATTTGCCTGCTTGTCCCACAACAAAGCATCGCCTTGTACTTCTTGCGTAATATTGGTGATGCTTTGATTAAACTCTTTTTGCAGTTTTTCAAAAGAGCTTCCTACACCTGTAAATGCTTCTGCAATTGTACCATACTCTTTATCTTCAATGGTAACACCATCTTCTTTGACAGTCTTAAACTTAAAGCTTGGAGCTGTCCATTTGCCATCCTTATATTCAGTGCCACCACCAAAATACTGTGCAATATTGTTGCCTAAATAATAAAGCTGTGAACCATTCACTGCTTCTGTTGAAGCAGCAGAAATATCTCCTGCTTTAAGATGCGTAATCTTACTATCTGCCTTTTTATCATCTACCCCATGCTGCGCTACAAAGGCCTTTTCTTGTTCATTCCAATTTAAAGAATCCTGTGCAACGCCTTCTGAAACTTCCTTAATCCGATCATTAACATTCTTAATATTCTCATCGAGACCAGAAAAAGCTGAGCCAACGTCTTTAAACTCAGTCGGATTTACCTTACCATTAGCATCAACCTGAGATAACTTATAGGTGGGCTGTGTAAAAGCACCACCACTAAATGCTGCACCACCACCTAAAAACCTTGCAACATCTTGAGAAATGCTATTAATCTGTCCACCTGTAATTGCATCATGTGATTTATCCGCAATCTGACCATCAGCAATATTGTGAAGTGCTGTGAGGGTTTTATCTTTCCCACCAAACGTTACACTCGCATAATCAATGGCTCCATTCTTTTGTTTATCATAATGAACAACCGCTGAATCATCTGACTGAAGATGATTAATCTGATTGGTTATTTCATTGGTAATTTTATTCTGAACGTTGGTGATAGAAGTACCAACACCTTCAAAAGCAGCTGATACATTGCTATAGTTCTTCTCCTCAGAGTTACCATCAGCCTTAACTGTTTTTACCTTAAAGCTTGGCGCTTTCCAGTTTCCTTTTTCATCATAGCCAGCACCGCCACCTAAATAGGTCGCAAGCTGCTCGTTCATCGAATAAAGTTGTCCACCTGTAACTGCATCTGTAGAGCCAGAAGCAATATTACCGTCCGAAAGATGGGTAATCTTACTCTTTGTTTTTACTCCATCCTTCTTATGATCTGCTACAAAGGCGTTATCAGTATTGCTCCACAATAAAGCATCGCCCTGAACTTGTTGTGTCACATTACCAACTGCCTCTGCTAATTTCTCCTCAACTTTCTTGATATTTGTATCAAGCTGAGCTTTGTTAACAGCTTCATTATTCTTTGTCGCTTCCTTCACACCGGAAAGTATACGATCTTCATTATTCTTGTTGGCAATATTGATTTCACTGCCTTCTTCTTTTGCTCCAATGGTTATACGCTTTGTTGTATCATCTTGTTGTACAAAGCTATTGGCGGCAACTTGAGAAACCACATTATTAATCTGTTCAGTAACTTTATTCTGAACATTCGTTATAGACGTACCAACTCCCGTTAAAGCTTCAGATACATTCTTATAAGTCTCTTCTTTTTCCTCACCCTCTCCGTTAACAGTTTTAATTTTAAATGTTGGAGATGTCCATTCACCATTCTCATAACGAGCATCGCCACCGAAAGACTGAGCAACCTTATCACCCAAAGTGTAAAGCTGTTTACCTGTAATGGCATCTGTTGAGTCAGAAGCAATATTACCATCTAAAAGATGTGTAATTTTACTATTGGTCTTTGCATCATCCTTACCATGAGCCGCAATAAAGGCATTCTCACTCTCACTCCATAACAAAGCATCACCTTGGACTTGTTGCGTAATATTCGTTATGTTTTGCGTAAAGTCATTGAACTTATTCGTGATGTCTTTACTGACATTTTCGATACCTTTATCAAACTGCCCCTTGTTGATAGCTTCATTATTTTTCACCGCATCCTTCACACCGGAAAGGGTTCGTGCTTCGTTTGCGTTGTTAGCAATATTGATTTCACCACCAGCTACTTCTTTACCAATCGTGATGTAATTTGTCTTTGGGTCTTTCTTAATAAGGCTATCACCTTGTACATTGGTAATCGCATTATTAATCTGGTTGGTCATTTCATTTTTTATATTCGTGAAAGCAGTACCAACACCTTCAAAAGCTGCGGCTACACTTGTATAATTTTGTTCATCTTCTGTACCATCAGCTTTAACGCGTTTAATTTTAAAGGTTGGATCGGTCCATACGCCATTCTCATAACGAGCATTACCACCAAAATAGGTCGCAACCTTATCACCTAAAGAATAAAGTTGATTACCCGTAATGGCATCTGTTGAACCAGACGCAATATTACCATCCAAAAGATGTGTAATCTTGCTATTGGCTTTTGCGCCCTCATTCTTGTGCTGCGCACTAAAGGCTTGATCATCTGCACTCCACAATAAGGAATCGCCTTTAACAGTGTTAATCGTATTATTAACCTCTTTGGTAATCTCATTTTTAACATTCGTAATAGACGTTCCAACCCCTGTTAAAGCTTCAGCTACGTTATGATAAGTTGCATTCTCTTCATTGCCTTCATCGGTAACAGTTTTCACTGTAAAAGTTGGATCGGTCCATTTGCCATCTTTATATCCAGCACCACCACCAAAGGACTTGGCTATATCTGTGGCAGCAGTTTGGAGATTACTGGAAACAGTATTTACACTTTGATTTGTCTCAAAAAGCTGTGAACCAGTGACAGCTTCTTTTGAATCTTTTGAGATGTCACCATTCTTTATACCCGTAAGCGTACGTGTTTCTTTGTTATTATTGGTAATATCAATTTTATCACCACCTGTATCTTTACCAATGGTGATGTGTTGTGTCACAGCATCCTGTTTTACAAAGCTATTGGATGCAATTTGCTTTTCGACTTCTTGAACTTGTTTTTCTACTTGTTCTTGAACTTCTTTTTTTGCTTTGTCTAATTGTCCAAAATTCACCGCATCGGTCGTATCCGTACCATTGGCTACATTTGTAATCCTTTTACTACCTGCATTAATACCAGCAGTAGTGATTTGCGGACCATCTGTAATTTTCAAGCCCGTAGCATCAAAAATGTTCTTCCCCGCTGTTACACTATCTAGTGTAATGTTCTTTGCTAAATCAAATTTTATGTTATTGTCTTTTTCGCCTTTGGTGATGCTAAGGTTGTTACTTCCTGTCGCAAAATCTACCGTATTGTCTATCCCCACAGCTTTAGCATTTTTACCGTCAACAGATAGTTTCCACCCTTTGTCTACGTACATTTTTAATGACTTTAGCTGCGCAACATTCACTGCATCAGTATTCGCACTACCTGCTGCGACTCCTCCAATTTGTCGTGTTTTGCCATTAGTAATATCACCAACACTCACGGCACCATAAGTACTTTTCCATGTAAAGGTCGTATCTGTCGCTACACCCTGTAAAAAAGGGCTATAACCTGCAACACCAGCTTCAACGGTCGCTATAGAATCAGCACCTAAAGCAACAGCGTGATCTGCTTTTGCTCTTGAATAAAATCCTATAGAAACAGCGTCTTTTTGCGTTGCATAGGCACGATGACCAACGGCCGTTGAACCATACCCCAAAGCTTTAGAAACAGCACCCAAAGCTGTTGAATAATCACCCTGAGCAGTGGTATAATCATTGTCCCCGTGTTCACTTTTTACATTATATTCGGAACCTAGTGCGGTGCTGCTTTTCCCCAAAGCATGCGCCATGCGACCTATAGCCAAGCTATCTTCTTTTGTCGCCTGCGCCTGATCACCCATAGTAATAGCAAATTTTCCTGTTGATTGTGCCTTATGACCAATAGCAACACTTATCTCCCCTGCTGCATTTGCCAGCCCACCTAAAGCAACAGAAGAATCTCCTTTTGCTTCCGATCCTACACCCACAGCAATGCTCACCTTTCCAGCAGCAAGCGACGCAACACCAAAGGCTAATGACCCTCCCGTAAGGGCCGTTGCATTTGCACCAAATGCTGTTGAATAACTCCCCTGTGCCGCAGATCCACAACCAGTGGCAAAAGAATAAACACCAAAAGCCTCAGGCATTATATTCGCATCACCACCAGTCAAACCTCCCATATAACCAATATTCCCACTGGTTTGCCCATTACCAGTCCAAACTAGTTGCTTATCGCTGTGACTATAAGGAGAAAAATTTCCAAACTTTACTTCTTCGAGAAATCTCCGATATTCTTCTTCTGCAGTTATTTTCTTCCCACCACGCTTAGTGGTTCCTCCCCGACCAATAACATTATCCGCACCGCAATAATCATCATCACCAGAAAGAACAATACTGCCATGACTGCCTTTAGGATAATTTACATTTGGATCATTTTGACTCAAAACCTTTGCTCCTGTTATCGCAAGATTCGAAGCAAATACAGGAGAAATATTTGATAAAAATGTAGTCGCTGTGGCTAATGAAAGCGCTTTCACAAAAGAAAAACGAAAAACTTTCAAAGTACGCGCTCTTTGTGTGGCATATAATTTTTTCATAACAAACTCTCCAATGAAAAAATCTGAAAACCCATCCAAAACATAAAAAAGACATATTTTTCTGTTAGCCATTCGCTCAGGTAAATTTGGAAATTGAGAGTGGCTCTTTGAATAAAGACGTTTTGAGTCTTTTGTCGTGTTTTGTGTGTGCTTTCTGTAACGAGATCTAAATGAGAAATTTTGGAAATATGTTTATAAGAACATAAAAAAGACACATTTAGACTCTAATAAAATATTGGGTTACGGTTTACTCTTTAGGCTTGGAAAAAGATCTTTGAGGGTTTTAAACATTAGAGCATTTTACTTATTAGGTGTTTGGTTACTTAATAAAGTTTTTAGCAATGTTTTTTTGTTGGTGCTATGTATCTTTATTAAGGAATGTTATTTCTTTCGTATTCAAGTAAATGAAAAGCTAAATATTTAAAAAAACCTTAAATTTCTTTAGAAATATGAAATTTTTCTAGCTAGGTTGTTGTTTTGTTAAATGGAGTGCGGCTATGTAAATTCTGTTTTTACAGTATTTACAGTTTATACACTACCTCTTCCCCCCTTTTGAATTATTATTTCGATCAAAATGAGTCTTACTAATATACTTTATGTTGCACTAACCCCTCTATAATAAAATAGCAACAAAAAAATAACAATTTTTATCGCTTTGAATATTTTTTACAGAAATATGTGATCTTTTTTCAACAATTTAAGTAAAAAATTTTAGAAAAATAATGAGAATTCATAAGTATGTTGCTCTATAAAGCTCATTCTAAAGCTAAAATACTCCTTATTCTTCATAAAAAAGTATAAATGCAGAACGCAGCAATAATCTTAACGACTTTCTATCAATTCAATTTTACTCTTAAACCCGCTCCTATGCCCCAATGCCTACCAGAACTCGTAGCGGATATATTAGAACGAATTCTGCCATTTTCAGACATATAACCTGCTCCAACAGCAAAAGCTGATTGATTGCGCCATGTCCCCGTTCCTATCGATAAACTTAAAGAACCTGGCGTATCTTCATAACTCAAGTTCGATACCGCTAAACCTATCGCTGCTGCCTGTTTGGATTCTTTGTGAACTTCCTTAATTTCATACCTTAACGCTTCAAACTTTACATCTGTATAAGATTTTGTCTCATGAATAACATCGTCGACCGTGTTATTGACAATGTCCTTGAAACGCTCATTCGTATATTTCTTTGCATCAGAAAGAACGAGTTTCATCTGCTTATTCGTATAATCATGCAATTGACCTCCTGTAACAGCTTCTTTCGAACCGCTTTCAATGCGACCTTCCGCTACATTATCTATCAATACTGGATCACTCTCACTCATACCAACTAATGTTACTTTATTCGTTTTCTTGCCATCAGTCCCTTTATCATACTTAACAGCAATATCTGCCACACTAGCAATATCTTTTACTTGCTTATCAATCATATTGACATGGCTTTCAACCTCTTTAACTTTCTTATTCGTCTGCCAAAGTTGTCTGCCATTAACAGCTTCTTTCGAGCTTTCTGATATTTCACCGTCCGCTACATGCTTAATCTTACTGTCTTGACCTTTATGACGCGCGTCAAAAGCTTTTTCTGTCTCACTCCAATTTAAACCACCCGAGAAAACACTCTGTTCAAAATCATGAATACGATTGTTGATTTTTGTCATACTTTCGTTAACACCTTCAAATGCAGAGGCAACATTGGTATAGTTCTCCTTTTTGCTTAACACACCAGCAGCAGTAAATTGTGCAACCTTAAAGCCTGGTGCTAACCATTTTCCATCCTTGTATCCCGCATCCCCACTAAAATATCTAGAAAGTACATTGATTACCGAATAAAGCTGGGAACCATTGATCGCTTCCGTGGATTCTTCTATCAGAAGCCCTGCTTTTACACCAGAAAGACTACGCACACCGCTCGCACTGTTTGCAATACTGAGTTCACTCCCATCTTTTTCACCACCAATCGTGATACGTTTTGTCTTTTCATCCTGCTTAACAAGATTCTCACTTTCTATTTTGCTAATCTCATGGGTAATTTTGTTCTGAATATTTGTGAAAGAATTTCCAATCCCACTCAATGCATCAGAAATATTGCTATAGCTCTTTTCTTCAGAGGCTCCATCTTCACCAAACTGCTTGATTTTAAAATTTGGAGCTTGCCAATTTCCTTGCTTATCATAACCAGCGCCACCACCAAAATAGGTTGCTAATTGCTCGTTTAAAGAATAAAGTTGAGAACCATTTACTGCATCACTTGAGTTTGCTGTAATATCACCATCCTTCAGATTGGTAATCTTACTGTTTTCCCTTGTTTCTCCCTCCCCATGAAGAGCAACATAAGCTTCCTTATTCTTATCCCATAATAAAGAATCATCGCTAATGCCTTCTGAGACTTCCTTAATACGCTTGTTTACATTCTTTATATTTGTATCAAGACCTTCAAATGCCGAAACAATATTATCATGGTCTGTTTCTCCTACCGCCCCATTTTCAGAAATACTGAGTAATTTATAAATTGGTCCCGTAAAAATACCTTCTTTAAAGGCTGCATTCCCACCAAAATATTTAACGACCTGCTGAAATATTTTTGTAATTTGCCCCCCATTAATTGCATCATGTGATTCTTGCAAAAGCGCACCATTAGCAACATTATGTAAAGCAACAGGTTCTTTATTTTTGCCACCAAAAGTCACACTCTTATAATTAACAGTATCATCCGACTGTTTATCATAAAAAACTGCAAAAGAATTCGTAGACTCAATTTTCTTATCGAGCTTATCAAGCTGTGCTTTGTTAACTGCTTCATTCGCATTCTCAGCCGCCTTTATACCAGAAATCCTTCTATCCTCTTTATCCTTGTTGGCGATATTGATTACAGTACCATCCTTCTCTCCACCAATCATGATAAGCTTTGTTTTGTCATCTTGCTTAACAAGACGTTCATCCTTTACATGAGCAATTTCATTGGTCATTTTATTCTGAGTATTTGTGAGAGAAGTGCTTAAACCTGACAAAGCATCAGCAACATTTTTATAATCTTCTTGTGTTGCATTGCCTTTAATATCAAATTTGTTCACTGTAAAAGTTGGAGCAATCCAACTTCCCTCTTCATAGCTCGCTCCACCGCCTAAAGAAGCAGAAACTGCATTCCCCAGTGAATAAAGCTGACTACCCGTAATTGCATCCTTTGAACTAGAAGAAATTCCCCCCTCTAAAAGGTGGGTGATTTTGCTGTTTGTTTTTGCACTCCCCTCTCCATGATCAGCAATAAATGCCTTATCAGTCTCGCTCCACAATAAAGCATCGCCTTTAACTTGTTGTGTAATATGCGTTACGTTTTCGGTAAAGTCGTTAAACTTATTCGTTATTTCATTATTTGCTTCTTTGATACTTGTATCAAGTTGACCTTTGTTAACCGCTTCATTACCTTTTGTTGCTTCCTTCACACCAGAAAGCGTCCGATCTTCACTATTTTTGTTGGTGATATTGATGATACTGCCTTCTATTTTTGCACCAATGGTAATATTATTTGTTACTTCCTCTTGTTGTACAAGATTCTCACTTTCCACTTTGTTAATCACATAATTAATCTGTTCAGTTATTTGTTTTTGAACATTTGTGAAAGAAGTACCAACTCCAGATAAAGCTTCCGTGACATTATTATAAATCTTCTCTTCAGAGCCCCCATCATCCTTAACGGTTTTAAGCGTAAAAGTTGGAGCACTCCATATGCCATTTTCATATTTAGCACTCCCTCCAAAGGATTTTGCTATACTCGTGGCAGCAGTTTGAAGATTAGTGGAGACAGTTGTCACATTTTGATTTGTCGTAAATAGCTGTGAACCAGTAACGGCTTCGTTTGAATCTTTTGAAAGAGCGCCATCTTTTATACTGGTAAGAGTACGCTTTTCATTTTTGTTATTGGCAATATCAATTTTATCACCATCAGTATCCTTACCAATGGTGATATGTTTTGTTCCATCCTCCTGTTTCACGAAGCTACTGGCTGTTACCTGTTCTTGAACCTCTTTTACTTTGTCTTTGATCTCTTGCTTGATACCCTTCAGCTGTGAAAAATTCACTGCATCAGCATCTGCCGCACCATCCTTTATACCAGTAAGAATTCGTTTTTCATTTTTGCTGTTGGTAATATTGATGATACCGCCTTCTACTTCTTGACCAATATTGATATTATTTGTTTCTTTATCTTTCTTAACAAGGCTTTCACCTTGTACAGTAGTAATTGCACTATTAATTTGGTTGGCAATATCCTTGCCAATTTTATTTTGAACATTTGTAAAAGAAGTACCAATTCCTGTTAAAGCTTCCGCTACATTCTTATAAGTCTTATCTTCTTCCTTGCCTTCACCGTTAACAGTTTTAAGCGTAAAAGTTGGATCAGCCCATTTGCCATCCTGATATTTGGCATTTCCTCCAAAGGTCTCAGCTATATTCGTGGCAGCGGTTTGGAGATTAGTGGAGACATTATCTACTTTCTGATTTGTCGTAAATAGTTGTGAACCGGTAATCGCTTCCTTCGACTCCGCTGAGAGCGTGCCATCCTTTATACCCGTAAAAGTACGCTTATCACCATTTTTGTTCGTAATATCAATTTTATCACCTTCTGTATTCTTACCAATGGTGATGTGCTTCGTATGCTCATCCTGTTTAACAAGACTATCACTCACCACATTTTTAATTTGATTTTCAACATTTGTAATCGAATTATTCACATTCGTAATCTGTTGTTTTACCTCTGTAAAAGAGTGGCTCACACCAGAAAAAGCACTAGCAACATCATTATAAGACTTACCTTCAACAGTATAGGTAGGCGCCTTACCATTCAATACATCAGCATCACTACCCAAATATTGCGATGTATTTTTAGCTATTGTTGATAGATTTGTTTGAACCCCCGTTACACTCGTCTTTACTTCAGAAAAATTATTTTTGAGCGTTGTAACATCATTATTTGTCGCAAAAAGCTGTGAACCAATAACGGCTTCATTTGAATTTTCTAAGAGCGCACCAGCTTTTATTCCTGTAAGAGTACGTTTCTCATCTTCATTGTTAGCAATATCGATTTTATCTCCGCTTGTATCCTTACCAATGGTGATGTGTTGCGTCTGCGTATCTTGTTTTACAAAGCTATTGGCTGCTACTTGTTCTTTTAGTTCCTTCAGTTGTGAAAAATTTACAGCTTCATTATCCTTTGTAGCTGACTTCACACCCAAAATAGTCCGATCACCACCATCCTTATTTGTAATATCGATTTCAGCGCCTTCTTTTTCTTCCCCTATCTTGATTAATTTTATCTCATCATTCCACTTAACAAGGCTATCGCCTTTCACATTGGTAACGGCATCGTTAATTTGCTGAGTAAATTTATTCTGAACATTCGCGATAGAACTGCTAACTCCAGTCAAAGCTTCCGCTACATCATGATATTCTTTATTTTCCGTTTCGCCACCTTCCTTAACAGTTTTAATGTTAAAAGTCGGAGCGTTCCATGCGCCACCTTTATAGCTAGCACCACCGCCAAAATAGGTCGCAACCTTATCATTTGTCTCAAAAAGCTGAGAACCATTTACCGCCTCAATTGAATCTTTAGAAATTTCTCCACCCATCACACCGGAAATGGTTCGATTTCCATTATCCTTGTTTTGAAAATTAATTACAGTGCCATCTGTATCCTTACCAATGGTGATATCTTTCGTTTTAGGATCCTGTTTCACGAAGCTACTGGCTGCTACTTGTTGTTCAACTTCTTTTTCAATTTTCTGCAATTGTGAAAAATTCACAGCGTCATTCGCCTCAGTACCCTCTACTACTCCTGTTATTTTTTTACCTCCAGCATCAATACCATTCGTTACTATTTTGGGACCATTGGTAATGATCAAACCCGTTGCGTCTAGGGTATTTGCTCCTGCTGTTATTTTATTTAGTGTAATTTCCTTCGCTAAATCAAATTTTACATTATTGTCCTTTTCGCCTTTGGTAATGTTAAGGTTGGTACTTCCCGCTGATAAATCTATCGAGTCGTCTATAGAAACAACTTGAGCATTTTTACCATCAACAGACAGCTTCCAACCTTTGTCTACATAGGTTTGCAACGACTTTAGCTGCGCAACATTTACCGCATCAGTATCTGCGGTACCAGCAGCTACACCTACAATTTGTCGTGTTATTTTTTTAGAGATATCACCAATACTAACTGCACCTTGTGTACTTTTCCATACAAAATCAGCTTCTTCCCCCTTCTTCTCAAGAGAACTATAACCCTCAACACCAGCTGCAACATCAGCTATAGAATCCGCTCCTATAGCAACACCGCCCGTAACGCTTGCTTTTGCATGAGAACCTAAAACAATGGCGTTCTCTTGTTCTGCCTTTGCAGAATAACCCAATGCAATAGATTTTTTTTCCTTTGCATCTGAATTTGCCCCCAAAGTAATAGCATAATCTGCCAGTGCCTTCGAATAAAATCCTATAGAAATAGCGTTTTCACCCTCTGCTTTTGCACGATGACCAACAGCAGTTGCACCCTGTTTCATAGCTCTAGAAACAGAACCCAAAGCTGTTGAATAATCACCTTTGGCGGTTGTATAATCATTCTCTTGTTCGTGTTGGCTCTTTTCATTATATTCAGAACCCAGTGCGGTACTGCTTACCCCCATAGCGTGAGCCATGTAACCTATAGCAATGCTATTTTTTTTTGTCGCCTGTGCCTGATTACCTAAAGCAATAGCAAATTGTTGCGTTGCTTGAGACTTAAAACCAATAGCAACACTTTCCTGCCCTGCTGCATTCGCCCCTTGACCCAAAACAGTAGAATTTGACCCAGCTCTTGCGCTTGCAAACGGATTTCCACTCACTTGTATTGGATAGTTTTCTTCCGACGAACGAAGCGTATTTAAGAGAGCTGTATCATTTCCATAATCATCATCAACAGAAGACACTAAATTTTTCTGTATAAATGCATTTGATTCTTTTTGCGTAGCTTGCTGTATAGAATCGCTATCTTTGTCCAAAACATTGACAGCAATCTTACCTTTTTTGGAAAGCATAGTGATTAAAAAACTTATATAATCACTAGAAGTATTCACTTTTGATGCACTTGCTGTATTCAGCACTGTTAAATAACTTACTTTTGATACACTACTACCATCAAAGAAGCCTATATAAGGGTTATAATGATCGTAAGCAGAAAAAACATTTCTATCGTTTTCTTGAGAATAAACCGCTGTTGCCTTCTCTAAAACTTGAAGAAGCAGTTCTATTATATCAAAATTTTTTGCATAAGTGGGAGAAGTATTTGATAAAAATGCAACGACTGTGGTTCCAAACAAAAGATTTTTAAATAAATTCCGAGAGAAATATCCGTAATCCCAATCATTCCTCTTTGATATGATAGATAATTCTTTCATCACAAGTGCCCCAATGAAAAAAAATCAAATCAACCCATATTTATGACACAAAAAAGACATATTTCAATTTATAATATTTAATCTTTATAAATTAGCTGTTAAAATTGGTGGGAGAGGTTATTTCCGTGTGAAGCTGTAACAAAAAAACCATTAGAAAATTCGAAGGTGTTTGGTTGTTTTATGTTTGCGGTGGTAGGTTATTGGGGAAATAGAATCATTGAGATAAATTTGTAAAAACATATTCTCATGCTATGATGGCGAGTTTTTATTTGTAAAATTGAGCAACATATTAATTTTATGCTCTTTTGAATTGTTTTTTCGTGAAAAGCAAAAACGATTAGTATGTGAAACTTCATCCTTATGAAATTATAAATTAAAATAGAGCTTTAGCATTAATGGTGCATTTTTCTTTATTATTCATCTACCTGTAATGTTCTTCTTTGATTTAATTATTTAATTTTATTGATTTCTTATTAAAACAAACTTTCGCCCTTATCTTAAATAAAGACAAGGGCGAAATAATTTTGCTCAATACATTTTGTTGATTATCAGTTCAATGTCATATTGAATCCAGCACCTATGCCCCAGTGTCCACCAGAATTGGTGACAGATACATTAGACAGAACAGATCCGCTCTCAGATGCATAACCAGCACCAAAGGCAAATGCAGATTGATTACGCCATAAACCACTCCCAAACCCAACGCTTAATTTCCCAGGTGTTTCATTATAGCGTAAGTTAGACACTGCTAAGCCAATAGCGGCTGCTTGTCTTGCTTCTTTTCGCACACCTTCTATGCTGTAATTTAAAGCATCAAACTTCCTATCCGTATAAGATTTTGCTTCATTAATCACATCACCCATTTGGTTATTTAAAATGCTATTGAAGCGCTCATCCGTATATTTTCTTGCATCATCAAGGACTATTTTCATCTGCTGGTTTGTCTCCCAAAGTTGACTACCATTAACAGCTTCTTTCGAATCTTTCGATAATTCACCATCCTTCACATTGTTTAACACGACTGGATCACTTTCACTCACACCAACTAATGTGACTTTATTTATCTTTTCACCCTTTTCATTCTTATCATACTTAACCGCATCGTTTGTAACCGTATTTGCAATATCTTTTACCTGTTGATCAATATTGTCTACACGGTTTTCAACATTGCTAACCCTATTATTTGTCTCCCAAAGTTGGCTACCATTAACGGCTTCTTTCGAATCTTTCGATAATTTACCATCCGCTACATGCGTAATCTTACTGTCCTGATCATTATGACGAGCATCGAAAGCTTGTTCTTTCTCATTCCAATTTAAACCATTCGATAAGGCACTCTGGGTAACATTATTAATACGCTCGTTGATGCTTTTCATGCTTTCATTAACACCTTCAAACGCACCTGCAACATTATCATAGCCAGTTTTCTTATCCCCATTACCATCATCCTTGAATTGTGAAACATAGAATGTGGGAACTTTCCACTCCCCATTCTGATAGCCTGCATCACCACCAAAATACCTAGAAAGTGAATCGATCACTGAATAAAGCTGAGAACCATTGATTGCATCCGTTGATTTTTCAGAGATATCACCGTTTGCAAGAAAGGTAATTTTGCTATTCGCCCTTTCTTGACCATGCTGGGCCACAAATGCTTCTTTCTCATTATCCCACGATAAGGCATCACCTTTTGTTTTATTGATCTCATTCGTAATGTCATTGGTGATTTTATTCTGAATATTTGTGAAAGATGTACCAACAGCAGACAATGCTTGTTCTACAGTATTATATTTTTCTTCACTTACTGTACCATCATTATTAACCGTGTTAAGCGTAAAAGTAGGTGCTTTCCATTCGCCATCCTTATATTCAGCTCCCCCTCCAAAATATCCTGCAAGATTATTACCCATCGAATAAAGCTGAGAACCATTGATCGCATCCGTTGAGTCAGCAGTAATGTCTCCATTTAAAAGGTATTTAAGCTTGCTCTTTGCTTTTTCTTCACCATGCTGAGCAACAAATGCCCCATCACTCTCATTCCACAATAAAGCATCACCTTGAACTTGTTGCGTAATATGCGTTATGTTTTGCGTAAAATCGTTGAACTTATTCGTGATGTCTTTACTGACATTTTCGATGCCTTTATCAAGCTGACCTTTATTAACAGCGTCATTGTTGTTCTTTGCATCCTCCACACCAGAAATGATCCGACTTGCACCATTTGCGTTGGCAATATTGATTTCTGTACCTTCTGTTTTGGCACCAATAGTGAGACGCTTTGTTTCCTTATCCTGCTGAATAAAACTTTCACCCTCCACTTTGGTAATCGCATTATTAATCTGGTTACTAATCTCATTGGTGATTTTATTCTGAATATTTGTGAAAGATTGGCCCACACCACTCAAAGCCTCAGCTACATTATGATAAGTTTCATCTTTTTCCTCACCATCATTGTCAACAGTTTTAAGCATAAAAGTAGGTACTTTCCATGTGCCATCCTTATATTCAGCTCCACCTCCAAAAGTTTCAGCTATACTCGTAGCAGCGGTTTGGAGATTATTTGATACCATTGTTACATTTTGATTTGTCCTAAACAGCTGCGAACCTGTGACAGCTTCATTTGAATCTTTTGAAATGTCACCATCCTTTATACCCGCAAAAATACGCTTTTCACTTTTACTGTTAGTAATATCAATTTTATCACCATCTGTATGCTTCCCAATGGTGATATATCTCGTTGTATCATCCTGTTTTACAAAGCTACTGGCTGCGACTTGTTTTTCAACTTTTTGCAGTTGTGCAAAATTCACTGCATCGGTCTCATCAGTACCCTCTACTACTCCTGTTATCCTTTTACCGCCAGCGTTAATACCCTCAGTCGTTATTTGAGGACCATTAGCAATTACTAAACCCATTGCATTTAAAGTATTTGCACCTGCTTTGATGCTATCCAGCGCAATATCCTTCGCGAGATCAAATTTTATTTTATTGTCATCTTCACCTTTGGTAACATTTAAATTGCTACTTCCAGCTGCAAAATCCACCGTACCATCTATACCAACAACTTTACCATTATTACCATTAACAGATAGCTTCCAGCCTTTGTTCACATAGTTTTGTAAATCTTTTAACTGTGCAATATTGACTGCATCAGTATCTTCTTTACCAGCGGCTACGCCTGTAATTTGCCGCGAAAATCTATTAGTATTATCACCAACACTCACAGCACCTAACGTACTTCTCCATACATAACTAGCATCTTCTGATGGAGCTTGTAGTAAAGGGCTATAACCAGTAGCGCTACCAGCAACCTCAGCTACAGAATGCGCGCCTATAGCAACTCCTGAATCCACTTTGGCTTGTGATTTCAGTCCCAAAGCCATAGAATTAACACCAAGTGCAGATGCCTCAGAACCAATAGAAACCGCATGCTCCCCCTCACTCTTAGCCAAAGAGCCTATAGCCAAAGACCTCTTAGCAAGAGCAGATGCCTCAGGACCAATAGAAATTGCATGCTCCATTTCACTCTTAGCCAAAGAACCTATAGCCAAAGACTTCTCACCATTTGCAAATGCTTCAGAACCTATGGCTATCGACTTTTCACCGAGCGCCTTGGTGCGATTAAGGTCTTTGTTCGCATCGTCATTTGGATTAATGTCATTCCCTAAAGATCCTAACTGTGACGGAGAGCCTATTGCGATAGAACCATTCATCTTAGCTTGTGATGCATAACCTATCGCAATGCTAGCCTCTCCTACCCCGTTTGCCCCATAACCCAATCCTATAGCACCTTTTTGCTCTGCCCGTGCATAACGACCAAGAACTATTGCGTTCACTGCATCTTTGGTTATCAATGTACTGTTACCAACGGCAACAGTTCCGCCTCTATAGACTTCCGCATTAGAACCAATAACAACAGTCCATCCCAAATTTTGATCTGTCCCTAATAAAGACGCTTGCGCTTTTGAACCAATAACAACAGAATCACTAACTTTTGCCTGCGTGTTATTACCAAAAATAACATTGTTTTCTGATACATCACGTTGCATTGCTGGAGATAAAGAATCTTGTGAGATATCAGACGCATTCATAATCGCTGTATCCCCACCATCTTGATTGAACGGTTGAGCAGATAAGTTGTTACGAACAGATAATTGTGGGCTAATGATAGATTGTTTCTTTTTTTCCTCTGTACTTACTGCTTTTTTCAATTGGTTGCTGCCCCCTGCTGTAAAAGTATTTGCAATAAAATTGTCATCGCTCCCATCAGAAAGAGCTCTGATTAAAAAATTAGTATAACCGCTTAAAACACTAACTTTTGATTCTGGCGCCGTATTCAATATCGTTACATCATTGCTGTTGGATACATTAATAGGTCCCAAATAACCAGTAGCATCATCATAAACAGAAATCACACTTTGTGGATACGCCACAACAGCACTCTCTATGTTTGTAGCAATCCTTCCTTCTGAAACAAGATTTTCTGAAAAAACAGGAGAAACACTCGACAAAAGTGCAACTATTGAAGTTAATGACACAACTTTAATAAAAGGAAAACGAGAAAATTTTAATTCACTCCCCGCTAATTTGGCATATGATTTTTTCATAATAAATTCCCCAATGAAAAAAATAACTTTAAACATAAAAAAAAGACACATTTAAATACTAGGCGAATCATGAGATCTATTTTTTCTATATATGTGAGCTTTAAAGTATGATTGAAAAAGTAGAGAAATGATGTGTTTAGATGTTAAAGTGTGTGTTTTTTATAAGAGACTAGAGGTATTTTTTTGTATATTGGTTAAAATTTGCTTAATATTTTAACTAATTTTTTTTATTTTGTCGTTTTTTTCTTTATATTTACAGAATAAATAGTAAAAATATTTAGTAATATTATAAAGTTTATGATTTTTTTTGAAAAATATGTAAGAGGGATGTGTTGTTTTATTGTCATCCCTAAAGAAAAACCGGTCACAAACGCTAAGAAATGACAAAATAAAAATGATTTAAGTTATTGTAAGCTGATTTAGCATATAATTTTTATCATTTCCTCAGTCAAAATGAATTATATTTTGGCTTTACCAGAGGGTAGATTGTAGATTTACAGTTTCATTGAGAGTAAAGGCAATTTATTTTTTTCTCTGTAAGTTTCTGAAAAAATTTTAGAGCAAAAATAAGAAACACATTATTTATAAAAATAATGCATTTTTTTCTCTTGAAAAAGTGGTTACTTTCCCGAAATCGTACAAGTTTTTTCTGTTTTTAAAATCTGTAGTTATCATTATATCCTTTATCAATCTCTATATACATATCTTTTATAGATGTAAAAACAATTCACCCCTGCCTTATGAGACAAGGGTGAAAAGAATTTTTTATGTGTTTTGTTGATTATTAGTTCAGGGTCATATTGAATCCCGCACCGACACCCCAATGACCACCAGAAGTTGTTGCGGATATGTTAGAGCGGTATTTTCCATTTTCTGAGGTGTAACCCGCACCGAAAGCAAATGCAGATTGACTACGCCATAAACCAGCACCAAATCCAACACTTAATTTTCCAGGTGTGTCATTGTAGCGCAAGTTAGACACCGCTAAACCAATAGCCGCTGCTTGTCTTGCCTCCTTTTTCACACTTTCAATGCTGTAGTTTAAAACATTAAACCTCGTATCTGTATATTGTCTAGCCCGCTCAACAGCATCGTCAATCGCATCAATCGTAATATTACGAATCCGTTGATCCGTATACTGCTTGGATTCATCAAGAATAAGCTTCGTCTGTTCTTTAGTGTAATCATGAAGTTGACCACCATTTACAGCTTCTTTTGATCCTTTCTCAATTTTACCATTGGCTACATTATCAATCAGAACAGGTTCACTAGCATCACCACCCGCTAATGTGATTTTATTGGTCTTTTTGCCATTTTCATCTCTGTCATAACGAACCGCATCCTCTTCAATGACATCAACTCTATTATTGATGTTGTTAACTTTGCCATCAATATTATTAACGATACCACCAATATCAGCAATCGTATTTGAAATGTTATCAACTCTATTTGAGATATGCTTAACATCTTTTTCAACACCCGTGATACGTTCATTGGTTTCCCAAAGTTGCCCACCATTAACCGCATCTTTCGAACCTTCTGCAATTTTTCCATCGGCTACACCGGTAATTTTACTCGGTTTACCATCGCGCGAAGCATCATAAGCTTTTTTGTTTTCATTCCACTTTAAAGCATCTGTATCGACCTTGTTGATGACTTCATTAATACGGTTATTAATATTTGACATCCCATCATTAATATCACCAAAAGCATCAGCGACATTATGGTGCTCTGTCTTAACAGTCTTACCGTCTTTACCGACTTTAGAAATCTTGAAAGTAGGATCCGTCCATTTGCCATCCTTATAGCCAGCACCACCACCGAAATAATTGGCAAGCTGGTTGCTCATAAGATAAAGCTGGTTACCTGTAATGGCATCCGTTGAACCTTTAGCAATATCACCATCCAAAAGATACTTCAATTTGCTCTTTGTTTTCTTGCCATCTTTTTCATGACGTGCAACGAATGCTTCTTCTTCATCATCCCACAATAAAGCATCTTTAGAGATACCTTCAATTGTCTGATTAAACTCATTGGATACTTTCGTTAAGCGCTGATTCACATCTTGAACATTCTTATCAAGACCTGTTAAAGCTGAACCAACATCATAGAAATTAGCCTTCCCTACTTCACCATTTACAATAGCGGATAAAGTATATTTCAGTCCTTTAAAGGCACCATCAACAAATTTTGCACCACCACCAAAAAACTTGGCAATATCTTCTGATATTTTATTAATCTGACTACCATTGATTGCATCTTTGGAACCATCACTGATTTTTCCATCTGCAACACCAACAATTAACCTAGGCTGATTATCTTTGTTGGTAATATTAATCGTAGTACCACCTTTTTCCTTACCGATGGTAATGAGCTTTTTCTCTTCTTCCCATTTAACAAGACTATCATTTTCTATTTGATTTTTTATTCCTTGCAGCTGTGAAAAATTAACTGCATCGGTATCATTTTTTCCCTCAGCTACGTTTTTGATCACTTTTTTTCCAGCATCAATACCTTCCATAGTCATACTTGGACCATCATTATCATTCACAAAAATGCCATCCTTAGTCATATGAGGACCGTTCTTAATTATAAAGCCATCATCACTCATTGTGCTATTGTCTGTAGTGACACTCGTTAACTTAAGGTTATCATTCAAAGAAAAGATAACTTGATTCTTGTCGTCTTTTTCAATCTTTAAGTTATCTTTTCCTACCCCTTCTTTAGAAGTATCTTTTACTGAAAAATCTACTGTACTTCCTGCTTTAACATCTGTAACATTGTTTTCATCATCATTAACAGAAAGTTTCCAGCCATTTTTTGCAAGCTCTTTGACCTCTTTCAACTGTGCAACGTTTACAGCCTCATCGTCATACAAACCCTCTCTTACACCAGAAATTACTCTAGGCTTCTCATCTTTGTTTGAAATATTGATTTCTACGCCATCTTTTTCAGCACCAATGGTAATGAGCTTCTCATCCTCGTCCCATTTGACAAGGCTATTTTTTGTTATATCAGAAATTTGATTGTGAATGTTCGCGAAAGTATTGTTCACACCTTCAAAAGCATCAGCAACATTATCATAGGGCTGCTGCGAAACCGACCCATCAGCATTGATTTTATAAACCTTGAAAGTAGGAGCTTGCCATTTGCCTTTTTCATACTTAGCACCACCACCAAAATAATCAGCAATATCAAGAAACCCAACGGTTATTCTATGATCAACCGCGAAGACATTTGTATTAACTGCATCCAACGCTGAACCAACATTATCATACCTCTTTATAGCTATTGAACCATCTTCCTCAATAATCTTTAACTCATATTTTGGTCCTGTAAATTTACCATTTTCGAATGAGATATTACCACCAAAAAACTTTGCAATGTCGCTACCCATAGAATGAATTTGAGAGCCATTTATAGCATCTGTTGAATCTTCTGTAATGTCACCATTCAAAAGAGACGTGATCTTACTTTCTGTTGTTTCACCTCCTTTTTTATGGAGCGCAACAAAGGCTTGCTTCGCATCACTCCACAATAAAGCATCTTGAGAAAATTTATCAAACTTCTGATTAAAGTCATTAGTTACATACGTTAGGCGGCTATTCACATTTTTGACATTTGCATCAAGTCCTGTTAAAGCAGATCCAACATTGTTATATGCTTCCCGCTCTACTGTACCATTGGTAGAAACGTGAGATAAAACGTATTCTGGCTCAGAAAACTTGCCGTTATTAAATTCTGTACCACCACCAAAAAACTTTGCAATGTCGCTACCCATAGAATGAATTTGAGAACCATTTATAGCATCTGTTGAATAGCCATTAATGAGTCCATCGGCAATGTTTGTAATTGATACAGGTGCACTTGTATCACCACCTTTCAAAGTTATTTTATTAGTTTTTTGACCGCTTACATCTCTGTCGTAGCGAACAGCATCCTCAGCAACCTTGTCAACTTTAGTTTCAATATTGTAAACATCTTCACTAATGTCAGTAACCGTACCTGATATATTGGTAACTATCTTATCAAGAGAGCCAACTTTCTCATTCGTATCCCAAAGCTGTGAACCATTCACAGCCTCAGTTGAATCCTGATATAATCGTCCATTTTTCACACCGGAAATTGTCCGATTACCATTTGATTTATTTGCAATATTAATTTCCGTTCCGTCTTTTTCCTTACCAATAGTGATACGCTTTCTATTTTCTTCCCATTTAACAAGACTATTGCTTGTTATTTGATCTTTTACTTTATTCAACTGTGAAAGATTAACTGCATCCTTCTCTAAAACGCCATCTGCTACTCCTTTAACCGTTGTATTACCAGCATGAATGCCTTTAACAGTTATGCTCGGCCCCTCACCACCATCAAATCTAAAACCAGCAGCATCCATAACGCTTTCTCCTGCTGTGACAGTCATTACATTAATATTATCAGCTAAATCAAACGTAACATTGCGGATATTATCTCCTACAATCTTGATATTCTGACTACCCCCTTTACTAGCTGATTGTAAATTTACTGTATCGTTTTGTCCAATAGATGTAGCATCTTTACCATTAACGGTAAGCTGCCAGTGCGTTGTAGCAGCTTCTTTTATCTCTTTCAGCTGTTTATAATTTACAGCATCGTAATCATTAGTCGCTTCTGTCACGTTTATGATCTTTTTCTTGCCTGCATCAATACCATTCTTAGTCATATTGGGACCATCAGCTTTATTAACATAAAAGCCATCCACAGTCATACGTGGACCATTTGCACCATCAGCAAAAAAACCATCACCACTCATAGTGCTTTGACCTGTAGTAACTTTCGTCAACTCAAGCTGATCATTTAAAGTAAATTTGACATTAGTACTATTTTTTTCGATCTTTAAATTGTCTTTTCCCGCGTCTGTACCTTGCACTGAAAAGTCTACTTTGTTGCCCGCAGCAACATCTGTAGCATCATTTTCACCATTAACAGAAAGCTTCCAACCTCCTGCTTCTGATATCTTTCCTTCTATTTCTTTCAGCTGTTTATAATTCACTGCATCGGTAAGGTCAGTCCCATCTTTCACTTTTGTGATTTTTTGACTACCAGCATCAATCCCTTCCACAGTCATACTGGGACCATTAGCATTATTAATATAAAAGCCGTCCACAGTCATACGTGGACCCTCTTCACCATTAGCAAAAAAGCCATCACCACTCATAGTGCTTTGACCTGTAATGACCTTCGTCAATTTAAGGGTATCATTTAAAGTAAATTTGACATTAGTACTATTTTTTTTAATCGTTAAATTGTCTTTTCCTACGTTGTTAGAAGGATTCTTCATTGCTACTGAAAAATCTACGGTATTGCCGGCAGAAACATCTGTAGGATCTTTCCCACCATTAACAGAAACTTTCCAAGCGCCTGAAATCAAATTTTCCATAGCTTTTAGCTGTGCGACATTTACTGCATCAGTATCTTCCTTACCAGCAGCGACCCCCGTAATCTGTCTTGTGATTTTATAACCCTCTGCATCATCACCAACATCACCAACGCTAAAAGCACTCGCTGTACTTACCCATACCTCACCGTTTTTTTCTGTCTCTTGACCTGTTGCAGGATCATAACCTTTATCACCCTTTGCTCTCCGAGAAACAGAACCACCACCGATAGCAACACCATCATCATGAAGAGCCTGTGCATTTGCCCCAATAGCAACGGAATCTTCTCCTTTAGCGTAAGTATATGTCCCTATAGCAATAGCATTTATAGCTTCCGCCAACACTTCTCTGACAGGATTAGAAGGATTAGTTCTATCAGAGCGCCTACTCCCTATTGCAATAGAACCTGAAGCTTTAGCATGGGAATCTACACCTATAGCAATACTTCTGCTACCAGAAGCGGTTGCAAGTCCACCGACAGCGACCGCAGCATCCCCTGATGCCTCCGAACTCACGCCCATGGCAACACTTGCTTTACCGCTTGCAAGTGCAGCAACACCAAATGCTTGTGCTCCACCGGCCTTTGTGGTTGCACCAGCACCAAATGCTGTTGAATAATTCCCTATCGCAGAAGCCCCACAACCCGTCACAAAAGAATAAACACCATAAGCTTCAGGCAGAATATTCTCAGATCCCCCAGTATTTGTTCCCATATAACTCGCTTTGGGATCACTCAAGATCCCATTAGGACCTACCCAGCTAACTTGTTTAGTGGTTGT
The DNA here is from genome assembly GCF_018155095.1 of Bartonella queenslandensis. Taxonomy (GTDB): domain Bacteria; phylum Pseudomonadota; class Alphaproteobacteria; order Rhizobiales; family Rhizobiaceae; genus Bartonella; species Bartonella queenslandensis_B. The sequence continues at coordinate 16,230 of NZ_NAAI01000001.1, read as the reverse complement.
TCCATAAGGATTACGACTATTGTTGTCTGCTTGATCAACGATAAAATTTTCAAACTCTTCCTTTGCGGTTATCTTATTACTAAGATTCTCCTGTCGCACGCCCCCACGACCCTTAACATTATCCACACCACAGTAATCATCATCACCAGCAAAAACAATACTGCCATGACTACCAAATGGATAAGGAGCATTAGTACCACTCGAATTGCGAACAAGCCCCCCTACCGTAGAAACTCCCGCAGCGAAAACGGGAGAAACACTTGATAAGAGTGTGGCCATTGCCGCGCTGAGCGAGACAGCTTTAATTAAATTTGGTGTGGAATATTTTTTTTTCATAAGAACCTCCTCCAACAGAGCTCAATATCATCACAACGCGCAAAGAACACATGGCAAAACCCTTAGAGTTCGCGCACCTCAAAAACCAATAGATCAAGACAAAACCCTCCCCTCACGATACCGCTATTTATTACGGCATCGCTCTAAAATCTTTGTAACAACATCGAATCTAGAAAAGTCCCCAACCCTTTTAGCTAGAGGGATTCAAGCTAAAAAATAAATAAAAACACAAGTCTTTGAAAATATACCGTCATCTCCATTCAAAAATACTGCGATTTATCTCTTAACAAAAATAGCTTCACTAAAGAGCAATTCTACCTTTCAAATAAAGCGCAGAAGCAGAATGGCAAGAGTATAAAAAATAATTTTTTATCAATTTGCAAAAATACTTCTTAATGAAAGAGCTGTTCTTATAAACACACATTTTTATGATTTTTTTAACTTTTAGCATTTTTAACTTACAGCATAATCTCATGGATAATGATGATCATCATAACCTCTTTTTTTGCTATGCGATCTTTATTATGCAATAACATGCTCTCATCAGGACGTGTATCTTTGGAAAATATATTTCCTAATATAATGAGGCGCGTTTTATAAAAAGTTTCAACGTGCTCATTGCATCGTCTTTATAAAAAGATAAAAGTGCGCTATAAATGGTTTTTCGTTCTTCTCTCTTATATGTCTGTTATCCTCTATAGGAACCCAATATAGCCTTAGCACCATAATGGGATTAAAGTCGTATTGTCTTTTCACTGTTATGCGTATCTTTTCCTTCAACCAACAAATATTTCAAGAATGGTTTTAGCTTCTTTTTGAAGAGATTTTATTTGTATCATCAACCATTATGCTTTTTATGAACCGTTTTACCTGTATCAGAGCAATATATTGATTTATAATGAATAATTTATCGTTTTTCAGATTGAAAAAAAGACTCGAAGATCGTGAGATTTTTCTATTGCAAACCTGTTCATACAGTAGAAAAATAAAAAAAGTTCCATTTTTTAAAAAGGCTGTTCGTTTGTATCTTATAATGTTTCTCGATGCGTTTTCTCAACTTCGATTTTACGCTTTAAATGTAATTTTAAAAGTGGCATCGTAGCTTCAACTGCTTCCATATCGTTTAGGTTTTGAATAAGTTCTTGTAGCTTTCCGTAAAGCTCTGCCGCAAGTTCTGCTATATCTTCAGGAGGCATATCTATTTTTGCATCATGATAAGTTTTATACGCTAAATGTCCAAGCTTTTTCATCAGTCCAACAGGGATCGTTTGCGGTTTTAAACCAGCTGCTTTCGCTTTTGCCATATCTGAAAACATCTCGCCATTACCCGTTACAAGCCAGTTTAAATTGACGCCAAATTTTTCTCCATATGACGATAAAATAGTCGCATCGGGAATTCTGTCACCGCGTTCGTAATTGCCAAGCCCTTGAATGCTAATGCCAATTTTGACTGAAAATATATTACGAGACAAACCTACAAACTTTCTAACCTCTGTTAGACGTTTTGCTAAGGACGTTTTAGGTGCATTTATTTGTCGCGTCATATCAATAATGTCTACAAATGGGGTTGACAAACGTTTCATTTGTAGATATACCCATTGTTACTGCCCCTTATATTGGGCAAAAATTTACATACATAACCCCACAAAAATGGATGTTCCAGCATCCATTTGCAGGAGCGAAATTTATGACAATTACACCAAAAATGCAACCGCCGTGGTTTTTTACTGAGCTGCGCCGTTATAATATGTTCGTAGCGAAACTCACAAAAGATTACCATACCGCCTTAAAAGTCGCAGTTGCATTTTTCTCAACAGCAAAAATGCTCACTGCGGTTTCATCACCCTACTGTGCGGTAACGCCGTTTGAACCTCTTTGCCAAAATATGCAAATGCACTTTCCATAGCTTTTTAATTACATAAGATAAAAAGTTTATCAATCTCTAAAAATTATTATAACTTAAGATCTTGTACTAAACAAAAAGAGAAAGGAATTCATAAAATATATGAGAATTTATTGGTTCTTAAACTGGATTTTGAAAGCAGAAAATATTTTCATTTTTTACCTTAGAAAAGGTTAGTGATTTTCTTTGTTACTGTTAAAGATGTTTTTCAGATTCGATTTTACGCTTTAAATGAAGTTTTAAAAGTGGCATCGTGGCTTCAACTTCTTCCATATCATTGAGGTTTTGAATAAGCTCTTGCAGTTTTCCGTAAAGCTCTGCCGCAAGTTCTACTATATCTTCAGGAGGCATGTCTATTTGTGCATCATGATAAGTTGTATACGCTAAATGTCCAAGCTTTTTCATCAACCCAACAGGAATCGCTTGCGGTTTTAAACCAGCAGCTTGCGCTTTTGCCATATCTGAAAACATTTCGCCATCACCGGTTACAAGCCAGTTTAAATTGACTTTTAATTTCTGTGATAGAACAACCAAAAATTCTACATTAGGAAAGGTCGTGCCTCGTTCAGCGTGATCATAAATAGCTTTATTAATACCTAAACGCGTTGCTATTTGATGTCTACTAAGCAGCAAACTTTCTCGTATTAAACGTAGTCGTTTTGCCTGTTCTGTTTTGGGTTCAATTTCTTTTTTTGCCAAATTACACAATAATGCAAAAAATGCATTGACTTAATACAATATTTGCATTATACCTCTTATTACTGCCCATTCATATTGGGCAAATATTTACATATATAACCCCACACCCATGGATGTTACAGCATCCATTTAAGCAGGAACGAAAATTATGACAATCACACCACAAGGGCAACCGCCATAGTATTTTGCAAAGATACCTCACTCTCATACACCCTAGGCAAAACATGTAAAAGTCTACCAAATAATGACCACCAGTGTCAAAAGTATTTGGGCATTCTCTCACGAAAAAACAACACCTGCCATTGCCAATTGTAAGTCCGTCGAGCAAAATTCCATCAACTGCTCCCTCAAAAAGCACAATCATATGTTTGAGTAGTAAAAGCCCAATACGGTTCTTTTCATTGTATGCTGTGCACTATGCCACTGAAATCTTATCACAAAATATGCAAATACACTTTCCGTCGTTTTTTTTATAAGATAAAAGGTTTATCAATGTCTAAAAATCAATATAAAATAGGCAAAATAATCGATATTCTACAAAAAATGAGATTATCACACATTCTTAAGAAGCTGAGCGTTTACAAACCGTGCTTGCTTATTGCAGATGTTAATGGCACTGATTTAGCTGTGATTGGCAATAGAGATTTCAGAGTGTTTAGTTTACTGTCAAATTACTCCTCCTCTGTACCAATTAGAAGCCTTTTGGCAATGTATGCTAAATGCTATAAGTTCTATCGTAAATACATTGCCATTCATATTTACAACGGAGTGTTCCAAAACCTTGGAGTGATAAAGTCTTTAATAGACATTGATTTTAAAACACGTATTTTGCAGAAAATTGACAAAACCATGAAGTTCGTATACATGGCAATCCTAGGTGATGATCGTGGAGTGATACTTAAACATACCAAAGCTGCACAAAAAACCGCAACGTGGAGGAATTCAGCATGACCTCTTTATGCGATAAAGAATTATCTGATACACTGGTTGGTCTTTATGACGACTATCAACGCGGTTTCGATATTGGAGAGGAGCTTAAATTATGTGTGGATTTAGCTTTGTCTCTTGAATTGGAGCTTAGCATTCACCGTTTAAGTGAAACAGAGGCTGTTTTAAAAAAAGAGATTGTGCAAACCTTGCATCGCCGCAGGAACGCTTGTTCCAGTGAGGATGAAATTGATACAATTCCTCCTATGGATTTTGAAAAACAAGAATAATGCGACATTCTCCCCGTGATATTACACTCTCTTCCTATATGATAAAAAATTGCCTGATTGCTTCACTTTCTGCCATACAGAAATCAAAAAAACTTCTGAGAAATTTTAACATGTTGTGTTTTTTTCTCCTAAAAAAATGAGATGAATTAAAGAAACACCTCAGCTCTTTTGGATCATCATCAAAAAATCAAGAATTTTATAGCATATATATAAACTTATGTTTTATTTAAAAGCACCAAATCTCATATTTTCTCACTGACTCGTTAAAAGAAAGATATAAAATATTCCGCAGCGTGAATGTTTATAAAATAGCGTATATTTACCATACTTAAATGAAATTTATTGTTTTTCATGTTTATAAAATAGCACGATGAATATTCCAACAAGCGCAACGATACTTTGAAGAAAATATATCGTTTGGGGTGATGTGCGACTGCTATCGCTTGCCATAATGAGATAGACTCCGAGGATCAAGCAGCCAGAGATACCATTAAAACTTGCCTGCAATCTTCCTTGGTATTCAGGATCACAAGACAGTTGTGATAAAGAAATCGAAAGAGCCCAACTCGAAAGTCCAAATCCAATCATAAAGTAAACAGGAAAAACAACAAAAATGTGTGTGTTAAAAGACAAAATAGCGAGACCAATCGCCATAAAAGCTAACAAAATGGCTAATGTTTTTCTTATGGATAAAACTGTACAAAGAAGTGGTGAAAAAAACGCACCAGTTAATACACCCATAGAATAAAGCACCTCAAATATTGCAAAGATCCTGCTATCCGCATGCAAGACCTCATGTATATAAGGAACAAGAATAACCGGGATGGTCATCAAAAGAGTCATAATAATCATCTGGCTGATATAAGGCATAAAAAGAGTTGGATTTTGTTTAAAATAATGAAGTGATGATATATAACTTTCCCACCAATTTTGCTGATCTTGGCTTTTATATCTTTTAGTTTTAGGAACCTTCATTACAAGGTTTAAAAAACCAGCAATAATCAAAAATATGCCCCCTATGAGGAGTGCTCCTTTTGTTCCTGCGTAGGACAATATAAATCCACTTAAGCCCATACCTATGATCATGCCAAGTTCATAAACCATATCAATGGTCGCATTTGCATTGACGAGCTGTTTTTTAGGAACAATACTTTGAATTAAAGGAATAGCTGATGGCATATAAAAAGAAATAAAAATACCCAAAAGAGCAGATAAGATCATCAAATCAATTTCTATGCCCCAATGCCAAAGAATGACCCAACCCACGATTACCAAACCTCTCACAAGATTTGAAATAATAATCTGCATTTTACGATTATATTTATCTGCCAATATGCCAAAAATAGGCGCAAAAATAATACTAGGTGCCCAAAGGAAAAGCATCATCAACGCTACACCACGAATTGAATTTGTCTGATTATAAGCAAACCATGATAATGCAATGTAATTTAGTCCGTTTCCAAACGTAGCAAACAAACCGCTCAGGGTAAAATAGAGAAAAGCTCTATTCTCGAATAGAGCAGCACGTTCTTTCAAATTTGCAACGAACATAAATCATTCCCTCATACATATATCATTCAGTATGCAGTATAACCACATTTAAAAGATATATTTAGCTCTTACTTTAGTCGATTAAATTTAAAGAAACAAAATTCCTCATTTTGTTAGAGCGTGATTCATTTTTTTATGAAAAGAATATGCTCTCAAAATCATATGAAATAATCTTAACATATTGAAGATTCATAAATACTTTTATTCTCATTGCGCGTTACATTGGCACCAGTAGCACTCATAGTGCGTAAAACAAATGAGCTGTTTTGGCTGTACAGTTACAAAGCAAATAGGTCCTCTCATTTTTACGATAGAGTATTTGAAATTGGTTATTTCCACAAGCAGGTTATAAATTTTATGCTCATAAAAGGCATTTAAGTGATAATCACACCAGAAGTGAGATAAATTTTTAGAAGAATATGTAGAATCGCGGAGTGACCTGCGCAAAAAACAATTGATTTTTAAAATACATCATTTGAGGCAGAAATATAAATATTAACCCTATAGAATAGATCAAAGAGCAACTCTCATTTAACTTTCTTTTAAAATTTATACTTAACATAATGGACAAAAGAAAGCTTCTTTTTGTACAGCGCAATTTCGCGAGGAGGACAACACCACATGCTACAAACCATTCAACAAAAAAGTGAAAAATTTGATGGATTGGCTGATGATTATGATCGCTATCGTCCACGCTATCCCCTCACTTTATTTAAAACCATGCTGCTTCCTTTTAAAGATAAAAAGCATTTGTCCATCGTGGATGTTGGAGCGGGAACAGGCATTGCATTAGAGGGAATTGTCACACTTCTAGGAAATGAACACCACTATCATGCTATCGATGTATCAACAGATATGATTAAGAAGGGACAAAACAATTTTCCTTTTGTACAATGGTACCACGGCAAAGCTGAAAGCCTCTTGCCCCAAATCGGCAAGGTTGATCTTGTTATTGCAGCACAAGCGTTTCAGTGGATGGATCGCCCTCAGTTACTTTACGCTGTCTCAAGCCAACTTCGCACTGGAGGTGTCATGGCGGTTATTCAAAACAATCGTGATTTCCAAAATAGTCAATTTCTAGCCGCTTATGAGTCATTATTAGAGGAAATGAGCCCTAACTATTCCCGTTATTATCGTAATTTTGATTTTTTACAAGAGATGCGTGATGGTCTTGAAGTAAATCCTGAAAAGGTTGCTTTACATACACACAATTGGACGATGACAATCCCATCCGAATCTTTTATCGGCATGAGCCGCTCTTCAACGCAAGCGCAACGCGCTATTGCTAACCATGGAGAAAAATATTTGCAGAAATTGACTGCACTCATAAAACAATATGAAGTGAGAGGAAATTTAGAACTTTTGTATCGAAGTGAACTCTACATCTATATGAAATAATCTTACATCTATGGATATCTCCATTACCTTTCAACGCATTATAATACCCCTAATAAATGAAGTTATCCCTCCCAAATTGGTTGTATAAAAAATCCTTAAAGCTGTACTAGCACACCTCAATCTGAGACCATCAAAATAATTTCTGTCCGATAATTAAGGGTTATTGCCCTCCTAAAACCCAAGCTTATCCCGGCAATGATCAATAAAACCCCGCAACCTTGAATTAAACAGAGACACTCGTAAAAATACCCAATATAGCTCTCAGACGTCGCTGTGCTCATCATCTAGTAAAGTAATTCTTATCAGCAAGATGTTGCATAAAAAACGCAGCAAAAATACCAGCTCCTCCCGCTACTCAATTTCATGAAAATGGGCTATCATCACAGTAAATGTCAGTATTCAAATTTATATCATGCTCCTATCGAAAGAACTTGACATGCCCAGTAATACGTGCACCAGTTATTTGTAAACATATACACTGATTACGATACTGCACATTTTAAAAAGTGTTGATTTAGAGTCAAACATGGGGGGTGTAAGCAATTGATGTTTCGGTTTTATGGACTTGTTGTCCTGCTCTATCTTTCTGATATGGTGCTCTTCTTAAGTAACCTTTGGAATGCTTATCGCATAACATCCTCATCGGTTTTTCTAGGCATAACCATGGCTTTGGGAACCCTTACGCCCTATCTTTTGAAAAAAAGTGGGCTTGTGCACATTAAAGCCTCGTTGCGATTGGTCGATTTATACAAAAGACGGATCATCATCTATAGCCTCCTTTTATTGATTACTCTTTTTCATTATGTCAACTCTCCTTTTGGTTTTATTGCGGTCTCTATCTCTATTGGTTATCTCTCTTTGATCACCTTAAGTACGCTGGAGACTTATAATACTAAACTCGCGCTTAGTGGCCATATTAGTGCTCAAAAGGCTTCCCGCATTATGCAAACAGTGGTGCAAATTGGTGCCTTTTTGGGAGCAGCATTGAGTGGTTATCTTTTAGAAGCAACCAGCCCACAAGGGGCAGCAGCTGAAATCGGCTATAATGGTTTGATTGCAGCTATTTGTGTGTTTGATATTATCGTAAGCCTTGTGGCCGGATATGTCATTTTTCGCGATGAATATCGTGCCGATAGCACTACAAACGCCTTGCCGCCTGTTACCGATAAAGAGCCAATGCTTATACCGCAGGCAGATGAGCTTTCCTTAGAGCTTAAACTTTTATGCGTTTGCATAGGCCTTATTGGCTTTCACATTTGTGCTTATAATACACTGGCAACTATCCTTTTTCAGAGTGTGAAAAATTTTGGCTCTGAATATTATGGGCTGTGCAGCGCAGTTGCAGGTGTAGGGGCTTTTTTAGCTGCTTTTATCAAGATCCCACGCTTTGAATTCATCCTTCCAGCTCTTATATTGGGTTTAGCTGATCTTATTTTTAGCACCACACAATCGCCTTATTTGGCTGTGATTTTTTGCTTTTTTATTGGCTTTTCAATGAATACCATGCGGATTAACGCCCGCAAACATATGATTGAAGCAACCCGAACAGAAACTCAAGCAGAGCTGGTGGGAAGCTATAGTGGCATGCTTTATACTCTCTCTCAATCAGCTGGTTATGTTATCCTTGGTCTTTTTACAAGCTCTGCCCTTATGGGGCCTCAAGCAGCCATTTACCTTCTCCCCCTTATAGGGCTGATAATTTTTATTTATGTTTTTTTTCTTTCATCACAGCGGGCCAAAGTATGAGTAAATCCATTCTTATTATCGACCCTTTCTCCACGGGTGCTCTTTACAGTCCTGCTTTACAAAAATTAGGCTATGCTTGCTATGGCGTTGTCTCACAACCAGCTCCTTTTTCACACTTTATGCTCTCTTATCAGGGGAAAGGCATGGTAGAAGCAAAACTTCATCGTGTCGATGAAATAAAGCAGCGCTTTCCCATCGGCACGATAAAAGCCGTGGTGGCAGGTGCTGAGGGAAGTATTTATTGTGCAGAACAATTGGCTGCTTATTATGGTTGTGCTGGAAATAACCCCTTGACTACCGATTGGCGGCGAAAAAAGGCTGCAATGCAAAGGCGCCTTTGTGAAAACGGTTTATCCCATATTCGATCAAAAATTCTTACAAAAGGTGATTGTGCTCTCGATGATTTTGAAAGCCTTAGTGGCTATGTGGTAAAGCCAAACGATTCTGCAGGAAGCGATGGTGTTTTGTTTTTCTCTAGCCGTAAAGAAGTGGCAGCGTGGATTTCTGAAATCGACTGGACGCAGAAAAATATTTTTGGCACCCCTAACGAAGCTTATTTGCTCCAAGAAAGATTGGAGGGAGAGGAATACATCGTAGATGCCATTGTAAATGGAGAGGCGATAAAGATATGCGCTTTATCGCGATATAAAAAGGGTATCCATAATGGAAGTGCCTTTGTTTATGAATCGCTTGATGTGCTTGATGCTCAAGATCCCCTTTATGCCGCTCTTATCTCTTATGCAAAACAGTGCATTCGCGCGGTGGGGATTGAATATGGGCCTGCTCATATGGAAATAATGCAAACCGCTCGTGGTCCAGTGATGATCGAAGTAGGAGCCCGCCTCCACGGGGGAATTGCGCCCACTTTGTTTGCACATTGCTATGAAAATGATTTACTTGAAAGCGCCGTTAACCTTATTACCGGAGTGTTTTCGCAAACACCAAGTCGCTTTAAGAAAAAAGGGCGTATTATCTTTCTTATCAATAAAATTAACGGTCATATCATAAAAGACATTAATCTATGGCAGCAAAAGCTTCATTCTTGGGAAAATGTCGTTCATTTTATGCTCTTTTTTAAAGAAAATGAGCCCCTCCCCCTAACAATCGATTTAAACACCTGTCCAGCCATTATAGCAATTTGGGGCGAGAGTGATGAAGAATTATCGACTTTGGAAAGAATAATTCGTAGCAATTTTCTATAGAGAGAACATCAATTGAAAATAACAAAAAAGCTAAAGAATGCTGAATTTATAAAACCATGCCATCAAGATAGTACAGAAAAACTCACTTAGCAACATAAGATAGATAAAAATAAATTACCAAAACCGAAGAAAGCAGAATCCTTGAACCTTTATCTTTATATAACCCATCGATTTTATAATGAATGGCGGAGAGAGAGGGATTTGAACCCCCGATAGAGTTGCCCCTATGCCGCATTTCGAGTGCGGTGCTTTCAACCACTCAGCCATCTCTCCAATAAAGTGAAACAAAAATCAGCACTATTGAGTGTATAAAGGGTAGATAACCTTCAATTGTTTTGGGTACAACCTTTTTTTCTTTTTTATAAGACTTTATTGACAGAGAATAGAAATTCCTTCATATAGGCAGAATATAAGCGTGGGGAAATCTGCGCATATTTGTGTTGAGGAAGGTTTTATCTTTCTTTAAGATTTATTACGACTGATAAAAAGCAGCCTATTTTTCCTGATTTCAAGGTAGAAATTAAATAAGAGCTGGAGTGAACGGAAGGATAAAAAATGTTCGCAGTCATTAAAACCGGTGGGAAGCAATACCGCATTGTTGCTAACCAAGTGGTAAAAGTTGAAAAAGTGAGTGGAAATGCGGGTGATGTTGTTGAATTCAATGACGTATTGATGGTTGGACAAGAAGGTAATGCAGTTATTGGTACACCTGTTGTTGCTGGTGCACTGGTGACGGCTGAGATTTTAGAACAGACACGTGGGCGCAAGGTTATTGCATTTAAAAAGCGTCGGCGTCAAAACTCTAAACGCACGCGTGGTCATCGTCAAGAATTTACAACACTGCGTGTTTTAGAAGTTTTAATGGGGGGTTCAAAGCCTAAAAAAGCGGCTGCGAAACCCATGAAAAAGGAAGAAACTGTATCAAAGGAAACAAAAGAAGCAGATTCTGTTGAGAAGACGGATAAAAAAACGACTGAAAAAAAGGCTACATCGCAGAAGAAAACGGTTGTAACGTCGAAGAATAAGAAAGATTAAAGGAGAGCGTCTATGGCACATAAAAAAGCTGGGGGTTCCTCGCGTAATGGTCGCGATTCAGAATCAAAACGTCTAGGGGTTAAAAAATTTGGTGGTGAAACCGTTATTGCTGGAAATATTATTATCCGTCAGCGTGGTACACGTTGGCATCCTGGCAACAATGTTGGCATTGGAAAAGATCATACGCTTTTTGCGCTATCAAATGGGAAGGTTTCTTTTCAACGGAAAGCAGGTAACCGTTCCTATGTTTCAGTTATTCCTATATTGGAAGCAGCAGAGTAATCTGTTGCATTCTCTAGCGATCAATAGGAATTTCGCTGAATTGTAATTATAGTTTTATAAGCATTAAAAGGGAAAGATAGGATGTCATCTTTCTCTTTTTGTATTGGTATTACAATAAATGTAGAAGGTATATGGAAAACACAAAAGTGTGTAGAATTGAGGAAATGATTTTTCTCCATGAGAAAAAGGAGGGGGTGCAGTGTTTTGTTTTTATTCAAGATATTGTTTTATGATGGAATTTATTGATAAATTTGGGTATGATAAGAGTGAGGAAAGCTTATGGTCTTTTTATGTACGAAAAAGCACCGTGTAATTTCTTTATAAGAGAGGAAATTTGCTTTTCAGAAATTATGAAATAACTTAAATTCATACGATAATTTTGATAAAGATAAATCTTTTTATCGGCATATATAGTGTCGATGAATTACCATGTTTTTTAATGGGGATGTAGATAGGTAGGGATATTCATTTGAAAGAACATAGATTAAGAAATTCACAAGATAGCCGTAAAAAAACGACTTTGAAAGTAACGTACGTTAAGGAATTTTGATAAATCGAGGATTAAATTATATTTTTAAGGAGGACGGTGTTTAAAGATATAAGAATAACCAAGGTGCAATGAGCTACTTTCAAAAGTATTTTTTTATTTTTGTGTTTTATTTATCTCATTTGTAAAACTTTCTAAAAAGTAAGGTTGTTTTTAGATTTTTTCTTGGTTTTAGTGGTTGAGTATGGCATGTAAGGGATGTATGTATTTTGCACATGTGTAGAGGAAGGCATTGTGTGCTTGCGATATTGATTGAAGTAAAAGAATAGCTTAAAATATATCAATGTTGCACATTGAGGGGTTTCATATCATAGAATGAACTGCGCAGAGTTTTTAAAATAGTCAGTTGCATGGAGCAATTTGTAATTATAGAATGAGCTTAGAAGAAAGACCGTTGGGTAAAGTGTTAATTAAAGTAACAGATGAATCAGAGAGAGTGCTTTCTTGCAGAAAAAATAATGACAAGTTATGGCTGAATAACGTGAGATAGTGGGAGCATTTTAGACAGAGTTTTTCAGGTAATTGAGGCTTTATAAATCACGGTTTTGTCTTGGTAAATTAAAGAGTAAGAGTTTCTAGAGTAAGAGTTTCTTATGATGATTTTAAGTAACCCGCTGAAATGATATCCAATTTGTTTTATCGGTTATATTGAGGTATTTAAGTACCTAACTTGGCTGTATTGCGTAAAATAAAAGAGAATAGTTGTGTTGTTTCGCTTGTACTTTGGGAAATGCAGCTTTTGAAAAGGAATTTACCAGAGATATTCTTATTCAAATGTGGGGCAATTTGAATTCATAATGAGATGTGAGAAAGTAGAAGCAATGAATGTAGATTTTATCGAGAGTGAAATCTTGTCTATAAGATCTGTACAACTTGCAGCTGCTTTTGATCATAAAAATGATGCGATCTATGCTGCTGCTGAATTACTTGTGCAAGTCGGTGCAGTTGACAAATGTTATCTGGAAAGCATGCTCGCACGTGAAGAAATAACCAATACTTGGTTGGGGAATGGTATCGCCATTCCTCATGGGATGGTTGAAAATCGTGATTTAATTATCAAGGATGCTGTTGCTGTTATACAGGTCCCTGCTGGTGTTGAATGGTTGGATGGAAAGAAAGCACATTTGATTATTGCCATTGCAGCATCTCCAGATCGCTATAGAGAAATTTGTAAAAAATTGACATCTCTTTTATTTGATAAAAAACAGCTTGAAATACTTGCAACAACTACAGACAAACAACAAATTGTTACAACTCTGTTTGATCAAGCAATGAAGATAGAAAAAACTTTTATGGGTGATCTTTCGGTGTGTCAGGAATGGACTTTAGATTATCCAAGTGGCCTTCATGCACGACCAGCTTCTCTTTGGGTTGATTTTGCCAAAAAGGTCCAGAACTCTATCAGAGTTCGCCATGGTCAATATGCTGTTGAAATGAAAAATCTGGTTGGTTTATTGCAATTAGGGGTAAAAAACGGTGATGTCCTGATTTTTTCTACAGATGCTGTAGAAGGAGTACAACTTCTTAAGGAGGCGATTTCTATTGTAAAAAAGGTGAGCATCAGTGAAAAAGGCATGATGAGAGAAGCGGAATCTCAAACAAAGACTTTTCATGGTTGGTATCCACGTTCTATGCAAAAAGGTATTTCTGGTGTTGGAGCAAATTCAGGATTAGCGTTTGGTAAGATTTTTGTTTTAAGGCAAAATGATATTTCCATAATAGATCAGCCAACTGATTTTGCGACTGGTGCAACATGTCTTGAAAATGCTCTCTCAAAAACAAAACAAAAAATGGAATCAGTGATTTCTGATATTACAGTACGTATGGGAGCGGATTCTGCTGCGATTTTTTCGGCGCAAATGGTTTTGCTTGAAGATGAAAATTTAATAACTCAAGCTTATCGTTTTATAGCAGAAGGTCATGGTGTGGCTTGGTCTTGGGATAGAGCAGTTCGGCAATTTTCAGATATGTTTTCTAAGGCAGATAATCCTTTGTTAGCAGCACGTGCTGTTAATTTACTTGATGTTGGTCGTCGTGTTTTAGGTGAAATAAATCCATCCTATAGATCATTCTTTTTAAATGATATTCCACATGGTGTAATTCTGGTTACAAATGATCTTTCTCCTTCTGATGTCGCACAGCTTGATTGCACAAAAGTAAAAGGATTAGCAACGGCATGGGGAGGTCCACTCTCTCATACAGCTATTTTGGCGCATAGTCTTGATATTCCGATGATTGTTGCAGCAGGCGCTGATATTTTAGCAGTGCAGTCTGGTATTCAGGCTATTATTGATGGCGATAATGGGTTCATTTACCTTGATCCTACATTTGAAGATATTGAAGATGTTCAAAGGCAAATTGATATTGTTGCACAAAAACGTGCCAGTGAGATAAGTACATGTAGAGTACCAGCGCAAACGATAGATGGTCAAAGAATTCGTATCATGGCTAATGTTAACTATGCAAATCAGGTTCCTGTTGCGTTTGGTTTGGGAGCTGAAGGCATTGGACTCATGCGTACGGAATTTTTGTTTTTAGAGAATCCACATATTCCAGATGAAGAGGTACAATTTGATATATATCGGGCGATGATTACAGCTGTAGGAGATAAGCCATTAATTATTCGTGCGCTTGATATTGGTGGGGATAAACAGGTTACACATTTACATTTATCCAAAGAAGACAATCCTTTTTTAGGTGTTCGAGGAACACGGCTTTTGTTACGTCGCCGTGATCTTTTGGTACCCCAATTACGTGCTTTGTATCGAGCAGCAAAAGAGGCTGGAGATCTATGGATTGTGTTTCCAATGGTGATGTCTGTTTCAGAAATTGTTTCCATAAAAAAGATTGCAGAAGAAATCCGCAACGATATTGGTGCACCAAAATTAAAACTTGGTATTATGATTGAAGTTCCAGCAGCAGCCATTATGGCAGATGTGTTGAGTGCTCATGTTGACTTTTTCTCAATTGGAACCAACGATTTAACCCAATATACAATGGCCGTTGATCGGCAAAATCCGTACCTTGTATCTGAAGCCGATAGCCTTGATCCAGCAGTTTTGCGTATGATTTATCAGACTATTCAGGGAGCAGCACAACATGAGCGTTGGGTTAGTGTATGTGGTGGTATGGCTGGAGATCCCTTCAGTGCGATGATTTTAGCTGGATTGGGAATTAACGAGCTTTCCATGATATCCAGTGATATTTCTTCCGTAAAAACATGCTTACAGGCACATAGTTTTGAGGATATGAAAATTTTAGCAAAACAAGCATTGCAATGTGAAACTGCAGGCGCTGTACGCGCTCTAAGCAAGGATATCCAGTGGTAAAGAATTTAAGATAAAAGGATGTGCTCATTGTGCACAATTTTAGATCTTTAGTATTGTGGACCATTGTCTTTTAGAGCGATTATAGACAACATATTAATTTATCACTATAAATTAATATGTTGCCTATGAAATAAAATATAAAAGTAACAAACAGATAGCCCTCATCTCAAGGGAGCAATTTTAATATTAGAAATATAAGAAATTCATATCGTTATTATTCTATTTATTATTGGGGCAATCAATGTTGATAAGAGAGAGATGCTTAATTATTTCATTGTGAAAAAAACGTAGATCGTATGCCAATTTTAAGAGCAATGTTTCTTCATAAAGCAGAAGGTGCGTAAGTAAGCATAAAAGTTTATGGTTGTGGATAAGCTTTTTATTTCCATGCTTGCATGATACATAACTATCCACGGAAAAAGTTTTTTCTTAAAAAGAAAGGATGTGCTTGTTATTCAACAGGTCTCAGCTTTTATTTTAATCAATGAATTTGTTTTTGAATTTTGAATGTATAATTTAAGCTTGCACGTTATTTCTTTCTGGGTATAGTGTGCAAACCTCTGGAGAGGTGGCCGAGTGGTTGAAGGCGCACGCCTGGAACGCGTGTATATGGGAAACCATATCGAGGGTTCGAATCCCTCTCTCTCCGCCATTGACACCAAACAAACCCTTCTATGTGAAAAATTGCCCTAGCCGCCAGAGCCCAATATTTGCGGGCTTTTTCGCTGTTCGCAATTGTAGCTTGCCACCAGGTTTTGCATAATTTGACAGCAGGTTTTGCATCAATTTATTTTTTTTCGAAGGGTTTTTAAGGGGTTCTCAAAGGGGCTTCAAAGGTTGTTTAAAGCCTCTTTAATGAGTCTTTATTTTTCTCTCTTATAAGGTCGCAATTTTTGATGATGAGTTCTTGAGCTGGAATCATATTATTTGAGAAGCAGCGTATATAAGATGTGTTCACCTCTTTGAGCATAAATTGACTAATAGT